>CAKTXR010000005.1 GCA_934631025.1 uncultured Clostridia bacterium
GCCGCGCATTATTTTTTAGAAAAAGACGTGATAATTCCTTGGTCGGGCGCGGCTTTTGAGCGCCCCGAGCGGCAAATTACTCCTTTCGGACGCGCTTGTCCTCTCCGCCGTGTCCGCCGCTTCCCCGCCCGCACACGAAAAGCGGCAGCCCGTGCGACTGCCGCTTTCACGCTTAAATCATATTACCTGCCGAAGGGAACGCGCGCGGCATAGCTGGTGTGCAGCAGCTCGTGCGCCAGATGGGAGTTCGGCTCGCCCAGGAACTCGTCGTAGAGCGCCTTGATCTGGGGATTGTTGTGGGACTGGCGCAGCGTCTGCCGCTCGTCCTCGCTGTAGAGCGCCTGCGCTCTCTTTGCCTTATAGGTGTCCATGATGTCCGGCTCCTCGTCGGGCAGGAAGCACTCGCGGACATACGGCTGGCCGCCGCCGTTGATGCAGCCGCCGGGGCAGCCCATGATCTCGATGAAGTGATACTTGCTCTTGCCGGCGCGGATGTCGTCCAGCAGCACCTTGGCGTTCTTCATGCCGTGCGCCACGGCGACATTGAGCGTCATGCCGTTCAGATCGAAGCTGGCTTCCTTGATCCCGTCGAAGCCGCGCACTTCCTCGAACTTCACGCCCTCGTGCTCCTTGCCGGTCAGCACATAGGCGGCGGTGCGCAGCGCTGCCTCCATAACGCCGCCGGTCACGCCGAAGATAACGCCCGCGCCCGTGTAATCGCCCACGATGTCGCGGTCGAAATCCTCGTCGGGCAGGCGGGTGAACTGAATGCCGCTGCGCTTGATCAGGCGGCCCAGCTCGCGCGTGGTCAACACGGCGTCCACGTCCTTCAGGCCGCGGGTGACCAGCTGCTCGCGCTCCTTTTCAAACTTCTTGGCGGTGCAGGGCATGATCGAGACAACGAACATATCTTCGGGATCCACGCCGATCTTGTCGGCATAGAAGTGCTTGAGGATCGCGCCCTGCATCTCGTGCGGGGACTTGCAGCTGGAGATATGGCCCAGGCAGTCTCCATAGTAATACTCGGCATAGTTGACCCAGCCGGGCGAGCAGGAGGTGATCATCGGCAGCTCGCCGCCGTTCTTGATACGCCCCAGCAGCTCGGTGGCCTCCTCCATGATGGTGAGGTCGGCCGCGTAATCGGTATCAAACACCTTCTTGAAGCCCAGACGGCGCAGCGCGGCGACCATCTTGCCGGTCACGGGCGTGCCGATCTTCATGCCGAATTCCTCGCCCAGCGCGGCGCGGACGGCGGGCGCGGTCTGCACGACGACATACTTGCCGGCGCGGAACGCGTCGTCCACCTTGGAGATTTCGCTCTTCTCCATCAGCGCGCCGGTCGGGCAGACGCTGACGCACTGGCCGCACATGATGCAGGGAGAATCGACGAAGGAGCGGTTCTCGGCCGGGCCGACGATCGTCCTGAAGCCGCGGTTTTCAAAGCCCAGTATGCCGTTGCCGTGGGCATTCTGGCAGCGGGCGACGCAGCGGCCGCACAGCACGCACTTCGACGTATCGCGCACGATGGAGGGCGACAGGTCGTCATAGGTCACGGGGGTCTGGCTGCCCTCGAACATATCCTCGCGCGCGCCGGTCAGACGGGCGACGTGGAGCAGCTCGCACTTTTCGTTCTTGTCGCACTGCTGGCACTTCATCGAGTGGTTGCTCAGCAACAGCTCCACGGAAGCGCGGCGGGCGGCGGTGGCCTTAGGCGAGGAGATGGTGATCTCCATGCCTTCGTTTACGGGATAGACGCAGGACGCGACCAGGCCGCGCGCGCCGGTGGCCTCGACCAGACAGACGCGGCAGGAACCGCGGTTGCACTCGCCGTGATTGAACGCGCAGAGGGAGGGAATTTCATAGCCGCACGCTCTGGCCGCTTCGAGAATGGTCATTCCCGCCTCAACCTCATAGGGAATCCCTTCGATTTTTATATTCACATTCGCCATGTTTATTCTCCCCTCACTTCTTCTCGATGGCGCCGAACTTACAGGAGGAAATGCAGGCTCCGCACTTGATGCACTTCTCCTGATCGATGACGAACGGAACCTCGCGAACCTTGCCGGTGATCGCGCCGACCGGGCACTGGCGCGCGCAGAGCGAGCAGCGCTTGCACTTGTCGGGATTGATCTCGTACTTCATCAGCTTCTTGCAGACGTGCGCCGGGCAGTTCTTGTCGATAATGTGCGCCTTGTATTCGTCGCGGAAGGAGGCGAGCGTGGACAGAACCGGATTGGCCGCGGTCTGACCCAGCGCGCACAGCGAGCCGGCCTTGATGGTGGCGGCCAGCTCCTCGAGCTGCTTGAGATCCTCCATGTCGGCCTTGCCGGTGGTGATCTTGGTCAGATACTCGAGCATGCGCTTGGTGCCGATGCGGCAGGGGGAACACTTGCCGCAGGATTCGTCGCAGATGAACTCCATATAGAACTTCGCGACGTCGACCATACAGTTGTCCTCGTCCATGACGATCGCGCCGCCGGAGCCCATCATCGAGCCCTTGGCCACGAGGTTGTCAAAGTCGATAGGCGTGTCCAGATCCTTCGCGGTCAGGCAGCCGCCGGAGGGGCCGCCGGTCTGGATGGCCTTGAATTCCTTGTCGCCGGGAATGCCGCCGCCGATGTCGTAGATCAGCTCGCGCAGCGTGGTGCCCATGGGCACTTCGACCAGGCCGACGTTGTTGATCTTGCCGCCCAGCGCGAACACCTTGGTGCCCTTGGAGCGTTCGGTGCCGTAGCGGGTGAATTCGTCCTTGCCCTTGCGCATGATATAGGGCACGCAGGCCAGCGTCTCGACGTTGTTGACGATGGTCGGGCAGTCCCACAGACCCTTGACGGCCGGGAACGGCGGGCGGGGCCGCGGCATACCGCGCTGGCCCTGAATGGAGTTGAGCAGAGCGGTTTCCTCGCCGCAGACGAACGCGCCCGCGCCCAGGCGGATGTGCGCGCGGAAGGAGAAATCCGTGCCCAGAATGTTGTCGCCCAGAAGGCCGATTTCCTCGGCCTGACGGATGGCGATCTTCAGGCGATTCACCGCAATGGGATACTCGGCGCGGACGTAGAAATAGCCGTTCTGCGCGCCGATGGCGTAGCCGGCGATGACCATGCCCTCGATGACGGCCAGCGGGTTGCCCTCGAGGATGGAGCGATCCATGAACGCGCCGGGATCGCCCTCGTCGCCGTTGCAGACCACATACTTCTCGCCGTCGGGCTGCGCGTAGGCGAACTGCCACTTACGGCCGGTCGGGAAGCCGCCGCCGCCGCGTCCGCGCAGGCCGGAATCAAGGATCTCCTTGATCACGTCGGCGCGATCCATCTTGAGCGCCCTGGCCAGTCCCTGGAAAGCGCCGTCGCCCAGCGCCTCGTTGATGTCCTCGGGGTTGATCGAGCCGCAGCCGTGCAGCGCGATGCGAACCTGCTTTTTGTAGAAGGTGATGTCGTCCTGCTTGGCGACCTTCTGCTCGGTCGCGGGATCGACGTACAAAAGATGCTCGACGACCTCGCCGCCGATGATGTCCTTTTCGATGATTTCTTCAACGTCGTCCAGATGCACCATGCGGTAGAGCGTGTCCTCGGGATAGATCTTCACGAACGGGCCCTGTGAGCAGAAGCCGAAGCAGCCGACCTGATTGACGGTCACCTTGTCGGAAAGGCCCTTTTCCTCGATGATTTTGCTGAATTTTTCGCGAATCTCGGCGGAATTGGAGGACAGGCAGCCGGTGCCGCCGCACAGCACGATGGCGCGCTTGCCGCCCTCGCCCCTGAACTTGCCGGCCAGACGGGCGGAACAGGACTCCTGAATCGCGGAGAGCTCTTCAAAGCTTTTAATCATGATTACATACCTCCCTGCTGGCGAAGCTCCTCAATGATGCCGGGAACCGCGCTGACCTGAACCTTGGGATAGACTTTGCCGTTGATCGACACAGCGGGCGCGATGCCGCACGCGCCGATGCAGCGCAGCGCGTCGATGGTGAACAGGCCGTCCTCGGTGCTCTCGCCGGGCTTGATGCCCAGGATCTCGCTGAATTTGTCGATAACTTTCTGAGCGCCCTTGACATAGCAGGCCGTGCCCAGGCAGCAGCCGATGATGTATTTTCCCTTCGGCCGGAGGGAGAAGAACGAATAGAAGGTCACCACGCCGTAGATTTCCGCGACGCTGATGCCGGTTTTCTGGGAGACAAGCTCCTGCACCTCCAGCGGAATATAGCCGTATTCCTTCTGGATGTCGCTCAAAATCATCATCAGGGGAGTCGTTTCCTCGGCATAGCGATCGCAGATCTCGCAGATTTTTGCCGCCGCCGCTTCACTCAAATGCGCCATGATAGTCCTCCTCAACATTTATTCACGCCCGTGACTGTGCAACGCGCTTCCGCGTCTATATCGTGAAGTATATACCAGTCATATTCAGTTTGTCAAGTTTAACCGCAAAATTCTTTAAAATACGCGGTTTCAGTTACGAGAGCTGGTCCATTTAACAATTGCATCACGCAAATTGGCGCATTTCATTTTTATGCGCCGTCCGCGCCTGTTTTCGAGCATTATGAACGTTTGGGAGGTATAAAGTGCATGAGTCGAATAGCAGCGCTTTCATTTTCGCGTTTGCCATGAGCAATATGTATAAAATTAACATTTGAAAGATTTTACGGCGTTCTCCGGTTGTTTTGCCGCCGTGCGCCGCGCTTTTTGCACGGGACAGACATCCGAAGCAAATCGCCGGACAGTCGTCTGTTACGCTCGCCGCGCGTAAGCATTATATGATTTTGTATATCCAGTTATGTCAAAATGCGGGGCGGCCTGAAATTCTGCCGGCTTAAATTGCCTTTTGTCCGGCGGTGATGGCATGAAAAAAAGAACGTCCTCCGGCGTTATGCCTTCCGACGTTCCTCTATTCTATGAATTTTACTCGTATTCGTCATCCTCGCGCCCGGTCTCGGCCTGCGTCAGGCTGTTGGAGAGCAGCAGCAGCGAGGCCGCGATGTCCATATTACGCACGACGACGCGTCTGGGCACATTCAGATTAACCGGCGCGAAGCACAGTATCGCGCGCACGCCGCCCTCGACCAGCTTGTCGCACACGGCCTGCGCCTGCGCGGCGGGCACGGCGATGATGCCGTAATCCGCGCCCACGCTCCTCGTCTGCGCGGCGATCGACTCGGACGGATACACCAGACAGCCGTTGATCGCCATGCCGATGCGGTGCTCGTCCGCATCGAAGGCGGCCACCATGCGGAAACCGCAGTGCGCAAAGCCGTCGTAGGACATGAGCGCCTGACCCAGCCGTCCCGCGCCGGCCAGCACGACGCGCTTTTCCGTCCTGTAGCCCAGCGCTTCCTCCAGACAGGCGATCAGCGCGGCCACATTGCGCCCCGTGCGCGGACGGCCGCTGGACACATAGGCCAGATCCTTGCGCACCTGTATGCCGGTCAGCCGGAGATCCTGCGCGATCATGGCCGAGGAAATCTGCTCGCAGCCTTCCGCAAGGCGCATCTTCAGATAGTTGAGATACAGCGGCAGGCGCTCCATGGCGGGCTGCGGAATCGCCGCGTTCAGCTCTGATCGATTGATCGACATGATTCTCGCTTCCTTTCCGAACAGACTCCCCGTGCGATGCCCTTTCGTCAGATCGGATCGCGCCGTCCTGACGAAAGAGCGCCGCCCTCTCCCCCGCTCCACGGCGGGGATAGAAAAACAGCGCCGGCCGGCTCCTGCCTTTTTCAGCTCCAGAGCCGGCCGGCAAAAAGCGATCAGCCTGCGGCGCAAAGCTCACGCCTCGCGCCGCAGACAAAGAACCTCATCAGATGCACTCGCGGCCGCGCGCATAGTTGGGCAGCAGCTTGGGCGACACCTTGTCGGAATGCACGCCCGCGTCGGCCAGTTCCTTCTCGAACGCGTCGACGTGCTTGAGGGTCAGCGCGCCCACGGACTCGACGGTCTTGGCCTTGGCGGCCGCCTGCTGACCAGCGTTGCGGCCAAAGACGATGACATCCAGCAGGCTGTTGCCCATCAGGCGGTTGCGGCCATGCACGCCGCCGGAAACCTCGCCCGCAGCGTACAGATTCTCAACGGCGGTTTCGCACTTGTCGTTGATCTGCAATCCGCCGTTCTGGTAGTGCAGCGTCGGGTAGACCAGAATGGGGGTTTCACGCATATCGATGCCGAACTTCAGGTACATGCGCAGCATGGCCGGCAGGCGCTTCTCCAGCGTGCCCTTGCCATGGATCATGTCGATCATGGGGGTGTCCAGCCAGACGGCCTTTCCGCCGCCGGGGATGTTCACGCCCTTGCCGTGATCGGAGCACTCGCGGATCAGCGCGGCGGCGTTCACGTCGCGGGTCTCCAGCGGATGCACATAGACCTCGCCCTCGCTGTTGACCAGCTTCGCGCCCATGGAGCGCACCTTCTCAGTCACCAGCGCGCCGTAGATCTGCGCCGGGAAGGCCACGCCGGTGGGATGATACTGCAGCGTATCCTGATACAGCAGCTTCGCGCCCGCGCGGTAGCCCAGCACCAGACCGTCGGCCGTCGCGCCGTAGTGGTTCGAGGTCGGGAAGCCCTGATAGTGCATGCGGCCCGCGCCGCCGGTGGCGATGATGACGGTCTTGGCGCGCGCGATCAGGATCTCCCTGGTCTCCATGTTCATCAGGACAGCGCCGGCCGCGTGGCCGTTCTCGTCCTTGATGATTTCGATCGCGGCGGTGAAATCAATCACGGGGATGCTGCGGTTGATCACTTCGTCGCGCAGGGTGCGCATGATCTCCGCGCCGGAGTAGTCGGCGGCGGCGTGCATGCGCTTGCGGCTGGTTCCGCCGCCGTGGGTGGTGATCATGGTGCCGTCGGCCGCCTTGTCGAATTCCACGCCCAGCTCGTTGAGCCACTTGATGGCTTCCGGCGCGTCCATAACCAGCTTGCGAACCAGCTCGGGCACGTTGCAATAGTGGCCGCCGCCCATGACGTCCAGATAGTGCTGGGCGGGCGAATCGTTGGGCTTGTCGGCCGCCTGAATGCCGCCCTCGGCCATCATGGTGTTGGCGTCGCCGATGCGCAGCTTGGTCACGATCATGGCCTTCACGCCGGCCTTGTCGGCCTCGATGGCCGCGGAAGCGCCCGCGCCGCCGCCGCCGATGATCAGCACGTCGGTATCATAATCCGGATGGGTGAGATCGATGTCCTTGCCGTAAACGCGGCTGTTGGCCTCGAGCATATCCAGCAGCTCGAGCGGGGCTTTTTCGCCCTTGTTGGGGCCGACGTCGATCGTGCCGAAGCCCTTCTTGCTGTAATCGGGATGATACTGCTCCAGCAGGGCGTCCTTTTCGTCGGCGGTCATGCGACGGGGCTCGTAGGCGATGTTGGCCTCGCGAGCAGCCTCGACCTTCTTCATGGACTCAAGCATTTCCTGAGTGAAAATCATGGCTCTGCCCCTCCTTACTTTTCAATGTCGCGGTTGTTGTAGAGTTCCTTCAGCTCGTCGATGGACTTGTCCATGATGGCTTCCATCGCCTGAGAGCAGAGGCCGTCCTGAATCTCCTTCACGCGCTCGGTCAGATGCTTGGCCTCGGGCGCGATGTACTTACCGTTCAGGCGGCGGGCCAGCATGGCCACCTGCGGGTGGGAGATGCCGGCGGGGCAGCGGGAGGAACAGATGCCGCACATCACGCAGTCAAAGCTCAGCTCGGCGCACTTCTTGAAATCGCCGCGCTGCGCATAGGCGATATACTGCATGACGTTCAGGCCCTGAGAACAGGACTTGGTACAGGCGTTGCAGCCCACGCAGGAATAGATTTCGGGATAGAGCTGCATCATGATCTTCTGCTCGGGCTTGACCTTCTCGATGTCGAAAGGCTCCTTGATGAGCGGGAAGAAGGGCAGCGTCGCCACGTACATATTGTCCTGCACCTTGGTGGAGCAGGCCAGGCAGGCCTTCAGCTCGCGGTCGCCCTTGATGCGGTAGACCGTCGCGCAAGCGCCGCAGAAGCCGTTGCGGCAGCCGCAGCCGCGCACCAGCTGATAGCCGGCGTATTCCATGGCCTCCATGATCGTCAGATCAGAAGGCACCTCGTATTTCTTACCAAACAGGAAAACATTGACCATATCTGCCATGTTGTTTTCTCCTCCATCAATACTCGCCGGTCAGCTCGTCCAGCTTGTCGAACCGGAAAACGGGGCCGTCCTTGCAGACGTACTTCGAACCGATGTTGCAGCGGCCGCACTTGCCCACGCCGCACTTCATGCGCAGCTCCATCGTGGTAAAGACCTGCTCCTTCTTGAAGCCCAGGCCGGTGAGCGCCTGAAGCGTGAACTTGATCATGATGGGCGGGCCGCAGACCAGCACGTTCTTGTCCGGGTCAAAGCCCAGCTCGGTCACATAGTTCGGCACAAAGCCCACATGGCCGTCCCAGCCGTCCTGCGGCCGGTCGATGGTCAGATGGACGTTGATGTCCTTCTTCATCCAGGAGTTCTGGATCTCGTCAAGGTCGAGCAGATCGTCGGCCGAGCGGGAGCCGTAGAGCACGTCCACCGTGCCGAAATCGGCGCGGTTGTCCAGAACATAGTTGATGACGGAATGGAGCGGGGCCAGGCCGACGCCGCCGGCGATGAAGAGCAGGTTCTTGCCCTTCAGGTCGGTCTTGACGGGGAAGCCGTTGCCGTAAGGCCCGCGGATGGTGATCTGCTGGCCAGGCTCCATCTGATGAAGCCAGCTGGTCAGGCAGCCGCACTTTTTGATGGAAAACTCCTGATACTCGGTCAGCGTCGGGGACGACGTGATCGAGAACATGGCCTCGCCCACGCCGGGGATAGACAGCATGGCGCACTGGCCGGGCAGATAATGCTCGACCGCGCGGCCGCCGCCGATCGCCTGGACGCGGAAGGTCTTGATGTCGGGGGTGTCGACGCGAATATCGGTCACCACGCCGAGCTTCGGAATTTGCGCTTCATGTATCATTTCTTCTGCCCTCCAAGCGTCTTCATGACCTTCACAATGTTCATGTGAATGGGGCATTTCTGCACGCAGCGGCCGCAGCCCACGCAGGAATACAGGCCGTCGTTGTTCATCGGGTAGTACACCAGCTTGTGCATGAACCGCTGGCGGAAACGCTGCATCTGAGTGGGGCGGTTGGTCGCCGCGGCCATCATGGTGAAGTCGGAATACATGCAGCTGTCCCAGCAGCGATAGCGCTGCACACCGTGGCCGGTGTCATAATCGCGGATGTCATAGCACTGGCAGGTCGGACAGGTGAAGGTGCAGGTGCCGCAGCCCAGGCAGGCCTCGCTCAGGCTCTCCCATTCGGGGCGCGCGAAGATTTCCTTCATGTGCTCGCCGTCGAAGCCCTCGAGGGACAGGCCGGAGAAGGGCAGCGCCTCGATCTCCTTCTTCACGCGATCCTGCTCGGCCTTGACGGCCTTGTCGTCGGTCTCGGTGAAGAGCTCCTTCACGCTCTCGGTCAGCTTTTCGCCCTTTTCGGTGCGGGGCAGCCAGTACATTTCGTCGTTCACGATCCATGTCGTCACGTCGCCGTCGGCAGGATTGGCCGCGTCGATGCCGAACACGGAGCAGAAGCAGCTCTTCGCCGGCGCGGAGCAGGCCAGCGTCACGATCGTGCCGTTTTCGCGGCGGGCGGCATAGAACGAATCGACCGGCTCGGCCAGAAACACGCGGTCCAGCACGGCGAAGGCACGCGCGTCGCAGGCGCGGACGCCCATCAGCACGAACTTCTCCTTCGACAGCTCCTGCTCGATGATCTCAATGGACTTGCCCTCGACATTGAAGGCCACCATGTTCTCGAGCTGGGGGAAGAACAGGTTCTTGGGCGATTTGTTGGTATTCTGAACGGTCAGGCGAACGTTCTCGCCCTCGGCCCAGCGCCAGTAATCGACCTTGTCGTTCTTCTCAATGGGCAGATACAGGGACTGCTGCGCGGCGAGGGCCTTGTACAGTTCCTCGATTTTGCTCATATTAAGCTTCAGCATCACTCTCTGCCTCCTCTCTCATAGACAATGGAGGGTTCCGCATCGGTCTTGGTGTAATTGATCAGCGGATGGCGCTCATTGACCGATTCGCCGGCCTGATAGTCGCCGTAGATTTCATCAATATCCTTGATGAACTTGCGGTTGAGCAGGTGCAGCGGGATATTCTGAGGACAGACGCGGCTACATTCGCCGCAGTCCGTGCAGCGTCCGGCCACATGGAAGGCGCGGATGATGTGGAACATTCTCTCCTCGAACTCGTTGGCGTTGACCTTGGCGGACACGCCGGAATTGGCGTTGTCGAACACGCACTTGTTGCAGGAGCAGGCGGGGCAGACGTTGCGGCAGGCGTTGCAGCGGATGCACTTGCTCAGCTGGCTCTGCCAGAAGGCGAAGCGCTCCTCGGGGGTCATCGCTTCCAGCTCGGCCACCTTGCTGAAGCGGTTGCCGCCGAACTCCACGCGGGATTCCTCGTCGTCGATCACTTCGTCGGACACGGCGAAGGTCTTGCCCTTGCAGTCCTGACACTTGCCCAGCATCAGCTCGAGGCGCTCTTTCTTCTCGCCCTTCGCTTCAGCCGCTTCGACCTTTTCATGATCGAGCATGCCCTTGCAGCCCACGCCGATCACATAGACCTTTTCGCGGTCCACGCGGTGCTCGGCCATGAGCTGGTTCATGCTCAGCGTGTCGCAGGGCTTGAGGAACACGAGGGTCCTGCCCTCTTTTTTGCCGGCCTTGATGAGGTATTTGCTCAGGTTCGCGCCGGAATAGTCGCCATAAACCAGGTCTTTCAGCTCGTCGGCGGTCTCGAAGAAGGCGGGCGTCAGGTCGTAGTCAAAGTCGCCCTTCTCCCAGCCCAGAACACGCTGAACGGTTCCGTCAGCGAGCAGAGCCGCCGCTCTGGCAGTCATCATTTCAGCGATTCTTTGCATCTCAGATCCCCCAGCTTCACATTCTCACCCAGTTCGGTGATTGTCTTGACAAAATCGTTCATCGTCGCGGCGAACTTCGGGCCCTCGGCAGCGGACACCCACTCGACGCGGGTACGGCCCTTGTCGACGCCCATGTAGTCCAGCATGCTGAAGAGCATGGTCATGCGGCGGCGGGCATAGTAGTTGCCGCTGGTGTAGTGGCAGTCGCCCGGATGGCAGCCGCACAGGATCACGCCGTCCGCGCCGCGCTCAAAGGCGCGCAGTATAAAGAGCGGGTTGACGCGGCAGGAGCAGGGCACGCGCACGATTTTCACGTCCGCCGGGTAGGCCAGACGGCTGCTGCCCGCCAGATCCGCGCCGGCGTAGCTGCACCAGTTGCAGCAAAACGCGACGATTTTGGGTTTCCATTCAGTGTTCATCGGCATATCGCATCCACCTCCGCCATGATCTGCTTGGTGCTGAAGCCGTTCAGATCCATCGCGCCGGACGGGCAGGTAACGGTGCAGGCGCCGCAGCCCTGGCAGACCGCCGGATTAACCTGCGCCACTCTGCGCACCTCGCGCACGCCGGGGCCGCGCACTTCTTTTTCAACATAGGTGATCGCGCCGTACGGGCAGACCTTCTCGCACTGAGAGCAGCCGTTGCAGATCAGCTCGTCGGAATGCGCGACGCACGGGTTGTTGACCAGTGCGTCCTTGTTCAGAAGGCCGATGACCTTGGCGGCCGCGCCGCTGGCCTGAGCGACGGTTTCGGGAATATCCTTGGGGCCCTGGCACACGCCGGAGAGGAACACGCCGGCCGTCGGGCTTTCAACCGGGCGCAGCTTGGGATGCGCTTCGGTGAAGAAATCGTTGGTATCCATGCTGGCGGTCAGCATGGTGGCGATGGAGCGGGCGCTGGGATCGGGCTCGATGGCCGCGGCCAGCACGACCAGATCGGCGTCGATCTTGATCTGCTCGTTGTTGATCAGATCGCTGCCCTGAACCAGCAGCTTGCCGTCATGCTCGGCGACCTTGCCGACCATGCCCTTGATGTAGTCCACGCCGTACTGCTCGACCGCGCGGCGGTAGAACTCGTCGAAGTTCTTGCCGGGGGTACGCACGTCGATGTAGAACACATGCACGTCGGTGTCCGGATACTTTTCACGGATCAGCATGGCGTGCTTGGCGGTGTACATACAGCAGATCTTGGAGCAGTAGCTCTTGCCGCCCTTGGTGCTCTGATCGCAGCGGGAGCCGACGCACTGCACAAAGACGATCGTCTTGGGATGCGTGCCGTCGGAGGGGCGCAGCAGCGTGCCCTTGGTGGGGCCGGCCGCGTTCATCAGGCGCTCCAGCTCCAGGCTGGTGATGACGTCGGGGTTGCGGCTGTAGCCGAACTCGTCCATCTTGTCCACGCTGATCGGCTTGTAGCCGGTCGCCGCGACGATGGCGCCGTACTGGCGCTCGATGATCTCGTCCTGCTGCTCAAAGTTGATCGCGCCGGCGGAGCAGTTCTTCTGGCAGATGCCGCACTTGCCGGTCTTGAAGTGCAGGCAGTTGGTCGCGTCGATGGTCGCGACGTTCGGGATGGCCTGCGCGAACGGGATATAGACCGCGCCGCGGGTGTTCAGGCCCATGTTAAACTCATTCTTCGCCTTGCGGGAAGGACACTTTTCGGTGCAGACCGCGCAGCCGGTACACTTGGTCGTATCGACATAGCGCGCCTTCTTGCGGATCTTCACAGTGAAGTTGCCCACGAAGCCCTTGACCTCTTCGACCTCGGAATAGGTCAGCAGGTCGATCTTCTCGCTCTGGGAGCACTCGACCATCTTGGGGGTCAGTATGCAGGCCGCGCAGTCCAGCGTCGGGAAGGTCTTGTCCAGCTGCGCCATGCGGCCGCCGATGGTGGGCTGCTTTTCGACGATGTCGACCTCAAAGCCGGCCTCGGCGATGTCCAGCGCCGTCTGGATGCCCGCGATGCCGCCGCCGATAACCAGCGCGCGCTTGACCACGGGGGTGGAGCCGGCGACCAGCGGCGCGTTGAGATGCACCTTGGCCACGGCCGCGCGAGCCAGAATGATGGCCTTCTCGGTGGCCGTCATCATGTCCTTGTGGATCCAGGAGCACTGCTCGCGGATGTTGGCGATTTCAACCATGTAGGGGTTCAGGCCGGCCGCCGCAGCCGTCTTGCGGAAGGTGGCCTCGTGCATACGCGGAGAGCAGGAGCAGACCACAATGCCGGTGAGCTTGTACTCGGCGATGGCGCTGCGGATCTTCGCCTGTCCCACTTCGGAACACATATACTGGTAATCGGTCGCGTAGACAACGCCGCTCTCGTGGCTCATGGCCTCGGCTACCGCCTTGACGTCCACAGTGGCCGCGATGTTGCTGCCGCACCAGCAGACAAATACGCCTATCCTTTGCATTTCGTTCTACGTCTCCTTATTTGCTGTACTTGCGCATCGCGCTGACCAGCGCCTGCTGCGGGATGGAATCGTCCTCATTCACGAAGGCGGGCAGATCGTCGCTTTTCATGTGGTTCATGCCCTGCTGGCGGATGACCATCAGGCGCACCGCCTCAATGAGCTTGGCCGGCTCGACATTCCTCGGGCAGCGCTCCAGGCACGCAAAGCAGGTCAGGCAGCGATAGAGCGATTTGGACTTCATCAGCTCTTCAATGCGGCCCTTTTCAACCATGGCCACAAACTGATGCGGATGATACTCCATCTCGTCGTACGCGGGACACGCGCCCGAGCACTTGCCGCACTTCATGCACTTGCGGGGATTCACGCCGCTGATCTCGAGGATCGTCTGGCGCAGCTCCATATTCTGATCCATGGCCGTTAATCCTCCTTTACGCCCAGCGCCTCGGCGAGCAGCTCGGTGAAGTACACCGTGGGCAGCTTGTTCTCAGGCGCGTTCTGCTTGAGATTGTACATGCACAGAGGACATGCGGTGATAATCATCTCGGCGCCCTTCTCCGCAGCGGAAGCGTGGATTTTCGCCACCTGGTTGCGCGCTTCCTCGCGGCATTCCAGCGCGACATAGCCGCCGCAGCACTCGTTGCGATAGGGATAGACGACCGGCGTGGCGCCGATGGCCTTGATGAAGTCCTCGATGATGGTGGGGTTCTCCGGATCGTCGAAGGCCATCTGCCTGCTGGGGCGCAGCAGCAGACATCCGTAATACGCGGCGATCTTCCTGCCCTTGAGCGGCTTGACGACGCGCTTCTTCAGCTCGTCGAAGCCCAGCTTGTCGCGCAGCACCTCGAGATAGTGGAGCACCTCCGTCTCGCCCGAGTACGGCTCGTCCAGCTGAAGGTAGTTGTTGGCCTTGGTGCGGAAGTTCTCGTCGGCCTTGAGATCCTCGTTGGTGCGCTTGATGACGTGGTGGCACGCCGAGCAGAGCGTCACCAGCGCGTCGCCGCGGTCGCGGGCGGCCGCCAGAGCGCGCACGGCGGACAGGCGCGTGGCGATCTCGTCGCTGGCCTGCGGATAGACCGCGCCGCAGCACTGCCACTCGTCCAGCTCGTCCAGCTGAAGCCCCAGCGCCTCAAACGACTTGCGCGCGTACTCGTCCAGATCACGCGCCTTGTTCTTGAGCGTACATCCCGGATAGTAGCTAAATTTCATATCGTTTACTCCTTGCCGGCGCGTCAAAACGCCGTTCTCAAAAGCAGGCTTCAAAATCGCGATCGGTTCGTTCTTTTCAAGGCGCGCTTTTTGTGAGAACGGCGAATCGGGCGCCGTTTTATGGTCAATAGGTCAGCGCTTCCATGGCCGCCTTCATGGCGCGGCCGCTCGCGCGCAGCTTTTCGATCTCCTCGTCAGTCATGCTGACGACCAGCTTGCCCTTCACGCCGTGCGGGCCGACGATGCAGGGAGTGCTGATGCACACGTCGTCCACGCCATATTCGCCGTGCATCATCGTGGAGACGACCGCCACGCCGTTGTCGCACATATCCAGCATCTCGATGATTCGACACACGGACACGGCGATGGCGTAATAGGTCGCGCCCTTGCGCTTGATGACCATGCCGCCGCTCTCGCGCACATACTTGACGACCTCATCGTAATCGATGTCATACTTGCGGCCGCCGAACGCGCCCTTGCAGTAGTCGTCGATCTTCACGCCGGCCACGGTCGCCATGGACCACGGCACGAACGAGGTGTCGCCGTGCTCGCCCAGCACGAAAGCGTGAACGTCCTTCTGGTTCACGTCCAGCTTCTCGGCCAGCGTGGCGCACAGGCGCGCGGAATCCAGCTGCGTGCCGGAGCCGATGATGCGGCTCTCCGGAATGCCGGAAATCTTGGTGAACACATAGGTCAGAATGTCGACGGGGTTGCTGACGATAATATAGATCGCATTGGGAGCGTATTTGGTGATCTGTTCCGTGATGCTCTTGAGAATATTGACGTTGGTCTGTGCCAGCTCAAGCCGGGTCTGGCCGGGGCGGCGGGCAATGCCGGAGGTGATGACCACGATGTCGGAATTGACCGCGTCCGGATAATCGCCGGCGTGGACGTAAACCGGCTCGCAGACCGGCGTCGCCTGATAAATATCCATGGCCTCGCCCAGCGCCTTTTCCTTGGCGACGTCAACGAACAGAATCTCGGACGCCAGGCCCTTGACGGCCAGCGTGAAGCCGATCGTCGCGCCTACGTTGCCAGCGCCAATGATAGTAACCTTCTTGCCCATGTGAATCCCTTCCTTTTTGCAGTGAATCGCTTCTTGTGCTTTTTCAGCTTACGATTACATTTTATCAGACGGTCATGCAATTTTGAAATATAAACTCCGAATGTTGATATTCAATTATCAATTCGCGCTCCGAGAACCCAGCCGCCCGCCGCGTTAAATTCGGGGCTTTGTCTGATAATAAATGGCTTTGTCGACTCATCGCTGCCCTGATTTTTGGAATTTCTGTTATTTCCTGATTTTTCGACGAAAAAATCGTGTGGAATACAGCTATTCATTTTTAGAATATGCTTTTTAGAGTCATCGGTCGCTCGCCCGGAACGTGACCTCGTTCTTGGCCGCGTAGAGCCGGTTGACGAAGCGGCGCTCCAGATCGCCCAGCAGCTTGCCGCGCCGGAAGATCAGCACGTCCTTCCAGCGGCGGGCCGTGCCGGGGCAGCGGCGCTGAACCAGGCCGAATCGGGTCAGGCGCTTTGCGGGCGTCGGCGAAGCCCACAGATATGCGTCGGGCATGATCGAGAGCAGCTCCAGCCGCTCAGACTGCGCGTTGACGAAGATCATACGGCTGTCGCGATCTGCGCCATCTTCGCCGCCGCTCAGATAGGGCGCGCGGCCGTCGTCGGACTGGATCTCGATATAGCCCTCGAGCTTGTCCTCGCTCAGCCGGTCGATCGCAGCGATGGGGCTGCTCTGCCCCGCGAGGATCAGCGGCTCGAATTCCCAGATAGACTCGCTCATCAGGCCGTTGTTCTTGAGATAATCGGCAAAATACGTCTCGCGCGCTGCGGGATAGCGGATCACCGCCAGCTTATAGCGCCCGTCCTGCACGCCGCGCATGGCCTGCATGGCGTCGGTTTCCTCGACGCTGATCCGCGCGCCGGATTCGATCTTCGTGTCGGCTGCCAGCGCGAGCAGCCCCTGCAGGAGGTAGTCGGCGTGCGGCAGCGCCGCGCTGAGCACCGGCCCGTGTCCGTCGTCCGGCCGCGAGAGCCGCTCCATCTTGTCCACCTGAGCCAGCGCCTCCCTGGCATAGGCCAGAAACTGCGCGCCCTTTTCCGTCGCCACCGTGCCGCGCGGCGTGCGCTGGAAGATGGTGATGCCCAGCGTGTCCTCCAGTTCCTTGATGACCTTGCTGATCGTCGGCTGGCTGATGTACAGATTCTCCGCCGCCTGCGAGATCGAGCCTGTCCGCTCAACCTCCACGGCATAGCGGAAATGCTGCGTGTTCATGCGCTCTCTCCCCTTTTTCCGATTTTTCAAAAAGCGGGGCGCCGGTTTATCTCCGCCGCCCCCGCGTTTTCCGCGCGCCACTCTTTTTCGCAAAGTCCGCGCGCGATCCCTTCATTATTAATATGCGCCCGCCGCCGCGTCCTCATCCGCGCCGTCAGTTTTCCGGATTTTCCACGCGCGTCAGCCGCGCCACGCATTCGACGTGCTCCGTCTGCGAGAACATATCGACGGGCTTGACATAATCGAGCCGGTATTCTCCGTTTTCGGTCAGGCTCAGTATGTCGCGCGCCATCGTGCCGGGATTGCAGCTGACATAGACCACGCGCTGTATTTTGCCCCTTTTGACCGCCGAAAGCAGACGCTCGTCGATACCCTTGCGCGGCGGATCGACCACCAGCACATCGGGCCGCATGCCCTTGTCGACCAGTTCGGACACCTTCACGCCCGCATCGCCCGCATAAAATTCAGTCTTTTGCCAGAGCCTGTTCCGGTTTGCGTTTTCCCGCGCGTCGTCGATTGCGCCCTCGTTCAGCTCCACGCCGACAACCCGAGCCGCGTCGCGCGCAAGCGCCAGCGAAATCGTACCGCAGCCGCAGTAGGCGTCCACCACAAGCTCCTTGCCTGTGAGCGCCGCGGCCTCGCGCACATATTCATAGAGCGTATCGGTCTGCACCAGATTGACCTGAAAAAATGTGCGCGGCGAAATCTCGAACGACATGCCCGCCAGTCTGTCGAGCAGCACGCGCTTGCCCGCCAGCAGCATACAGCGGCCGTCAAACGCGTCCACAGGGCGCTCCTTGAGCACAATCTGATACAGCGAATGAATCTTCTCACCGAATTCCGACGCAAGCATGCTCATCAGCGGATCCAGTCCCCTGAGCCGGCGCGTTGTGGTCGAAAGGATCAGCATCAGGCCGCCCGAACGGCTGACCCGCGTGACGACATAGCGTATGCCGCCGCCCGCGCCGGGCGTATCGTATGCCGGAACGCAGTAGGCGTGCATCCATTTGTTGACGACGCGCAGCGCCCGCGTGCTCAGGTCGTCGTGCAAAAGACAGTCCTCCATCGGCAGCACGGTATGGGTTCTTCCCTCGAACACGCCCACGCTGGTCGCGCCCGTCCTGCCGTCGGTCGCCACGGCGAACTCGCCCTTGTTGCGGTATTTCCACGGCCGGGGCGAGGCTTCCGTCGGGTAGACGCAGACGTTCTTCTGCTTGCCGATGCGCTCGATCTGCTGCGCGACAACCTGCCGCTTCATCTCCAGCGACAGATTGTAGGACATATGCTGCGTCTTGCAGCCGCCGCAGCGCCCATAGAGCGGGCAGAGCGGCTTCATGCGGTCGGGCGAAACGCGGAGGATTTCCTTGATCTGTCCATGCAGAACGCCGCCGCTCCTGCGCACAATGTCGATGTCGACCAGTTCGCCCGGAATCGCCTGCGGAACAAACACCACCTGGCCGTCCTCCGTGCGCCCCACGCCTTCCATTTCCGTGCCAATGCCGGTGATTTCCAGAATCATCCGTTACCTCCATTACAGAGACAGCGTTGTGACGAGCTGCTTAAGCTCCGCGTTGAGCGGCCGCTTCACGCCCTGAATTTCGGCGATGGGCGCTTCGATGACGCGGTTCTCCTGTACGCCGACCACCAGGCCGCCGCGATCGTCGCGCAGCAGTTCCACCGCGCGGCTGCCCAGGCGCGCCGCCAGTATGCGGTCGTAGGCCGAGGGCGTGCCGCCGCGCTGGATATAGCCCAGAACGGTCGCGCGCGTCTCATGGCCGGAGAGCACCTCGATGATCTCCGCCACCTTGGAGCTGGTCAGCTTGTCGCCGCGGATGTCGGAGAGCGCCTCATAGCGCTCGCAGATGGCGGGCAGGTCGCTGGTGAGCGACGAGAACGCGCCCTCGGCGAATATGATGATGGTGCTGCGCTTGCCGTTGACCACGCCCCACTTGATGCGCGCGGCCACCTCCTCGACCGACCACTTGACCTCGGGCACCAGCGCGAATTCCGCGCCGCAGGCCAGAGCCGTGTGGATGGCGATGTCGCCGCAGCCGCGTCCCATGACCGTGACCAGACTGGCGCGCTCATGCGATTCGCTGGTCTCGCGGATGTGGTTGACGCACTCGCAGGCGGTGTTGACGGCGGTGTCGAAGCCCAGCGTCGTGTCGGTATAGGACAGATCGTTGTCGATCGTGCCGGGAATGCCGATCACCGGAAAGCCCAGCGTGTTGAGGGCGTTCGCGCCGGCGAAGGAGCCGTCGCCGCCGATGACCACCAGACCCTCGATGCCCAGAGAGCGCATGTTGTCGATGGCCAGCTGCTGATACTTGGGCTGCAAAAACTCCTTGCAGCGCGCGGTCATCAGCACAGTGCCGCCGCGATGGACGATGCCGCTGACCTTGCGCGCCGTCATAAGCGTGTAATCGTCCTCGGGATTGAGATTCTGCATCAAAAGGCCGTTGTAGCCGCGCTTGATGCCCACGACCGACATATCGTTGGCCGTGGCCGTCCTGACAACGGCGCGGATGGCCGCGTTCATGCCCGGCGCGTCTCCGCCGGACGTCAAAACACCGATTCTCTTCATAAAAGTTTTCCTCCCGTACAGACGGTTACAGTCCCCATTCGAGCAGCGCCTTTCTGGCCTCCCGCGCCTCCGAGGACAGAGCCAGCACCTCATAGACCTGCTCCTCGGCTTCGCCCGAGAGCGATCTGATCTGGATCATAAATCCCTCGCCCGTCAGCCTTTCGCAGGCCTCGCGCGCTTTCGTTTCGCCATGGACCATCTGGATAACCACCCAGACCGCACTCTTCTTCATGACTGTTCCCGCCCCTCCCGGTCGCCCGGGGAATGTGATTTCTTGAAATAATCAAAACGAGGGAGCCGCAACTCAGGCTGCAGCTCCCTCGCAGTATTGACGCTTAGGCCTTGCCGTTGCAGCCCAGGACGTCGACCAGCTTGTGGCGGACGAGCTCCTTGATGTTGGCGCGCGCGGGCTTGAGGTACTCGCGCGGGTCGAACTTGTCGGGATGCTCGTTGAAGAACTGGCGGATGGTGCCGGTCATGGCCAGGCGCAGGTCGGAGTCGATGTTGATCTTGCAGACGGAGAGCTTGGCAGCCTCGCGCAGCTGATCCTCCGGCACGCCGATGGCGTTGGGCATCTTGCCGCCGTTGTCGTTGATCATCTTAACATAATCCTGCGGGACGGAGGAAGAGCCGTGCAGCACGATCGGGAAGCCGGGCAGGCGCTTGGAGACCTCCTTCAGCACGTCGAAGCGCAGGGGCGGCGGAACCAGCAGGCCTTCGGCATTGCGGGTGCACTGCTCGGGCTTGAACTTGTAGGCGCCGTGGCTGGTGCCGATGGCGATGGCCAGAGAGTCGCAGCCGGTCTTGGAGACGAACTCCTCAACCTCTTCCGGATGAGTGTAGGAAGCCTCATGCGCGGCGACCTTCACCTCGTCCTCGATGCCGGCCAGCGTGCCCAGCTCGGCCTCGACGACAACGCCGTGATCATGCGCGTACTCGACGACCTTCTTGGTGATCTCGACGTTCTCGGCGAAGGGCTTCGAAGAGGCGTCGATCATGACGGAGGTAAAGCCGCCATCGATGCAGGCCTTGCAGGTCTCGAAATCGGGGCCGTGATCCAGATGCAGCACGATCGGGATGTCGGGGCAGCAGATGACGGCCGCCTCAACCAGCTTGACCAGATAGTTGTGGTTGGCATAGGCGCGCGCGCCCTTGGAAACCTGCAGGATGACGGGAGCATGCTCCTCCTGGCAGGCCTCGGTGATGCCCTGAACGATTTCCATGTTGTTGACGTTGAAAGCGCCGATGGCGTAGCCGCCGTCGTAGGCCTTCTTGAACATTTCTTTCGAAGTAACCAGAGGCATTAAAAACAACTCCTTTTCAGATGGAATTCTATGGTTCAGTATACCAGTTTTTCCGCATAAAATCAAGCGCCCCGCCCCCGTTTGCATATTAAATATTCATTCGGAAACGGATTTGTTTCGCGTTTTTCGTCCCGCTTCGCGCCATTTTTCCGCCGCAATCTCCCATTTCGGCGCGATTGTCACCCTTTTGTTCCTTTTCTGTGCATGCAGCCGCGCTCTTTTTGTCTAATAAAATTAAATTGACTTATTGCGCCCCGTGGGATAAAATAGAAGCGTAAGTCCCATGCGAATGATTTATTGAAAGGAATGACTCATAATGTCCATACTCAAAGGCGCGGCCGTCATCGGCCAGTCCGGCGGCCCTTCTTCCGTCATCAACGCGTCCGCTTACGGCGCCATCAAAACGGCGCTCGACAGCGACGTCATCACCAACGTCTACGGCATGTGCAACGGCATCCGCGGCCTGCTCGACGACAACCTGATCGACATGGCCAAGGAAGATCCGGACGAGCTGGCGCTGATGAAGTACACCCCCTCCTCCGCGCTGGGTTCCTGCCGTTACAAACTCAAGGATCCCGACGAGGACGACACCGACTATAAGACCATCCTCGAGATGTTCAAGAAGTACGACATCCGTTATTTCTTCTACAATGGCGGCAACGACTCCATGGACACCTGCAACAAAATCTCGAAGTTCATGCTGAAGAACGGCTACGAGTGCCGCTGCATGGGCATCCCCAAGACCATCGACAACGACCTGGCCGGCACCGATCACTGCCCCGGTTTCGCCTCCGCCGCCAAGTACATCGCCACCTCCGTCATGGAAGTGTATCATGATTCCCGCGTGTACGACACCGGCATGATCACCATCATGGAGTGCATGGGCCGTCACGCCGGCTGGCTGACCGCCTCGGCCGCTCTGGCCAACGTGGGCGGCAACGGTCCCGACCTGATCTACGTCCCCGAGGTCGATTTCGATCTGGACGCCTTCACCGCGCGCGTTGAGGAGATCTACGCCAGGCAGAAGAAGTGCTTCGTGGTCGTCTCCGAGGGCATCCACGACAAGGAAGGCACGTTCATCGCCGAGTACGCCAACAAGAACATGGCCAAGGACTCCTTCGGCCACGCTCAGCTGGGCGGCACCGCGGCCTTCCTGGCCAACTACATCAAGGAAAAGACCGGCGCGAAGGTCCGCGGCATCGAGCTTTCTCTGCTTCAGCGCTGCGCCGCGCACTGCGCCTCCCAGACCGACATCGACGAGTCCTTCGCCTCCGGCAAGGCCGCCGTCGAGAACGCGGTCGCGGGCGTGACCGACAAGATGGTCGGCTTCGAGTGCACCCGTGAGAACGGCAAGTACACCTGCAACATCAAGCTCTTCCCGCTGACCATCGTGGCCAACACCGAGAAGAAGCTGCCCCTCGAGTGGATCAACGAGACCGGCGACGGCATCAATCAGGGCTTCATCGACTACGCCCTGCCGCTGATCCAGGGCGAGACCAGGCTGACCAAGGAGAATGGCCTGCCCCGCTTCGTCCATCTCAAGAAGGTCAAGGCTGAGCCGAAGGCCTGAGTTCACGCATAACAAGAGCCGCCGCACGGTTTTCGTCGCGGCGGCTTTTGCCATAAGGCGCAGGCGCGCAATACGTCCCCCGAAACGCCCGAAGCCCGCGCGGCATGCGCGCTCAGGCCATGTGTCAGCCGTCGACAGGCCGCCGGCGATTCGGGCAATGTCCGTCCGCGCCTTCAGCCTGCGCTTTCTGATTTTGCCGATTGCCGCAGGCAGCTTTTGCATCTGCACAAGGAGGAATCCGCCATGCTTCCCGAGGGATTCGTTTTTCTGGACGAGGCCGTGCCCGGCTCGCTGAGCGACGCCAAATACGCCGGATGCGACAACTTTGTCGGCGCGCCGGTGGACGGCTACCGCGTGCCCCGCGTCGCCGGATCGAAGGAGCTGGCCGCGGCGCTGACCGTCGTCGCCGAAAAGGCGCGCGCGATGGGCTATCGGCTGCTGTTCTGGGATGCGTATCGCCCGCAGCGCGCCGTGAACCACTTCATCCGCTGGTCGAACGCGCCGGAGGACGGAAAAACCAAAGCCGCGCACTATCCGAACATCGACCGCACGCAGCTCATCCCGCTGGGCTATGTCGCCGCAAAGTCCGGCCACAGCCGCGGCGGCACGATCGACCTGACGCTGACCGATCTGGACGGGAAGCCGCTGGACATGGGCGGCGATTTCGACCTGATGGACGAGCGTTCTCACCACGGCTCCCCGCTCGTTTCAGCCGTTCAGACCGCCAACCGCGAGATCCTGCGCGCTCTCATGACCGGCAGCGGCTTTACCGATTACGAGAACGAATGGTGGCATTACCGGCTGGCGCGCGAGCCGTATCCCAAAACATATTTCGATTTTCCCATCGAGTAAAGCGTACAGACTTCAGTCTGTTTCAACACTTTTCAGCCGCATTTGGCATGGAACGCCCTTGATGATTCGAGGGCGTTTTCTTTTTATTTGAAGGGCTTTTCAGCGCTTTTAAGGGCATAAGGCGGCGCTTTTCGCGCGACTTCAGTCTGTTTTTATCCGACATAAAGCGACTTTGGTCTATTTCATGCGTCATTTTGGCCGTTTCCGGCGCGGTCTGTCCGCATCCGCTTTGAGCTGGCCCGCCGCATGAATTACGGCTTGTTTTAAGGCGCAAAATATGCTATATTTACAGCAGCAAATGCAAAGGAGCATTGATCCATGATGTTTTCAACGAAATTTGTCAGCGCGACGCGCGACTACTCCACGTTTGAAAAGATGGTACCCGCGCCGTATCTGCGCAGGCCCTTCGAGATCGACGCGCTGCCTGCCGCCGCATCCGTGACGATCTGCGGGCTGGGCTTTTACGAGCTGTTCGTCAACGGCACGCGCATCACGAAGGGACTGCTCGCGCCCTACATCTCGAATCCCGACGACATCCTCTATTACGATCGCTACGACGTAACGCCGCTGCTCAGAACCGGCAGAAACGTGATCGCCGTTCTGCTGGGCAACGGCATGCTCAACTGCCCCGGCGGCGACATCTGGGATTTCCAGCTGGCGCGCTTCCGTTCCGCGCCCAAGGCGGCGCTCTGCTACGAGGCTGAGACCGCAGACGGCGAAAAGACCGTGTTCGAGGCCGACGAATCCTTCCGCTGCGCGCCCTCGCCCATCTATTACGACGATCTGCGCGCCGGCGAATATTACGACGCACGCCGCGAAATCCCCGGCTGGAATCTGCCGGACTTTGACGACAGCGGCTGGACGAGCGCCCTTCCTGCCGAAACGCCGCGCGGAGAATGCCGCCTGTGCCAGGCCGAGCCCATTGTGATCACGCACGAGCTCGCGCCCGTTTCCATCCGCCGCGCCGCCATCGGCGAGCTGCCCGACACCCGCAAGACGCTGCCCGTGCTGCCCTACGCGGATGAGACGGAAGCATCCATGCACGGCTGGCTGTATGATTTCGGCGTGAACGCCGCCGGACTGTGCCGCCTGAAGGTGCGCGGCCATGCCGGACAGAAGATCGTGCTGCAATTCGGCGAAGCGCTGGACGAGAACGGCGATCTCGACCTGCGCGGCATGACCTTCCTGCCCCACTGCCGCAATCACCGCGACATCTACATCTGCAAGGGCGAGGGCGAGGAAATCTACGTTCCCTCCTTCACCTATCACGGCTTCCGCTACTGCCTCGTGCTGGGGCTGGAGGACGATCAGGCCGCAAGCGAACTGCTGACCTATCAGGTGATGAACTCCGATCTGAAGGTCATCGGCGGCTTCTCCTGCTCGGACGACGTGCTCAATAAGCTCTATCAGGCGACGCTCGTCTCCGATCTGGCCAACTTCTACTACTTCCCCACCGACTGCCCGCACCGCGAAAAGAATGGCTGGACAGGCGACGCGGCGCTCTCCGCCGAGCAGATGCTGATGAACCTGACCGCTGAAAACTCCTATCGCGAGTGGCTCAACAACATCCGCGCTTCTCAGCTGGAGGACGGCCGCATTCCCGGCATTGTGCCCACGACCGGATGGGGCTTTGAGTGGGGCAACGGCCCCGCGTGGGACTGCGTGCTGGCCAATCTGCCCTTCTTCATCTGGCGTTACCGCGGCGACAAAACGATCATCCATGAGAACGCCGCCGCGCTGATGCGCTATCTCACCTACATCATGACCCGCCGCGACGAGCGCGGCCTGATTCACATCGGGCTGGGCGACTGGGTTCACACGGCGCACTCCAACCGCCCCAAGGCGCCGCTGGTGCTCACCGACACCATCGAATGCATGGACATAAGCCGCAAATCGGCCATGATGTTCGCCGCCGCGGGACTGGAGCCGGAGCGGATGTACGCGCAGGCGGTTTACGATACGCTCCGCGCCGCCGCCCGCAAATACCTCATCGATACGGACACCATGACGGCCTACGGCTGCTGCCAGGCCAGTCAGGCCATGGCGATCTTCTACGATCTGTTCGATCCGGCCGAGAAGAGCGCCGCCATGCAGGTATTGCTCGAGATGATCGAGGACAACGACGAGCTGATGGACGTGGGCATGCTGGCCGGACGCGTGCTGTTCCGGCTGCTGGCTCAGTCCGGCCATGCCGATCTGGCCTGCCGCATGATCGTCACGCCGCGCAATCCCTCCTATGGCAACTGGATCAAAAAAGGCGCGACCAGTCTGTGGGAGGATATGGACGACGTTGAAGCGCCGGCCTCGCTCAACCACCATATGTGGGGCGACATAAGCGCCTTCATGATCGAGTGCATCGCGGGCATACAGGTCAACCCCTGCTGCGTCGATCCCGCTGAGATCCGCATCCATCCGCATTTCATCGCCGATCTCAGCCATGCCGAGGGCCGGCACGCGGGCGTTCACGGCGAAATCGTCTCCGCGTGGAAGCGCGAGGGCGAGCTGATCCGTCTGACGCTGACCGTCCCCGAGGGCTATCACGGCGATATTCTGCTGGATAAGGACTGGCAGTTCGACGACGGCCGCCGCGCCAAAGACCTGAAGAGCGGCGAATATGTGCTGCTGCCCCGCACGATGAAGGACAAATACTTCAAGCCCGAGCGCACGGCGAAATAATCATCAATATCGACCCGTTACGACAAAACCGCCGGCCGGAGAAACATTCCCCGACCGGCGGTTCTTTTGATTGAGCGCCCTATTGCAGATTCAGCTCTACGGTTTTGGCGTGGCCGTAGATATAATAGGTCAGCGTGGCGGCGCGCTGATAGCCGGAGGCGGCGCTGCGGTCGACCAGCAGCGAAAACGACACGAGCGCCTGATTGAACGCGGGCACGTCGCTGATCGTCGGCTTGACCAGGAGCACGTCGCCGGCCTGACTGGTCAGCTGAATATCGATCCACTCGAGCGGAAGAATATCGCGGTTGCTGATCTTCACCGTGTAGGTGACGAACTCATACTGCTCCGCGCTGCCGATATTTGAAATATCGTAGGTCACGACCGAATCGCCGCCGCTCCTCGCCGCGCTGACCACACCTTTAAAGGCGTCGCCGCGATCGAGCGCCGATTCCACCTGATAGCCCGCATAAGACACCGACGCATCGGCCGCCCAGACCACATAGCCCGCAAACAGCACCGCCAGCAGCGTCACGACCGCCAGAAATTTGACAAACGCTTTCATGCTTCTCCGTCTCCCCGTTTTTTGTTATCCCGCGCAATCATACCATGCGCGCCATGCTCTGTCTATATACAGGACGCGAAAAAAATCCTTTTTGTTCCATGAGTTTCTCAAATCATAACACAAAAAAGCAATCTCCGTCCCACTCTTTGCGGTATTCTATAGTATAGGATATTTGGCGGCATTTCGAGGGCCGCATCATATAATGTGAACGGAGGGACCGTCATGGCCTCTAAAATGCTCCTTGTGGACGGCAACAGCCTGATGCACCGCGCGTTCCACGCGCTGCCCGTCATGACCAGCGACAGCGGCGATTACACCAACGCGCTGCACGGCTTTCTGATGATGCTCCTGCGCGTCATCGCCGATGAAAAGCCCGATCTGTGCGCCGTGGCGTTCGATCTGCACGCGCCGACCTTCCGTCATCTCAGGTACGACGCGTACAAGGCCGGCCGCACGCCCACGCCCGACGAGCTGCGCGCGCAGTTCCGCACGATCCACGACGTGCTGAACGAAATGCACATCCGCATCGTCGAACTGGAGGGCTACGAGGCCGACGATCTGCTGGGCACGCTCTCGCTCAAGTGCGAAGAGCAGGGCGTCGACTGCCTGATCATCACCGGCGACCGCGACGCGTTCCAGCTCTCCGGCCCGCACACGACCATCCTCTACACCAAGCAGGGCATCAAGGATACCGAGCGCGTCACGCCCGACTTTATCCGCGGTCAGTGGAACCTCACGCCCGCGCAGCTCATCGACATGAAGGGGCTGATGGGCGATACCTCCGACAACATCCCCGGCGTTCCCGGCGTGGGCGAAAAGACCGCGCAGAAGCTCATCGAAAAATACGGCTCGCTCGAAAACGTGCTCGACCGCGCGGAAGCCGAGCAGAAGGGCAAGCTGCGCGAACGCCTGACGAGCGGGCGCGATTCGGCGCTGTTCAGCAAGTGGCTGGCCACGATCGACCGCCATGCGCCGCTCGCCGTCGAGCCGGCCGACTGCCCCATCCACGCGCTCAGGGACGGCGCGCAGATCCTCAATCGTCTCCAGCTGCGGCAGGTGGTCTCCCGTCTGGACGCGCTGGGCGAGGCCGAGGAGCTGAAGGCCGCCATTCACCTGCCCGCCGCCGAGGCCTGCGAGGTGCTGTCCGCCGACGCGCTCACCGCCCGTCTGGAATCGGTAAGCAATGCGGTGATCGCCGTGTCGGTAGGCGCGTATCTGTGCGTTGCGACCGACGGGGGGCTCAGCGCCGCCGTCAAACTGGGCGGCGATTTGATCGACCCCGGCCTTGAGGAAGCCGACGCGCTCGCCATGATCGCGCCCTGCCTGAACAAGGCGCGTCTGGTGATCGTCCACGATCTCAAGCGGCTGCTCGCTCTGGGCTTTTCCTGCAATGCGCCGGTGTTCGACGCGATGTTGGCGGGCTATGTGATCAACTCTCAGCGGCGCAGCTTCTCGCTCACCGCGCTGTGCGCCGATCAGCAGATCCCGCTGAACGACGATTTCCCCGCGTCGGCGCTTCTGCGGCTCTATGTGCAGCAGCAATCGGCGCTTCAAAAGGACAATCTCGAAAAGCTACTTAATGACGTAGAAATGCCGCTCTCGCGCGTGCTGTTCGGCATGGAGCGCGCGGGCGTGCTGACCGATAAGGACGCGCTGCTCACGCTCTCGGACGAATTCAACGCGCAGATCGACGCGCTGCTTGGCGACATCCATAAGGAAGCCGGCGAGGAGCTGAACGTCAACTCTCCCAAGCAGCTGGGCGCGCTGCTCTTCGACAAAATGCACCTGCCCGGCGGCAAAAAGACGAAAACCGGCTGGTCGACCAGCGCCGACGTGCTGGAAAACCTCGCAGACGAGTGCCCGCTGGTGGCCAAAATTCTCGAATACCGCAAATACGCCAAGCTCAAGAGCACCTATGTGGACGCGCTGCTGCGCCTGCGGGGCAAAGACGGACGCATCCACACCTCGTTCGATCAGACGGCCACCGTCACCGGCCGCATCAGCTCGCTCGAGCCGAATCTCCAGAACATCCCCGTGCGCACGCCGCTGGGGCGCGAGATTCGCCGCGCGTTCATCGCCGCGCCGAATCATGTGCTGGTGGACGCGGACTATTCGCAGATCGAGCTGCGCGTGCTGGCGCATATGTCGGGCGACGAGCGGCTGATCAGCGCCTTCATAAACGGCGAGGACATCCACACCCGCACCGCCGCCGAGGTCTACGGCGTGCCGCTCGAGATGGTGACGCACGAGATGCGCTCCTCCGCCAAGGCCGTCAATTTCGGCATCGTCTACGGCATATCCGATTTCGGGCTGGCGCGCAACATCGGCGTGAGCCGCGCCGAAGCGAAGGGCTTCATCGAGCGCTATTTCGAGCGCTATCCGCAGGTGAAGCGCTATATGGACGACTGCAAGGCGCAGGGCTATGCGCAGGGCTATGTCGAAACGCTGCTGGGGCGGCGGCGCTATCTGCCCGAGCTGAACGACAAGAGCTTCAACATCCGCCAGTTCGGCGAGCGCGCCGCGATGAACAGCCCCATACAGGGCACCGCGGCCGACGTCATCAAGCTGGCCATGATCCGCACGGACGAAGCGCTGCGCGCGCACAATATGAAAGCGCGGCTCATATTGCAGGTACACGACGAGCTGATCGTCGAAGCTCCGCAGGAGGAAGCGCAATCCGCCGCCTCGCTGCTCAAATCCTGCATGGAAAACATCGTCTCGCTCAGGGTGCCCCTGACCGCCGAGGTCAACATCGGGCGCAGCTGGTACGACTGTAAATAAGAGAGGAAGCGCACACCATGAACAAACCTTATGTCATCGGCCTGACGGGCGGCATCGGGAGCGGCAAGACCGCCGCGGCCGACTTTCTGACCGAGCGCGGCGCGACGGTGATCGACGCCGACGTGGAATCCCGCGCGCTGACCGCCGAGGGCGGCGAAGCGCTGCCCCGCATCCGCGAGGTATTCGGCGACGGCGTATTCGATGAAAACGGTCTGCTCAACCGCCGCGCGCTGGGCAATCTCGTCTTTGGCGACCGCGAAAAGCGGCTCGCGCTCGAGGGCATCATGCACCCGATGATCCAGCACCGCATGATCAAAAAGATCCGTCAGGCCGGCGTCGAGGACGTGCCCTTCGTCTTTCTGAGCGTGCCGCTGCTGTTTGAAACGGGCATGGACGCGCTCTGCGACGAGACGTGGTGTCTGTCGCTGCCGGTCGAGGAGCAGATCAGGCGCGTCATGGCCCGCGACGACATGACCCGCGAAGAAGCGGTCGCGCGGATCGAGAGCCAGATGCCGCTCGAGGAAAAGTGCCGCCGCGCGTCGCTGGTCATCCGCACCAATCGCCCGATCGAAGCCACGCAGGCCGAGCTGGCGGTGCTGCTGCGCGAGCTGCGCCGG
This sequence comes from uncultured Clostridia bacterium, assembly GCA_934631025.1. Classification (GTDB taxonomy): domain Bacteria; phylum Bacillota; class Clostridia; order Christensenellales; family Aristaeellaceae; genus Firm-10. The sequence continues at coordinate 29,744 of CAKTXR010000005.1, forward strand.
AGGCTTGGCTGATGGGCGCGTCTCTTCCGCGCGCCCGCCGCCGCAATTACAAAAAGAAAAATCCTTATACGCGCCTTCTCGTCATCATCCCCTGCCTGGTGCTGCTGATCGCGCTGGCCGTGTTCTATGTCGGCCGCTATCAGAAGATGCTCACCTACCGGCAGTATCCGCTCTCCTACAAGGAACTGATCGTCGAAAAGGCGGAGGAATTCAATTTGCAGCCGTGGCACGTCGCCGCGGTCGTACGGTGCGAATCGAGCTTCAATCCCGACGCGACATCGAGCGCCGGCGCGCGCGGACTGATGCAGATCATGCCCGAGACCGGCGCGTGGCTGGCCGGAAAATTCGACGAGGAAGCCGATTTCGATCCGGCCTCGCTGTACGATCCCGAAACCAACCTCAAATATGGCTGCTGGTTTCTGAACTGGCTGATGGAACGCTATGACGAAAACGTCGTGCTGGCCACCTGCGCCTATCACGCGGGGCACGGCACGGTGGACAAATGGCTGGCCGATCCGGCCGTTTCCGCCGACGGCAAGACCATCGATCCGGCCAACATCCCCTACGCCAGCACGAAAACATATGTGAACCGCATCCTGACGGCCTACGACAAATATCAGGAGCTGTACGATTTCACCTCGACCGACGGGGCGGCGCAGGAGTAGCTGCGCTTCAGGGCGGCTTTCCCGAAAACGGAAGCCGCGCTTTTATAAAACCATGCAAGGAGTTTTGTCCATCATGAATCAGCGTCTGACGCGCGCGGCCGCGCTGCTGCTCGCCGTGCTTGTGCTCCTGACCGGCTGCGGATCGAAATCGACCACGCAGCCCGTCGTGCTGATTACGCCCGAGCCAACCGAATCCGCCCCCGGCGCGACCGTTCAGCCGGGCGGCGACGTGACCGTTTCCTCCGGCGCGTCGCTCTCCGTAGGCTATGTGGCCGCGCAGGGCAGCGATCTGCACCCGCTGCGCGGCAATGCGCGCGATCTGAGCAGTCTCAACAGCCTGGTGTTCGAGAGCCTTGTCGAGCTGGACGAAAACCGCCAGCCCGCCGCGCTGCTGTGCGACCGCTGGGAATACAGCACCGAGGAAGGCGTGTGGTATTTCTATCTGCGCGACGGCATCGTCTTTCACGACGGCTCGCCGCTGACGGCCGACGACGTGGTGGCCAGCTATGAGGACATCATCATCAACAGCGAAATCAGCCCGTACTATAACCGCGTGCGCTATCTCAACGAGGTGAGCGCCGTGGACAATCTGACCGTGAAGGTGGTCACCGGCACATACGGCTACATGACGCTCTACGCCATGACCTTCCCCATCGTGCAGCGCTACACGCTGGACGCGCAGTACCCCAAGGGCACCGGCCCCTACTGGTATGTCTCCTACAACTCATGGGGACTGCTGCGGCTCGAAGCCAATCCGCTGTGGTGGAAAAAGCAGCCCGAGATCCGCAGCATCGATATCAAGCGCTACGACGAGGTTTCAGAAGCCATGGAAGCGCTGACGACCGGCGAGATCGACGTGTTCCCCACAACCTCGTCCTCCGCCGCGCTGAGCCGCCAGCTGAGCGACCGCACCACAATGGACTATACCACGCTCACATGGGAGTGCCTTGTGCCCGATCTGCGCAGCAGTATCCTCTCCGACGTTCACGTCCGCGAAGCGCTCATGTACGCCATCGACCGCACGTCGCTGGCCTCGACGGTCTATCTGGGCATGGTGCAGGAGAGCGAGGTGCCGGTCATTCCGGGCAGCTGGCTGTATGAAACGCAGTCGGCGCGCTACAACTACAATCCCGAGCGCGCGCTCCAGCTGCTCTACGACGCGGGCTGGGCCGACACCAACGGCGACGGCATACTCGACCGCGTGAAGGACGGCCTGTGGGAGGATCTGGAGATCAATCTGGTCACCTACAACGAGCCGACCATCGCCAGCCGCCAGAAGGCCGCCGAGCTGATCGCCTCGCAGCTGCGCGTCATCGGCATCCGCGTCAACGTGACCGTCTCCACGCGCGATCGCGTCATCAAGACCATCAACAGCGACACCGGCTTCAGCATGGCGCTGGTCGGCTTCAACCTGAGCTATATTCCCGATCTGTCCTATCTGTTCAAAAGCGGCGCGAACGGCAACTGCTCGTTCTATGAAAGCGAAAAGATGGACAATCTGCTCGCGCAGGCCAAGTCGGCCGCCGACGCAGACGAGCTGAAGGCCACCCTCGCCGACATTCAGCTGCTCGTGACCGAGGATCTGCCGCTGCTGGGGCTGTTCTTCCGCTCGGGCACGCTGATCAGCCGCGTCAGTCTGGGCGGGCTTTCCGGCATCCGCGAGGACAACTATCTGCGCGGCATCGACGCGGTGTCGCTCGATTAGGAGATACGTCATGAGCAAATATACCCCTCTGTGGCAGCGGATCGCGCAAAACGACCAATCGCCCTGCCTGATGACCTTTGCGCAGATCGAAAACATCCTCGGCTTTCCGATCGATCACGCCTTTCTGACGTTCAGGAAGGAGCTGACCGAATACGGCTATAAAGTCGTAAAAATATCGATGAAGGCGCAGACCGTGCTCTTTGAGCGGCTGTAGCGAACGCTCTTGTCCCGAGCGATACATCGTCAAGGAGGAACGCCCATGACCATACTCGTCAGCGCCTGCCTGCTGGGACTTTGCTGCCGCTATGACGGTGCGAGCAAGCCCTGTCCCGCCGTGATCGAAGCTGCACAAAAGCACACGCTGATTCCCGTCTGTCCGGAGATTTACGGCGGCCTGCCTACGCCGCGCCCGCCCGCCGAGCGGCAGGGCGACCGCATCGTCGCAAAGGACGGCCGCGACGTGACCGCCGAATACGAGCGCGGCGCACAGGAAACGCTGCGTCTGGCGCGGCTGTTGGGCGCGCGTCACGCCATCCTGAAGGAGAAAAGCCCTTCATGCGGCTGTGGGCGCATTTACGACGGCACGTTCACCGGCGCGCTGACCGACGGCAACGGCCTGACCGCGCAGTATCTCCAGAGCGCGGGGCTTGAGCTGCACGGCGAAACGCAGGCCGCGGCCTGGCTCCGGTCGCTCGAAAATGGCGAATGATTCCTCCTCCCTCCGATGTGCGTCGGAGGGATTTTTCATAAACCACAATAGCGCGCCGCACATCCGCGCAGACTTTTCGCGGCGCTGAATTGAGAGGTTAGACTTGAACGCAGAAAAGAACATCCAAGAACCACACGCACTGTCTTTCCCGTCAATCAAGACCAAACGCCCGTCAGCGCCGCATCCGGCTCTGCAAATCACAAAATCACGCGCTGCGGCGGCCGACGCTTCCTCTTTTCTCCCGCATTTCTTTGCCCCGATGATCCCAATCTCGCATTTTTCCGCGCTGATTCGATCATCGGGGCGCTTTTTTTGTATAAAACGGCGATGAAACGTTCATGCTGAGGGTATTCAATCATCACCGGGAGGAAAAAGCATATGAACGGACTCAAAACGGCCGCGCTGTTCTGCGCGCTGCTGCTGATCGCGTCGCCCGCCGCGGCCCGCGCCGAGGATGAATCATCCTATTGCGGCGATTACATCCGCCTGCACATCGTGGCCGACGACGACAGCGCGCTTAAGCAGGCCGAAAAGCTCGCCGTGCGCGACGGCGTGCGGCAGGCGGCGAACGATCTGCTGGCCGGCTGCGACACCGCCGACGAAGCTTTCGCGCGTCTGAGCAAGCATGCGGACGATCTCAAAAGCGCCGCGCTGGCCGTGCTGACCGACTGGGACAGCGCGCTCGCCGTGTCGGTCGAGACGGGTGTGTTCGCCTTTCCGGACAGGCAGTACGGCGCGCTGTTCCTGCCCGCCGGCGATTATCGGGCGGTGCGCGTCGTGCTGGGGCGCGGCGAGGGGCACAACTGGTGGTGCGTGCTCTATCCCTCGCTCTGTCTGGAAGCGGACGGCGAGAATGAAAAGACCGTAATCTTCTATTCGAGCGTCGCACGCTGGCTTGAGTCGCTCTTTTCCGGCGATGAAGCGGACGCATGGCCGCCCATGCCCAGTGAGAATGTCCTCAACGCGGCTTCGTGGCTGAACGCGCTGGGCGAGCCTGCCAGCGGCGCTGAAGCCCTCCCCGCCATGGAGACGGCTTCCCCACAACCGTCCATCAGCGCCCGAACCCGCGTGCGCGCGGTCGACCGGCGCGGCGCGCTTCAGGAGGCGATCGCATGAAAACGCGCAGACAGACGCTCATCCTCGCCGGATTTCTGGCGGCGCTCTATGTGGCCGCGTCGCTGACGCTGTTCTTCCCCGCGCGCGCCGCGGTCGTGCTGGAGGTCGGCTCGAGCGGCGCGAACGTCACCAAGGTGCAGAAAAAGCTGATCCAGTTCGGCTATCTGGACGGCGAAGCGGACGGCCGCTACGGCGAGAAAACGCGCGACGCGGTCAAGTGGTTCCAGCGGCGCAACGGGCTGACTGTCGACGGCCGCGTCGGGCCGGCCACGGCGGCGGCGCTGGGCGTGACGCTCAGTTCCTCCTCATCCTCGTCCGGCAGCAGCACAGTGAGCGCCGATCAGTATCTGCTGGCGCGGCTGGTCTATGCCGAGGCGCGCGGCGAATCCTACAAGGGCAAGGTGGCCGTGGCGGCGGTGGTGCTCAACCGCGTGCGCTCGTCGGCCTTCCCCAACACGATCTCGGGCGTAATCTATCAGAGCAACGCCTTTGAATCGGTCAGCAACGGCTCTATCAACAAAACGCCCGACAGTGACTGCCTGCGCGCCGCCCGAGAAGCCATGAACGGCTGGGATCCCACCGGCGGCTGCCTGTATTTCTACAACGCCGCGCAGGTGTCCACCGGCTCGTGGATCAAGACGCGCACCGTCAAGACGGTCATCGGCAATCATTCCTTCGCCGTATAGCGCATAGCCCGCGCGCCGCGAAAAACACGCGGAGCCGGAGAATGCCTGACTTCCCCGCCAGAAGCAGGCCGTATCCGCCGCGCCGCATTCATTCAACGTTCAAGGAGGCTCCCATGTTCAAAAAACGCATCGCCCGATGGCCCGCCGCCGTCGCCATGCTCTCCGCGCTGCTGGTCATGCTCTCGCTCTACACCGCCGCGCAGGCCGAAAAGCTGAGCGCGCTCTCGGAAAGCGCGGCCGCCGCGTATGAGCGCGCGTTTTACGAAACGGCCGAGCTGATGAGCGGCATCGAAAACAATCTGGACAAGCTGTTCGTCACCGGCAGCAGCGTCCGCGCGCAGGAGCTGCTGGGCGAAATCAGCCGCGCCGCGACCGCCGCGCAGAACAACCTCGACGTGCTGCCCGCCTCGCTCGCCGCCATATCGGAATCGCTCAAGTTCGTCAATCAGGCGGGCGATTACGCCGCCGCGCTGGGCAGCCGCCTGAGCGAGGGCGACAGCATCACCGACAGCGACCGAGAGACGCTTCGGGCGATGCGCGACGCCTGTACGTCCCTAAACGCGCTCATCGACGAGGTGATCGTCCGGCTCGAGCGCGGCGAGCATCCCCTCAGCGCCGCCGCGGCCGGTTCGCCGCTGCCCGATCTGGGCAACATCGACTTAAGCGACGCTTCTGTCGACTATCCCGTGCTGCTCTACGACGGCCCGTTCTCCGACGGACGCGGCGAAACCGTGCTGCGCGCGCTCGAGGGACAGCGCGAAATCACCGACGACGAAGCCAAACAGGCCGCGCGGCGCTTCATCGGCGAGGATCGCGTCAGCGCGCTCTGGCTGACCGGCGATGGCAATGTCCCCGCGCCCTGCTATGAGATGAGCGCCTATGTGGACGAGGGGCTTGTATCGCTGGCGGTCACAAAGCAGGGCGGCCAGATTCTCTTCATGATGATCGACGCTGCCCCCGCCGAGCCGCTCTTCGACGCGTCGCAGCTCGTCGCCGACGCATCGCGCTTCCTGAACGAGCGCGGCTACGGCGAGATGACCGCCAGCTACTGGACGGAATGGGACGGCTTCCTGACGGTCAATTTCGTGCCGGTGCAGGACGGCGTGCCGCTCTATCCCGATCTCGTGAAGGTCGAATTGTCCATGGAAACCGGCGAGGTGGTTGGGCTTGAGGCGCTCAACTATCTCACCAATCACGTTCAGCGCGTGCTGGACAGGCCAAAGCTCTCCGAGGTCGAAGCGCGCGAGCGGCTCAATCCGTCGCTCGACGCAGCGGGCGCGCGGCTGTGCCTGATTCCGCTGGAGCAGACGGAGAAGCTCGCCTATGAGTTCTCCGCGTCGCTCGATGGCACGCATTATCTGGTCTATGTAGACGCGCTGACCGGCGAGGAGCTGGTGATCTATCGCCTGATCGAGGATGAAAACGGCCAGCTGGCGATGTAGGCGCGGCACGTCCTTCGCCGAGAAGTTCCCTACGCGGTATAGATGGCCTGTCGACGCATCCTTCAGCACGCTAGAGAATGACCGAGTAAGATTGTCTTTCACGCGGTCGACTCGCGGCGCGGCGTTTCAGCCGACATGGATTTCAGCCGCACAGAAATCGCAGGCTTGACAGCTCAGCCTCCGCAGGCCGCGCTGTAAAGCATGCAGAGACCATCAGGCCGCTCAACAGCCTGACGGCCTGCAACGCCGATACAGCGGATGCGAACTTTACTCTTACGGAAATCCCCCGTCTCGGCATTGCGGCGCTCGGGACGGGAATTTCGCTTCACCGGCGCGCACGAACCGGCCGGCGCGCATCCCAATCTCCGAAAACATCCCGCCGGCTGTTTTCAGCGCAAGTCCGCTCCTCCGTCACGATGATCGTCGAGCCGCGCTTTCACCCCTCCTTTTCGCATCCAGAATGGCCGTTCGAAAACTTTACGCGGCGTTCGATTGCTTTTGGTGCAGAATGTGCTATAATGTAGGTAATCGAACAAGAGTTCTTACATGGAGGAAACCGACATGGACGTTATGGAAAAGCTGACGATACTGACCGACGCCGCCAAATACGACGTGGCCTGCACATCCAGCGGCGTAGATCGGCGCGCCGCCAAGGGCACGATGGGCAATTCGATGGCCTGCGGCATCTGCCACAGCTTTTCAGCGGACGGGCGCTGCATATCGCTGCTCAAGGTGCTCATGAGCAACGCCTGCTGCTATGATTGCGCCTATTGCGTCAACCGGCGCGCCAACGACACGCCGCGCGCCACGTTCACGCCCCGCGAGCTGGCCGACCTGACCATCGCCTTTTACCGGCGCAACTACATCGAGGGGCTGTTCCTCAGCTCGGGCATCGTCAAAAACCCCGACTACACCACCGAGCTGATGATCAAAACGCTCGCGATCCTGCGCGAGGAATACCGCTTTGGCGGCTACATCCACGCCAAGGGCATCCCCGGCACAGACGAGCGGCTGCTGAGGCGGCTGGGGCAGCTGGCCGACCGGCTGAGCGTCAACGTCGAGCTGCCATCGCAGAAAAGCCTGAAGCGCCTTGCGCCCGACAAGAGCCGCGAGGACGTGCTGCGCCCGATGGGGCAGATCGCCGACGGCATCCGGCAGACGCAGAACGAAATGGTGCTCTACCGGCACGCGCCGCGCTTCGCCCCCGCCGGACAGAGCACGCAGATGATCGTCGGCGCGTCGCCGGAAACCGACCGGCAGATCGTCCGGCTGACCGGCGCGCTCTACAAAAAGTACGCGCTCAAGCGCGTGTTCTTCTCGGCCTATATGCCGGTGGTGAGCGACAGCCGCCTGCCCGCGCTGACCACGCGCGCGCCGCTTCTGCGCGAGCATCGGCTCTATCAGGCCGACTGGCTGATGCGGTTTTATCACTTCTCGCCCGACGAAATACTGGACGACGCGCATCCGGACTTTCATCCTCTGATCGATCCAAAATGCTCGTGGGCGATCTATCATCCCGAGTTTTTTCCGGTCGAGGTCAACCGCGCCGATTATGAGACGCTCCTGCGCGTGCCCGGTATCGGCGTGACCGGCGCAAAGCGCATCATTCAGGCGCGGCGTTCCGGCGCTCTGACCGTCGAGGGGCTGCGGCGGCTGGGCGTGGTCATGAAGCGCGCGCAGTATTTCCTGACCGTCGGCGGCAAAATGCCCGTGCGCGTGCGGCTCAATCAGGCTCAGTTGATCGGCGCGCTCTCGAGCGAACGCGGCATGGCGCTCTCGCCCAACGTGCAGCAGCTCTCCTTCCTCGAGCCGACCGGCGACGACCTGATCAAATCGCTCAGAGGACAGATCTGACAGGCGCGCTCATCGCCGCCAGTTCCGCCGAGGAGAAAAATGCACGCGCGGCTCAGAAGGACTGGCCTCATTTCAAGGAAAGCCGCTCAGGCCGATTCCGTCTGAAAACGACAGGGCACGGAGTTCGCAGCGAATTTTCCCGAGCGCGGCTCCCGAATCACCGAAAGAGACTGTCAAGAATCCGCCAGTCCTGAAGCCGGATACGGAAGCCGCGACGATATTAAACTAAATTTCCGTCCGAAGAAATTCAAGATTTTCCCAATGACCAGCCGCTTCGGCGGCAGAAAAACGAGCCCTTCAGCACGGTCAAGGCGAAGAGCATTGCACACGCGCACGAAAAAATAAGCCGCTGCCCTCGCCGCACTTTCAGAGCCGACGCCATCCCTCCCCTACTTTCTTCAAAGGAGCGATCACCATGCGCACCGACATCATCTATCGCTACGACGGCACGTTCGACGGGCTGCTCACCTGCGTGTTCCAGAGCTACCTGCGCCACGAGCTGCCCGCCGCGCTGCTCACGCCCGACGACGGCCAGACCATGCTCTTCGAAACGCTGTTCATCGAGACCGACCATACTCTGGCCCGACGCGTCGTCGAGGGACTGACGCGCAAGGTTTCGAGCGAGGCGGTGAACTTCGTCCGCATGGCGCATCTGACCTGTCTCAACAACCGCGACGCGGCCATACTGCTCTTCTGCCGGCTGGCCATGTCGACCGGCCCGTCCGTCATGAACACGCTGACCGACGCGCGCGTCAACACGCTCTACCGCGCCATCAATTTCCTCGAACGGGAAGCGCATCACTACATAGGCTTCGTCCGCTTCAGCGACGTGAGCGGCGCGCTGGCCTCAATCATCCGGCCGAAGAACAGCGTGCTGCCGTTGCTCGATCCGCACTTCTCCGACCGCTTCAACGCCGAGCGCTTCATTATCTACGACGCGACGCACCGCATGGCCCTCATGCACATGCCCGACGTCAGCCGCATCGTGCCGATGGACGATTTCAAGCTGCCCGCGCTGCGCCCCGAGGAGCTGGAAATCGCCGCGCTCTGGCAGCGCTTTCACGCGACGATCGCCATCGAGGGCCGCGTGAACCCAAAGCTCCAGCGCTCGCTCCTGCCGCTGCGCCACCGTCCGCTGATGACCGAGTTTTCAAAGTGCGCCGCCGAAGAAGATACGCTGCCGCCCACGGTCATGCCCATGCCGGCCATCGCGCACCGCGCCGTATAATGCGCCCTGCGGCGCAGCAGAGTCGACATACCGCACTGAAAATGAACGCCGCGCCGCATATTCGTCATAAAAATGCGCGTATTTTCGCCGAAAGCACTGTGGATAACTCGATTTGCGCCGATTTTTAGATATTTTTCCGGATTATCGGCGCGGCTCGCCGTGATTTCGTACGGCGTTTCGGCGTGCGTTTTACATGAACGTTTTCTTCTCTTTGTGTCTTCATCGAATTATGCCGGCATTCTGCATAGAAGAGCCGTTTCCCAAAATGGGATGCAATCCGGTGCGGCGGCGATTGGATTTATCTGGCGGGAGAGCCTGCGCAGCACGCTCAAAAGTGCGCTTCAAGGATTCCGCGGGCGAAATTTCTGCACTCATGGTCTTCGGGAGTTCACGCTCCTTCAGGAAGCGCGGCGGCCGACATCAATGGATTCCAGCGCCGCTGTGAAAAAGCTGCAAAAACCTGCAGCCTCCCCTGAAACGCGTTTTAATGTTAATTATCGAATTCTGCATTGACTTTTCGCGCGGCGTGATCTATAATATCTTTTGTCGTTAGGACATGTGCCTGTAGCTCAGCCGGATAGAGTGCTTGGCTACGAACCAAGAGACCGGGGGTTCGAGTCCCTCCAGGCACGCTTGCAAAGCAGTCGGATCGTTTGATTCGACTGCTTTTTTTGCACTTTTCCGCTCTTTTTATGAGAAACGGGCATAAAACAGCCGATATTCGCACTGATCGCCCTTGCCCTGCCGCCCGCAAGGCTCTATAATAGACGTGCATGATTGCTTTTCAATCGGGGAGGACACAGGTATGAAAGACTTTTTTCTGGGCTGCAACGGCGATCTGAAGGGTGGCGTTGGGGAGGGCCTGCGCATGAAGCGCATGGGCGTGGACTTTTTCGAGCTGGCGCACACGCCCTTCACCGATGTGGACGAAGCGCTGACCATCCGCGATACGCTGCGGAAGTGCGCCATCACACCCTGGTCGGTTCATGGTCGCTATCTGGATCGCGAAAGCTGGCCGACGCTCGAGGGCTTTGAGCACGACGCGCGCATTGCGAATCTTCTCGGCGCGCATGTCATCGTGACCCATTCGCCCTCCAAGCTCGAAGGCGGCGCGTTCGATTACGACCGCTTTTATGAAGCGGGCAAAATTGCCGAAAAGTACGAACTGGACATGGCCATCGAAACCTGCCATCTGGGCACCGACATGCCCTATTCCACCACGAGTTATCGCGACCTGATCGAGATCGTCGATCACCTGAACATGCCCAACGTCGGCATCAACATCGACACGGGGCACACGCACGTCGGCGACCGGCGCGACGTTGAAACGGTCGTGCGCGAGGTCGGCTTCCGGCTCAAGACGCTGCACATCCACGACAATTTCGGCGTGCGGGACGATCATCAGCCGGTCGGCCTGGGCCTGATCAACTGGCGGGAGGTGCTGTGCGCGCTGCGCGAATCGCCCTACTCCGGCCCGCTGATGCTCGAGCTGAGCGGCGGCCATCAGGGACGCGATCTGCTGCGCCAGTTCGGCTACGACACGGGCATGGAGCAGGAAATCGTCTGGTCGCGCGCCTGGCTCAAGTGGAACTGGGACGAGCTGGACTATGAAGCGCTGCACGGCAAAAATGCCTGAGCCGAAAGGAGCCGCACAAATGATTCGACTGATCGCGTTGGATTTCGACTATACGCTCATCGACTATCAGGACGGTCAAAAGCCGCGCATCGAGCCGGAAGCGCTGGCGCTGCTGAACCGGCTGTGCGCGCGCGGCGTTAAGGCGGGCATTGTAACCGGCCGCGTGTTCGACGGCTTTGCGGCGACACTTGCGGACGTGGGCGGCGACTGGCGCGCGCCGTTTCCGGCCTACATGATCGCGTCGGATTCCTTCATCTATCAAAAAGACGCCGAAGGCCAGTTTTCCGCCGACGAAGCAGGCAACGCCGCCGCCCGGGCGCGCATCATGGCCGGCGTGCAGGCGCTGCTCCCGCACGTCGAGCCGTGCCTGAAGCATCTTCAGGAAAACGGCGTGCCGATCAGAGCCTGGTCGGTCGATTCCGCGCACGGTCTGACGGTCGAAACCGACGCGCCCAAATCCGCCGTGCGCGCCATTGCGCTCTGCGAGGGACTGTTTCCCGGCGGCCAGCTGTCGCGCAACTATCATCTCTTCCATGTCACGCCTGAGGGCGAGGGCAAGGGCATGACCGTGCTGCGCTATGCCCAGTCGCTGGGCTGTCGCCCCGATGAGGTGCTCTGCATCGGCGATTCGCTGAACGATTTGACCATGCTGGACGGCCGCTTCGGCTTTCACAGCGGCACGGTGGCCAACGGCGCGCCCGAGGTCAAGGCGGCCGTGCTGAAAAACGGCGGCGTGGTCTCCGAAAAGCGCGCCTCGCTGGGCAGCGCGGACTGCATCGTGCAGACGCTCGAGCGGATTGGGCAGAGCGTCTGAAGGCTTGTCAATCGCCGCGATTTGATATATAATAGAAGCTGTGCCCATGGGCACGCTATAATCCATCGCACCCGACCGTGAAAAGGATATTGCATGAGCAGAGAAGAACGGGACATTCAGAATTTCATCAAGCGAATCCAGCCGTCGATCCGCTATTTTTACCGCGCCGCCTACGCCGTGACCGCCGACCGGCAGATGGCCGAATATGTGCTGGGCAGCGCGCTGGTCGATTCCTATCTGCGCGGCACCGCGCCGGCGGGGAACCTCGGCTTCCGCGACAGCATACTCGCCGTCATCCGCGAAAAGGCGCTCGCTCAACTCAAGGCCGAGCCGGGCGAAAACGAATGGGACGGCCTGCTCGCTCATCCGCAGAACAACGACCGTCTGACCGAGCTTGTGCTGCGCGAGCCGCTCGAAACGCAGCGCATGATCGTGCTGCGCTACGGCTGTGCGCTGACCATCCGCGAAATCGGCACGCTCATGAGCCTTGATCCCGATCAGGTTCAGGACACGCTGAGCCGCAGCCGGCTGCACATGGAGCGCATCCTGAACAACGAAAAGCTGCCCTCGCATCCATTCGACAAGCTGGCCATGCGCGCCGTGAGACGGCTGATGAACACTGAATCCGCCGATCAGATCGACGTGTCCTATCTGCTGCACAATTTCGAGATGGAGTTAAGCGGCCGCCACCGCCGCCGCCGCGTTGTGCTCAAGACGGTGCGCTGGCTGCTCATAACGCTCTTCGCGCTGATCTGCGCGGTCATACTCTGGCTGATCGCCGTGCTGATGGAAATGTAGCGCGGTTTTCTGCGCACGCTTTCACCGATGCACCGCTCAAGCCGCGCAAGGGCATGTGAGGACACAATCGCCCTCTAAAAAGGCATCGAAAAAAAGCCAACGCAATCGCTTCGCAGCTTCCCTGCTATTTTCCTGTGAAGCCGCATCTGCATGCAAAAGCGCTCCCTCATCCGCAGATAAGAGAGCGCAAAAACACATATGGAACCGCCGCTGGAAGGGCTTGTCTCCCCTCCCGCGGCGGTTCGTTTTTCATTCGCGCGGCCCGATCACCGTGCGCAGCGTGCCGATGTTCTCAATGGACACCTCCAGCACGTCGCCCGGCTTCAGCCACTGGCGCTGCTCCTCCGGCATGCCGAGAATCACGCCATCCGGCGTGCCGGTGAAAATCAAATCGCCCGGCTCGAGCGTCATGACGCTCGACACAGAACTCACGATCTCCGCGCAGCTGAAGATCATGTCGCCCGTGCTGGCGTACTGGCGCAGCTGGCCGTTCAGCGCGCAGGCGATTTCGAGATCCTGAATTTCGTGCATCGCGTCGATGGTCGTGATCCACGGCCCGACCGGCGCGAAGCCGTCCGGCGTTTTGCCCGCCAGCCACTGGCTCGATCTGTTCTGCCAGTCGCGCGCGGAAAGATCGTTGCCGCAGGTGCAGCCGAACACATAGTCCATCGCCTCGTCTGCGGCGACATGACGCGCGCGCCGGCCGATCACCATGACCAGCTCGGCTTCATAATCCAGCCGCTCCACGCCGCGCGGAATGGCCACGCTGTCCTTATGCGCCGAGAGCGCCGTGGCGAACTTGCTGAACAGCACCGGCGCGTCCGGCAGGCTCTGGCCGCACTCCTTCACATGACGGCCATAATTCACGCCCACGCACACGATCTTGCCCGGCCGACTCACAACCGGCAGAAAATGCGCATCCTCGGGCGCGATGGGCGTTTCCTTCGCCTCGGCCATTTCCAGCGCGCGCGGCAGCTCCTCGATCCGCTCGATCGCGTCCATCATCGTGTGGTAGCCCACGCCGCTCAGCGGAATCAGCCCCTCCGCCGTCTTGGCGCACAAAACGGTCTGCCCGCCGCGTTCTATCTGAGCCAGTTTCATTGCCTGTATCCTCCCCGAATCGCCGATTGACGTTTTTGTTTATTATACCAGCTTTCGCGGCCGGCTGCAAATATGTTTTTGCGCCTGTTTACCGTTTCTCGCTTGCGTCGGGACGCGCGGGCGGGGTACAATAAGCGCATTGATTATTTTATTGCAAAGGATGCGACGATTATGGCCTGTCTTGGAGCCATCGCGATCATCATGGGCGTTTCCTTCGCCGGCGATCTCCTGGGCGCTGTGCTGCCCCTCCCCGTGCCGGGCAGCATATACGCGCTGGTGATCATGCTTCTTCTGCTGCTCACCCGCGCAGTGAAGCTGGAAAAGGTGCGCGCCGCCGGCGATTTCCTCATCAGCCTTATGCCGCTCATGTTCATCTCCCCCTCCGTCGGGCTGATGACCGACTTTGATTCATACAAGGACATTCTCGTGCCGCTGCTGATCATCTGCCTGGTCTCGACGCTGGTGGTCATGGCGGTCACGGGCCGCGTCTCTCAGGCGATCATCCGCCGCGGCTCAGCGAAAAAGGAGGCGGGACGATGAATGAATTCTTCGCGAACATCGCCTATTTCGGCGTGTTTCTGAGCATCGGCAGCTATCTGATCGGCGTGTATCTCAACCGCCGCTTCAAATCGGCGCTGCTCAATCCGCTGCTGATCTCAATCGTATTGTGCATGGCGTTTCTGGCCGTGTTCAAGATCGACTTTTCCACATTCAGCCACGGCAAGAACAACACCGGCGCGACCATGCTGCAAAACCTGCTCACTCCCACCACCGCCTGCCTGGCCATTCCGCTCTATGAAAAGATCGGCGAGCTGAAAAAGCAGCCGCTGGCGATCCTGCTGGGCATCGGCGCGGGCGTGCTGGCCAGCGTGGGTACGATCTTCCTCATGAGCAAGCTGTTCGCCCTCACGCGCGAGCAGTATATCACGCTGCTGCCCAAGTCGATCACCACGGCCATCGGCATGGATCTGTCGGACACGCTGGGCGGCATGGCCAACGTCACCGTGGCCTGCATCATACTGACCGGCATATTCGGCAATCTCGTCGCGTCCGGCTTTCTGAAATTGTGCCGCGTGACCGACCCGATCGCCGTGGGGCTTGCCATAGGCACGTCCTCCCACGCCGTGGGCACCGCCCGCGCCCGCGAGCTGGGCAAGACGCAGGAGGCCATGAGCAGTCTGTCCATCGCCGTGGCCGGACTGATGACCGTCGTCGCCGCGTCGATCTTTGCGATGATTTACTAAACTCAAGCCCGACCTGCGCACAGCGCCGCAGGCCGGACTTTTTTCGTATGCGGCTTTCCGATGCGAACGCGCAGGACAGCGCCCCGCCGATCCTTTTCGATGAAGCTGCCGCGCCCATCGCCCTGTGCGCTGCCGTGAATCAGCTCGAAAATCAGGCGCCTTGCGCAGAGTCCCCTGCCGCCGCACGTTCGGCTGTTCAGCGGACAAAAAGCCGGACACGGGAAGCTCGTTCCTCCCGCGTCCGGTTTTCATATGTCGTTATGCCGCCAAGCGCGCTTACAGCACGCCCAGACCCTCGAGCAGAATCTTCACGCCCAGCAGAATGAGAATCACGCCGCCGACGATCTCGGCCTTCTGCTTATAGCGCACGCCGAACACATTGCCCACTTTCACGCCCGCCATGGAGATCAGACAGGTCGTGCAGGCAATGATAAGACATGACAGGCCCGTGTTGGCCAGCGCGCTGCCCAGTCCCAGCCGAACCGGCACGCAGGCGAACGTGACGCCGACGGCCAGCGCGTCTATGCTGGTGGCGACGGCCAGCATGAGCATTTCCTTAAAGTGCAGTGTGGCCGTCTCTTCCTCGTCGTCCGGCCCGAGCGATTCGCGGATCATGTTGCCGCCGATCAGCCCCAGCAGCACGAACGCGCACCAGGGCGCGATGGCGTTGATGAAGCGCTCGAACTGTATGCCCAGCACATAGCCGGTAAACGGCATGATCCCCTGAAACACGCCGAACCACGCGCCCACGATCAGCATGTCGCGCCAGCGAATCTTCCGCATGGCCAGTCCCTTACAGATCGCCACGGCGAACGCGTCCATCGACAGCCCCACGGCCAGCAGCAAAAGCTCCCCCAGTCCCATTGAGTCAACCTCCCATAGCTCTGTTTTCTTCTGTTGTACGCGCGCGCCGTTTCCCTCATCACCGGAACATAAAAAAGGAGCGGCACGTCTGTCCGCTCCTCAAGACTCGCTTTCGGGATCAGACCATGCACAACAACGCTTCGATGCCGTACATGAGTCTCATTATCCGGCGAAAATGGAACCATTCCGCCGTCAGGCAAGCCAGGCTTTCGGCCAGTATGTTGACTTGCCGCGCGCGAAAAACTCACGCGCCAATTACTCCCTCAGAACAAAGGTTAGTATACACAATCTTTCCGCGCTTGTCAAGTAAATGTTTCGTCACACGGCGATGCGGCGGCCCGGCTCCTTCGCGGCCTTCAAGACAGCCTCGCGCAGCGTCATGCAGGCGATGGTCTGCTCCTCGCTCACCGGCACGGGAGAGCCGGCGTAGAAGCCGATGATCTTCTCCAGCAGCGTCGGGAAGAAGGCCGACTTGACCGGCAGATAAACGCTGTCCTCGCCCGCCGCGCGCTGAATATCCAGCGTGAAGGGCATCCCCGCGCCGTAATTGAGCGCCGCCGTGCGGCCGTGACCGAAGTCGATCAGGCAGGTGGCGTGCTTCTCGCTGCCGCCGCAGACCACGCTCTTGGCCTCCGTGCCCATCAGGCGGACGATCATCTCGATCTGATGGATGCAATATTCGTCCAGCGAGCCGCCGCCGCCGGTCGTCATAACCGCGTTGACGTGCTCAAAACCATTCAGCTCCTCGGCATAGCGCAGCGCGGACGTGCTGAACATCGGCGCCCCGTATTTGCGGCTCAGCTCGAACATCCGCCGCGCGGAGGCCGCATCGGGCGCAAAGGTCTTGTCGATATAGGTCGGCTTGCCGAATTTCAGGGCGCGCTCGGCATAGGGCAGATGCTTTTCGGGGTTGCTCGGCGCGAGAATCATGATCACGTCGCTCTTCTCGCACACGTCCTCCAGCGTGTCGCAGGCCTCGCCGCTGAAATGCGCGCACCACTGCGCCGTGGTCATCTTGCCCTCGGGCGCAGGCTCCTCCGCCCAGACATAGGCGATCTCCGCCGATACGCCCAGCTTCTCGCAGGCCAGTTCAATCCACGCCGGATAGTTGTTGGCGTGCCATTCGTCGATCATATAGTCAATCAATCCAATTTTCATAACGATACCCTCCCTCGCTGCCTTCTATTATACTCTTTTTCTTTACATAAATCAACCAGAAAAATGTACGCCGCGCCGTTGCATATATACTCAATCAGGCGTATAATAATACCATTCTATTTCATCGTACGGGAGGGGCCGCCATGAACCTCAAGGGCAGGAGCTATTTGAAACTGCTGGATTTTACGCCGGAGGAGATCCAGTATCTGATCGATCTGGCCGCTGATCTGAAGGCGCGCAAGAAGCAGGGCGTCGCGCACGATATGCACCGCGGCAAGAACATCGCGCTGATCTTCGAAAAGACCAGCACGCGCACCCGCTGCGCCTTCGAGGTGGCGGCGCACGATCTGGGCATGGGCGTGACCTATCTCGATCCGTCCGGCTCGCAGATCGGCAAAAAGGAGAGCATCGCCGACACGGCGCGCGTGCTGGGGCGCATGTTCGACGGCATCGAATACCGCGGCTACGGCCAGGAGATTGTGGAAGAGCTGGCGCGCTATGCGGGCGTGCCGGTCTGGAACGGCCTGACCAACGAATTCCATCCGACGCAGATCCTCGCCGATTTTCTCACCATCCGCGAGCATTTCGGCCGCCTGAAGGGGATTAACTTCGTCTATATGGGCGACGCGCGCTACAACATGGGCAATTCGCTGATGGTGGGCTGCGCCAAGATGGGCCTGAACTTCACCGCCTGCGCGCCGGAGAAATACTTTCCCGATCCCGCGCTGGTCAGGACCTGCCAGTCCATCGCCGAAAAGACCGGCGCGAGTATCACGCTCTCCACTGACCCCATGACCGCCGTCAGGAACGCCGACGTGATCTACACCGACGTGTGGGTATCCATGGGCGAGCCGCTCGAAATCTGGGCGGAGCGCATCGCCGATCTTCATCCCTATCAGGTCAACCGCGCGCTGATGGACGCGGCTGGATCAGAGTGCGTTTTTATGCACTGCCTGCCCGCCTTCCACGATCACAAGACGACCATCGGCCGCGAAATGGGCGAAAAATTCAACCGCGCCGCCATGGAAGTGACCGACGAGGTTTTCGAAAGCCCGCAGTCGCTGGTGTTCGACGAAGCCGAAAACCGCATGCACACCATCAAGGCCGTCATGGCCGCCACGCTGTAAAGCGCGCATAACAGACCCGCCGCAGGAGCTTTTTCCCGCGGCGGGCGTTTTTATGTCGTTATTCAGGCAATCGTGCTTTCCCCATCCCCTCGAAAGCCGCTCTCGGGCGGCGGATCACCATCTCGGCCCGTTCGCCCGACGTGGGATAATCGGTGATGCGGCGCACAGACGGCTCCATGATTGTGCGCGCGTCCGGCGGCAGAGCGGGAAACAGCGCTTCGGCAAGCCAGTATCACACATCGTCGTGCTGCGCCGCGTCAGGAATCGCCTGAGCCGCCGGAACACCATGGCGCACCAGTATCGGCAGCGCCGCGCCAGCCACCGGCCAGTTGATATCCTGAAGGCACTCAAGCAGCGCCGGAATCAGCGGAGCAACGCTTCGGACGGCTGATTCGCAAGCCGCCCAATCGCGCCGTATCCGACGCGCTCTGCGCCCGATACGTTCAGACAAACCTCCCGCGTCAGGCGTTATACGTCCCCGACGAAGCCGTCCCCAGCGCCGTCCAGTCGGTGTGGAAAAACTCGCCGCGGGGCACGTCGGTGCGCTCGTAGGTGTGCGCGCCGAAATAATCGCGCTGCGCCTGCAACAGATTCGCCGCGCCGCGCGCCGTCCGCAGGCCGTCGAACCACGCCAGCGCCGACGAAAGCGCCGGAACCGCCGCGCCGCGCTCGATCGCCCGCACGCAGGCGCGCCGCCAGCCGGACTGCGCCGCGTTCAGCCGCTCGGCAAAGAACGGCGAAAGCGCCAGATTCGACAGCGCGGGGTTCTCGTCAAAGGCCGCGCGGATGTCGTTCAAAAACGCGCTCCTGATGATGCACCCGCCGCGCCAGACCGCCGCCACCGCGCCGTAATCGAGCGCCCAGCCGTAATGCTCGGACGCGGCGCGCATGAGCAGAAAGCCCTGCGCATAGGAGACGATCTTGGCCGCGTAAAGCGCCTGCTCCAGATCGTCAAGCGCCGCCTGCCGGTCTGCGATGCGCTCCTTCTCAGGGCCGCGCAGAATCGCCGACGCGTGAACGCGCTCGTCCTTTTCCGCGCTCAGGCAGCGCGCGCACACCGCCTCGAGAATCAGCGTCAGCGGCACGCCCTCCTCGAGTGCCGCCGTGCCCGTCCAGCGGCCCGTGCCCTTCTGCCCCGCCGTATCGAGGATGCGGTCGATCAGGAACGCGCCGTCCGCATCCCGCCGCCTGAGGATCTCGGCGGTGATGCCGATCAGATAGCTGCTCAGCGCGCCCTGATTCCACTTTTCAAACACGGCGCTCATCTCGTCGGGCGTCATGCCCAGCGCGTCGCGCATGAAGGCGTAGGCCTCGCCGATGATCTGCATATCGCCGTATTCAATGCCGTTGTGGACCATCTTGACATAGTGCCCTGCGCCGCCCTGACCGATCCAGCGGCAGCACGGCTCGCCGTCCGCCTGCGCGGAAATGGCCTGCAGCAGCGGCGCGACGACCGGCCAGGCCGACGCACTGCCGCCGGGCATCAGGCTCGGCCCGTGCAGCGCGCCCTCGCCGCCGCCTGAAACGCCCATGCCCACATAGCGCAGCCCCGCGTTCTCGAGCAGCGCCATGCGGCGGGCGGTGTCGGCAAAGTGCGAATTGCCGCCGTCGATGATAATATCGCCCTGCTCCATGAGCGGCATGAGCGACGCGATCACCTCGTCCACCGGCCGGCCGGCGCGGATCATCAGCCAGATCACGCGCGGCCTTTCCAGCGCCCGCACAAACTCCTCGAGCGAATAACAGCCGCGGATGCGCTCATGCCGCCCCGCGCCCTCGATAAACGCGCGCACATACGTCTCCGGCTCGATGTTGTAGACCGCTGTGTCAATGCCGTGGCCGGCCAGATTGAGCGCCAGATTCTGTCCCATGACCGCCAGCCCGAACAGGCCGATTTTCGCCTTTTCCATAGTGTTATCTCCTCCGCGCCCAATCAGAGCGCCGCATAAGCTTTTATAGTTGGGAGACTGCCGTTCCGCGCATTTCGGCTTGTCGGAGCGACAGGGAATACGCTGTTCCTAGCGCGGAATCCGTCAGCGCCGTTTTAGGGGAATCCCATCTCCATTTCATCCGAAGAACACATCCCGCCGAGCCGTTTCAGCGCGCCGCTTACCGCTTCACCCGCGCGTTGCCGCTCCAGACGCTCATCACCTGCTCCTCGTCGGCCGGCGACGCGTAGTCCTCGAGCATGGTCACGGCCAGCGCGCCGCACGCCCAGCCGAATTGCAGGCACTTTTCCGGCGGCCATTCGCGCAGAAAGCCGTACAGCAGCCCGCCCACAAAGCCGTCGCCGCCGCCGATGCGATCCAGCACGGCGATCTCGCGCGGCGCGGCGATATACTGCTGGCCGTCGCACAGCATGACCGCGCCCCAGAGATGCGTGTTCGCATCGATCACCTCGCGCAGCGTCGTGGCGAAGCAGCGCACGTTCGGATAGGCGGCGCGCGCGCGATCGATCATCTCGAAAAAGCGCTCCGTCTGTCCTTCCAAATCGCGCCCGCCCGTCTCGGGGCCTTCAATGCCCAGCGCGAGCTGAAAATCCTCCTCGTTGCCGACCAGTATGTCGCTGAGCGACGCAATGCGCGAAAACGCGGCGCGCAGCTCCTCCTCGCGCCCCTTCCAGAAGGACGCGCGGTAGTTGAGATCAAAGCTCACCAGCGCGCCGTGCGCGTGCGCCTGCTCGGCCATGATCACGCACAGCCCCGCCGTCTCAGGCGAAAGCGCCGCAAACAGTCCGGAGAGATGCGCCATGCGCGCGCCGTCCCGCTCGAACACCGCCCTCCAGTCGAAATCCGCCGCCGTCAGCGTCCGGCCGACCTCGCCGCTCCGGTCATTCCACACGCGCGGGCCGCGCGGGCCGAAGCCGCTGTCGGCGATGTTGAACTGGTGCCGATAGCCCCACGGGCCGCCCTGAGGCACCTCCTTGGCCAGCGTATCGATGCCGCGCCGGCGCAGCTCGCCCTTTATGAACGCCGCGATGGGGCTGCCCTCGACGAACGCCGTCAGCGCGCACGTTTTAAGGCCGAGACTGGCCGAGACGTTCAGCACATTGCTCTCGGCGCTGGTGGCCTGCATGATATAGCCGCTGCCCGTGCCGACCGGCTGGCGGTTCATGGGCGTTATGCGCACGCCCATGCTGGTGACCGCGATCAGATCATACGCTCTATTCATGTATCGTTTCTCCTCTAATCCCATAATTTCAGCAATGGTCTTATTATAGGCCATGCCGCGCGCCGTTGTCAATCGATGGATTTGCAGAACGCGCCGATGTAAAAATTGTCCACGCCGCTTGCTTTTCCGCGCCCTGACGTGATAAAATACAGCCGAAACGATACAAGCAGCGCTGCGCTCTGCCGATACGATACGGAGTGCCGCGGCCTGCTGGATAAACCATCCGACGTATGCCCGGCTGCGGCATGCGTTTTTTATTTCTATCGGGAGGTTTATCATCATGAATACGGATTCCAACGCGTTCCTCGGCACACAGCCCATGGGGCGGCTGATGCGCAAGTTCGCCGTGCCCTGCGTCGTCTCGCTGCTCTTTGGCGCGCTCTACAACATCGTCGATCAGATCTTCATCGCCAACGCCGATTATCTCGGCTCCTACGGCAACGCCGCCAATTCCATCGTCTTTCCACTCACCGTCATCGCGCTGGCGCTGGCCACGATGGTCGGCGACGGCTGCTGCGCCCTCGTCAGCCTGAGTCTGGGCGCGGGCGAGCGCGACGACGCGCGGCGCAGCGTGGGCACGGCCGTCGTGACGCTGGTGATCGCAAGCCTTGTCCTCGCCGCCGTCTATCTGATCTGGCCGGAGCAGATCCTGACGCTGTTCGGCGCGCGCGTGAACGCCGAAACCTTCCGGCTGAGCCGCGAATACTTCTTCTATATCGCGCTGGGCGTGCCCTTTTACATCGTCGGCCAGGCGCTCAACCCCATCATCCGCTCGGACGGCAGCCCGCGCTTTGCGATGCTCACGCTGCTTGCGGGCGCGCTGACCAACTGCGCGCTCGATCCGCTGTTCATATACGGCTTTCATTGGGGCATGATGGGCGCGGCGGTGGCCACTGTGATCGGGCAGATCATCTCGGCGGCGATGGCTGTGGGCTATCTGTTCCGCATGAAGGCCGTAAAGTTGGACAGGGACGCGTTCAGGCCGCGCATGAAGCTGCTTATGCGCATACTGCCGCTGGGCGTGACCAGCTTCCTTTCGCAGATTTCCATCGTGCTGTCCATGGCCGCCGTGCTGAACATGGCGGCGAAATACGGCGCACGCGATCCGATATTCGGCCTTGAGGAGTACGCGCAGATTCCCGCCGCGGTCATCGGCATCGTCATGAAGTTCTTCCAGATCGTCGTGTCGATCGCCATCGGCATGGCCGCCGGCTGCATCCCGCTGATCGGCTACAACATGGGCGCAGGCAAGCCCGAACGCGTTCATGCGCTGCTGGTGCGCCTGACTGTGGCTGAGCTGATCGTCGGCGCCGCCGCCACGCTGATCTGCGAGCTGTTCCCCTATCCGCTGATCGCGATTTTCGGCGCGGCCAACGAGAGCGTTTACTATACGAATTTCGCCGTGCGCTGCATCCGGCTGTTCATGGCGCTCACGCCGCTGGCCTGCATCAACAAGAGCACGTTCATATTCCTTCAGGCGATGGGCAAGCCCGTCCAGTCGACGCTGCTGTCAATGCTGCGCGAGGTGGTGTTCGGCGTGGGTCTGCCGCTGCTGCTGCCCCTGTTCTGGGGTCTCGACGGCCTGATCTGGTTCATGACCGCAGCCGACATGCTGACGCTGCCCGCCACGCTGTGCGCCGTTGTCTCCATTCGCCGTCAGCTGAAGGCCATGCCCGCCTGACGCAAAAGCGCCGCGCCGGTTCAATGCGATCCGGCGCGGCGCTTATGATGCGCTTATGATGCGTTTATGCTTCCTTCATGCCCAGCTGCTCATAGACGATCTCCGCGATGTCCCGCGCGGCGTGGGGATTGATCTCCTCGGCCTGACGCGCGCGCATGGTCTCGCAGGCCTGCGGGTCGTGCGCCAGCTCGACGGCCAGCCGCGCCGCCTCGCGCATTGATTCGGTCTTGTGCGACAGCCCGCGCGCTTCGAAGAACGCGGCGTTTTTCTCCTCGCAGCCGGGGATGGTGATCAGATGCACCAGCGGCACGCGCGCGGCGGCGGCTTCCGTGCTGGACAGTCCGCCCGGCTTGGTGATCAGCGCGTCGGCAGCGTTCATATAGACGTTGACCTCGCGCGTATACTCGACCGGCCTGATGTGCCCGTCGCGGCCGTAGCGGTCTATGAGCATATCGCGCATCTTTTCATTGCGGCCCACCATCACGCAGGCGGTGAAATCGCCCGTCTCCCGCGCGATCAGCTCGTCGCACAGTTCGTCCGCGCGGCCGCAGCCCACCTCTCCCGTCATGATCAGATAGAGAGCGCCGCTTTCGGGCAGATTGAGCTTTTCACGCGCCTGCCGCTGAGTCAGCCGCTGCGAAAAGCGCCCGGAAACGGGTATGCCGGTGTCGTACATCAGCTTTTCGTCGACGCCCTTGGCCGCCAGCTCGCCGCGCAGATCGCGGTGCGGTATAAAATAGCCGTCCAGCCGCGTGTCGGAAAAGAACGGAATGCAGGTGTAGTCGGTCAGCACGCCGTAATTGGGCACGCGCTCGCCGAGCTTTTTGCGGATGGCCGTCATGGCCTCCATGCCGTAAAGATGCGTCGAGACGACCGCGTCTATCTCCTGCTCGCGGATATAGGCCAGCAGCTTGTCGGCATAGAGCGCGTTGGCCATATAAACCGGCGATTTGGGCAGCGCCGATTCGGCCATCTCGCCGACGCGGTAGATCATGCCAAACGCCTTGGGCACATTGCGTATGATCGAATTGTACAGATTGGTCGCCGTCTCCTTCGCCGCATCCCCCGCAAAGGAGAGCGGATCGACGATTTCGGCCCACGCGCCGCGCTCGTGCAGCGCCTCCTGCACAGCCAGCGCCGCGCTGTTGTGCCCGCCGCCCGTATTGCAGCTCAATATCAGTATTTTCATTGGCGTATCTCTTCCTTTCAGGCGCGTCTTTCCCGCGCAGGGACGCTGACGGCATTAACCGCTTCCTTCTTCTATTTTAGCGAAAAATCACGGCTTTTGTCAAGCCGTTTCATGGCTTCTTATGAAGCGCGCATCCTGCACGGCCGCGGCCGAAGCCAGCAGACACGCCGAAACCGCCGCCCGGAAACAGCGGACGATCAGCGGCATACCGAGCTATAAAATCAGCCGGTTGAGCCGCGTATGCCGCAGGGCGCGCATTTTCAGCATGGCAAACGCACGAGCATCGCCAGAGCGCCGATCCAGCCCCACAGCGGCAGCAGAATGACCGCGCAGGCAACGGCGAAAAGACCGTCCGCCGCGCTGTCCAGCCGCTCCCCCAGCGCGCTTTCGGCATGAAGCCGCCGCGCCCAGTCCGCGCAGCAGCGTCAGGATATTGGGCAGCCGCTTCACTGTCCTGCTCACCTCCTCCGCTCCCGCAATAAACGCCGCCGGACGAATTGATTGCATCCGGCGGCGTTTATTGTGTCTGTCAGGCCTGAGCGCCGATTCCTTCCTCGGCAAGCGGCTTCAGCACGATGATCAGCGTATCGCAGGCCTCTTCGAGCGTCTCGCCCTCATCGAGCGCATAGTCCAGCTCGAGCACGACGCGGCCGTCCTCATTCACGGCGACGTTCAGCGCAATGCCCGCGCCGATCGCCTCGCTCGCCGCCCAATCGTACAACGCGTTTTCATCGCCTGCGGGCAGAGAAAGCGTCACGCGCGCCGCGGGCCGCACAACCTCGCCCGCCGCTTCAAAGCACAGCGATATGATGACGCGCCCATCGCTCAGCACACCGCGCCGCAGCACGGGCTGGCCGGGCAGCGCAATCTCGCCGGCAAAGGCTTCAAGGCACACCTTCTCAATCAGTTCGAGCCGCCCGCCCTCCGAAAGCCGTCCGCAGATCGGGCAGAATACGCGCTCATCCGTCTCATCGTTCATCAGGGGACGCAATGTGCATTCGGCATCTGCCGTTTCTCCGCAGCCCTCGCGGCGGCAGACGGCGGTATGCGTGTTCTTGCCCTCAACGGGCGTCCAGTCGACGAAATCATGTCCCAGCGCGGGCGTTTCATTCCCCTGCTCCACGCGGCCGCAGCGGCGGCAGGTGTAAACCGTGTATCCGCGCTCGGTACAGGTGGGCGGCACGACGCTCTGCTCGTCGTCATGGCCGACGGCGTTCAGCTCACGCGCCGTCGTCTCGGTGTGGCCGCCGATCCACAGTCCCCTGTCCGCAATCTCGGGGAACACGGCTGTCAGCGTCGCGACGGTCTTTTCCGTGCAGGCCGGATGCGCGTCGATCGTATAGGCGACGGCCGTCTCGTAAGTATGGCTGCCGTCGCGGCGGCACACGGCGCGGCCCGTGCAGGTTCCGCCCGCCGTATCCCATATATAGGAATAGGCCCAGTCGTGGCCGAGCGCCTTTCCCTTCACGACGTAATTGCGCTGAGAAATCACGCGCCCCGCTTCGTCCAGCGCCTCATAGCGCGCCGACGCATCCTGCGTGCAGGAGGCAGACGTATCGCCCGTCTCCGCCCGCCTGACGGCAGCCGCGCCCAGGTTCAGCGTCTCGCCGCACTGCTGGCAGCGCGCCGCAATCGACGCGGCGGGCAGCGTTCCATCCGACGGCAGCTCCGCCGGCCATTCCGCGCCGTATACGTTCACCTGCTCAGCAGGATGCAGGCACACGTCGACCGCGCCGCAGCCCGCGCGCAGGCAACTCCGCTCCCCGTTCTTCCACGGGTTCCATTCATGGCCCAGCGCGTCTGCGGTATAGACGATGCGCACGCTCGCGCCGCTCCCGTCCTTCGCCCAGCCTTCGAAAGCCGGCTCGTATTTCGTATAGCCCTTTTCCGTGCAGGTGGCCTTGACGCTCTGTCTCATGGCGCGGGCGCTCTGCATCTCCTCCGTCCGGCAGCGGCTGCACACGCGCGTGGCCGTGCATTCGTCGCCGTTCCATCTGTAGGAGACGGCCTGCCAGTCGTGCGGCTGTTTTTCCAGCGCCGCGCCGCACACCGAGCAGACCGGCGCGGCCGCACAGGGGGGATTGATGTTCTTTAAGTGATCGCAGATCTCCTTCGCGCCGCAGCCCGCGCGCCGGCAGACGCGCTCGCTCGCCGCGCCGTTCTGCTTCCAGGCGCTCCAGTCGTGCCCCGCGGGCAGGATCTCGGTCTTATGGCCGCCGCAGACCGTGCAGCGCAGCATCTGCTGTCCCTCCTGCGTGCAGGTGGCGGGCAGCGTGCTGGCCACGACGAAATCGCAAGCCTGATCGTTGAGCGTCATGGCGCATTTGTCACAGCGCTCATAATGCCGCTCGACCGCCGCGTCGAACGTCCAGACCGGATTGCCGGACGCGTCGGCGGCAGGCGTATGACGCTCGGTCACGCTCTCCGTGCAGCTGGGGCGCGTGCAGCGCTTTTTGTGATAGCTGCCGTCGACCGGCTCATAGACATAGCTGTGCCCCAGCGCGTTCAGCGTCGGCCGGTAGCCGCAGTAGCGGCAGATTTCGCCCTTCAGCCCGTTCTGCGTACAGGTGGCCGGAACTTCCTCTGCGGCGGCGTAATCGTGGTCGACGCGAATGGTATGGCCGCATCTGCCCTTCCAGGCGCACTGGCTGTCGCCTGAGGAGACAAACTCGCCCAGCGTCACGCTCTCCTGGCACTCGGGGCAGAGATACTCGCCCGAGGGCGCGGACTGCTCCGCCAGCGCGCAGAGCGGCAGCGCCATGAGAATAAGCGTCAGCGCCGCCAGCAGCGTTTTTCGACTTCTCATCGTGTTTTTCATAGTCTCAACTCCGATATTTCCTGTTCAGACGTGATATACTCGTTTAGACGGCGGTCTGGATGATGTTGGTTCCCGCCGCCTGCCTGTTTTTTTCTTTTTATTGTAGCACATCCCGCACCCTATGACAACACGGCGCGCCGATGGAAAATTGTGGAACGAAAGCAGCGCCGTTTTCGATGCTCATCGAACCGCAAGGGCATTTCAGCGCTTTTTTGCCGCAAAAATTAAAAAACAGCTTGCATTAGCGCGTCAAATGCGTTATGATTCAAACGGCACACTATTTTGCCATAAAAGATTTGTATCACGACACAAGGAGGATTTCTCCATGAGCGACGTGCAGCTGACCTTCATCCCCAAATTTGAGCAGTCCGAGCGCATTAAGACGCTCGAAGCGCGCAACAGAGAACTGGGCACCAACGGCATGCGGCAGTATGGCACCTACGGCGACCATCGCTGCTGGCTCAACATCGGCCCCTTCCCCCGCATGGACGATCTGCCCTCCCATCGGCAGGGCTACCGCATGAGCAGCGAGCAGTGGGGCGAGGACTATGAGTTCATGCTCGACAACACCGAGGCGCACATCTACCCCTGCGAGACCATCGTGGGCGAAATCTACTGGGAACTGGGGCTGCTGCGTCCCTGCGGCCCGGGCGGCTGGAAGCAGGCCCCGAACGCCGGCGAAATCGCCGAAAAGGTGCGCCTGTCCAGCGAGCTGGGCGGCCACCCCACCGCCTATGGCCATACCTGTCCCGACGTGGAAATCGTCCTCAAGGAGGGCTACGACCGCATCCTCTCGCGCATCCGAAAGAGCCTTAAAAAGTACACCGACCTCAACAACGAGCGCCGCGCCCACTATCTGCGCGGACTGGAGCACGTCTGTCTGGGCTGCATCCGCTATATCGAGCGCTATGCCGCGCTGGCCGAAAAACTCGGCGGCGAGACGGACGACGCATCTGAAAGGGCGCGCTTTGAGAAGATCGCCGCCTGCTGCCGCCATATCGCCCATGCCGCGCCCGCCACGTTCTACGAGGCCGTGCAGACCATACAGTTTGCCATACTTTTCGACCGCGCCGTCGGCCACGGCAACGGCTACGGCCGCATGGATCTCTACCTTTATGATTTCTATCGCCGCGACATGGACGCGGGGATTCTCACCCGTCGGGAGGCGCGCGAATATATCGCAGAGATGTACATGAAGCTGCGCGGCCAGTTCTTCTCCTTCGGCGGCCGGCTGGAGGACGGCAGCGACGCGACCAACGAGATGAGCTATGTCGCGCTCGAGGCCTATGATCTGATCGGCGACTACAACAATCTGGGCGTGATGTGGCACAGCGACATCGATCCCGACTACTACGCCTATGCCTGCGACGTGCTGGCGCGCCACGGCGAGAGCATCCCCGTACTGATCAACTGGGACATCATGTACGATTCCCTGCTGCGCTGCGGCGTGCCCGAGAGCGAAGCCTGGAAGGTGGTCTATTCCGGCTGTCAGTGGTACTGCCTGCCCGGGCAGGAATGGTGCGGCCACGACACGAGCCTCATAAACGTCGTAAAGGCCATGGATCGCGCGCTCGACCGCGCCGCTGCGGACGGCGTTTCCGATTTCGAGACGCTCTACCGCTATTACGAGGAGGAGCTGCACGTTACAATGCGTGCCTTCCAAAATGCCGAGGCTGCGATCGACCGCGTGCGCGGCGAAAGCCAGCCGGAAATGTACACCTCCATGATCTCCCACGGCCCCATCGAGCGCGGGCTGGACATGACCGCGCCCCGCGGCGTGGACAATCAGAACACCTCGCTCAACATATTCGGCATCCCGAACGTGGCCGATTCCTTCACCGCGATCAACCGCCTTGTGTTCGAGCAGAAGAAGTACACGCTCGCCGAGGTGGTCGCCGCCTGCCGCGGCAACTGGGAGGGCAACGAGATCATGCGCCAGCGCTTCCTCAGCCAGCCCAAATACGGCAACGGTCTGGACGAAGCCGACAATATGTATGTGCGCGTGTGCGACAGCATGCAGGAAATCGCCGAGGGCTATGTCAATCAGCGCGGCGGCCAGCCCATGCGCCCCTCGCTGTTCGCGTTCATGTCTCACCTCGAAAGCAAGGACAAGATCGGCGCGACGCCCGACGGCCGCCATGCCGGCGACGTGCTGGCGCACGGCATCAATCCGCAGGCCGGCGCGAGCAAAAAGGGCCTCATCCCCATGGCCAATTCGGCGGCCTCGGCCGATATGCGCAAGTTCCAGGGCGGCTCCATTCAGGTGGACATCCAGCCGCGCTTCTTCGACGGCAAGGAAAACCGCTACGCCTACATCCGCGATTTCTCCTCCGCCTTCTTCAAGAGCGGCGGTATGCAGATCAACCTGCACATCCTCGACCTCAAGAAGCTCGAGGACGCCATGGAACACCCCGAAAAGCCCGAATATCAGGATCTGGTGGTGCGCATCACCGGCTATTGCGCCCGCTTTATCACCATGTCCCGCGAATATCAGCAGGAGTTCGTCTCCCGCATGAACTATTCGTCGATGAACTGAGGCGCGATATGAACGACAAAACGCTTTTGACAATCGACGTTTCCCACGGCACGACCCACGACGGCCCCGGCATGCGCACGACGGTGTTCGTCAAGGGCTGCTCGCTGCGCTGCCGCTGGTGCCAGAACCCCGAGAGCATCAGCGCGCGCAACGAGCCGTGGTGGGACGCGCGCTCCTGCATCGGCTGCCTGAGCTGCCAGAACGCCTGCCCCGCCGGCGTGCTCTCCTTCACCGACAGGGGGCTGTCCATCGACCGCGTCGCCTGCCGCGCCTGCCTGAGCTGCTGCGAGGCCTGTCCCGCCGAAGCGCTCTCGCCCGAGGCGCAGCGCTATACCATGGACGCGCTTATGCGCGAGGTGCTGCGCGACAGAGCCTACTACGAGCAGTTCGGCGGCGGCGTGACCTGCTCGGGCGGCGAGCCGCTCTTGCAATATGAATTCCTCACCGAATTTTTCGAGCGCCTGCACGACGTAGGCGTCACCACGGCGCTGGACACCTGCGGCTGCGCGCCCCTGAAGAACCTCGAAGCCATGCTGCCGGTGACCGACTATCTGCTCTACGACATGAAGATTTTCGATCCCGACGTACACCGCGCCTTCACCGGACAGGACAACGCACTGATCCTGAGCAATCTGCTCCGCGCGGCGGACTCCATGCGCCATCGCGGCTATCCGAAGAAGCTGTGGATCCGCACGCCGCTCATATGGGACGCGACCGCCACCCCCGAAAACATCCGCGCCATAGGCCGCTTTATCGGCGAAAATCTCATAGACGTGCTGGAGCGCTGGGAGCTGTGCGCGTTCAACGGCGCGTGCGTCACGAAATACGACAAGCTCGGCCTTCGCTGGGACTACGCCGGACGCGGCACGATGAGCCGCGCGCAGATCGAGCCGCTGCGTCTCGCCGCGCTGGAAAACGTAGGCGAGGACAAGCTGCTCGTCAGCGGCATGATTCGGGAAAAGTAGCGCTTCCCCGCGGGCATACTGTTTGTTTTCTCCCATTGATGGGCGGCTTTCTCCATTGCGGAGACAGGCCGCCCGTGCTATAGTTAATATGATATGGACGCTTATTGACGCTTATCTAAGGAGGAAATCAGCATGAATAACAAACCGGTGATCGCCGTTGTGCCGCTGGGTCATTATATTTACTTTCGCCAGTTCGAGGGACTGTATGAGGAGCTTTGCAAAAAAGCCGACGCGTTCAGGGCGTATTTCGACGATTCGGCCGACGTGTTCGTGACCGAGTATGTGGACGATGTAGACAAGGCGTTTTCCGTCGTGCGCGATGTAAAAAAGCGCGATGTGGACGGCGTGTTTCTGCTTTTGACCACCTATCTGCCCTCGTCGCTGTGCGCGCCGTTCGCCAACTATATCGACGCGCCGCAGATCCTCGTGGGCCTTCAGCCGCTCGATCATCTCGATTACGGCCGCTGTACCACCTATATGCAGCTGGTGAACGACGACATCTGCGCCATGCCGGAAATCGCAGGTGTGTACGGCCGGCTGGGCAGGCCCGTTCCGCCCTGCCTTGTGGCGGCCGCCTCTCAGGAGGACGAAATTCGCCGCGAGGTGCAGGCCTGGCAGCGGGCGATCGCGGCGCGTGCGGCGTTCAAATATGCGATATTCGGCTATCTGGGGCACACCTACGAGGGCATGTACGACATGCACACCGACCCGACCGCCTTCTCGGCGGCGTTCAAATCGCACGTCAAAATGCTCGAAATGTGCGAGCTGAAAAAATGGGCGGATCAGGCGAGCGACGCGGAAATCGCGCGCAAAATCGCCGTCATTAAGGACACCTTCTCCATCCAGACCCCCTCCGTCGATCCGCTGACCGACTATGTGACCGACGACGATCTGCGTCTCTCCGCCCGCATGGCCTGCGCGCTGGACGCGATGATCGAGAAAAACAATCTGACCGCGCTGGCCTACTTCTACAAGGGCGAGGACGGCAACGAATACGAGCGCATGGCCGCGGCGCTGATCGTGGGCAACACGCTGCTCACCTCCTCCGGAATTCCGCTGGCCGGCGAGGCCGATCTCAAGACGGCGGCCGCCATGCTGATCATGAACCGGCTGGGCGGCGGCGGCTCGTTCGCCGAGCTGCACCCCTTCGACGTCGCGGGCAACTGCGTGCTGGTCGGCCACGACGGCCCGCACAACATCGCCATCAGCGAGGGCCGGCCCGTGCTGCGCAAGCTGAAAAAGTATCACGGCAAATCGGGCAGCGGCATCGGCGTGGAATTCAGCCTGAAGGCCGGGCCGGTGACGCTTTTAAGCATCAACTGTCAGCACAACGGCCGCTTCAAGCTGGTCGCGGCGGCGGGCACGTCGGTCAAGGGCGAGATTCCGCAGACCGGCAACACCAACACGCGCGTGACGTTCGATATGCCGGTGACGCGCTTCATCAGCCGCTGGTGCGAGGCCGCGCCGACGCATCATCTGGCGCTGGGCACGGGCAATCACATCGAGGAGATTCGCCGCTTCGCCCGCATCATGGACGTTGATCTGGAGGTCATTGAATAAAGCAGCATCCCCGCGCCGCCTTTTCAGCAGGCAGCGCGGGGATGACTTTTTATCGGCCTTTACGCTTCAATTTCCTCGATGAGGATCAATTCGCTCGACAGCGCCGAGGGGATGAACGCCTTCACGCCCCGCATGAGCGACGCGCCGGTCAGCAGCTCGCTCGCGCCGTCGTTGTCATAGGTCACGCGATAGGTCTTGCCGCGGTTCAGGCCGCGCACGCGGAGCGCGATCTCGCCGCCCATCCAGCCGGTGAGCGTGAATATGCCGATCACGCCGCGCTTCTGATCGGGCGAAACCAGCTCCAGCGCCGTATAGCCCGCCGCACGCGCCGCTTTGCAATCCGGCGTGGGATGATAGACGCGAGCCTCGTTCAAAAACGGCCGGATGAAGGACTTGTACAGCCCAACGCTGCGCGAGACGAAATCAAACACATCCGGATTCATCTCGGCCGTCGCCGGGCCGAACACATTGAGCGTCATGTGGCTGAGCATCGCGCCGCGCAGATGCTGATCGAGCGACGCGTATTTATGACAGCCCATGCCGGCCACCAGCCGGTCGACGCGATCGGGCGGCAGCGCCATTGTCATGCCGTTCGTGATCTCGATCGAGCGCGGTGCCGTCTGCTTGTCGGACACCCATGTGTGATTGAACGCGCGCATCATGCCCCAGTCGGTGCGGCCGCCGCCCCCGGCGCAGTTTTCAAAGATCACATTCGGGAAGCGCTTTTTCAGGCGGCGGTACAGTTCGTAAAAGCCCTCGATCTGGCGCATGGAGCGGCACTCGCGCCGTCCGTCGCGCATTCCGACATGGAAATACTCCTGAGACAGCACGTTGTAATCCACGCGGTAGAGATCGAGATGATACGTCTCAATGACGCGCGCGGCCTGCGCCTCCGCCCAGTCGACCACATCGGGATTGGAAAAGTCCAGATAGCCCTCGGACGCTTTGCCGTCTATATGGCGTGTGAACCACTCGGGGTGCTCCGAAAACGCGCAGCTGTGCCGTCCCATGCGCTCAACCTCCGCCCAAAGGCCGAACTTCATGCCCAGCTTTCGGCAATGGCGCTCGATTTCATCAAGGCCGCCGGGATAGCGCTCGGGATCGGGCCGCCAGTCGCCGGCATGGCCGAACCAGTCGCTTTCCTCATGCGGCGGGCAATACCAGCCCGCGTCCACGATGAACACCTCCGCGCCGGCGCGCGCCATCTGCTCCATGAACTGCTTCGTCGTCTCGACGCTCATGTCGTGCTCCGCGCCCATGCCCGCGCCCACAAGGCAGGCGTTCTCCGTGCCGGGCAGCGTGAACACGCTCGTGCGCGCATGGTCGAACATCGCGTTGACCGCGTCGTCGTGGTCGCCGTGAACGCAGGCGATATGTACCGCCGGCGTGGTCAGCGTCTCGCCCGCCGAGAGCACGATCAGCGGACGGGACGAATCGATCTCCGCCGCCCAGCCGAGCGCCGTCCAGTCGTTCTCGCGGTGCGCCTGATAGTCGAAGGCGAAGCGATAGCCGCCGCTGTAGGCCAGCTGCGCGATGAACGTCGTGCCCTTTACCGTGTTTTCGAGTATGAACATCGGGTGCCGGAAGCGGTCGCGCCGATAGCGCCCGGCGAATTCGTGAATGTCCGGTTCGAGCGCGTGCCAGGAGAAATCGCCCTCCTTCCCCCAGCCGTCCGCGTCGAAATACCCAAGCCTGTAATAGGATTCAACCGGCCTGCCCGTCATGCCCCGCGCGGCGATTTCGCCCTCCATGATTTCCATCCCGCCGCCCATCACGGCCAGACGGCTGACCGCCGCGGCGCGCTCGCCCGCGTTTTCAATCTCCAGCCAGCGCGTCATCGCCGCCGTGCCGTCCAGAAGCGTGTGGACGCGTATGCGGATCGCCTTGTCCGCGCAATAGAGCGAAATGACTGCGTGCGTGCCCTTTTCCTCCTCGCGCTGCTCGAAGCCCTCCAGCGTCAGGCCGCGGTCGCAGCACTCGCCGTCTATATCCAGCGAAAACGCCTGCGGCTCGGCAAAGCGGCTCGTGTCCAGCCGCGTGGGGAAATTCGTCAGCACATTGAGCGGATAGCCCGCCGCGTTCCAGCCCCGCGCGGCCAGCATGCCGTCGAAAAAGGATTCCTCATAGACCGTCAGGTGCGTGCGATAGCAGAATACGGTTTCCTCGCCCGGCTGATAATAAACGCCGTGATAGCCCTGCTCCATAGCTGCGCGTCTCCTTTATGTTAAAATTACAGCTTTATTATAACAGCCCTTCCCCGCTTGTCAAGCCGTTTTTTTCCCACGCGCTTCTTTGCGGTGTCGCCTTTATACTTTTCGCTTTATTTTTACTTGACATTCATCCGAAATCGGACTATAATAGCATTAGTCTGATTTCGGACAAAGGAGGCGTCGCTATGTTGGACACAACCGAAACCATGCGCGCATTTAACCGCATCATCCTCGAGAGCAACGAGCTGTACCGCGATGCGGCGCGCGCCCTCAATTTGTCCGAGAATCCGTTCTGGATACTCTATTCCCTGCGCGACTGCGGCGGCGCGGTCACCCAGAGCGAGCTTGTCCGCCGCATGGGAACCTCCAAGCAGACGGTCAACTCGGCGCTCAAGGCGCTGCTGCAGAACGGCCTGATCGTCCTCGAGGAGGGACGGCGCGCCAAGCCGGTCTCGCTGACCGAAAAGGGAGAAGCGCTGTGCGCCGCGTCGGTCGACATTGTGCGCGCGCAGGAGGAAAGCGCGCTCATGTCATTGAGCGCAGAGGAACAAACGCAGATGATTGCGCTCTTCGACCGGTGGACGCAGGCCCTGCGCGCCCGTCTGGCCGAAAAGGGACTGACAAACGCGCAATCCGCACGAAAGGAATGAACAAACGCCCCATGAACATCCAGTTGTCCGACCATTTCAACTATCGTCGGCTGTTCCGCTTCACGCTGCCCTCGATCGTGATGATGATATTCACATCGATCTACGGCGTGGTGGACGGCCTGTTCGTCTCCAACTTCGTGGGCAAAACGCCGTTCGCCGCGATCAATCTGGTCATGCCGTTCATCATGATTCTGGGCGGCGTGGGCTTCATGATCGGCACGGGCGGCAGCGCGCTCGTCTCGAAAACCATGGGCCAGAACGAGCCTGAGAAGGCCAGGCGCATCTTCTCCATGATGATTGAGCTGACGCTGATCGCCGGCGCGGCGCTCTCCGTGCTGGGCATTGTATTCATCGAGCCGATCGCCCGTCTCTTCGGCGCGAGCGAGGCCATGCTGCCCGACTGCGTGCTCTACGGCCGCATTGTGCTCGCCTTCAACGCCGCGTTCATGCTGCAAAACGTGTTTCAGGCGTTCCTCGTCACCGCCGAGCGGCCGCACATGGGGCTTTACGTCACCGTGGCGGCGGGCGTGACCAACATGGCGCTGGACGCGCTGTTCATCGCCGTGTTCAAATGGGGCGTGGCGGGCGCGGCCATCGCCACCGGTCTGAGCCAGTGCGTGGGCGGCCTGATTCCGCTGATCTATTTCATCCGCCCCAACAAAAGCCCGCTGCGCCTGAAGCCTTCCGCGCTTCAGCTGCGGCCGATCCTTCAGGCCTGCGCCAACGGCTCCTCCGAATTGATGAGCAACATCTCCGGCTCGCTGGTAAGCATCGCCTACAACGCCCAGCTGATGAAATACGCCGGCGAAAACGGCGTGGCGGCCTACGGCGTATTAATGTATGTGCAGTTCATATTCATCGCCATCGACGTGGGCTACGCGGTCGGCTGCGCGCCCATCGTGGGCTATCATTACGGCGCTCAAAATCACGACGAGCTGAAAAACATGCTCAAAAAGAGCATGATCCTCATGAGTATCAGCGGCGTTGCGCTGACGCTTCTGGCCGTGGTTCTCGCCGCGCCCCTCGCGCGGCTGTTCGTGGGCTATGATCAGGCGCTGTTCGACATGACGCGCCACGCCTTCCGGCTCTTTTCGCTGTCCTTCCTGCTGGCGGGCATAAACATCTACGTGTCCTCGTTCTTCACCGCGCTCAACAACGGCGCTGTGTCGGCCATCGTGTCGTTTTTGCGCACGCTGGTGTTCCAGATGCTCTGCGTGCTGGTGCTGCCCATATTCTTGGGCATCGACGGCATCTGGTGGGCCATGGCCGTCGCGGAGGTGTTCGCGTTCATACTGTCCCTCTCGTTCCTGATCGGCAAGCGGAACAAATATCACTATATGTAAGCGGCAAAACGCCGGAGACAGCATTTCGTCTCCGGCGTTTTTGTTTTTATGCGTTTTCCCGCGT
This sequence comes from uncultured Clostridia bacterium, assembly GCA_934631025.1. Classification (GTDB taxonomy): domain Bacteria; phylum Bacillota; class Clostridia; order Christensenellales; family Aristaeellaceae; genus Firm-10. Next base: position 66,078 of record CAKTXR010000005.1, read on the forward strand.
GATCATGCTCATGGCCGATTGCAGCTCGTCAAGCAGCTGATCGAGCGAAATCGTGCCCGCGGCATAGCGGGAGCAAAGCGTCGCCATCATCTCGCCCTCTGCCCCCGCAGCGCTCAGATAGGGCGAGGCGATGTGCAGATTGAGCGGCGCGGCGGCGATCTGCGCGCGGTAGTTCATAATGGTCTGCGGCAGAACGTCGTAGGGCGCGTATTCCCAGTTCAGCCAGTCGTCGTAATACTTGACCCACGCTTCCAGCTCGGTCGTGTCCTCGTCCTTCTTTTTCGCGTCCTCGAGCGCCTGCACGTATTCGGCCCTGCGCTGCTCATTAAAGGCGCGATATTCCTCGTAGCCGTCCCGAACGTGCGGCTCGCTGTAATCGGGGTGAACGGCGTAATACAGCCGAAGGTCGCCCCTGTCCAGTCCGGCGATCTGCTCGATCAGCATGATTGCCGCGCCCTTGTGCTTCGAATAGGGATTGATGAAGCATACGCTCATCCGCGCATCGGTATGCTGGACATCGTTTTTATCGAACGTCAGCGGCAGAGCCGTGCTCGTTCGCCGGCAGCCGTACACGGTGTCCAGCCGGCTCATCGGCCAGACGGGGCCGTCGTTATCGCCGTCCTGCTCGCCCATGGCAAAATCGAGCGACCGGCTGTAGACGCTCGCCGGGCCGGTCGCGCCGTTCATGTCCAGCTGCGGATCGTTTTCGCCATTGACCGGCCTGCCGTGCTCGAGGCGGCGGCTGCGCACCGTTTCCAGCTTTTCGAGCACCTCGCGCAGCGCGGCGTTATGCAGGTCAGGCTCGCTCCCGTCGTCATGCTGGCGCACGAACAGCGTAATAAACGCGCGCACCTGCGCGGCATAGTCGAACTCATAGCCGATGAACCCCATGCCGGGATAATCGACCGCCACGCGATCCTCCCAGTCGATCCACGCGTCAAGCAGCTCCGAAAACGTCTCGGGCAGCGGCGTGTCCGGCCAGAATTTGCGCCAGAGCTCTTCGTTCACGCGGGTCGTCCACAGCTCCAGCTCGTCCGGCCACGCAATGATCCGGCCGTTCCCGTCCGTAATCGCGTCCAGCACCGACCGATCCAGCCCCTGCGCGCTGCGCATGACGGCTTCCGAACCGTTCAGCGGCTCGGCCAGAGCCTTGTTTTTGATCGAGAGGAAGGAAAAATCAGCGTTCATGGCGTATATGTCCACGCTGTCGTCCTGAGACGTGATGCGCCGGATCATCTCGGTCGCGTCCGGCCATTCCTCGAGCTGATTCACTGCGATTTCCGGATGCTTTTTCTCAAAGCTCATCACGTCGTAGTATACCCCGCCGCTCACCGTGAGCATTTCCGGCTCGGCCAGCGCGGGGGCGACGCACAGCGCCCAGATCAGCGTCCAGATGAGTATAAGAAACAAAGCCATGTGCTTTTTCATGCCCATAACCTCACTGATTCGTCGTATTTGGCGTTAGAAAAGCCGCGCCGCGATCAGATTCATTGAAGATCGCGGCGCGGCAGAAGAACTCTTAGCCCACGCCGCCGCTCACGGGCGTGTCATGCCAGAAATCATCGATCGCGCCGGTGTCCGCATCCACGTCGATATTGAAGTAGTCCCACCAGTCAGTCTGAGCGATGAATATCCGCATCCTGAAAAGGCGCTCCTCGCCCCGGCGGATCAGCTGCATCCGAATGTCCGCGGCGGCGATGGCCTCGTCGGTGCAGCCGTATTCGTCCTTCAACAGCTGAGACGCGATCTCAAGCGCCTGCTGGTCGGTCAGCTTCACATCCTCGGGATAGAGCGGATCGGCATAGGCCGGCACGCCCGCGTCCTGCATGATGTGCGCATAGGCGGCTGCATCCGAAACGCTCATGTCCTCCGTCGTGAGCAGTGAATAGGATGTATACTTCGCTTCAATCGCATCGGTCGCGTCGGTCACTTCCTTTATCCAGCCGAACATATCGCTGGAGAACGCCTTCGCCGCGCCGAACGTCGAGCGGGTGTAGGTGTTCTCGTCCACGCCCTCCTTCGACCAGGCGCAGGCGGCGTTTCCGTCCCTGTCGAACGTCACGGTGTAATCTCCCAGCTTGCCGCGCATCCATGCGTCGAGCGCAAAGGTGCCCAACATCCGCTCGGCCGCGCTGGAAAAGCATACCGTCCAGACGGCCTCGCTTACGCCGGTTCCCTGCGTCGTATGCACGTCGAACAGCGTAAAGGCGTAATCGTTAAAGCCGCGCTGATCGATGAGCGCCTTGCGGGCGGCCTGAATCGCGTTATAGCGCGTCCAGTCGAGCGGGCTTTCGGGCAGATTGCTCACGTTCGTCTCTTCTATCGCGGGGCGCGCCGAGCGATAGCCGTCCGTCTGATCGGCGTTGTTCACCAGCCGCTCGGTATTGAAGCGGTCGTCCATGTCCGCGCCGCCGTGCTCGAAGCGGGTTTTCAGCTGCGCTTTTCCCCAGACCGCCGCGTCCAGCGCGCCGCTCTCGTCGATTTCCGCGCCGTCGTGGCTCCAGACGACGCTGCCGTCGGCGATATTGAACGTATAGTAGCCCGCGCGGCCGTGATCATCGCCCGCCATATAGCTGAGCACGACGCTCTGACCGTCCTCGGAAACCTTCTCATAGAACAGATCGAGCATATCGCTGGTCAGGCCGTATTTCGCGGCCACGGCTTCCCGCGCGCGGCGAATCTCCGAATAGCGCTCCGTCCAGTGGAGCCCCACGGCCAGCGCCGTGCCGCCGATCGCCAGAATCAGCAGGCAGGCGACGAACGCCAGACGCAGACGGGGCGCGCGCGCCTTCGGCCTGATGCAGGAGAGCACTTTGTCCTCGCCGTGCCAGTCCACATCGGACAGGGCGTTGTCCAGACTCTTCTTTATATCAATCTTCATCGAAATACCATCCTTTCAAAGCGGCCGCGAGCTTCTTCTCGGCCCTGTGCAGTCGGGACGCGGCGCAGGCCTCGCTGATATTCAGCACCTGCGCGATCTCCTTTACCTTCAGCTCCTGATAAAAGCGCAGCAGGATCATCTGTCTGTCGCGCGGCGGCAGGGCCGTCACGGCGCGCACCACCGTATCGTCGCGGTATCGATCCTCCCGCGCGGGTTCGGGGCAGGCCGAGAGCGGCTGCCTGACAAGGCGCATCCAGGCCGTGCGCCGCACGTCGTTGCAGACGTTCACGGCGATGCGGATCAGCCATGTCTTTTCGCCGCTGTCCCCGCGGAATGTGTCCATGCGCCGCCATGCGCGCAGGAACGTCTCCTGCACCGCGTCCTCGGCCAGCGCGCGGTCGCCCAGATACAGGCAGGCCATGCGCATGAGCGACGTCTTGTAATCGGTCATCCATCGGACGAGAATCGCCTCGCGCTCGTCGTCCGTTTTCACCGGCTGCTGCACCGCGCCTTCACCTCCCGCGCCGTAATGTATTTCCTTTGTTCGCGAACACCCATTAGACGAGACGGGCCGCGCGAATCATTCGCGTTTACGTCCTGTTTTTGCAAAAAAATGTTTTCAAAAGCATTATATCACGGCGCGCCGCTCTTTCAAAGCCCCGCGCATTGTGCTATAATGGCCTTACTCTTTCAAGGGAGCTGATGTGTGATGACCGTTCGTCAAGGGCGCGGCGTGCTCTGCGCCGTGCTGGCCGCGGCCTTTTACGCGCTCAACGCGCCGCTGTCCAAGCTGCTGCTCAGCCGCGTTGCCCCGACGATGATGGCGGCGTTCCTCTATCTGGGCGCAGGGCTGGGGATGTGCCTGTGGCTGCTCGTCACGCGCAAAAGCCGCGCGCGCACCGAGCAGCCCCTCACGCGGCGCGATCTGCCCTACACCGTCGGCATGATCGTGCTCGACATTGCCGCGCCCATCGCGCTCATGACCGGCGTGGCGCGCACATCGGCGGCCAGCGCGTCGCTGCTCAACAACTTTGAGATCGTCGCCACGTCGCTGATCGCGCTCGTGTTGTTTAAGGAAACGATCTCAAGGCGGCTGTGGCTGGGCATTTCTCTGGTGACGCTCTCCAGCGTACTGCTCTCGGCGCAGGACATCCGCGCCGTGTCGCTCTCGGCCGGCTCGCTGTATGTGCTTTTGGCCTGCGTGTGCTGGGGCTTTGAAAACAACTGCACCCGCCGCCTGTCCGAGAAGGATCCCATGGAGATCGTCGCGGTGAAGGGGATTTTTTCCGGACTGGGCGCGCTGATCGTCGCCTTTATCTGCGGCGCGGCGCTGCCGGACGCGCTCTCGATCGTGCTGGCGCTGCTGTTGGGCTTCGTGGCCTACGGGCTGAGCATACTGTTCTATATCTACGCGCAGCGCTCGCTCGGCGCGGCGAAAACGAGCGCCTATTACGCCGTCGCGCCGTTCATCGGCGTGGCGCTCTCGCTGGTGCTGTACCGAGAGATTCCGTCTGGCTGGTTCATCGCCGCGCTGATCGTGATGATCGCCGGCACATGGTGCGTCACGGCGGCGGAATCGCCCGCATGACATATGCTTTTAACCTTTATGGCGGCCTGTGCGCCGCTTTTTTTCTTTTATGTGCTGGAATGAGCGCCGCGCGCGTGCTATCCTGTTCCCTACAAGTTAAGTAGTTTATAGGACGCATCGCCCAAGGGGGGGACAAGGGATGAACAAGCCGGCATTTCGGGACGCTCTGACGCGGTCGCTGCCCGTATTGTGCAGCTATCTGTTTATCGGCATGGCGTTCGGCATTATGATGAACGAGGCGGGCTATGGCTGGCCGCTGTCGGCGCTCTCGAGCGCAATTGTCTACACGGGCGCGTTCCAGTTCGTGCTGGTGGCGCTGCTGGCGGCCTCCTCGCCGCTGGGGACGATTGCGCTCACGGCGCTTCTGATGAGCAGCCGGCAGGTGTTTTATTCGCTGACGTTCATCGCCGAATTTCGCCGCATGGGCCGGCGGATGCCCTACATGATCGCCTCGATGACCGACGAAACCTACGCCATTAATTGCAGCCTGCCGCCCGACCTTGAAAACCGCCATGACGTGATGTTCTATCTGGCGATCCTCTGCCAGGTCTATTGGGTCGCCGGCACGCTGCTGGGCGCGATCGCCGGCAACATCATTCCGTGGGACATGAGCGGCATCGACTTCAGCATGACGGCGCTGTTCGTCATACTGCTGATCAATCAGTGGGAAGGCACGCGCGATCATCTACCCGCCGTGGGCGGCGCGGTCATCGCCGTCGTGTGCCTGCTCATTTTCGGCGGCTCGAGCTTCATGCTGCCCGCGCTGCTCATCACCTCGGCCGCGCTGCTGCTGCGCCCCGCGAAGGCCGATCGAAAGGAGGAACGCGCATGAACGCCCGCGCGCTTATTGCCATACTGATTTCCGCGCTCTGCACGCTGTCCATGCGCGCGCTGCCCTTCCTGCTGCTGGGCAAGAACCGCCGCCTGCCCGCCTGGATCGAGCGGCTGGGGCGCGCGCTGCCCTCCGCCATCATGGCTGTGCTGGTGATCTACTGCCTGAAGGACGGCGTGACCGACCCACTGCACACAGGCCTTCAGGAAGCCGCGGGCGTAGGCGTGACGGCGGCCAGCTATATCTGGAAGCACAACACGCTCTTGAGCATCCTTTTAGGCACCGTGACCTATATGCTGGCCATCCGCTTCCTGCCTGTGTAGCGCCCAAAACTCGATCATCGCTCGCTAAAAAGTGAACTCCATACTGCCCGATTCGGCCTTTCACAGCGCCTGATCGGGCATGTTTTTACGCTTCTATTGTTAAATATTTCAAATGTGTTACAAAATGATTGCTCGCCGCGCATATCCTGTGATATAATCGACTCATGTTTTGGGGAGCCGAAATATCGATCAGGAGAGTAAAGGGGAGCTATGAAACGACTTTTGTGCGCCGCGCTGATACTGGCCATACTGATTCTGCCCACGCTGGGCCTGACGGAGGGCGCGGACACCATTCGCCTGGCGAAAACGCTGTATCTGCTGGGCCGGGGCGAGAGCTATGAAACGCTGCTGGATCTGGGCACGGTGGTGATGAACCGCGTGGACAGCCCGTGGTATCCCGATACGGTGATGGGCGTGCTCAATCAGCCGCAGCAGTTCGCGTGCGGCACGCTGTATGACGACGAATCGCTGCGCGCGGCGCGGGCCGTGATGATGGGCGCGCGCACGCTGCCGGCGGACGTGGTGTGCTACGGCGCGCTGGACGCGACGCAGCCGCTGCGCGAGGACACGCTGTTTACAACCAGCGGCGGCTACGGCTTTTATACGGCGCAATAAAATACCAAAATCAACGGGCGGAGGATGCTGAAGCGAGCCTTTCAGCGTCCTCCGCCCGCGTTTTATAGGCCTATTCCTCCCGTCGGGCGTACGCGCTGGGCGAAAGCCCCGTACTCCGCTTGAACGCGCGGGAGAAATCATAGATGCTGGCGTAGCCCAGCGCCTGCGCGATCGCGCCGATCGTGCCGTAATCGCTGCTGAGCGCGGCTTTGGCCTTTTCGATGCGCATTTCCTGTACATAGGCCATGGGGCTCATGCCGTACAGCTCGGTGAACAGCTTACGGAAATGGACGGTGGAATAGCCGGTCAGCTGCGCAAGCGCGTCGTTGCTCATCGGCCGGTCGTAATGATCGGCGATGTACTCCAGCGCGGGCTGCAAGCGCTGCCGGCTCGAGCCGGACACATAGGGCCTTGCTCCCCCGCGCGCCGCCTCGCACAGCATTTCATACAAGAGCTTTTTACAGACCAGCTGGCCGCACGGCTCCGGAAACGCCATTTTCCGCGCCAGCGTTTCGGCCAGCCGCAGCGCCTTCTGACAGTTCCTGACCGGCAGGCTCATCATGCGCGCGCCCGACGGCGTTTCCGCGTCGAATTCGACAATCGCGCAGTGCCCCGCCGCCAGACAGCGCCATGTATAGCTGCTCCCCCGCGGCAGCAGCGCCAGATGATTCGCGTTCGAGACGACGCTCACGCCGCCGCCATTGTACACCGTCTCGCCCTCGTATTTAATGGCCAGCGCCCAGCGGGGGCGGTTCATCCGCATCACGCCCGCGCCCGCGTCATGATAGAGCGTCGTGGCCGAGCAAACTGAAGTGACGGTCAGATCTGATAAATTGAAGGCGTCCATATTTTCCTCCGAAGGCCTGTGATTTTTTATCGCCGAGCGCGTTTCAGGAGGCTTTTCGGCGCTGTGCGGACGGGGAAATCGCCGTTTTTTCCGCTGAAAGCGCTTCCCGAACGCGCTCAAAAGCCGCCGCACTGCCATTATACCCGACTCCGGCGCAATGTCAAGAAAAAAAAGCAAATTTGCCAAATCATCACAGCGCCTATTGTGCGACCGCCGCGCCGTCTGCTATGATAAAATCACGAGGTGATGACCATGAGAAAAAGGCTCAATCTGACGCATCCTCCGCTGCTGGCCGCGGCCGTGCGCTGCGCCGACCCATCTGAAGCGATCGCCGCCATCCGCAGCTGCGCGCTGCACGGCGCGGACATGATCGACCTGCACATCTCCTGCCTGAACCGAACCGACGCCGAAACGCTCGCGCGCGTCATCGGCTCTTCGTCCCTGCCCGTGCTGGCGCTCAACTACAATCAGACGCTCGACTGGCAGGACGCGGGGCTGAGCGAGGACGAGCGCGCCGAGAGCCTGCTGCGCGCCGTGGACGCGGGCGCGGCGGGAATCGATATGCAGGGCTATACGTTCGACCTGCCGTCCAAGGCCGCCTTTCACGGCGACGACTGCTTCTCCTTCACGCAGGGCGCGCCGAAGGAGGTCGTGACGGACGAAGCGGTCATCGAAAAGCAGATCGCGCTGATCGAGCGCGTTCACGAAAAAGGCGCTCAGGTGCTGCTCTCCTGCCACACCGGCTGCGCGCTCAGCGCCGAGGCCGTGCGTGATCTGGCGCTCTATCTGGAAAAGCGCGGCGCGGACGTGATCAAAATCGTGACGACCGCCGCGACGCGAAACGACCTGTTCGAAGCCATCCGCGCCATGCCGCTGCTGCTCGAACTGCGCACGCCGGTCGCCTATCATGCCAACGGCGCGGCGGGACGGCTGTCGCGGCTGATCAATCCGCTGCTGGGCGGCGCGGTGGCGTTCTGCGCCGATCATTACGACGCGTATCACACGCCCGAACAGCTCGATCTGGCCACAGCGCGAAAGATCGTCGACGGCGCGGAGGGCATGACCGACGGCATCGGCGCGCTGTTAAGCATCGAAAATGACATGAGGTGAACGCCATGAGCAAAATACGAATCGGCCAGATCGGCATCGGCCACAACCACGCCGAGGGCAAAATGCTCTCCGTACGCAAATTTCCCGAGCTGTTCGAGGTGGTCGGCTATTCGGAGCGCGACCCCGCGTGGCTGGAAAAGCGCGGCGGGCTTTCGGCCTACGAGGGACTGCCGCGCATGGATGAGGACGAGCTGATTGCAAAATCGGACGCAATCATCGTCGAATCGGACGTATGGAATCTCACGCGCACGGCGCAGAAGTGCATCGACTGCGGCAAGCCCATCCACATGGACAAGCCGGCCAGCGGCACGCTCGCGGAATACGCCCATCTGCTCAAATGCGCGGAAGAAAAAAAGCTGCCCGTGCAGCTGGGCTATATGTACCGCTACAATCCCGCGATTTTGAGCTGCATCGAGCACATCCGGCGCGGCGATCTGGGGGAAATCTACTCCATAAACGCCGAAATGAGCACGTTCCATTCGCCGGAATACCGCAAGTGGCTTCAGCACTTTCCCGGCGGCATCATGTACATACTGGGCAGCCATCTGATCGATCTGATCGTCTACATACTCGGCGAGCCGGAAAAATGCGACGCGTATCTGCAACGCACGGGGCTTAACGGCGTGGACGTGCCCGATCTCACGCTGGCCGTACTGTCCTACAAGAAGGCGCTGGCGCGGGTGTTCGTCTCCTCGGTCGAGGTCAACGGCTGGGGGCGGCGGCAGTTCGTCGTCGCGGGCAGCCGCGGCACAGTCCAGATCATGCCCATCGAGCGCAAGTGCGCCATGACCTACACGGACACGACCATCGCGACAAACGCCTACGCCGATCAGAAGGAAATCGTCGACGCGCCCGACGTGCCCGACAATATCCGCTACGACGCGATGATGCGCGATTTTTACGACTTTGTGCAGGGCACGAAGCAGAATCCGTTCACCTATGCGCATGAACTGCGTGTGCAGAAAGTGCTCACGCAGATTACAGGGGAGTTGACGCCATGAAAGCCATGCTGACCGACAAGGGCGGCGCGTTCCACTGGGTGGAGGTGCCCACGCCGGGAATCGCCGCCGATGAGGTGCTCGTCAATATCCACGCCGCAGCGCTCAACCGCGCCGATCTGCTCCAGCGGCAGGGAAAATATCCCTCGCCGCCGGGCTGCCCGCCCTGGATGGGGCTGGAAATCGCGGGCGTGATCGTCAAAATCGGTGAAAACGTCGCGAAATGGCGCGCGGGCGACCGCGTGTGCGCGCTGCTGGGCGGCGGCGGATACGCGCAGTACGCCGCGGTGAAGGACAATATGCTCATGCCCGTTCCGAAGGGGCTGAGCCTGATCGAGGCGGCGGCGCTGCCCGAGGCGTTCGCCACGTCCTATCTGAATCTGTTCATCGAGGGGCGTTTGCAGCCCGGACAGACGGCGTTCATACCGGCCGGCAAATCCGGTCTGGCAAGCGCGGCCATACCGCTGGCCAGGGCGTTCGGCGCGCGCGTCATAACGACCGTGCGCTCGGACGAAGCCGCCGAGAAAATCGCGCCGCTGGGCGCAGCCGTCATCGTCAACACGGAAAAGGAGCGCGTCGAGGACGTACTGGCACGCGAGGAGCAGAGCGGCGCGCCGGTCAACGTGTCCATGGACTGCCTGTCCGGCGAAATGCTGGGGCGCAGCCTGCCCTACATGGCGCGCGGCGGCTATTGGATCGTCATTTCGACGCTCGCGGGCACGGAAACGAACCTGCCGCTGCGGCCGCTGCTGACCAAGGGCCTGCACATCACGGGCAGTATGCTCCGCAACCGCGCGCCGGAATACAAGGCGTATATCCTCTCCGAGCTGGTGAAAAACGTCTGGCCGAAGATCGAAAGCGGCGAAATCCGTCCCCTGATCTACCGCGTGCTGCCCATCGCGCAGGCCGCCGAAGCGCACGCCATTCTCGAGCGCGGCGAAAACATCGGCAAGGTCGTGCTGCGGGTGGACGATGAAGCGTAGGGACATTTTTTCGGCGCTCTTCGTCATACTGCTCTGGGGCGCGCTCTTCCCGCTGGTCAAGCTGGGCTATCGCGCGTTCTCGTTCGAAACGACCGGCGACATTCTGTGCCGGACTGCGCTTTACGGTCTGCGGCGCGGTCTTCTGCATCGGCAGTCTGCTGACCGACAGGACGCGCTTCACCCCGCTGAAGGGATGCTGGAAGGGCGTGTTCTCGATCGGCCTGTTTGCCGTCGTGCTGCATTATGCCTGCACCTATCTCGGCCTAAGGAGCGCGGCGAGCGCCAAGACGGCGCTGCTCAAGCAGGGCGGCGTGCTGATCTACGTCTGCTTTTCATCGCTCATCTTTCCGGACGACCGCCCCACGCCGCGCAAGCTCGTCGGCGCGCTGATGCTGGGCGAATCCGCAGGACAGCTCCAGTATCTCATGGCGTTTGTGCTGATCGCCGGCGGCGTCTGCATCGCCAACAACATGTCTTTTATAAGAAAGGAGCGCACCTCATGAAGAAAGTTCTCGTCATCGGCGCGACCGGCGCCATGGGCACCTATCTGATGGAAAAGTTCGCGGCGACCGATTATCAGGTGGACGGCGTTTATCAGGAATGCGCGCCGGACAGCCTGTTCGCGCCGCAGGTGTTCGCGGACAATCTTCACTACATCCCCACGCGGGACGCGAAGGATCCCGAGTTCATCAAGTCGATCCTCAAGAACGGCTATGACGGCATTGTGGACTTCATGATGTACAACTCAATCCCCTTCCGCAAGACCTTCCCGCTGTATCTGGAGAACACCGATCACTATCTCTTCTTCTCCTCCTGCCGCGTATTTGCCAACGAGGAGGACCCCATCCGCGAGTCCTCGCCCCGCCTGCTGGACGTGACGACCGACGAGCAGCTGCTCTTTTCGGACGACTACTGCATGTACAAGGCCCGAAGCGAGGACGCTCTGCGCGCCAGCAAGTACAAAAACTGGACGATCATCCGCCCCTCGACGACCTATTCCAGGACGCGCTGCCAGCTCTTAACCCTCGAGCGCAATATCCTCCTGCCGCATATGCGCTCTGGAAAGCCCGTGCTGCTCTACGAGGGCGCGCGGCACATTCCGGCCTCGCTCACCTGGGCGGGCGACGTGGCCAAGATGCTCTACGGCATACTCTTCAACGAAAAGGCGCTCTGCGAGGACTACAACGTCACATCTTCGGAGTGCCGCACATGGGAAGAAATCGCCGGATACTATCACGAGCTGTTCGGCCTGAAGAGCGAATGGGTGGACGAGCTGAGCTATCAGCGCTTCCGCGATCCGTCGTTCGATCCCGAAAAGAGTCTGGGCGCGATCTGGCAGCTGCGCTATGCCCGCCTGTTCAACCGTGCCTACGACAACTCGAAGATGCTCGCCGTAACCGGCCTGAAGCAGTCCGATTTCCTGACGCTCTACGAGGGCCTGAAGCACGAGCGGAGGACGATTCTGGGGGGAGTGAGCAATCAAAGGCATGCTCTTTCGCAGAAGGTCTGATCTTCAATAGCCCAATATAAATCGACGCGAAAAGGCTCCGGCAAATTTCTTCACCGGAGCTTTTTAACTTGCGTCTTATTTCATTATATCCGCCACGCTGAGCTTTCCGAAAATCCATGCGCCTTCTTCCTCACGGAAGCCGTAACGCTCACTCCGCGCACCCCCTTCGGTTTCGATGGTCCCTTCGAGCACAAAGAAGCGATATTCCACGCCGTCCATTTCCACCGTCTCCACGGGGGAATTCTCTTCCGGTATCTGCCGGAAAGCGGCGATCTCTTCCTTGTCCATGGCAGCGATGCGCGCCGGAATCTGCTCTCGCAAAGGCAGCTGCTCCAGCGCAGCCTTCTCTTCATGCGTTACGAGTTTTTCCACATTGACGATGATCGCCTGATCCACGATGCTGAGCGCCTCAACCATGTCCGTCCTATCCTCCGCCTTTACGCCGTGTACGGCTTCCTCGGTCGGCGCGGGTGTGGCCTTCGCTTCAGGCTGCGCGGAGGGCCGCACGCTAAACGTCACCATGAACAGCGAAAGACTGCCCGAAATCGGCACGACCGACCGCATGTACGAGAGCTCCGATCAATAAAAAAACATAATTTCATAACAACCGGCTCGAGACAGACCGCCGCCTGCTCGAGCCGGTTGTTCCTGCCCCACAAATGAAACGTCCTGCCCGCCTGTCCTGGAAATTTTTCTTCATATGTGCGAAAAACAGCTTGTATTTGCACGGGACTAATGGTATATTAGAGGACACGAACCGCCCGATATTCGGGCTGCGCCGCGCCTTTGAGCAATCGCAGACATGATTTGATTTTCAAAAGGAAGCGGCTGAAAACTGAGGACAACTTTTCAGAAAAAGGAGACTTGACCATGAAAATTCTGGTATTCGGCGCAGGTGTGCTCGGCTGCAATCTCGCAAGAAATCTGTTCCGTGCTGGAAAGGACGTTTCGCTGCTCGCGCGGGGAAAGTGGGCGGAGAAGATTCAGAAGAACGGCCTGCGGATCAAGGATAAATTTTCATTCCGCACGTCGGTCAGCCGCATTCCGGTGGTGACCGAGCTTAGACCGGAAGATCAATACGACGTGATCTTCGTCGTCATGCGCTATACGCAGCTGGACTCGATCATCGACGCGCTGCGGGCCAATAAGACGAAAAACATCGTTTTCGTCGGCAACAACGTGCGCGCCCGAGCGCTTGCCGACGCGCTGCCGGAGAAAAACATGCTCTTCGCTTTCGCCCTCTCGGCGGGCCATCGGGAGCCGGATTATGTCGCGTCCATCGATCTCAAAAAGATCACCATTGGCCAGCTGCGCAGCGCGCCCTCCAACGAGCAGCTGATCGGGCAGATCTTCGGCGGCACGAAATACAGAGTGGTCTATGAGCCGAACATGGAGGATTATCTGCTCTGCCATGCGGCGTTCGTCATTCCGGCGGCTTTTGCCTGCTACAAGACGGACGGCAATCTGAAAAAGCTCAAGGGCGACACGGCCTACCTGAACCGGCTGATCGACGCGAACATCGAGGGCTACCGCGCCATCCGCAGCGCCGGACACGAGATTCTGCCGAAGGCGGACGCAGACTTTGAAGGCGCGGCGTATCGCAAGACCTGCCTGCGCTTCTTCAAGCTCATGTGCGCGACGAGTCTCGGCAAGATCTGCGCGTCCGATCACGCCATGAACGCCATCGACGAAATGAGCGCGCTGAACCGCGATCTGAAGCGGTTCTATGATGAAAACGGCGCGGAATATCCGGTCTGGAAGGCGCTTGAAAAGGATACCGGCGACTACCTGAAGCCGTAAAACAGAAAAACAGCAAACCGGCTCGAGACAGGCTTACGCCCAGTTCGAGCCGGTTATTTATTGCGCCTGCGCGCTGAGAGCAGAACGCTTTTTTACAGCTTCCAGCTCACGGCCCGCTCGCGTCCGATGATGAAGCGGCGATACAGGCCCTCCTGCGCCATCAGCTCGTCGTGCATGCCGCGCTGGACGATCCGTCCCCTGTCGACCACGAGAATCTGATCGGCATGGCGCACGGTTTTCAGCCGATGAGCAATCATGACGACGGTCTTTTCACGGGTCAGCGCGCCGATCGCCTGCATCAGCTCCTGTTCGTTCTCGGGGTCGACGTTGGCTGTCGCTTCGTCCAGTATGACGATCGGCGCGTCCTTCATCATGGCGCGGGCGATGGACAGCCGCTGGCGCTCGCCGATGACGGTGTCATAGCCCTTGGGCAGCTTCATGATAAAGTCGTGACAGCGCGCCCTTTTTGCCGCCGCGACGACCTGCTCCATGGGCGCGTCCGGCTGGCCGAAGCGGATGTTGTTCGCCGCCGTGTCATGGAACAGATAGACATTCTGAAACACAAAGCTGAAATTCCGCATCAGCCTGTCCATGTCGTATTCCCGCACGTCGTGCCCGCCCAGCGTCACGCATCCGCCGTTCACATCCCAGAAACGCGCCAGCAGATGGCACAGCGTGGTCTTGCCGCCGCCAGACGGGCCGACGATGGCCGTTGTCGTCCGCTCGGGAATATCCAGCGTCACACCGTTGATGACCGGCTTTTCGCCATACAAGAAGCGAACGTCCTCCGCATGGAGATCGCAGCGCTCCAGCTTGATCTCCGCGCCGGAAATATCCATGGCCGGCAAGTTCAGTATGGCGCTGTTCTGCCCCAGGCAGCTGTCCACCACGCGCAGCAGACTCGACTGCGTGCCCGCCTGCTCCAGCCCCTCGGTGAGCAGGAACGAGCAGATCAGCAGCATACCGCAGCTGAGCAGCTCCATATGGCCGTCGGTATAGAGCACGAGCGACAGCGCCGCAACGCCCACGTCGATGAGCTTGGCCACGGTGTATTTTCCGCTGCCGGAAGGCCCGACGAGCGCATTGACCATACCCTCGCGGAAGGTGAGATTCACGCCGTGCAGCACCTCGGTATCGCCATATCCAAAATGCACGCCGCGCAGCTCCACCGTGCCGCCCACCGGCGTTTCCATGTCCGTTTCGGGACGCGGCAGCTCCGGCGCGGTCAGTATGTCCGTCACCTGAGAGACGACCGTGCCGACCCTGGCCAGATCGTCGGTAAACTTCACGCAGCCGATGATGGCGTGATCAGCCCCATGGAGAGTATAACGATCATCACGAACCTTTCCGGCGAAAGACTGCCGTTCTTCATCAGCAGCCCTCCGATAGGCAGCACCGTCAGCAGCGTGGCGGGCATGATGTTCATGGCGAATGTGAAATAGAAATTGCTCCTGTTCATCCAGTCGATATAGCTCTGCGCGCATTCCCGGGCGGCAACCACGAACTTTTCATAGCTGCTCTTCGCCTTGCCGAACGCCTTGATGACCTCTATGCCGCCGATATACTCCACCGCCGTATCGTTGAGCGCGCCCATGCACCAGACCGTGAACGCGCAGATCAGCGCATAGGCGACGAGGCCGCGCAGGGCGCAGCGTCCTTTGCCGCTGAGGGCGGCCAGCGCGGCGATGAGCGCCACCAGCGCGAAATGGAAATACAGATTCGGCGCGAAGAAAATGCCGCCCACCAGCGCGAACACCAGAAAGAAAGCGGAAAAAATACCCACGGTCACCAGATCCTTCACAGTCAGTCCTTTTTTGTCGAACGTCTGCATGATTACAATCTCCTTTGCAAAATAGGAGTGGGCTTGACTTTTTCGCCGCGGTCTGCTATGCTTGGGTCAATCCACTAACTGAAGTTAAGGGTATCATACCGCAGCGCATTCATCAATATCGGGCGGCGTTTTCTGCCCGATCGTTTCAAAGAATTGGCTGTTCGTTGCAAGGAGGACTATGAAAAGCGATATACTGGCCGATTACTACGGCCCCATGCTGGAGCAGAATCATTTCCGCGTCATCCCCTGCCCCGACAAGTTCAGTCCGATCGGACAGTGCTGGGAAATCTCCCTGCCGTGGGCGGCGGCTGCTACTGGGTCTACGCCCGAAAGGATCTGTTCGACATCAAGATCCACGACTTTTTCTTTCATGAGGATCAGTGTCTGGACATGGCGATTCCGGAGTGCATCAGCCTCCAGCGCTACGACTCGATCTCCGGCGAGGAACTGAATCCCTGCCGGCGGCTGTCGGCGGGCGACATTCAGACCATCGTGGGCGGCAAGCCGCGATATCGCGCGCTCATTCACAAGCGCATCCCGATCCACGCCGTGGGCGTTGAAATTCTGCCGAATTATTACGATGATTTTCTGAAAAAGCAGTATCCGGACGTCTACTTCGATCTCCCGTCGGCCTTCCAGAGCGTCGATCAGGCGATGGATTTTCCCGCCATGTCCAAGCTGCTGTTTGAAATCGAGAACTATCGGGTCGAGGGCGCGGCGGCGGCGCTCTTCTACGAGGCCAAGGTCACGGAAGCGATTGCGCTGGTGGCGGACGCCTGGAAGCGGCAGAGCCGGAAGCCGGAACGCGCGCGCTCAACAGAGGATGCGGCCAGCCTGCAAAACGTCGTGAGCTGCATCGCCGATCATTACGCCTTTGATATTCCGCTGGAGCGCCTGGCCAGCATCGCCTGCATGAGCGAGAGCAAGCTCAAGAGCTGCTTCAAGCGGCAGTTTGGGTGCAGCGTCACGCAATACATTCAGGGCCGGCGCATGAGCCAGGCGGAGCATCTGCTGATCGACACCGACTTCACCATGGGGCAGATCGCCCAAATGATCGGCTGCACCACATCCAGCCGCTTTGCGGAGCTGTTCAAAAAAGAGCACGGGACTTCTGCCGGTGGAATACCGGATGCTGGCGAGACGGGGATAGTAACATTGCGGCCGCCGTTCGAGAATCGATTTCCGAACGACGGCCGCATTTTTTCTTTTGCGCTCTCCAGTTGATTGACGAAAGACGCGGTATATGATACCATGTATGTAAAGTATAGATTTCAAAAAAAACAAATATATCGCAACACACGTTTGAGCATCGCGCAAAAGGAGGACGAGCGATTGAAGGAGCTTTACAGAAGGGTCTTTTCGACAGGCGGCGTTCTGCGGATGGCGGGGAGCTTTGTCATCAGCACGCTCGAGGCGTTCTATCCGCTGCTTTACGCCGAGTGGCTGCGGCGCGTCGTCTCCGCGATTCAGTCGGACGCGGTCTGGAACGGGCGGCTGCTGGCCATGGGGCCGGTGCTGCTGCTCCTTCAGCTGGGGCTGACAGGCGGCTGCGGCCTGTACAGGGCGAGCTATGGCAAGTGGTTTCTGGTGCGGCTGCGCGAGGCCTTTTTCGACAAGCTGAACCGCATTGTGCCCGAATCCCTGAACGCCTGCGCCGCCGGCGAGGTGATTACGCTTCAGCGCGCCGATCTGGCCGCCCTTTCAAAGTTCTACACGGCCGATTTGCAGCGCCTTGCGCAGATCGTCATATCGTTCGTGAGCGCCGTCGGCTATTTCACATCGATCAATCCGGTCTTTATTCCGGCGTGCGTGCTGCCCGCGCTGGGCGGCTTCTTCCTGATGGGAAGGGCGCGCCGCCGTCAGCTCGACGTACGCAGAGCGGAAGCGGCTGTCTCCGATGAGCTGACCTCGCTCTATGAGGACATATCGCTCGGCTACGGCGACCTCAAGCAAAACGCCGCCGAGGAAAATTTCCTGAAAAAGGGCGAAATCTGCTTTGAAAAGAACATGAAGGTCGCTCAAGACGTACGCAAATACGATCAGCTTGTCTTTTTCCTGTCCGTGCTCTCGCACAGCCTGTCGTCGATGCTGATTCTGGCCAGCGGCATACTGTTCGCCCATCAGGGGCTGGTCGACGTGGGCGCGGTAATCGCGGCGTACAACATATTCTACATGATTGCCAATCCCATCCGCAATTTCTCGCGCAATCTCGCGTGCTTCCAGAAGCGGCGCGTGGCGGCGGAGCGCCTTGAAAAGCTGTTCTCTCTGCCGGACGAGCATACGGACGGCGAAAGCGAAGCGCCCGCAAGCGACTGCCCGCTGAGCATCTCCCTCGAATCGTATACCTATCCCTCCGGCTTCACGCTGCCGCCCGTCGACTTTGCGGTTCCGCGCGGCGCGCATCTGGCCGTTGTCGGGCGAAGCGGCTGCGGCAAGAGCACGCTGGCCAGGCTGCTGCTCGGCTATTCGGAAAACTACCATGGACAGATTCTCTGGTTCGGGCGGGAGCTGAAGACCTGGTCGCTCCAGGCGCTGCGCGCACGGGTTCGCTATGTGGCGAACGACTTCTGGATCCCCGAAATGACCGTCAGGGAGTATCTGTGCGGCGATACAGGCAATGATGACCGCATGGAGGAAGCCCTGCGCGCGGTCGAGCTGTGGGACGAGCTTCAGCAGCAGGCCGAGCGCACCGAAACCCGCCTGAAGAACAACGCAGGCAATCTGTCCGGCGGTCAGCGGCAGCGGCTCCTGCTGGCGCGGGCGATACTGGACGGCGGCGACGTGTTCGTGCTGGACGAAATGCTTTCCGCAATGGATCTGAATCAGGCGCGACGCATCCTGAAGAACCTGCGCGCATACTGCCCGACTGTGATTCAGATTACGCACATTCCCGCGTTTGCTCAGACAGCGGATCAGGTGCTGATGCTCTCCGCGGAGCAGCCGGCCATACTGAGCGACCACGACAGTCTGACGCGCGCCTGCGAAGCCTATCGGGAGCTGATCGCCCACGCGGCGGAAAAGGAGGCAGCCGTATGCTGAAGGATATACGGGGCTATGGCCGCGAGCTGTCCCATCGAAGGAAATATCTGCTGATGATCGGCGTATATATGCTGCTCACGCTGGTGCTGCGGCTGCTTTCCTTCTTTTCGTTCTACATTCTGGGCGACGTGAGCCGCTTTTCGCTCAGGGCGCTGGCGCTGATTCTGGGCGGCATTACGACGCTGGAAATTCTCACGCAGGCGGTCGGCTATTTTTCCGGCCTGATCGAGGCTAAAGTGATCACGCAGACCACTCAGAACCTCCAAAACAAAATTTTCACGCGCCTGCTGCACGCCAAACCGGCTCAGGTTGCGCAGCTGACGGGCGCAGAAATCCAGACGACGCTTCAGGAAGCGCTGCCCGCCTATGTGGAGTTCGCCGCGATGCTGAGCAACTTCGCCATTGTGTTTCCGGCGGGGCTGGTCGTCACCGTCATCTGCTTTATGCTCGACTGGCGGCTGTTCGTCCTGTCGATCGGCCTGTGCGTGCTCGAGCTTGCGCTTTCAAAGAAGGTGCAGCAGGTCAAGGCCAGGCGGCGCGGCATAACCATGGAATCGCTGACGCGCGCCACGGCGACGCTGCTCGACGGCGTTCACGCGGCGCTCTCGATGCGCTGGCTTCCCTCGCTGAGTCGCCAGATGACCGGCCGGTACAAAAAGGCCGTGAACGAAGCCGCCGCCGCCGAAAAGAGCGAACAGCTCACCGGCACGCTGGCAGCGCTGCTTCAGAGCGCCGTGTCCGTCGCGGGACAGATCAGCTTTCTGGCGCTGGGCGCATGGCAGATCGCGCGCGGAAACACCTCGCTGAGCGTGTTTCTGGCGCTGTATTCCGTCCGAACGTCGCTGATCGACGTGTTTGTGCTCTACACCGGCCTGCGCGGCAGCTATTTGGAATTCGAGGTGAACCGGCAGCGGCTCGCGCGCCTGTTGGATTTGCAGCCCGAGCCGCAGAGCGCAAAAAGAACCTGCGCGCCCGATCTGAGCGCCGAAACTGCCTTGAGCCTTGAAGGCGTGTCGTTCTCCTATGACGCGGGGCATCCCGTGATTGAGAACCTCTCCTTCGCGCTGGAGACGGGCAGCTGCTGCCGCCTTTTCGGGCGAAGCGGACAGGGCAAAACCACCGTGTATTCGCTCCTGAGCGGTATGCTGGAGCCGGATCAGGGCGAGATTCGCTGCTTCGGCGCGCCGGTTTCCGCGCTGCCCCCAAAGACGCTGCGCGGACTGGTCACCTATATGTCGCAGCGCTTTTACCTGTTCCACGGCTCGATTGCGGACAATATCCGCCTGGGCTGCCCCGCCGCCAGCGACGAGGCCGTGCGAAACGCCGCGCGCGCCGCTCAGCTCGAGGACTGGATCGCGACTCTGCCGCAGGGCTATGACACCGTGCTGCAAAACAACGCGTCCACGCTCTCGGCGGGTCAGCGTCAGCGGCTCATGATCGCGCGGGCGCTGATCACCGATCATCCGATCTGGCTCATGGACGAAGTGACCGCGTCGCTGGACAGGCAGACCGCGCGCGAGCTTGAAAAGACGCTGCTGCCGCTGATGAAGCAGAGGACGGTGCTCTACTCCTCACACAGGGAGGACGGCCTGTTCCGCCCCGACCGAACGATCGCGCTGTAAATGCCCATAATAAGAGCTGCAATCTCGAGTCGGTTTTTCGTTGCGCTCAAGCCGTTCAGACTTGAACGTAACGCAAAAACCGCCGTGCTTGCAGCTTAAACTTTTGACTGGCCAAACGACCCGCCTTACTTTTCCGACAGCCTGCCCTCCCGCATCGTCATGCAGCGATAGCCCTTCATATCGGTTCTGCGGTGCGAGACGCAGAGAACGGCGCAGTCCTCCGGCAACAGTCTGACAAGGTTCAGGATCTGCTCCTGCCGGACGGCGTCCAAACTCGACGTCGGCTCGTCGAGCAGCAAAACATCCGGCCGCAGCAGCAGAATTCGCGCAAAGGCGATGCGCTGCGCCTGTCCGGTCGAAATGTTGCCGCCCACGGAATCGATCACCGTGTCATAGCCGTTTGCAAAGCCCATGATGTCCTCGTGAACGCCCGCATCCCGCGCGGCCTGCTCGACCTCCGCGTCCGCTGCGTCCGGTCTGCCCATGCGGATGTTCTCCCGCACGCTGACCGGCGCGATCACGGGAACCTGAGGAAGCGTGGCCACG
Source organism: uncultured Clostridia bacterium (assembly GCA_934631025.1). GTDB lineage: Bacteria > Bacillota > Clostridia > Christensenellales > Aristaeellaceae > Firm-10. Next base: position 86,603 of record CAKTXR010000005.1, read on the forward strand.
CGCCGCCGCCATTCGTCGAGCGGTATCTCCTGCGCCGGAACGCCGTTGGCCGTCAGCGTGCCCTGAACGGGCGCGTAGAGCCGCTCGATCAGCCCCAGCAGCGTCGATTTGCCGCAGCCGGATTCGCCCGAGAGCAGGATGCGGTCGCCGCTCTTCAGGGAAAGATCGAGGTGATCGAGCACTCTGTGGCTCTGCCCTGCGTATTCATAAGCCACGCCGCGAAGCTCCAGCGTTTTGATTTTGCCGCTCTCCGCGCGTTTCTCGGGCTGCTTTGCCTTATCAAGCGCGTCGAAATAGCGCTGCGCCCCCGCGACATGGCCGGGCGCGGCCTGCATCACGTCATAGGCCGCGTCGAAAACCTGCGGATTCGCCTGATAGCCCATGTTGTGGATCGCCAGCGTGCTCTTCGCCGCGTCCGCGCCGCCCAGCCCCGACGCGCTGATCGCTTCCATCGCATTGTTGCCCATGTCGTTGAACATATTGTTCGTGAACTCCATGAGCGCGCTCCAGAACGCCTGCTTCTTCTTGATTGCATAGAGCGCTTCATTGTCCGCCGTAAACCGCTCTGTCAGGAAAGCCTGCGCGTCATAGCTCTTCAGGGCGGCGAGCGACTGCATGACGGAGGTGATGTTGTTCGTCACCTTGGCCAGACTGGCCTGCTCGGCGCGGGCGCGGGTATCGAGCCGCATCATGATGCGGTAGAGCAGCAGCAGGCGAATCATGCCGGCCAGCAGCAGAAACGCCAGCAGCAGGGGACTGAGCCACGCCACATAGCCGAATACAATGACCGCCGCCACCGCAAGCCGCACCAAACTGCGCAGCAGCGTTCCGACAAGCCCCGACGCGGCGGGCAGCGCGTGGACATACGCGGCGCTGACCTCGCTCTCGTCGGCCTGCGCCCCATCGAAGGGATAGGCGAACATCCGGCTGATAAAGCGGCTGCGCATGGACAGCTGAAGCTGCGCGTGGCGCGTATCCAGCCAGTATGCGATATAGGCGTTCGCCAGCAGATCGCCCGCCATGGACAGCGCGTACAGGGCGATGCTGAGGACAAGCAGCCGCACGCTCCCCGCATCGACGGCGCGATTCAGCAGCAGAAAGGCTTCCGGAAACAGCACGACCAGAAAGACGAGCGCCAGTCCGTTGAGCACCAGTCCCGCCGTCCAGCCGCCCCTGTCCGGCGCTTCGTTCCAGACCCGCCGGATCGCCGCGAAACAGTTCTTTAGATACTTCATCGGATCACATCACCTTTCGCTTCAGTCTCTTCCGGCCGTAAACAGCGCGCGATAGGCGGCGCTGCGCGTCAGCAGCTCTTCGTGAGGCGCGCATTGACAGCCGCCCTTTTCAAACGCCAGCACGCGGTCAAACTCCGCCGCGTGCTCCAGCCTGTGGGAGATCATCACCAGCGTAACCTCCGGCAGAGCGCTGAACAGATTGGCGATCAGGCGCGTTTCGGTGGCCGCGTCCAGCCCGCGCGTGATTTCGTCCAGCAGCAGAATCTGCGGCTGATGCAGCACTGCGCGGGTCAGCGCCAGCCGCGCGGCCTGTCCCTCGGAGAGCGCGCTGCCGGTGGACATAACCGCGTCCAGCCCGCCGTCTACGCTCTCGAGCACCTGATCGAACAGGCATATCCGCGCGGCCCGCATGATCTGCTCGTCGGTGAAGGCGCGCCCCAGCGTCAGGTTTTCGCGAATCGTGCCGTTCAGCAGCCGAACGTCCGGCGATATGTAGACGACGTTCCTCCACAGCGCCTTGCGGTTCCAGTCCTCCATATCGCCGCCCAGTATCCGGACTGTTCCGGCGCTGGCGCGCAGATAGCCGACGATCAGCCGGAGCAGCGTGCTCTTGCCGCAGCCGCTCGCGCCGGTGATCAGAAGCCGTTCTCCCCGACCGATCGTCAGGGTCAGGCCGTCGATCACGGGCGCGTCCGCATAGCCGAACGACAGCGCGTTCAGCTCTATGGCCGGCGCGTCCGTAACGGGAGCCGTAACCGCGCCCCCTTCGCTTTCCCGTTCAAGGCTCAATATTTCGTTCACTCTGTCATAGGCCGCCAGCCCGCCCAGCGTATCGCCGATGTGAGCGGGCAGGAGGAACAGCAGCATATCAAAGCGCGTCACAGCCGCGATGAAGGCCAGCAGCCCGCCCATCGTCATCTCGCCCCTGAAAATGAGCAGCGCGCCCAGGGCAAACACGCCGACCGGCGGAATCACCGACAGAAGCCGCGTCAGCTGCATATTGCGGCGCGCCGCGATCTCCTTTTTCTCCGCTTCATACGCTTCCTGCGCCGCGCCGTCGAACCATTTGCAGGCGCCGTCGTGGAGTCCGTCCGCCACATAGCTCTTCCGATTGCTCAAAATGTGCATGGCCGCCGCCATGGAATCGCCCGCCGTAGAGAGCGACTGTTTGCGCCGATGCCCCAGCGCGGCCGCCGCCTTCGAGCCGAAATAGACGCACAGCGGAAAGCTCACGATATACACGAGCGCCAGCTTCACATCGATGGTCATGCAGTATATGATCGCGATCACGCCCGCGGCGACTTCGGAAATGAGCGCCGGAACGCTCTTGAAAAAGGCCGCGCACGTCTGGGACACATCCTTGAACATCCGCGACTGGAAATCGCCGTTGGGAATGGCCGCCAGCCTGTCCAGCGGCGCGTCCAGAAGGCGCGCAAACATCTGTGAACGCAGCCCGCGCTGCATATGCTGACCGACCCAGCTCATATACAGCGAGCGCAGCGCGCCCACGCTGACGCAGACTACTGTCGCGCCGATCAGCAGAAACTGCGTGTTCAACCGAAGCGCCTGATCCTTGGCCAGCACGCTGTCCACCAGCGTTCCCGTTATACCGCCGATAAACGCCGGAATCAGATAGACCGGAATCGTGATCAGCACCTGCAAGACGGCATAGATCAGGTCTTTTTTCATGCTTCGGTATCCGGCCAGTATCTTTTTCACGGTCGTCATTTCGTCGTCCTCCTGTCGGTCGCAGGCATCGCGCCATTGTTTTTCTCGATTCGCCCGTCCTGATATATGAACGCCTTCACGCGCCGGCAATCCGTTTTCTCACAATGAGCGGACGCGGAGCAAATTCCCTTTGTTAACAGCATAACAATACAATAACATACTCTTACCCGTCATTCAATCGCAAATTCGCCCACCGAAAAAACTTAACACATCGCACTTTTACCTGTTACAGGCTGAGGGCAGCGCCGCTCCAAATCAGCGCCATCATTGCCGAGAGCAATTAGAGCTGCTTGCAGGCAAGAAAAATGAGGAGCAGACGTTCCCGATCGTCTACATACCGACCGGAATTCCGTCCGCTCCTCGCAAGCCTTCAGATATTGCATTATAATTGAATTCACACGCAGATCGACCGATGCGCGCAGTAGCTTTCGATGATCTCCTCGTCGTGCGAGGTCAGGATCACCGCGCCCGGAAAGGCGTTGACCGCGCGAATCAGCTGGCTGCATGCTTCCTTCTCCAGCGCCACGCCCGGTTCATCCAGCATCAGCAGATCCACCGGCTCGCTCAGCAGCCGCATCAGCTCGACCTTCGCGCGCTCGCCGCCGGAGAGCATATACAGCCTTTTCGCGTCCAGCTCCGCTTCCTCCCGAAACAGGCGCTTTTTCCATCGGTCGTACTCGCCGAGTCCCATTTTTCTGAGCGCCACGCAGTATTCATAGACCGTCAAAGCGTCGTATTGGTCTGAAAACATCTGCTCGAAATATCCCACGCGCAGCCCGGGCTTCATCCACAGCGAACCGGATTCCGGCTGAAATTTTCCGGCAATGGTATTGAGCAGCGTGCTCTTGCCGCTGCCGTTCGCGCCGCGCAGAAATACATGGTCGTACATGCGAATCTGGAAGCTCACATCCGAAAGAACCGTCCGTCCGTCAAATCCCACATGGACGCGTTTGGCCTCCAGAATCGCTTCGTTCGTGTTCCAGCGCTCCTCGTCAAATTGGAACTGAAAGCCATACGCCAAATCCTCGTCGTAGAGCGACGCCTGCCGCATGGCTTCCAGCTGACTGATTTCCCGTTCCATGCGCCGAACCACAATCGCGTGAGGCTTTTTGACCTCGGCGGTTTTCATCCAGCGCCGTCTGCGCTCGATCTCCTGCTTTCTCAGCTCAATTTCCTTGGAGACGTCCCGATTTTTCCGCTCAATCCGCTGTTCCAGCACCGATTTCTGGAGTCGGGCCACGTCTATATCCGACGAATACATGAGCACCGTGCCGTGAGAGATTTCGATGGTCTGCGCCGTAAGGCCGCGCTGAACGCTCTCGCCGTGGCCGGTCAGCACAAACGCCCGCGGCGTATTCTTCAGATACGCGCACAGCCACCGGCTTTTCTCCGCGTCCAGATAGCAGAACGGCTCGTCCAGCAGCATCAGATCGCACTGGGCGAACAGCGTCATGGCCAGCCGCACATACTGCCGCTCGCCGCCGCTCAGGCACTCGAACGGCGTTTCCAGCTTGTCGCTCAGGCCGAACGTCTCAATGAAGGAATCCCTGTCCACCAGATACTGATAGCCGCCCAGACTGTCGAACTGGCTCTGCAAGGATTCATATTTTTTCAGAAGCGGCTGGCTCCAGTCGGTTTCCAGCCGCCGCTCCGTCGCGCGGATGTCCTCCTCGACCGCCATGACCTCCCGAAACAGGGAATCAAAGAGCGTCCGCACTGTGCCGCTGTAGAGCGCGCGCTGCTCGAACCGCGCGACCGCCAGACGCGGCTGCATAAACACTTCGCCGGCTGCAAAGCGCTCCTCGCCGGAGAGCAGCTTGAAGAGCGTCGTCTTACCGCTGCCGTTGGGGCCGATCAGGATCACCTTATCGCCGCTTCGGATGCACAGCCGCTCGACGCGAAACAGCGTCGTCTGCCGCGACCATCCGAACGCCGCGTCGCGAATGTCAATCAGCCTCATATCGTCCTCCCCAAAACGCGCGGGCGCTTTGTCAATTTGCCCTACAATGCGAGCACAGCGGCTCCGTTCTCAGTGTAATAATATAATAACACATTCTTGCGCATCATTCAATCGCAAATCCGCCTGAAAAGCTCAGCATACTGTAATCTCGTCTATTACGAACTTGCCGGTGCAGAGGGCGCGTATTGGCAATCTATGTTCCTGCCCCAGCATGAACACCCCTCTGCGCGGAGATTTCCCGACAGCGCGCCGAAGGCATTGCTCTCATACGCGCAAAGCCGGCGCCCGTTTGATTGAGTTAAATTTCGTTTCCACGCTTGACTTTGCAACCGTTGCAAAGTTTATAATTCAAGGGAAGTCAAACGGGAAGAAGGAAGGACTATGGAAAGGAACCTCACCACCGGCAGCGTATTCAGGAATGTCATTCTGTTCTCGCTGCCCTATCTGCTCTCGTATTTTCTGCAGACGCTCTACGGCATGGCAGACCTGTTCATCATCGGCCAGTTTGAGGGCGTTGCCAGCACGACCGCCGTTTCCATCGGCTCGCAGGTCATGCATATGCTCACGGTGATGATCGTCGGGCTTGCCATGGGAACGACCGTCAGCATCGGCCAGGCCGTCGGCGCGGACGACCGCAGGCAGGCCGCCAGGGACGTGGGCAACACCGTCGTGCTGTTCATGGCGGCGACCGTCGCGCTGACGGCGGTTTTGCTCGCGCTGGTGCGGCCAATCGTTTCCGTAATGTCCACACCGACGGAGGCCGTCGGCGGCACGACGGCCTATCTGACCATCTGCTTTATCGGCCTGTCCTTTATCACGGCTTATAACATCATCAGCGCCATCTTCCGCGGCATGGGCGACAGCAAAAGCCCGATGTATTTCATCGCAGTGGCCTGTGCCGCGAATATCGCGCTGGACTATCTCTTTATGGGCGTGTTCCATCTCGGCCCTGCCGGCGCGGCGCTGGGCACGACGGTATCGCAGGCGATCAGCGTGGCCGTGTCTCTGCTCATAATTCTGAAGCGAAAGAGCATCGCGCTGGAAAGGGCCGACTTCAGGCCCCGCCGTCCGGTGGTGGGCAAAATTCTGAAAATCGGCGTTCCCATCACCCTGCAGGACGGCCTGATCCAGATCGCGTTCATCGTGATCACGATCATTACCAATCATCGGGGACTGAACGACGCGGCGGCCGTCGGCATTGTGGAAAAGGTCATGAGCTTCCTGTTCCTGGTTCCCTCATCGATGCTCTCCGCCGTTTCGGCGCTGGGCGCGCAGAACATCGGAGCGGGCAAGCCGGAACGGGCGCTTCGGACGCTGCGGTATGCGATTGCTCTTGCCGTGGGCTTCGGCCTTCTCACTTCAATCGCCATTCAATTTGCGGCGGAGCCCATCGTCGCCCTGTTTACGGATCAAAGCACAGCGGATGGCGCGGAAGTCGTTCGCTTCGGCGGGCAATATCTTCGGGGATACATTTTCGACTGCATTTTTGCGGGCGTTCATTTCAGCTTCAGCGGCTATTTCTGCGCCTGCGGAAAATCGGGGCTGTCATTCCTGCATAACATCCTCGCGATTGTGCTGATGCGCATCCCCGGCGTTTATCTGACCTCGCAGCTGTTCCCGACAACGCTGTTCCCGATGGGACTGGCGACGGCGGCAGGCTCGCTGCTGTCCGTTGTGATCTGCGTGATCGCCTTCGCCGTGATGCGCCGCAGTGCCAAACGGGAGAGATTGGAGGGTAAACAGTGAATCGAAAAGGGCTTTTCCCCATAGGCGAGGTGTCAAAGCTGTTCCACATCAGCGGCAGCAGCCTGCGTCACTATGAAAACATCGGCCTGCTGACTCCGGCCTATATCTCTCCGGATTCCAACTACCGATATTACGGAACGGAACAATTTGAAGCGCTGAACACCATCCGCTATCTGCGGGCGCTGGATATGCCGCTGTCCGAGATCGAGGACTTCCTCAAAAACAGGGACATTGACCGCATTAAGGAAAAGCTCCGTCAGCAGAAGCAGGCGGTGCTCAAAAAGCAACGGGCGCTGAAGCGCATTGAGCAGAAGATTGATCATCGCCTGAACTGGCTGACGGATGCTGAAAACACGCCGCTGAACGCCGTCTCGCTGATTCAGCTCCCCGCCTACCGCATTGTGTGGGTAGACGATCCGCTGAAAATCGACGGCTCCGCCGATATGGAAGCGCCGATCCGAAAGCTGGATCAGTCCGATGAGGAAGCCGTCGTCTTTCTCGGCAAGGTGGGGCTGGGCATTTCGGTGGAGCACTTACAAAAAGCCGACACGGCGCAGTATGACGGCATTTTTCTGATATTGGATCAGGAGGATATTTACACGGGCGAAACGCTGGCGCTGCCGGAAACGCTCTGCGTGCGGCTGCGCTTTCACGGCAGTCACAGGGAACACCGGCGCAATATCAAAAGCTGCTGAGCTATATCGACAGACATCAAATGCAGATCGCTGGCTTTTCCCGCGAGGTCACGCTCATTGACTACGGCGTTACCAACGATACGGAGAAGTTTGTAACCGAAATCTGTATTCCGGTCAGGTGCGAATAATCGGCATACGCCGGACAACGGCGATAAGCAATGACGCGCATCGCGCCTTTACTGGTCATACGCCTCCATCTGGAACACCTTTTCCGGCTGCGCGCTATAGGTCGCGTAAATCTCCAGCCGAATGGCGTCGCAGACGACGCTCTGCGTCAGTTCCAGCACCTTAAAGCGCAGATAATTATCCTGAACGCGGACGCGATGCACGCACTCCCCGCCGCGCATGAAAGTCAGCGCGTAATCCTTCACCAGTTCCCTGGGCACGCCGCTGGGAATACGCTCGTGCCACCAGTGGCTGATGGAAATCGCGTAGTGCGCGGAGCAGTTTGAATCGAAGCGGAGAATGACCCGCTTCACTTCCTTCGGCTGCGCAAATTGCATTTCCAGCCATGGAGAAGGATCGCTTGCATCCGGCATCCAGGCATGGGCATCCTTTTCTTCCGCGCGCAGGAAGCCGTCCAGCGCCTTTTCAGGCGCATAGCCCGGCGCGCAGGAAGAGCAGCGCATTTTCGCGTCCTGAACCGGCAGACGCTTTTCCGGCAGATAGCAATCGTCCCGCATCAGCGCTTCCTGTAATTGCGCCACGTCCACCTCGCGGGGCGTTTTTCCATTGCGCGCCGCCAGAGCGGCCGCCGTTCCCGCCGCCTGCCCCACCACGCCGCAGGTGGCCATCACCCGCGTGGAGCCAAAGGCAATATGGCTGACGCTGATCGCGCGGCCGGCCATCAGCAGATTGCTCATGCCTGCCGGAAGCAGCGCGCGGTACGGGATCCCGTAAAGGCGCTTTAATTGCTTCAGCTGCCGAACTTCTTCGCTGGGCTCTTCAAAGCTCCCAAACGCCGCAAAGCCGCCCACCGGATGCAGATCCAGATGCCAGCCGCCATAGGCGACGTCGTCGTCGAAAATGCGCCCCGCCGTCAGATCGTCCTGCCGCAGAACATAATCGCCCACGATCCGGCGGCTCTCCCGCTTTCCGGGCAAAAAGCCCACCCAATCCAGCGCCAGATTTTCGCAGCCCTGATCCTGATTTTTGAGATGATCCCAAACGCCGTACAGCGTCTTGAGCAGCTCGTCCCGGATTTCTTCGCCGTCCTTCAGGCTGTCCCGCTGATCGCCGCCCAGCTCCAGCCACCAATAGCCGGAAGTGGCTTCCACGACGGGGCCGTTATGATGGTTCTGATGGCCCGGAATATCCGCATCCGTATAATGATACGCCCAGGGCGGCGCTGTAAACGGAACGGGCCGGCCCATATCCCGGGCGGTAAACATCAGGCTGTTGCCCATGGTGTAGTCATCCGATACCTCCGGAGCCAGACTTTCGCCAAAGACGGCTCTGCCCTCCCGGCCGTGCATCACCCGCGCCCCCGCCTGAAAGGCCAGCATACCGTCGCCGGTCGCGTCGATAAAAATATCCGCCGTGAATAAAAAATCCTTTTCCGTGGTCATCTGCTGGGCATAAATCCGATGGATTGCGCCGTTATCCGCTTCAGTAGACAGAAAGCGAGTATTCAAATAGACGTCCAGATTCTCCTGCTCCCGCGTCTTTTCCCAGAGAATCGTATCGCAGATCGAAAACGAATGTTGGGGATTGCGCAGCTGGTTCTCCAACAGAATTTCTTCCACAATGCCGGTTTCCCGGGCGTTGGGGCGATGCCCTTCCCGATCCGCGCCGCAAATGTGCATACGGATCTCGCTGCTGGCGTTGCCGCCCAGCACGGGACGATCCTGAATCAGCGCGGTTTTCACGCCGTGCCGGGCGGCCGCCAACGCGGCGCACACGCCGGAAATCCCGCCGCCCACAACGACGACCTGATAGCGCTTCTCAATCATTGGTCTTTTCCTCCTCTTGCTCCGCCAGCCATGCGTCGATCCGCCTCATATCCTTCCCACAGATCGCGGATCAGCGCAATATCCGCTTCGTCAAAGGGCACGTCTCCGGCGGCGGTCAGATAATACAAATCGGGGATCCCCAGCTCCGGCTGCGCTTTCATCCAGCGATGAAAATCCCGACGGCTGCCTACGCCGCCCGCGTCCGTGTCGATGAGCACGTTTTCCATCGCCGCCCCGCACAGCTTCGCCCGATGCGCCATGACCTCGGGCGCATTGCGCATCGTCCCCCAATAGTCATGAATACGCGCCTGATCGACGATCTCGTCGAAATAGGGATGCGCGCAGGAGCAGTTGATCAGCGCGTCGGGCTTGACGGCCTTGGCAAAATCGCGCATCATGACAAAGAAGCGCTTGAGCAGTTCCACGCCGTACACGCCCTTTTCATGGCAGGAAACATATTTGCCCAGCGGCATACAGTTGGCGAAATCGATCTTGAAACCGTCGCAGTTATAGCAGCCCGCCTCGTCCGAAAGCAGCGTATGGATGGTTTCTCGCATACGCGCGCGATATTTCTCGCTCGTCGGATCGGCGCCGCAGGCAGTGCAGAGGTATTCGATGCACTCATCCTGACTCAGCCCCTCCGGATACCATGAGCGGAACCACAGCACCACCCGGCGGCCCTTCCGATGCTCCGCGTCCGTAAAGGCGCGCAGATCCGGCCATTTTTCACGATCGGGCAGCGCGCTGCCATATTCCTTCTGCCATTTGTCGTCAATGATGATACAGCCGGGATGCAGATCGTATTCATCCAGCTTTTCGCTCATCCATGTATAGTCCTTCTGCGTGGCATGATCGCACGGGCGCGCCGCGCCGGACTTCTGCCGCAGCGCTTCCTGCTCGCCCCAGCCGCAGAAGAGGGGCCTGCGCCACCACTCCGGCTCGCCAGTGCGATCCTTTCTCACGCACCAGCCCGCGTCATAATGCCATTGGGCGTATGCGCGCACCGCGTCGTAAGCATCCCTGCCGGTCACAAACAGGAGGCTCTGGCTTTCCCATGCGCCGTCTACGGTCGTCTGTCCGTAAAGCGGCGTCTCAAATCCGCAGCGGTTCTCCTCGTTCCGGTAGAGGAACTGATGAAAGTTATACTGTCCCGCGCGCGCCGCCAGCCCCACGCCCAGCCAGCCGCCGCGACCCACCATATGGAAGGGATAGACATAGCAGGGCGGCGTAAAGTAACCCAGCTCGATCACGCCGGACTCGGTGATCATGCGCAGGTTACGGGAATAATCCGCGTGGTTCGCCACGGGCAGCAGATATTCCGCCGCTTCATATTTCGCCCGGCAGCCAAAAAAGCGCAGCGCGTCCACTCTGCCCTCGCCCTCCACGCGCACGAAGAACCGCGCGGCGCTTTCCGTTACCTCCAGCACATATTCCTTCCTGGCCCAGAGATTGGAATGTGTGCGCCAAATATGTTGGATTCTTCCATCCTCCTCCCGCCGTTCGTAGGCCATGACGGGCACGAAACGATCGTCGCCGTCCCGTTCGCCGTTCGCGTCCACGGCAATCGTCGCCGGACATTCCATCCAAACCTCGCCAAAGGCGGAAACGGTAAATTTCCCCTGAGCGTTCGCGCTTATATGAAGCATTTGTTTCATTCCTTTCGCTTTCTAAGAAAAGGGGCGAAACGAAGCCCTTCTCCGTTTCGCCCCGCTGCGTTGGCAAGGTTTACTTGGCCATTCCCTTATCGTACTGCTCCTGGCTGATGGTCAGGAACTTCTCCACCTGAATCTTGTTCAGATCCGCCAGATAGGCGTCCCAGTCGGTATCCACATTGCGCTTGCCGGTGATGAAATCGGTGGTCGCGCTGCTGATGTAGTTCTTCATTTCGGTCTGGATAAGCGCCATTTCATTGACGGCTTCGGCATCCATGATCATGGTGGTGGGCCAGTACAGGCCGATGTCCTTCACATAGATGTGATAGTACTTGTTCTCCATCGTGATGTGAACGTAGGTCCAGTCGTCGCCGGGATTGGCGTCCGCGGCCGCCTGCTGATAGCTCTGCTCCAGGCGCATGATCCAGTTCCAGTCGTTCACCATGGTGACTTTGCCGTTCACGACCAGCTTCTCGTCCTCTTCTTCGGTGTTCTTGCGATAGTAGGCCTTCTCGCCGCCGATGCTCAGGCTGCCCTCGTCCGCGGGCTGCACGTTGTAGCCCAGCTCGCCGACGCGCACCAGGAAGGAGCCTTCCTCAGAAGCTATGTACTCCAGCACGCGCATGGCGGCCTCCAGCTTTTCCTCGGTGATGTTCGCGTTCAGCGCCACGTTACGGCCGAAGTTGTTGCCCAGCTTCACGGAAGGATGGGTTTCGCCGTTCTCGTCGAAGAGCACGAAAATCTGATCGTAGCTTTCCCAGCGGCGGCTGTCCCAGCTGCAGACGCAGTTGCGGTGGCCGCCGGTCACCACGCCCAGCGTGTTCTCATCGGCGGACTTTTCGTTCAGCGCCCAGACGGTGTTGGAATCCTGCGTGAAGGATTCGGCATAGATCAGGCCTTCGCTGAAGCACTTGTTCATGAAGCGCAGGGCCTCGCGATAGGCCTCGGTCATCGCGGCGATCTGCACCTTGCCGTCGCGGATGATGCGGGTGTCGCCCTGAGTGATCTCTGTAAAGGCGGTCATGACCAGGCCGTCCATCACGTTCGTGCCCTTATCAAACGTCCACGGGATTTCGTCGTCGGGGTCGCCATTGCCGTTGGCGTCCTTCTCCTTGAAGGCGACCAGCACATTGTAGAACTCATCCAGCGTGGTGGGCATTTCCAGACCGACGTTCTCCAGCCACGTTCGGTCGATGTAGGTGCGCACGCCGTTGGAGGTAAAGTCGCGGTCCTCATTGATGCGGGGGAGCATATAGAGCGCGCCGTTGGGGCCAACGCAGGCGTTCCACACGTCGGTATAGCCCTGATAGAGCGCCATCATATCCGGCGCATACTTTTCCATCGCGGGGATCAGATCCAGAAACACGCCGTCAACGCCCAGGGCATACGCCTGATTCGCGTCGTTGGCCAGTTCGGCGGGGCGCAGGATAATGTCCGGCAGTTCGTCCGCATTCACCATGATCTGGAATTTTTCCTTCGCGGTGTCCTCAACCAGATAGACCCACTCGAATTCCACATTGCACTTTTCGGCGACCTTCTTCATCGAGTAGTCGGTGCTCAGGTCTTCCTTCGACGTGGTGAGCACAGTCAGCCTGGTGGGCGCGGTACTTTCGGCCATCGCGGGCAGAGCGCACAGCGCCAGAACGGCGGCCAGAACCAGAGACAGGAAACGTTTCATAGGGTAACCTCCTCCTTTTATGTGTCAAATGGGCCTCATCCCATTTAACTTCAGCCTTTGATGGAGCCGACCATCACGCCCTTCATGAAGTGCTTCTGCACAAAGGGATAAAGAATCAGCATGGGCAGGGTGGAGACGATGATGATGGCATATTTCAGCACCTCTCGCTCCCCCATGGCCTTCGCCAGATATTCCGAGGTCACGTTGCCGCCGCTGGTCAGCTCGTCCAGCAGCGCATCGGAAAGCAGATAATCGCGAATGATCAGCTGCAGCGGGTATTTCGTCTTATCCGTCAGATAGATCAGGCCGCTCATATAGCTGTTCCAGTGGCCCACGGCGTAATACATCGCCAGCACCGCCAGAATGGGCATGGACAGGGGCAGCACGATGCGGACGAGCACCTTCGCCTCATTCGCGCCGTCAATCCGCGCGGCTTCCCGCAGCTCGGCGGGGATGGAGGTCATAAAGTAGGTGCGGGCAAGAATCATATTGTACACGCTCATGGCGCCCGGGATAATCAGCGCCCAACGGGTATTGATCAGGCGGCAGGAGCGCACGACCAGATAGGTGGGGATGGTGCCGCCGCTGAAGAACATCGTAAAGGTGAATATGCCTAGGAACACCTTATGGCCCATCATGTCCTTGCAGGAAAGCGGATAGGCGCACATGACGGTGACCAGAAGATTGAGCGCCGTGCCGGCAATGGCGTAAAAGAGCGAGTTGGCATAGCCCATCCAGATGTCCTGCAATTTGAACAGCCGCTCATAAGCGGTGGTGTTCAGCCCGACCGGCCAGATAAAGACCCGGTTCGTCGTGATCGCGCCCGGCTCGGAGAAGGAGCACGCCACCACGTTGAGCAGCGGCAGAAGAATCACAAAGGTGATCAGCAGAACCAGCGCGGTATTGATCGCGTTGAAGGCGCGGTCAAACCGCGTTTCATGAATACGCGTAGAATGTGCCATACGTTTCTCCCTTCCATTACCACAGGCTGTTTTCCGAAATGCGGCGCACGATCATATTGGCCGTCACCAGCAGCGCCACGTTGATCAGCGAATTGAAAAGGCCGACTGCCGTGGAGAAGCTGTATTGCCCGCCCACAAGACCCACCTCGTAGACATAGGTGGAGATCACGTTGGAAACGCTGTAGTTCACCGTGTCCTGCATCAGATAAACCTTTTCAAAGCCCACGCTCATCACGGACGCGAAGCGCAGGATCAGCAGCGTGGTCATGGAGGGCACGATCGTGGGGAAATCGATATGACGGATTTTCTGGAACCGGTTGGCGCCGTCGATCTTCGCCGCCTCATACAGCTCCACATCCGCCTTGGCCAGCGCGGCCATATAAATGATGGTGTTGTATCCCAAATCGCTCCATACGCCGGACCAGACGTACATATGGCGGAAGGAAGAAGCCTCCCCGAAGAAATTTACAGGCTGCAAATTTATCGAAATCAGAATGCTGTTCACAACGCCGCTGCCGGAAAACACCTGATGCAGAATCGAAACCACAACCACCGTGGAAATAAAGTGCGGCAGATAGGTGATCATCTGAACGGATTTTTGCAGCTTGCTGCTGCCGATTTCATTGAGCATCAGCGCGAATATAATGGGAAGGAAGAAGCCAATCAAAATGGAATACAGGCTGAGAATCACCGTGTTTTTGATCAGCGTAGCGAAATAGAAGCCGTTAATAAAGGTTTTGAAATGCTTCAGCCCCACCCACGGGCTGCCGGCATAGCCCTTGCGGATGGAAAAATCCTTAAAGGCGATCTGAATCCCATACATCGGCTGATAGGAAAAGATAATGACCCACACAAGCGGAACGATCAGCATCAGATACAGCATCCAATAGCGGCCGACGCTTTTTTTCAATCGGGCAAAAAAGCCGTCCCTCCGGGGCTTGGCGGCGAGTAAGGCGCTCATTCTCTTCATCTCCCACGTTTTATTGCATTTCGAGTATATCGCAATGTTCCCTCTCAAATCAATATACAATTATTGTCCAAAGCGCCAAACGGGGAATTGTACACCTAACCAGAGGTATACAAAAAGCGATTTTTTCTAAAAACGGCTTTTTGTACAGTCTCCGGACAGCCGGTTTTCCTTGCCTAAAAGCGCGATTTTTGCTATACTATCCATATATGTCGCGCCGGAGGAGGCAAACTGCATGAAGGAACAGACGACGGGCAATCGCTTTTTTAAGCGTTTCTTTATGACCAGTCTGGTCATTTCCGTCATCCCCATTTTGCTCCTGTCCGTGCTGGCGCAGAGCATCTTCCATCTTTACCGTGAAAGCGCGGTGGAGCAGGCGCGCCAGATCATACGTCAGAACGTCGGCCGGATCGACAGCGTCTTTAACAATGCCATCAACACCTACCGCCATTACGCGCTCAACGACGAGGACATCGGAAACATTCTCTATTGGAAAAAAGACCGCCAGTATTATCTGGTGGAGTACACCGATCTTTTGCGCAAGGCGCAGAACAGCCTGAAGGCGAACGCCTCGCGCTATGAAGAAGAGGTCTTGCAGGACTTCTGGATCATTCAGCCCACGACAGAGATTCTGCTTTCCACGACAAACGCGATTTCCGGGCTGGATAAGCTCTATTACTTTTTTCAAAATTATGGACTGAACTTTGAGGACTGGCGCGCCCTTGCGCTGAATCGCCGCGCCGCGCTCCCGCTCATGATGGGCACAATCGACAGAAAGGATCGCCTCTGTGCGTTTTATTTTCAGCCCGATACCCGCAGCAGGGAAAGTGCGGGCGGCTTCACGCTGATGCTCTGCATAGATCCCGCGCGGCTGCTGTCGCAGAGCGGCGTCTTTCAGAAGGCCGAGGCGCTGATGATGACGGACGCCGACGGCCGGCTTCTGTTTTCCCAATCCCCCAACGCGCTCACAACCTTCACGGCCAACGATTCTCTGCCTTATTTGACGGACGGCTATACCGGCCTCATCAACGGCCGGCGAAGCGCCGTCATCAGCGCCGCTTCCGAAACGTACGGCTACCGGCTGTACGCCGTCTATCCCTATAAGCAGCTGTTCGCTAAGCAGCTCATGGCGGAAGGCATTTTCTATGCCGTGATTATCGCGGTTTTGATCGTCTGCGTGGTTTCATCTTATTATTCCGCCCGCCGCCATGCGGAGCCGCTGGTTCCCTTTATCCGGCTCGCTCCCGACGCCTGCGAAAGCACCACCTATCAGGACACCATGAACAGCATCTATGACAACATCGTCCTCCAACAGGAGCTGAACCGGAAAATGCTCAACCGGCACAGCACCATGACGCGGCATATGCTTCTGGAATGTCTGCTGGAAACGCCCTATGTAGAAAACGCGCAGATGGAGCAGATTCTCCCCATGTGCCAGATCGATCTGTCCGACGATCGTTTCGCCGTCTTTGTCATTCGCATTACGGACAGCGCCCGGGACTCGCTGGCCGGATATGTGTACGACCTCTGCGTGAGTATGTTTTCCGACCGCGGATATATCTATCTCTCCAAGCAGAACGACATCGCCGTACTGTTCCATGATTCGCTTTTGACGCAGGAGAACTGCCGCGTCACCGCGGAGGAAATGGATATGTCGCTGTTTGATCTGCTTAAAGCGTCCTATCAGATCAGCGTGGGGCCTATTGCAAATGAGAAACGAAAGATCTCCATATCCTATGCCAGCGCCGTCGAAGCGCTGAGCCGAAGCGCCGCCCGCGTATTGATCTATGACAGCGCGCTCCAGCAATCCTTTTATAATTACACCACGGAAATGCAGAACACGCTGACCCGTCATCTGAAGGCGGGCAGGGAAGCGGGCGTGGCGGCGTGCCTGGACGGCATTTGGACGGCCAACAACGTTTCGCCCAGCAGCACCTCCTCGGCCACGCTTTTGCTGGCCAGCAACGTTATGGGCACGATCTATCAGGTGCTGGCCGAGCTGCAAAACCCCGCCGTATCCGCGAGGGCCATTGCGCGGATGGCGGAATTGAACCGTTCCATGTCCATTATGCCGCCGCAGGCCATTATGGCGGAAATTTCCGCCGTCTGCACGGAAATATGCCAGGCGATCCAGCAAACGCAGGATTCCGATTTGAAGCGGCTGGGCAGACGCATAGAAGCCTACTTGCAGCAGAATTTCACATCTCCGGAAATCGCCGCCGAGAACGCCGCCGCCGCATTGGACGTATCGATCCAGCAAATCAATAAGGCCTGTAGGGAGGTTTACAATTCCAGCTTCATCAAAATGCTGGAAACCTGCCGTCTGGAAGCGGCGGCCAAATATATCGAAAGCGGCGACAGCACCATCGCCAATATCGGCGAAATGGTGGGGTATCTTTCCTATACGTCCTTCAGCCGCGCCTTCAAGCGCGTTTACGGCATCTCGCCCAGCGAATACCGCGAATCGATCGCGCAGGATCATCCATTGCCCAAGGACGAATAGCGTCCGGACAGGCGCTATACAATTCCGCGTCCTCCCCAAAACGAGTTAATTGTATATTGTTGCGCACATTCGCTATCCCCTATAATAAAGCCAACCTGAATCGGAAGGAAGATGGGTATGGCTTTTGAACGTTTACATTTTTTCAGCAGCAAAAAGACGCCTGAGAGCATATTAACCAGGCTGGCCGGCGCGGACGCCGTGCGCGTTGAAACAGGGATCGCGCACAAATGGGATCGCGGCGAAGAGGATCAGATGGCCTATCTGTACGAACCGCTGACGTTCCCCCACGGCGAGCAGGTTCGGCTGGAAGCGGAGGTGCAGCTCGATCGCGTGGAGGCCGCCTCCGGCCGCTGGAAGCCCTGCGCGGGCCTTATGATCCGTTCGGGCGAGCACCCGTCGGAGCTGGACTCCATGGCGGCGCTGATGATCTCCGAGGACGCCGTTCGCTTTATTCGCCGCATGAAGGAGGGCTTTTCGACCATCGGCGTAGCGCCGCAGATCAACCTGCCGGCCGGCGATCATTATCCGCTGCGGCTGAAGATCGCCCTGCGCGGGCGCTATCTGACGGGCTATTACCGCACGCCGGAGGACGACGGCTGGCGCATTTTCCATCGGGAGCGACTCTTTCAGTTCCCCTTTGACGAAAAAATTCTCTGCGGCGTTTTTGCCTTTTCGGGCGCTGAGGGCGTTCCCATTCAGGCGGATTTCAGCCGCTATCATGCCGCGGTTTATACGGAAGAATACGCGCCTCTCCCCGCGCTTGCCAAGACTGAGCCCCAGATTCCCCAGCTGCTGTTTCATGAGGATTTCAGCCGCGGCGCGCTCTCTACCGCCGCCTATGAGCGCTTTTTCTGGACGGGCGTAGACGGCCCCGCCAATCTGATAGAGCTGCGCGAAAACGGGCGTGCCAAGCGCGTATGGTATAAAAACGCCATGCCCGGCCTGCATTTTATCGGCAGCCCCTGGTGGGCGGATTACAGCGCCCGCATGGAGCTGCGCTTTGACGAAGCGCACGCGGGACGCGTCTTTTTCATGGTGCGCCATCGCAACAGCGACTGCTACGGAACCTTCGGCTATGCGCTTTGCCTGGAGGACGGAAACCGCCTGTCCCTCTATCGCTCGTGCCCCTGCACATACCTGCCCAATATGTATGAAGCGGATTGCAGCGTGCCGCTGGACTATTTCGCGTCTCCCGGCGCATGGCATATCCTGCAGGTGGACGCGCTGGATCAGTTTATCACCGTCTACTGGGACGACCGGCCGGTCATGGCCTATGAGGATACGCATCCTCTGATCAGCGGCATCGGCAACATCGGCCTGATCACGGACAGCGAAGCCAGGGTCTACATTGGCGAAATCACCGTGACCGAGCTGGAGGATCCCCTCGGCGGCGCGTATGACAATCTGATCGGCGGCGGGTGGGACCAGCCCGCGCCCGCAGATTTCCATTATAACTACGAAACCGGCATCGAGCTTCCGCCCGTCAGGCAGGCGGACAACACAGAAGTGTAAGGAGGGCTGAAATATGCTCGTATTCTATACAGGAAACACGTTCCATCAGCCCGGCGACATCCTCTCCCTTTCCGGCGATCGCGTCGGCGCGGAAACGCGGCGCGTAACCCTCGCACGGGTCGTCAATCAGCGCACGAGCGCCGCCGCCTGCCATGCGCAGACCGCCATAACGCAAACGCCTCGACGCCCGCCTTTTTCCCCGTCTCGCTCTCCGCCCAGACCGAACCGGCAATCGACGCCGAAATTCTACAGGCAACGGATGATTCCATAAAGCTGCGTATGCCGGCGCGGGCGGGAATTTATCAGGCGAAGCTGTACGGAGCGGCCGGCGAACTGCTTCAGTCCGTCTGGCTGAATCTGCCGCAATTCGAAACCGTGCTGGGCGATAGCGGAGATTCCGCTTCTCCCGGCGGGCTGATTCGTCTGGCGGGATACAGGCTCTGTCCGGCGGGCACGCCGCTGCCCGCGGAGGTACGGCTCCGCAGCGCCGCGCAGACCGTTACCCTGTCGCCCGAATCTCAGGATGCGCCGTATGCCCTTTCCGTTCGTCTGCCAGCGGATATTCCGGAGGGCGAATATGAGCTTTCCCTGCACAGCGGCTATGGCGACGACGGCTGCTGGGCTGCGCCCAGAGGGATCCGCGTCCGCGCTTCCTTCCTGAAAGGAATCCCCCGCCGCGTTTTCAATGTGCGGGATTACGGTGCGAAGGGTGTGGGCGCGTTCCATAACGATACCGCAGGCATTCTGGCCGCCCTGAGCGCGGCGCGGGAAAACGGCGGCGGCACGGTCTATTTCCCCCATGGGAATTATCTGTTCACCTATCTGCTGGATATTCCGCGGAACGTGGAAATCAAAGGCGACGGCGTTACGAAAACGTCGCTGACCTTCCTGCCCTATCTGTGGGATCTAAACCAGCTGCCGCCGCAGATCATTCATCTCAGCGGCAACAATTATGTGCATGATCTGGACGTCAGCGGCACGCGCGTCTCCACGCTGTTCGGCGCCAACGACACGGCCAACATCCGAATCGAACGGCTAACCTCCACCTTTATCCCCTTCTGCGGCGGGCCAAGCATCACCGGCACGCTGGGAGACAAATATAGCCATGCGCAGCTGAAAATGAAGGTGGCGCAGGAGGCAAGCTACTATAGATCCGCCAGCGGCGAGGTGATGTTCCGCTTTTATCATTGCCGGAACATTTTCCTGGATACGATCGCGCTCTGCTCCGACGACATGACCGCGCATCAGCTCCCGCGCTGCGAAAATGTATATCTCGGACATTCCAAATTCAGCGGTCAGAGCGGCGCGGTCTTTGGATGCGCGAACGCCTATATCGAGCATAACGACTATGATCACTTTGCCATCAATCTGGCGCTGTCTCATTCCTTCTTCGCGCATAATACGGCCGCCAATCGCATGGACAACAACCGCGAAATCATGACCACGGACTGCTACGGCCTGTATTGCGATTCGCCCAGAGACGAATCCTATATTTGGCGGACGGATGATCAGGAGGACGCTTACCGGCTACAAAAGAGCTTTGCCGACGGAGCGCTGACCGGCTGTCTGCTCCTGCTGACGGCGGGAAGGGGCGCCGGACAGGTGCGGCGCATCGCGGAGAATCACGCGGATCGAATTGCGCTGGAGCAGCCCTTCACCGTGCCGCCGGAGGACGGCGCGACCAAAGTGCTGATCTTCAACAACCATGCAGACAACATTGTTTTCAAAAATCACTTTGAAAACGGCGGCGCATTCCAGTTCTACGGCCTGCAGCTGCACACCGTCATTGCGGAAAACACCTTCAAGAAGGTGTTCAGCATCGGCCTGACCTCGGGCTTCTTTTACAACACGGTGCATCCGCACTGGTATGTTTCCTTTGCGGGCAATCGCCTTTACGACATCACCGTGCTGGAGCGCTGGGGCTATTCGTTCGACATGGTGTCCGGCATGGATGTGGATCGTATTCAAAGCCGGCTCTGCGTGCGCTGCCACGGCGGAAGGATCCCCAATCAGCAGCGCAGCAACGCCTTTAACGGCAATTTGCTGGAGGACGGCTATCACGCCCGCTTTGCCACGGACGGCGGCTGCGAAGGCGACTGGCAGGACATCATCATCCAGCGCAACCGCATTTCGGACAGCCATTACGGCATTGCGCTGGATCTGGCCCCGACGGTCGAGGGCGTTTATCTCGCCGACAACACATTTGATCAGGTTGACCTGCCCATTTCCGGCCGCGGCGCGGCGCTGGTGGAAGACAATCAGCGCGTGATCATTCGATAAAAAGAGGTGCGTGAAATGCGAAAGGTTGCCTGCATTACCGGCGGTTCCCACGGCATCGGCCGCGGTATGGCGATCGCTCTGGGCAAGGCGGGGTATGCCGTCGCGTTTACCTATTACGAAAACGAAGGCGAAGCGATAGAAGTTCAGCAGACGCTTTCCACCCTAGGCATGCGCTGCGCCTGTTATCAGGCGAAAATGGAGGATATTACCGCCGCCGAGCAGCTGATTTCCCGCGTGCGCAGGGAATTCGGACAAATCGACGTAATGATCTGCAACGGCGCGATGGACAGGCGCATGAGCATCCTGACCGTTACCCCGGAGCAAATGCAGTTCATGACGACTCAGCTTTATATCTCGCAGATACTCTGCGCCAGTCGGGCCGCGCAATGGATGGTAAAGGACGGAATCGCCGGCTCCATTCTATTCACATCCTCCGTCCGCGCTCAGCGAGCGGATACCAGCGATTTTCTCTACGGCGGCATGAAGGCCGCGCTGGAGCGCTCCTGTCAATCGCTGGCCCTGGAGCTTGCGCCCTATGGAATACGGTCAACTGCATTGCTCCCGGCTCCATCGACACGTCCGGCAATCAGGAGACGCGGCCTTGCGACCGGGTGCCGCTGGGCGCTATGGGCCGCACGGCGGATATCGGGGCGGCGGCATTCCTTGTGTCCGATCAGGCGGCCTACATCACGGGCACGGTTCTGCGCGTAGACGGCGGGCTTGCTCTCCCCTGCCAGCCGGAGGGCTGGGGCGTCGCCTGCCCGATCAACCGCGGCTTTGTGGAAAGATCCTATCAGGCAATGCTCCAAAAGGAGGCTGAAAAGCATGGCTGAAATCAAAATCAGCGGCGTTCGAATTATTGAAACCGCGCCGATCGGAGCCAATCTGCTGATCGTGCGCATCGATACCAACCAGCCGGGGCTGTACGGCTATGGCTGCGCGACCTTTACACAGCGCCATAAGGCCGTGGCCGCGGCCGTTATGGAGTACTTACCCTCCATTCTAATCGGCAGGAATGCGCTCAACCGGCAGGACGTCTGGCAGGTGCTTCACGATTGCTCCTCTCCTATTGGCGCGACGGTCCCGTCTTGAATTGCGCGCTGTCCGGCGTTGATATGGCGCTATGGGACATTGCGGGAAAAGCGGCCGGTATGCCTGTCTGGCAGCTTTGGGGCGGCAAGGCGCGTCCGGCTGTGCCCGTCTATCGCCATGCCAGCGGCGGGAATCTCGCAGAATTGGACGACGCGGTTGAACGTTATCTTGCGGAAGGCTACCAGCATCTTCGTGTAAGCGCCGACAGCTGCAGCGGAAGCAATATGTATCTTCGTTCACCCGAGCCGCGCTGGCAGAGCCACTATTTCGATGCGAAGCGATATATGCGCTCCGTTCCCCAGATGCTGGAACATCTGCGAACGCGCTTTGGCAATGAGCTGGAGCTTTGCGTGGACATTCATGAGCGTCTGCATCCCAACGACGCGATGCAAGTCGCCAAATGGGTTGAGCCCCATCGGCTGATGTATCTGGAGGACGCGCTGCCGCCGGAAGAAAGCGCATGGTTCCGACGTATACGCGCCTGCTGTGCCACGCCGCTGGCTATGGGCGAGCTGTTTACTACCCTCGCCCAGTGGCAGCCGCTGGTAGAAAACCGCTGGATTGATTTCATCCGCTGCCATATATCGCAGATTGGCGGCGTTACGCCCGCGCGAAAGCTGACGGCCTATTGCGAAGCCTTCGGCGTAAGGACGGCATGGCACGGGCCCAACGATCTTTCTCCCATCGGCTGCATGGCGAATTTGCACCTTGATCTGACCACCGTCAATTTTGGCATACAGGAATGGTTCGGATTGGAGCAATACCCCCAGATTCAGGAGGTGTTCCAAGGCTGCGCCTCCGTGCAAAACGGTTTTGCCTATGCCAATGAAACCCCCGGCTGGGGTATTGAAGTAGATGAAGAAGCGGCGCGAAAATATCCGCTCAATAGCACCTTGGCCAGCTGGCTCTTTGCACGCTCGCCGGATGGCGCGGAAGTTCGCGTGTAATCAGGAGATACTCATAAAGCATGCACTTGCTTTTCAGCCGAAAGCGTTGGAGCGAAAGCATCGCTTCAGAATCCAATTCGCAAAACGATGAAAGTCCCCGCTGCCAAGTGAATGGAACAAATATAATCAGGGCTGTAATCTTCAGCAGATGAACAGCCCTGATTTTTGTTGCAAACACATCATGAAAAGATGATGAAAAAGTGCATCTGGGTTGCAAAGCATATGGCACAGCATCATAAGCTTTGTGCCTTACCGTGCAGTCGTTTCCTGTATCGTCCGCGCCAAACATTTTTCTCAGGGAATATATTGGAACCGTGCGCAGCATGGGAAAAATTCATCCGGAATGTTGAACCCATGATCGAAAGGACGGAATCTCCATATCCCTAATTTTAGACGCCCAACCCGATCTGCCGAGCGAAACCAACAAGCGATCCGCCACGTCCTATGCATTCCGCCTTCTGCCGTTCAGCGCCATTTTTGTCGCTGCAAAGGTTGCGACCTACGCCCACAATCAGGCTGAGGTGACCACGCCCAAGACGCCTAACGGCTTTCGCAGCCTTCCGCTCTATGC
>CAKTXR010000006.1 GCA_934631025.1 uncultured Clostridia bacterium
CCTTGGCATTTGGGCTTGCTTTCGCTCGCCTCTGGCAGTATAATAGTACCGTAGAGACGGATTGTAAAGTAAGCACATAATGTGCCGTAGTTACCGAATGGATACTATTGACTGGTTACCCGAAGGAAACGATTGCGTCCCTGCGGGCATTTTCAGCCCTCAGACGGGCAAATGTTAATTTTCAGAAGGAGGTCTTCCAATGAGCGAAACGAAAGCCGCGCTGCCGGTTTGCCCGGTAGAAACCACGCTGACGCTGATCGGCGACAAATGGAAGGTGCTGATTCTGCGCGACCTGATGCCGGGGACGAAGCGGTTTGGGGAACTGAAAAAGTCCGTAGGCAATGTGTCTCAGAAGGTTTTGACCGCCCAGCTCCGGGCGATGGAGGAAAGCGGGCTTATCCACCGTGAGGTCTTCGCTGAGGTGCCGCCGCGCGTGGAATACTCTCTGACCGGGCTGGGCAGAAGCCTTAAGCCCATCCTTGATTCCATGTTGGTCTGGGGCGAGGATTACAAGCGGAAATACGAAGCGTGATCAAAAATTAAATATGATGAAGAGAGATGCAAATCCGTCCATCATTCGCGGGCTTTTCTTTGTCCACAAATAGGAATTTGGACTTTTACTGTGTCCACTTTCAGGGGTACATTTTAGCGTTATTTTGCGATACTCTGGACGAAACCTTGCATTGTGGACGATACCCTGCTATCGTCCAATGTAGGGTGCATTTCATGATAAATCTCTGATTTCGACCCCGAAAAGCAGTCATGAGTAGACTAAAAATGGTCGGAGAGCGGGAACTGCCACCTGACATAATGACGCCGAGCAGTCCACTTCCTGCGCCTATAGCCCATATTTGGCAGTTATAGCCTGTATTCTGACGGTTTATCAGTCTATAAATGCAAAAATAAGTCCTCATGCTTTGTATCAAAACATGAAGACTTAGTTGGTGGGGTTAGTAGGGCTCGAACCTATGACCTTCACGATGTCAACGTGACGCTCTAACCAACTGAGCTATAACCCCGCAACAACAGACACTATTATACGGGATTACACGCGCTTTGTCAATAGGTTTTTGAAAAAAATTCGCGATCAATCGATATTTTTGCCGCCCATTTCGGAATCAGTCGTCCGGAAAGATCATGTTGGCGTAGATTTTCTGCATCCGCTCGTCGGGATAGTGCTTGTCCAGATAGCGCTCGAAGCCGTTGGCGGCAGGCACGCCCTCGCGGCGATTTGCCCAGCGCAGCACGGTCAGGCCGGACATGACGGTGTTGAAAATCATGAACGCGAGCAGCGCCCAGGTCAACCCCTTGCCCAGCTTATTGGGAATCTTGAGGATCCAGCGCGACATGCGCGGATAGATGTCCTTGATCCACATCACGCCCAGTATGCCCCAGAACACGGAATACAGCAGGCAGATGCGGCCGTTGAGGTTAAACGGCAAATTGCTGTAATCCCAAGAGGTCGTGCCGAAGATCATTTCCTGCACCCAGGAGCAGACGTACTCCACGACGCTGCCCGTAATCAGGCCGCCGGCGAATGAAAAGACCTTGCTGCGGTTCCTGAAGCGATACAGGCAGACGCTCAGCAGGGCCGCGCCGAAGCCGTAGACCAGATTGAACGGGCCGTAGATCAGGCCGGTACGGCTCTCGTAATGCCCCTTTGTGATCATGCACCAGATAATTTCTACCACAACGCCCACAAAGCAGCCGATAAAGAACACCCAGAACAGCTTGTAGAACGTCAGCCCCTGCGCGAAATGCGCGCGCTGATGCTCTTCAACGTCGATCTGCGCGTTGGTGGGCGCTGCGGGAATGATGTTGAACTTGCGCGTCTGCTTTTTCTCGAGCTTTTCCGCCTCGCTCAGGCGGGTTTCGATCTCGTCCACGGCCGCGCCGCAGCGCTGCGTCGTGCCGATCAACTGGCGGTTGAGGCCGCGCATAGCGTCCAGCTCGCCGTGCAGCGTCTCATGCAGCGTCTGCGCCTCCTCGGGCGTGAGCGAAGCCTCCTGCGCCAGCGCGTCCAGCTGCACCTTGATGACCTCGCGGGATTCGTTCTCCGTATTCTGCAGCGTCTGGGACAGGGCTTCGAGCTTGTCTTTGATGTTGTTCAATGCGGATTCTCCTTCCGTTTTATATTATAGTTTCATTTTGAAGCGTCCGTTACGGCCAGAGCTTCCAGCCGCCGGTGTTCCCCTGACCGCTCTCATTATCGCCGAAGGACAGCACGCGGCCGTCCTCGGTCAGCACAAGGCTGTGCGCGCCGCTCTGGGCGATTTCAACGGCCGCCGCGTCGACGGCAAGCGCGCTCTCCTCGCCGGTGCGGAACGTGTAGCTCAGCACGCAGCCGTCGCTGGTCAGGCCGAGCAAAGCGTCCTCGCCCGCGGACACGGCGATCAGATCGCTCCAGTCCGGCGCGTCTACCGTGCAGATCAGCGTGCCGTCGAACAGGATGCCCGCCGAAACGGGGCCGCACACCGAGAGATCGTACAGCGATACGCCCAGCCCCATCCGCGCGGCGGCGTGCGTCGCCGTCATGCTGCCCTGATCGTACAGACAGCCCGCCGAATAGGAGCCGCCGGTGATCCACGTCGCGCCGTGCCAGCCCTCGATCAAGCGACTGTGCGCGCCGCAGGCCACCACCGTACCGTCCGATTTAAGCCCCAGCGTGTCGTAGGCCGACGCGGCGATCATCACAATGTCCGTCCAGCCGGACACCTCGCACTGACCCTCGTCGTTTCGTCCGACTGCGATTACCGTGCCGTCCTCGCGCAGGCCGACTGTGTGATACGCGCCGGCAGCGATCTGCCGAAGGTTTGTCCAGCCGGACACCTCGCACTGGCCATAGCTGTTATCGCCCGCGGCCAGCGCCATGCCGTCGCTCTTTCGGGCGGCGGAATGCGCGTATCCGACGGCAATGCGCCCCAGCGGCCGGTCGGCGCGCGCCTGCGTGAGCGCCTGAGCGGTCTTTTCCATGCGACTCAGGCTCTCGGGATTGAACAGATCGAGCGCGAGCAGTCCCCGCGCCGTATCCGCGCTTCCGGCGGCCTTCTGCACGGCGGCTTCGATATGCTGATCCGCGTCGGACACGCTGAGCAGGAGCGTGCGCGCGCCGTTTTCATCGCCGTTTATGTAGGTTTCAACCGCCAGCGCACAGCGGCAGTCGGCATAGCGGGACGCGCTGTCCGAATAGTCGCCCAGCTGATAAAATATCTGCGCCGCGCCGGAATAATCGTCCGCCTGCCAGAGCGAATCGGCCTGAGCATACTGGCATTTGAGCCGCGCCGCCTGCGCTTCATCGCTTTCCGGCAATGCGGAGATGACCGAGAGCGCTTCGGCATATCGCCCTGCCGCGGTCAGCTTTTCCGCGGCGGCAAGGCGCATTCTGTCAATCTCTTTGCTGTCGTAGCCGCCCGCCTCCAGCTGCGAAAGCGCCGCGAGCGCGCTCTGCGTCTGGCCGGACGCGATCAGCCGCCGCACGCGGTTCATGCGGATGGCCGGCATGCAGGCAGTCAGCACGCACAAAATAATGATCAGCGCTGCGGCGGCCACGGCGGAATTGACGAAGATCGTGGACAGCTCGTCTCTGCGGAACACGTCCAGAGCGTGCCACGCGCGGGACAGCCCCCGCCGGATACCGCGGCCGATGCGCCGGAGAACACGAACGATCTGTTCAGGCCCCGCGCTCTGCTTTTTCTCGGCGGGACGCTGAGCGGGCCGCTTGACCGGCGGTTTTCGATTGGACTGACGAGGCGCGGGGCGAGGGGGTCTTTGATCTGTATTCATGTGCGCTCCTCCCCCTCACTCTTCGAGATATTTGCGCAGATAGACGATGGAATTGTCTTTGCGCAGGCCGTTCGCCGTCGACGTGACGATATACACGTCGTCGATTTGATAATATTCGATCAGCTCGCCGATGGAGCCGCCGGCTTCGCGCTTGTTGTAATAGTCGTTGCGGAAGTCGGTCATGTGTACCTCGTCGTAATAGGGCAGCAGATAGGGCGCGAAGGCGTTGCCGAAGGAATCGCAGATGACCAGCGCGCGCCGCCCCGTGTTCGCGCCGGTGATCACGCGCCGCCACGGCCTGCGGGAATTGTTCATATAGGCCGTGTAGGTCGACGAATCGTAATTCATCAGCGGCAGCTCGGTTTCCTCCGTGCGCTTGGTGACGATCAGGCTGCGCGCGGGCAGCAGCGGATAGAGCACGTTGAACACGTCGGTCTGCCCCGCGTCGTTGGGCTTGGAGCGGATGGCCTTGTACTCGTATTCGTCATAGGGCACGACCGGCCGGTTACTGCTCTTGAGCATTTCCGAAAGCACGATATACGCGCCCTCCGCCGACCAGTGGTGATCGGTATGATAGAACAGCGGCGTGCCCTCGGTCATGTGCGGCTCGAGGATGGAAAACGTATTGAATACCTTAATGTGCTCTTCTCCGGCCAGACAGCTCTCCAGCATGGTCTCGACGGTGCTGCCCCAGCCGCAGTAGGTCTCCTGCTGATCCGTCCAGCGATTGGCGATCGAGGCCAGCGGCACCTGCGTGAAGAACACGTCGCCGTCCCCGGGCAGATGCGTGCGGATGAGCCGCAGCGTGTCGGCGTAGGCGCTGATCTTGTCCAGATCGTAGGTGTAGAGTATCTTGTTCGTGCCGTCGGTCTTTTTGAGCCACAGATAGCTGTGCTCGGCAGTCAGCGGCGTGTCGCCCTCGGGCGCGGAAACGTCGTCCTCCGCGTCGTCGGTCTCGGCGGCGGGGGGCGTGGTTTCGTCCGTCGGCGCGGGCTGAACGGCATTATCCGGCGCTGGGGTCGGCGTGCTGGTCACGCCCTCGCTTTGCAGGCGGTTTTCCATGTCGTTGGCGGCGGCGGCCAGCCGGTCGTCGCGCGAGAGCACGGAGAACGCGCCCAGCAGGCGGTCGCTCGTGCGCACCAGCGCGTCGCGGCCGAAGAACGCGTCGGACAGGAAGGATTCAAAGCCGGTCATGAACTCGCCCGAAGCCAGCGAGGCCGCGCTCAATTTCGGGAATCCGGCGAGCATGCGATTTTCCGATTCGGACAGGCGCGGCTGCTTATCGGACGTTCCCAGCAGGAAAACGCCGCCGATCAGGCACAGTATAACCCACCACAGCGCGACGATAAACGATAATTTGTGTTTCATAGCGCCTCCGACTCGTCAGAATTGGAAGTAGATAAACGGGTTGTAGCTCTGGCTGATCAGGAACAGCAGGCTCAGCGCCAGACACAGGCTCAGCCCGACGCAGCGCGCGATTTCCTCCCGCCGCCCCGTCAGGCCGACGCGTCCGGCCAGCCGTCTGACGAACGGCGCGACCGGCAGGCTGGCGGCAAAGGCGATCAGCGGAAAGACCGAATACGTCTTGATGATGCGCAGCGATTCTGCGTCCATCGCGCCCGACGCGCCCAGCCCGACCATCGCGCCCAGATGCGTCATCGCGTCGCCCAGCGCGGGATAGTAGAACACCACCCAGCCGGCCATGACCAGAACCATGGTGATCAGCCAGTTGACCGCCCTGGGCAGATGCGGCAGCACCTTTTTGAAAAAGAGCAGATCGAGCGTCAGGAGCACGCCGTAATACAGCCCCCACAGGACGAACGACCAGCTCGCGCCGTGCCACAGGCCGGTCAGCATCCAGACGATCATCGTGTTGAGGATCGTCCGCTTCAGGCCGCGCCGGTTACCGCCCAGCGGGATGTAGATGTAATCGCGGAAGAAGCTGCCCAGCGAGACGTGCCACTTGCGCCAGAAATCGCGCACGGACAGCGCCGAATAGGGATACAGGAAGTTTTCCTTATAGGTGAAGCCCAGTATGCGGCCCAGCCCGATGGCCATATCGGAATAGCCGGAAAAGTCAAAATAGATTTGCAGCGTGTAGAGGAAGGCCGCGTACCATGCCCCGCCCACGCTCAGCGCCGCCGCGCTGCCGGCCAGCGGCATGGACGAGAGCGCCTTGCCGCAGATATTGGCGAATATGACCTTCTTGCCCAGGCCGATGACAAAACGCTGCATACCCTCGGCGAAATCGTCCGGCGTGGTCCGGCGCTTTCCCAGCTGATCGGCCACGTCGGAATACTGGACGATCGGGCCGGCGATGAGCTGCGGGAAACAGCTGATATAGAGCATCAGTCGCGGGAAATGCTTCTGCGCGCGCGCCTTGCGCCGATACACGTCCACCGTGTAGGTAATGACCTGAAAGGTGTAAAACGATATGCCGATGGGCAGGCGCAGCGGCGTCATGCGCCAGGACGCGCCGAAGAGCGCCATGAAGGAATTGACAAAGAACGCCGAATACTTGAAGATGAACAGGATCGCCGCCGACAGCGTAACGCTCAGCGTCATCCACAATCGGCGTTTGCGCTTCTTCTTCGTATGCACGATTTTGCGCGCGCAGAGAAACGCCACGGCGGTCGAGCCGACCATGGCCAGCACCCAGACCGGCTCGCCCCAGGCATAGAACAGCAGCGACGCGCCCAGCAGCACGCCGTTGCGCCACTTGATGCTCCGGCGCGCAAAGCATATCAGGAGCGTCAGCGGCAGAAAATAGAACAGGAACGTCAGGCTCGAAAAAACCATAGGCTCTCCTCGCTTGCGCGTGTATTTTCAATGCGGCGCGTTTGAGCGAACGCCGCGCCTTTAATAAAACCGCCCCATAAAGAACGGCGTTCCAGCCGCGCTCTCGGTATAAACGAGAACGCGGCCGCTTATGCGCTTCCTCTACGGGACGATTGCTTTCGTATAAACGCGTGAGGGACTCAGTTCTTCAGGCTGTTGATCGGCGCGGGGATGCGGCCGCCGCGGGCGATGAACGTCTCGGCCGATTCCGCATGAACCGGAATGATCGGCGCGCGGCCCAGCAGCCCGCCGAACTCAACCCAGTCGCCCACGGTCTTGCCGGGCACGGGCACAAGGCGCACGGCGGTGGTCTTTTGATTGACCACGCCGATGGCGGCTTCGTCGGCCAGGATCGCGGAGAGCGTCGCGGCGGGGGTGTCGCCCGGCACGGCGATCATATCCAGGCCGACCGAGCACACGCACGTCATGGCCTCGAGCTTATCCAGCGTCAGCGTGCCGGCGGCGGCGGCGTTGATCATGCCGATGTCCTCGCTGACCGGAATGAACGCGCCCGACAGGCCGCCCACGGAGGAGGAGGCCATCACGCCGCCCTTTTTCACAGCGTCGTTGAGCATCATCAACGCGGCGGTGGTGCCGTGCTGACCGCAGCGCTCAAGGCCCATCTCTTCGAGGATATGCGCGACGGAATCGCCGATGGCCGGCGTGGGAGCCAACGACAGATCGACGATGCCGAAGGGCGCGTCCAGCCGCTTCGACGCTTCCTGCGCCACCAGCTGACCCATGCGGGTGATGCGGAAGGCGGTTTTCTTGATCGTCTCGGCCACAACGTCGAAGGGCTGGCCCTTGCAGTCCTCCAGCGCGCGCTTGACCACGCCGGGGCCGCTCACGCCCACGTTGATGGCCACGTCGCCCTCGCCCACGCCATGGAACGCGCCGGCCATGAAGGGATTGTCCTCCACGGCGTTGGCGAACGCCACCAGCTTGGCGCAGCCCAGGCCGTCCTGATCGGCGGTGGCTCTGGCCGTCTCTACGATAATCTCGCCCATCAGCCGCACGGCGTCCATATTGATGCCCGCGCGGGTGGTGCCCACGTTGACCGAGGAGCACACCAGCTTCGTGCGGGAGAGCGCCTCGGGGATGGAGCGGATGAGCTTTAGGTCGTTCTTCGTCGCGCCCTTCTGCACCAGTGCGGAATAGCCGCCGATGAAGTTCACGCCGGTCGTCTCGGCGGCGCGGTCGAGAGACACGGCCACATCCACCGGATCGGTGCGATCGGACAGAATCAGCGAGACGGGCGTAACGGAAATGCGCTTGTTGACGATCGGTATGCCGAACTCGCGCTCGATGTCCTCGCCGACCTCGACCAGATGCTCGGCGCGGCGGGTGACCAGATCATAGACCTTCTGGGGCGTGTTTTCGCCCGCGCACTCCAGCAGGGACAGCCCCATGGTGATCGTGCGGATGTCCAGCTTCTGGTCCTTGATCATGTTGATCGTCGAAAAGATTTCGGAGGTGTTCAGCATGGCGCGTCACCTCACAGGCGATGCATCGCGTCGAAGATTTCGCTGCGCTGCATACGGATTTCGAGGCCCAGCTTTTCGCCCAGCTCGTTGAGCGCGGCGGTCATCTCGGCATAGGAGACGTTCATGCCGGCCAGATCGACCATCATGACCATGGTGAAATAGCCCGAGAGGATGGTCTGGGTGATGTCGAGGATATTGAGGTTATGGCGATACAGGCAGCCGCTGATTTCGGCGATGATGCCAGGGCGGTCGCCGCCGAGGACAGAAATAATGGCCTTCATAATGGATGCAGTCCTTTCAGAAAAGTGGATAAACCGTTTCTTTACCTTCTATTATAGCGGAAAGCCGCGCCGGCGCAAAGCACACTGATGTAAATTGCCCAGAACCGGTTTTTGCGCCGCGTCATATGATTTAACGGGGGATTGCTGGGGAAGTGCTTGACGCAGGCGGCATAGACCCCGTATAATTATTCGAGTTATTGCCGTATACACCGACGCGGCGAGTGGAGGTTGTTGTCAGCTATGGGACTTAAAGTTGCAAAATTCGGCGGTTCGTCGCTGTCCGACGCCGATCAGTTCAGGAAAGTTAAGGATATTCTTCTGTCCGATCCCGACAGGCGCTTTGTCGTGCCCTCCGCGCCGGGCCGCCGGTTCAAGGAAGACGACAAGGTGACCGATCTGCTCTATCGCTGCTTCAAGCTGGCGCAGACCGGCCAGAGCTATTCGGAGTGCTTCAGCCGGATCGTCACACGCTATTGCGACATCATCCGCGATCTGGGCATCGATCTCGACCTGCTGCCCGCGCTGCACGAGGCTGAAAAGGAAATCGCACGCTCGGACAATCCCGATTACGCGGCCAGCCGCGGCGAATACTTCAACGGCCTGATTCTGGCCAGCTATCTGGGCTGGGACTTTATCGACGCGGCCGAGGTCGTCCGGTTTGACCGACAGGGCGTTTTCGCGCCCGAATGGACGAACGAGGTGCTTTCCGAGCGCCTTTCCCGCCATGAGCACGCGGTCATTCCCGGCTTTTACGGCGCGATGCCCTCGGGCGAGATCAAGACGTTCTCCCGCGGCGGCTCGGACATCACCGGCGCGATCGTCTCCCGCGCGGCGAAGGCCACGCTGTATGAAAACTGGACGGACGTATCCGGCTTCATGATGGCCGATCCGCGCATCATCGACAATCCCCGCTCGATCGACAAGCTGACCTACCGCGAGCTGCGCGAATTGTCCTACATGGGCGCGACCGTGCTGCACGAGGACGCAATCTTCCCCGTGCGCAAGGCGGGCATCCCCACCAACATCCGCAATACCAACGATCCCTCGCATCCGGGCACGATGATCGTGCTCACGCCCGACGATATTGAAAACGAGCGCACCATCACCGGCATCGCGGGGCACAAGAATTTCACGCTCCTGTCGATCGACAAGGCCATGATGAACAGCGAGCTGGGCTTCGGCCGCCGCGTGCTGGGCGTGCTGGAAGGGCTGGACATCTCCTTTGAGCATCTGCCCACCGGCATCGACACCATGAGCGTGGTCATCGCCGACAGCGAAATCGAAAGCCACAAGAGCGAGATCATCGAGCGCATCGAGGAGGCCTGCCATCCCGATTCCATCGAGTTCACCAGCGGCGTGGCGCTCATCGCCACCGTGGGACGCGGCATGGTCAACAAGCGCGGCACCGCGTCGCGCCTGTTCCGCGCGCTGGCCGTGGCCGACATCAACATCCGCATGATCGATCAGGGCTCGAGCGAGCTGAACATCATCGTGGGCGTGGACGGCAAGGACTTTGAGCGCGCCGTCAGCGCCATCTACTATGAATTTGTATAACGTCCCTGTCAGCCGGCCGGAAGCAGCTTCCGGCCGCTTTTTTTATGCCTCTTCATCGCCGGCCTTCTCAACCCAGCGGCTGTAGGGCACGGCCTTCGCGCCGGAATTTGTCCAGACGCTCTCGGGAATATAGTGCATGCGCCGCAGGCTGACGATCCTGCCCCGCGCCGCCAGCAGATGATCGAGCATGGCGACGTTGATCTTGTCCAGATCCTTTATGGAAGCGGCGGTTGAGGAAACGTCCGCCTCGCTGAAATACATCCTGCCCGCGG
The DNA here is from genome assembly GCA_934631025.1 of uncultured Clostridia bacterium. Classification (GTDB taxonomy): domain Bacteria; phylum Bacillota; class Clostridia; order Christensenellales; family Aristaeellaceae; genus Firm-10. Next base: position 10,213 of record CAKTXR010000006.1, read on the forward strand.
GGTGATTGTGACAGAATATCACCGCGCCGGATTGAACGCGCAGCGCGCTTTCCATGACCAGACGCGGCGGCACGCTCGCCTCGATCATCGAGCCGCTGGACAGCAGACGCGCTTCGATCAGCCGGAAATCATCGTCCAGGCACAGCATGAACAACTGCTCATGCCGAACGCCCGTATACAGCGCGCGGACATAGCGCGCCGCCGCATCGAGACAATCCAGCTTCGGACTGTCGCCGCACTGATCCATCCGGCAGCGGCGCACAATGCGCGGCAGTTCCGACAGCAGCTCGGCCTGCGCGCCGGAAAGATGCCCCGCCCGCATCAGCAGAGCCGGCGGAAACGACGCCATGCCGCTGAGCGAGCCGCAGCGTTCGAGCAGCGCCCGGGCGTCCTCCACGTCCAGTTCGCCCCGGGAGAGCGTCGAGAGAAATCGAGTGAGAATAACGAGTTCCTGCTGTTGATCCATAACCGGTACACCTCATTTAATAATTCGATTCGCGCGCGAATTTTCCTCTCTGCAATGAGGATATTTTGCTTTTTAATCGCGCTCTGATATGCTATAATAAACGCGGCGGCTGAAAACGCCGCATTGAACGGCAAAAAGCAGCGCATGAAGGCGCACTAAAGAAAGGTGATCGACAATGATTAAGGCCGCGTTCCTGAACGAAACGCCCGATACCCTCCGCCGCGTCTATGCCGAAAAGCAGATGACGCGTCTCAATAAGCTGGTTCAGCTCTATCCGACCGTCATAACCTCCGTCGCCGAAGCGCGCGCCGCCAAAGACGCGCTGAGGGACGTGGAGGTCGTGTTCTCCACCTGGGGCATGCCCGCCATGACCGAAGCGGAAATTAAGGAATGCTTCCCGGCGCTCAAGGCCGTGTTTTACGGCGCGGGCAGCGTGCAGAATTTCGCGCGGCCGTTCCTGAACGCCGGCGTGCGCGTCTACAGCGCCTGGCAGGCCAACGCGGTGCCGGTGGTGCAGTACGCCTTCGCGCAGATCCTGCTGGCCACGAAGGGCTATTTCCGCGTGCAGCCCCTGACGCGCGCCAACCGCGACGCGGGGCATAAGCTGTTCGAAAACTATCCGGGCAATTACGACGTGAAGATCGGCCTGCTGGGCTGCGGCGCGATCGGCAGCCGTCTGGCCGAGATGCTCAGGCAGATCGACTGCGAGGTGCTGGTGTTCGATCCCTTCCTGAGCGAGGAGCGCGCCGAAAAACTGCACGTCAAAAAGGCTGAAATGGCCGAAATCTTCGCCGAGTGCGACGTGATCTCCAACCATCTGGCCAACCTGCCCGCCACCGTAGGCATCATAAAGCGCGACTGCTTCCTGTCCATGAAGCCCTACGCCACGTTCATCAACACCGGCCGCGGCCCGCAGCTGGACGAGAAGGATCTCTACGACGCGCTGACGAGCGTGCCCACCCGCACGGCGCTGCTGGACGTGATGACCAACGAAGGCCATTCAAACGAAAATCCCTTGAATGCGCTGGAGAACTGCTTCATCACGCCCCATATCGCCGGTTCGAGCGGCCTTGAGGTGCGGCGCATGGCCGAATACATGATGGACGCCTTCGAGCTGTACGAAAAGGGCGAAAAGTGCAATTACGAAGTCTCTCTGACCATGCTGGAGACCATGGCGTAAACAGCCGATGCGAGGAACACATGAAGATAATCTGCTTTGACACGGAAGCGACCGATCTCACGCCCGGCCAGATCTGCCAGCTCTCCTATCTGATGATCGAGGACGGAGCCGTCACGGGCAAGAATATGTATTTCGCGGTGGACGAAATGAGCGAGGGCGCGCAGGAGGTTCACGGCATGAGCATCGAGGATCTGGACGAGCTGTCCGGCGGCGATCGCTTTGAGGACCGTGTGGACGAAATCTTCGCCGATTTCTCGGGCTGCGGCCTGCTGGTGGGGCACAACGTCGCGGCGGACGACCGCTATATCCGCGTGGAGTTTGAGCGCTGCGGCCTGAACCTGGGCAAGAAAAAGACCTTCTGCACGATGAACTATTTCACCGGCGTGATGAACATGAAGCGGCGCGTCAACATCGGCCGCCCCAAGCCGCCCAAGCTGGAGGAGCTGGCCGAATACTACGGCCTGACTCCCGAATTCATCGCTGAAAAGTCCAACGAATGGTTCGGCGGCGGCGGCGCGGCGCACGATTCCCGCTACGACACGGCGGCCACATGGCTGTGCGTGCTCGAGGCGACGAAAAAAGGCGATCTGCGCGGCGTGATCTGACAAAATTTCCTTTCAGCGCTGCATATCCTGCTGTGATATGCAGCGCTTTTTTGTCACGCCGATAAAAAGCGCTTGCCTTCCGGTGCGGCTGTCCTGTATAATGAAGGCGCAATGAGAAATTTTATTGGTTGGAGGTCTGGTTATGAAGGTTGATTTTTCGCGCGGCCAGTGGGACAACGCGCCCCTGACCTACGCCTATTCCTTCCGCTTTTCGGAAACGCCCGTGTTCGTGCAGGAGGACGACTGCATCGTCAATCGGAAGAACGACGCGTTCGAGCAGGGCTTTGACAACGTGACGCTCATGGCAGAGCAGCCCTGCGCGACCGGCGCAGCCATCTCAGCCACCTGCGCGTTCGAGGCCTACGGCGCGCCGCTGTTCGTGATCGCCGAGAAGCTGCATCGCTGCTCGGACGGCGCGCTGCGCTACGGAAACTACATGGAGGTTGTGCTCTACGAAAACGGCGTGAACGTCTGGCGCATGAGGATGAACGACGGCAAGGTCACATGGGTCAAGCTGCTGGGCGCGCAGTTCCCCGTCTCGGCGGGCGAAAGGCATACGTTCTCCACGCGCGTGACGAAAACCGGCCTGGAGATCGAAGCCTGCGGCCGGAAATTCACGCTCTACGTCGAGGATATATATCCCTCGTTCTATCTGGGCGTCAGCGCCTGCGAGCAGATCGATCGCTTTTACGATATGGAAATCACGCAGGCTTGAGCGCGTTTTTCGGGCCTGCGAAAAGGAGCCGTTTCCTCTTTAAGGAACGGCTCCTCTTTTGTCATCGCAGCATATACTGCCGCAGCGCCCGGCGGCTTGTAATGCCCAGCTTTTCATAGGTCATAGCGATCAGCTTTTTGATATAGCTCACCGACACGTCCAGATGCCGCGCGATCTCCTGATAACTCCAGCCCCTGGAGACCAGCATGGCGATGGTGAACTCCATCGTCGTCAGATTGTCGGCAACCATCTCGCTCGTTTTGGGATTGTGAATGCGCCGCCAGCCCGCGCTGAATTTGTAGGTGATCTCGATGACACGCTCATAGCCCGTCGGATCGTCCCGCCGCAGACAGGCCTCGACCAGCCCCTGCAGCAGGCCGTGATGCTCGCCGAAGCCTTCGATCAGGCCGTCGGGGCGTGCCTGCCCCCACGCGCTCATGAAATAGCGCCGCGCCTCGTCCACCCGGCGCAGGTTCATCAGATTGATGGCCGCGATCAGCTTGAGATAGATCGACGCGATGGGATATACGCGCGAGCCGAGCGCCAGCGCCGCTTCAGCCAGCCCCAGCGACCGCTCGTAATTGCCGTCCAGATAGGCTCTGTGCGCCATGGCATAGCACACGAACAGCCGCAGTCCTTCCGGCAGTGCTGACAGCGGCGGCACGGGCGCGTCGTTCGGCGGCGAGGGCAGATGGAACAGCGTCTCGACGATCAGCCGCATGACGCGCGTCAGAACGTCGTCGTCCGGCCGCGCCGCGCCGATCATGCCGAACGCCTGCCGCGCCGCTTCAAAGCGCCCGACGGCCACATTGGCATAGCAGGAGATCAGCGCCGCCGACAACGACAGCGCCCTGTCGCAATGCCCCAGATAGGGCGCGGCCGCCCTGAGCGCTTCGTCGTGCCGCCCCCGGAAATAGTCGTATTCCGCCAGCGCAATGCCGCGCGTGTCCGGATCGTCCATGGCTTCGATCGCTGCCATGCACGTTCCTGGCTCGAAGGCCGTCGAAAGCAGCGGCATGGGGACGCGCGGCGCAGGCTCTGGCAGAGGTTCGCTCTCCGGCTCGGTACTCTCCTCCGCTTCGACCGTCTCGGCGGCTTCGAGCGTTTCGGCCGCTTCCTCTTTTTCATCCTCTGGCACATCTACGGGGATCATCCAGTCGCGCCCCACCTTGCGCGCACCGGCCAGCTGACCGCTCTTCGCCCAGAGCTGAATCGTCCTCTCCGTCACGCCCAGGCGCAGCGCCGCCTGATGGACTGTTTCATAACTTGTCATGCTTCTTTTATCCTTTTATTGACGTTCATCCCGCGCGTTTATCGCCGCATGCTGAAAGCAGAGCCGAAAGCGGCGCTTCCGGCTCTGTCTCTCTGTTCAGTTGCGGATATTGGAGACCGGCTTCAGGCCGATGAAGCGCAGGAAATGCTGGATGTGCTCGTCCCAGTATTCCCAGGTGTGCGCGCCGGGATCCTCCTCGTAGGTGTAATCGAAGGGATTGCCGGGGAGGGACTGGAAGAAATCGCGCGTGGCGTGCGCGTTCTCCAGCAGGAAATCGCTCGCGCCGGTGGAATGATAGATGCGCGGCGCGGGCAGCCCCTGCTCGACGATTTTGCGCGCATTGCCGAAGGGATCCTCCTCCGTGCCTTCGAGATTGCGGTCGCCGTAGATCATGTTATGGCGGCGCTTTCCGGCCTCGGACGTCTCGACGGACGCGCGGCGGTTGCTCGCGCCGGCGCTCAGGCAGCCGATGGCCGCGTAATTGTTCGGGTTGGCCAGGCCGATCTTCATGCAGCCCGCGCCGCCCATGGACAGACCGGCGATGAAGTTGTCCTCCCGCTTATCGGAGAGCGGGAAGAAATAGCGCATCTTTTCGGGCAGCTCCTGCGCCACATAGTCGTAAAAGCGTCGGCCGTGCGCCATGTTGGCGTAGCCGGAGAGCTGAACGGCGGGCATGACCACCGCCAGCCCCAGCGGCGCGGCATAGCGCTCGATGGACGTGCGGCGCTGCCAGATGGTGTGGTCGTCGGACGCGCCGTGCAGCAGCCACAGCGTGGGGTGCCTGTCGCCCTGAACGCCCGCGGCCATGCCGATCTGTCCGCTCGCCGTCTGCGGCAGGATCACGTCGCACTGGACGGCCATGCCCAGACATTCGGAGAAAAAGCCAATGTGAATAAGCGCCATATCTGTTTCCTCCCTCTCCTATCGGCCGAGCGGCAGCCAGCTCAGTATGGACTGGATCTTCTGATCCCAGCAGCCCCAGTTGTGATTGCCGGTCGATTCCTCATATGTGAGATCATAATGAAGCGCCTTCAGATGATCGCGCATACGCACGTTTTCCTTATAGAGGAAGTCCTCCGTGCCGCACCACATATACATCTTCGGCTTCGGCCGGTCGCTCGCGGCCAGCTTTTCGGCGGCGGCGAAGAGGTCGTTCTCGCTGCCGGCCACCTGATCGGCCGGGCCGAACACGTCGTAGAACAGACCCTCGTTGGAGAGGATCTTGTCGCGGCAGATTTCGCCCACGTCCAGCGCGCCGGAGAGCGAGGCGCAGCAGCTGAACGTCTCGGGGGCGAGCAGGCCGCACTTGAACGCGCCGTAGCCGCCCATCGACAGCCCCGCAGCGAAGGTGTCCTCGCGCCGGTCGCTCATCATCGGGAAGAAGCGGCGGCAGATTTCCGGCAGTTCCTGCGAGATGAACGTCCAGTACTTATAGCCGATGTACATATCGGTATACCAGCCCAGATGCGTCGTGGGCATGACCACCGCCAGTCCCTTGTCGGCCACATAGCGCTCGATGGACGTGCGCCGCTGCCAGATGGTGTGGTCGTCGCTCATGCCGTGCAGCAGATAGAGCGTGGGGCATTTGCCCTCCGCGCCGCGCCCCTCCATGCCGATCTGGCCGCGCGTCTTTTCGGGCAGTATGACGTCCATGGCCGTACACATCCCCAGCGCGTCCGAAAAAAAGTCAACGTGTAATAGTGCCATTTTCTCTTTCCTCCTCACGGGTTTATCCGATCCGTGATCCGCGCGGCCCTTCCGCGCTCCTTTCCCTGATTATAGCATAGCCGCCGCCTGCCGTCAACGCGCGCGCCGTGCGTCAATCTTCATACAAATATATTTTCAAATGCGTTTGCAAAACCTACCAATGTGGTGTTATAATAGGGAAGGACACTCAAAGGAGGACAAGCATCATGATTTCAACGAAGGGCCGCTATTCCATTCGCATACTGCTCGATCTGGCCGAGCACAGCGGCGGCGACTACGTTCCCATGCGCGAGGTGGCCGACCGGCAGGGCATCTCGCTCAAATATATCGAGCGGCTCATGCCCGCGCTCAAGGCCGCTGATTTCATCGACAGCGCGCACGGCATCGGCGGGGGCTACAGGCTCACGCGCGAGCCGGATCAGTACACGCTCTGGGAGATTCTGCGCATGGCCGAGGGCAGTCTTGCGCCGGTCGCCTGCCTTCAGGAGAGCACCGCGCCGTGCAGCCGCGCGCCGGAATGCCGCACGCTGCCCGTGTGGAAAAACTATTACGAGCTGACGAAGAACTACTTTTCCGGCATCACGCTGGCCGATTTGATGGACACGCCCGCCGCCGATAATTACGTCATCTGACAGAAGAAAGCCGCGCTCCCGCCCGCCTGTGGGAGAGGGAACGCGGTATATTTTTACGCTTTTTCGTCGTAATGATCGAGGAAATGGACTTTTTTGTCGCCGCTCTTGTAGGCGATGACCGCGTCCAGCGCGACGTTCTCGACGCTCTTGAAGATATGCTTTTCAACCAGCGGGTTGGTCTTTTTCATCTCTTTGATGAGCTGCTTGACCTCCACGCGCTTCGATCGCGTCTCCTCGTTCGAGCAGGTGGTGCAGGTGTCGGTGAACTTGCAGGCGCACTGTATGAAGTGCAGCTCGTTATAGTCGCGCCAGGCCTTGATGTCGTCCTCGCGGATGAGATAGAGCGGCCGGATCAGCTCCATGCCCTCAAAGTTGGTGCTGTGCAGCTTGGGCATCATGGTCTGGATCTGCGCGCCCCAGAGCATCCCCATGAGGATGGTCTCGATCACGTCGTCATAGTGGTGTCCCAGCGCGATTTTGTTGCAGCCCAGCTCTCTGGCATAGCTGTACAGATGCCCCCGCCGCATCCGCGCACACAGATAGCAGGGCGATTTTTCCACATGATACACCGAATCGAATATGTTCGATTCGAAGATGCGGATGGGGATATTCAGCTTGCGCGCGTTTTCCTCGATCACCTGCCGGTTGGCGGGGCTGTAGCCGGGATCCATCACGAGAAACTCCAGCTCGAAGGGCACCCTGCTGTAGCGGTGCAGCTCCTGAAAGAGCTTGGCCATCAGCATGGAATCCTTGCCGCCCGAAATGCACACGGCGATGCGGTCGCCGCTCTTCACCAGCTCGTAATCGCGCACGGCCTTCGTGAAGTTGCACCACAGCTTCTCGCGGAACTTTTTGCGCAGGCTGTTTTCCACGCGCTGACACAGCTCGTCGGCCTGCTGGCGCTCCATCTGATCGCGCAGCCATTCGATATAGCCGCCCTTGAGGCTGTACGCGTCGACGCCCTTCTCCCGCAGCGCCTCGGCCGCGTCCAGACTGAACTGGCCGTGCGCGCAGTAGAGGATGAGCTTCTTTCCGTCCGTCTCGGGCGGATTTTTCTCCAGCGCCTCCTGCGAAATGGGCGCAGCGCCCGGAATCACGCCGTACTCGCGCGTCTGCTCGCTGCGCATATCGATCAATATATAGTCCTCCGGCGAAAGCCGCCGCATCTCCTCAACCGTAATTTCCATGTGCGCTTCCTCATGCTTTCATCAATAAACCGTCTCTGATGCAAACCATGCCGAGTATATCACAAAACGCGCCGCCGTTCCACCCGTATCGCCGAAGCGCACGTTATTTTATCGCTGAAAAAGCGGCGCCCGAACAGAGAATGTTCAAGCGCCGCAGAAGGGAGGATATTTTCCTGTGCGGTCAGTCGTCGAAGCGGGCGGCCGGCGTGGCGCGCATGGCCAATATGGTCTTTGAAATCAGATCGTCCACGCTCCAGCCCAGCATTTCAGCGCCGCGCTCGATCACCTCGCGCGAGCAGCCCGCCGCGAAATTGGCGTTCTTATACTTCTTTTTGACCGACTTGAGCTCCAGATCGTCCACGCTCTTCGAGGGCCGCATCAGCGCCACGGCGCCGATCAGGCCGGTCAGCTCGTCGGTGGCGTAAAGCACCTTTTCCATGGTGTGCTCAGGCTTTATGTCCACGGTCAGGCCGTAGCCGTGGCTGGCCGTCGCGTGGATGATGGATTCGTCCAGCCCCGCCGCGCGCATGATTTCCTGCTCCTTAATGCAGTGCTCTTCAGGATAGCGCTCGAAGTCCAGATCGTGCAGCAGCCCTACGACCGCCCAGAAATCGGCCTCATCCGCATAGCCCAGCTCGCGCGCGAAATACGCCATAACGCCGGAAACGATCTCGGCGTGCTTCAGGTGAAACGGCTCGGCGTTGTATTCTCTGAGCAGCGCTCTGGCTTCGTCCAAAGTGGGAATCATGCTTTTCGCCTTCCTTGCTTATGAATTAGGAGAACAGCGGCGTGGAGAGATAGCGGTCGCCGGTGTCGGGCAGCAGCACGACGATGGTCTTGCCCTCGTTTTCGGGGCGCTTGGCCAGCTCGATGGCCGCCCACAGCGCTGCGCCGGAGGAAATGCCCACCAGCAGGCCCTCGCTCTGGCCGATTTCGCGGCCGGTGGCGAACGCGTCGTCGTTCTCGACGGGGATGATCTCGTCATAGACCTTCGTATCCAGCACGGCCGGCACAAAGCCCGCGCCGATGCCCTGGATCTTGTGCGCGCCGGCCACGCCGGTGGACAGCACGGCGGAGCTCTTCGGCTCGACCGCGACCACCTTCACATCGGGCTTTTTGCTCTTCAGATAGCGGCCCACGCCGGTGATCGTGCCGCCGGTGCCCACGCCCGCGACGAAGTAATCGACCGCGCCGTCGGTGTCCTCATAGATTTCCGGGCCGGTGGTGTCGAAATGCGCCTTGGGGTTGGCCGCGTTGACAAACTGCCCGGGCACAAAGCTGTTGGGGATTTCCCTGGCCAGCTCGTCGGCCTTGGCGATCGCGCCCTTCATGCCCTTCGCGCCCTCGGTGAGCACCAGCTCCGCGCCGTAGGCCTTCATCAGCTGACGGCGCTCGACGCTCATGGTCTCGGGCATGACGATGATGATGCGGTAGCCGCGCGCCGCGGCGACCGAGGCCAGGCCGATGCCGGTGTTGCCGGAGGTCGGCTCGATGATGACGGAGCCTTCCTTCAGGAGGCCCTTCTCTTCCGCGTCGTCGATCATGGCCTTGGCGATTCTGTCCTTCACGGAACCGGCGGGATTGAAGTATTCCAGCTTGGCGAGGATCTTCGCCTTCAGGCCATGCTTCTTTTCGATATGAGTCAGCTCCAGCAGGGGGGTCTTTCCGATCAGCTGATCCGCGGACGTATAAATCTTGGACATAATGATGATCTCCTTTTCATGCTCGATAATTCAGTGGGGCGTTTTCCAACAATATCAGGTGCGGATGCGCTCTTCCGCGCCCGCGCAACATCGAAAGACCATCAAAACGCTCATAGTCTCTTACCTCGCTTTATATCTACCATCTCGGTAGGTTGGTAGTATTATACGACGGTACTTCTCATTTGTCAATAGGCTTTTTCAAATTTTTTGAAATAAAAAGCACCGCGGCTTTCATAGCGCCGAAACTGTAACCATCCGTGAACAGTTGGTTTGATTCATCCCTATAAAGGCACATTACTTGCGGCCGCCCTCTAAAGAGGGCCTCTGAAAAACTGTCAGTCACTCTGCGCTTTGCAAATCCTCTTCTCGGGGATTCGTTCAAACTTCTTTCGCGCCCTGCATATATCAATATTCTGCTATTTTCCTGCGGAGCCGCATCGGCCATGCGGCTTTATGACTTTTGCTAAAGCGCTTTTCCATACCCCCGGCTAAACCAGGGGATTTATAACGTCCATTCGGCCGCCATATAAAGCAACCCTCCCGCCGCAATGCGACAGGAGAGTTTACTCGTATGATGCGTATGGGAAGAACGGCTTCAGCGCGTCTCGACGCGCTCTCCGTTCGGGTGCGCTCTGAGCCAGCGCGCCAGCTGCACGCTGTCCTCAATCGGCTCGTCGACGATCATGCCGCCGCGGCCCACATGATGAACCTTGTGCGCGTCCGAGCCGCTGGTCTTGATGAAGCCCTCGCCGCCCTGCATGGCGCGCGCCATGGCCAGATCGTTGTGGCTGTCGTGCTCGGGATGGCCGTTGTAAACTTCGATGCCGTCCAGCTCGTCAAGCGGCGCCTGACGAAGCTCCGGCCGGAACGGATGCGCCTGTATGAGCGTCATGCGGCCGTTTTCACGGATCCTGCGATAGAAATCGCCCGGCAGTATGCCGCCGTCGAGATCACGCATGATCGGCGCGACGTCCGTTTCCATGATCCCATAGAGAAGATAGTCCTCATGGCCGCAGTTAAAGCGCAGCTCAGCGCCCAGCAGGACGGTCAGCCCCAGCCGTTCGCCCTCAGCCTTGGCGGCGCGGTATCCGCTCAGATACCAGTTGACGCGCTCGTCCATGGGCATTTCGGCGTTTTTGCCGGCGATGAGATGATCGGTTATGACGATCGCATCATAGCCCGCCTCATGATACAGGCGCGCCATCTCCGCTGCGGGCACCTTGCCGCAGCCGCTGACCTCGCTCGTGTGGACGTGCAGATCAATCTTCATCGGGATTGCTCTTGAGCGTAATCACGACGCGGCGATAAGGCTCCTCGCCCTCGCTGTGCGTGGTCACATAGGGGTTGTTTTGCAGCGCGGAATGCAGCACGCGGCGCTCGTAGGGGTTCATCGGCTCGAGCGTCACCCTGCGGCCGGTCTTGCGGGCGCGGGCGGCCATGCGCTGTGCCAGACGGGTGAGCGCTTCCTCACGCTTGGCGCGGTAGTTCTCGGTATCCAACGAAACGCGCATATAGCCCTCGCGGTTCTTGTTTACCTGCAAACTGACCAGATATTGCAGCGCGTCCAGCGTGTCGCCGCGTCGGCCGATCAGTATGCCCAGCGTGTCGCCCATCATGGCGACCGACAGATGATCCGCTTCCTCAGTCACACGGATGGCGACCTGAACGCCCATCTTCTCGGTGACGTTCTTGAGGAAATCGTAGGCGATGCGGCCGGTCTCGCTCAGCGTCTCGGGATCGCTGGGCACGAACGGCTCGTCGTTCTTCTTCTCGGGACGGCTCTCGGCGCGCTCCGCTCTCTCGGCTTTGTCGGCGCGGTTCGAGCGGCTGCGGCGGGGCGCTCTGGGCGCTTCGGCCTTGGGAGCCTCGGCGGCAGGCGCTTCCTCGGACGCAGGCGCTTCGGGCGCGGGGGCCGGCTCGCTCTTGGCTTCTTCGGCGCTCTTTTCGACCTTCTTCGGCTCGACGGGCGCTTCGGCGCGCTTCTCGACCTTTTCGGTCTCTTCAGTCTTTTCGGCCTTTTCAGCCTTCTTCGGCTCGGCCTTCTTTTCGGGCTTGGGCGCGCGCGCCTTCTGGCTGTCCAGAGAGAGCGTCGGCATCTCGAAATCGAGATCGTTTTCCTTGAGGGTCAGGCGAACCCTGGCCAGCTTGCCGAACATACCGAACAGGCCCGGACGGCCCGCCTCGAGCACGTCGATAGTGACGTCGGCGGCGTCGCAGCCCAGCTGCTGAAGGCCGGCGCGGACGGCGTCCTCTACCGTTTTGCCGGACGATTCAATGGATTTCATTTGGTGCTTGCCTCCTCGATGAGCTTTTTCTTGTTTTCAGAGCGATCGATCAGCTTGCCAATGATGAACTGCTGCGCGATCTGGAACACGTTGATGAACACCCAGTACAGCGCGAAGGCCGCGTTGGAGCTGGCGCAGATCCACAGCGAGAAGAGCGGGAAGAACCACTGCATGAACTTGGTATTGGCGCTCTGCTGGGGATTGGCGTTCTGCTGGCCGGCGTTCATGAACTTGCTGGTGAAGAACTGGCTGACGGCGGAGAGAATGGGCAGTATGAACAGACCGTTGAACTTCTTGGGGATGGTGATCGTCCACATGAGCAGCGGTGCGGAGTAGGCCACGGCGTTGCCGTAGTTCGCCGCCCAGGCGCTGTACTCGTTGGTCTGGAGGAACGCCTTGGCTTCCTCGATCATCTCCATAGTCACCGCGCCGCTGCCCTTGGTGATCTCGGCGAGCTTGCTGCCGAAGGCGGGCACGACGGTGGACATGAAGGAATCGGGCTGGAACACGTTCTTGATCCACAAAAGGCTCTGCAGCTTGGGCTGATAGTTCTCAACGCCCGCGAGGATGTTCTGCTTGATCTCGAGGATCATCTGGATGGTCTCTTCATTGGCCACCTCGCGCATGACCGCGAACATGGCGAAGAGTATGGGCACCTGGATCAGCATGGGCAGACAGCCGGAGAGCGGATTGATCTTCTCCTTCTTGTACAGATCTGCCATCTTCTGGTTCAGCTTGTCCTTGTCGTTGGCGTACTTCTTGTTCAGCTCGTCGATCTTGGGCTGAACGTTCTGCATGGTCTTCATGCTCTTGCGGCTCTTGATGTCCAGCGGCATGAGCACAAGGCGAATCAGCAGCGTAAAGATCAGCACGGCCCAGCCGTAATTGCCGACCAGCGAATAAATCAAATCCAAGGCCCAGCGAAGAATATCGCCGATGAATCCCAGGCGCATAGGGTCATTCCTCCTAGAGTGATTTTCGGGGGTGAACGCGGCGCGTTCATAAAAACGGTGAAGCGGGATCCGAAACGCAGACGGGAAAGACGGCCGGCTGCCGCCGCGCCCCATTTCCAAACGGGGCTATGGGATGATCGCCCTGCGAAAAGGCGAAGGGAAGCCCTTACAGCCGCCGCGCACGGCGAAGAAGGGCTGAACAGGCCTACGCGCCTGCTCGTCCGGCGCAATTTTCACGACGCGGCGCAAAGCCCGCCCTGAGGAAATTTTGCCGAAGGAAACTCATATTCAAAAGGAAAGAGCCGCAAAACCCCTGCGGATTTTTAGGAAAAGAGTAAAAACCAGCTCTCGTCCCGCCGCGATTCGGCGAGCCTTTCGAAAACGGGGAGCTTCATCCGTCACGGCACGGGATCGTAGCCGCCGGGATGAAACGGGTTGCAGCGCAGGATTCTGCGCACGGCCAGATAGCCGCCCTTGAGCGCGCCGTATTTCTGGATGGCCTCCAGCGCGTACGCCGAGCAGGTCGGTGTAAAGCGGCAGCAGGGCGGGAACATCGGGCTGATGAACCGACGATAAAAACGAATCATGCCGAGCATGATCCGTTTGGGAATGCTGCGAATCATTCTTCTCCTCCGGCCGGATTGATCAGGCCGGCCTTCTTCAAAAGCGCGCGCATCTCCGAGGCCATGGCGGCGTTGTCGGCCGTTACGGCCGCCGTGCGGGCCACGAAGATATACTTGCCCGGCGCAAGCGACGGCCGCAGCAGACGGAAATCCTCCTTCATGCGGCGGCGCAGGCGATTGCGCGTGACAGCGTTGCCCACTTTTGAGGACACTGAAAAACCCACTTTCAGAAAGCGGGCCTTCAGATAGATCAGCACCATTCTGCGGCCCGGCCAGGATTTCCCGCGGCGATAGACATAAGCGTACTGCTTATTACGCCCCAGGGAATACCTGCGGCCCAGTCGATAGATATGCGTCGAAGCCCGCGCCCCATTGGAAGGGACGGGGCTCACACACGCATTTGCCTCTGAGTTTTTCACGAAAATCAGACGGTCAGGGACTTGCGGCCACGCAGGCGGCGGGTCTTGAGCACGCGGCGGCCGGTCTTGGTCTTCATGCGGGCACGGAAACCATGAACCTTGGAACGCTGACGCTTTTTAGGCTGGTAAGTACGAACGGAAGCTGCCATTGATGATACACCCTTTCAATTATGTGTTTGAAAAACACGTATTTCACAAAAATACAACTGCTTTAGTATAGAGGATGAAGCCGCTTCTGTCAAGAGAATTTGTGAGAAAATTGTATGACTGCTTCGCCTTTTCCCCGTCACAAAGTCCGCGCGGCGCATCTTCAGGCACACTAAAGCGCTTTTGTGCAGAAAAAAAGCACCCCATCGTGTAATCACAACAGAATGCCTTATGGAATCCGGCGACGTCTTACTCTCCCGGGCCGTTGCCAGCCAAGTACCATCAGCGCTCAGAGGCTTAACTTCTGTGTTCGGTATGGGAACAGGTGGATCCCTCTTGCTATAATCACCGGAAATTGAATATCATCCTTGGGAATGACCGTATTCTATCACATCCCGAATACCCTGTCAAGCCCCTTTCTCACATTTTTGACGCTTTTACGCCAATTTTTCTTTGACTTGCGCACCGCCGCCCTCACATCGCCGAATAGAGGATCTTCGCGATGTCCTCGGTGTCCAGCGGGCGGAAGAAGCCCAGCCTGCCGGCGTTGTTGCGCTTGCACTTCTCGGCCATGGCAGGGATGTCTGCGGGGTCGACGTGAAGCTCGGCAAGGCGCGTCGGCATACCGATGCTCTTCAGGAACTGCTCGTAGCGCGCTATGCCGTCAAGCGCGGTCTTTTCGGGATGCTCGAAGTCCATATCGCAGCCCCAGACGCGCACCGCCAGCTGCGCAAAGCGCATGGGATCGTGATCCAGCTGATAGCGCATCCAGGCCGGAAACACCACGGCCAGCCCCGCGCCATGCGCCACGTCGTAGCGCGCCGACAGCTCGTGCTCGATCTGGTGGCTCGCCCAGTCGCCTTCGCGCCCCAGCCCGCAGGAATCGTTGTGCGCCAGCGTGCCCGCCCACATCAGCTGAGCGCGCGCTTCATAGTTGTCCGGCTCGGCGATCGCCACGGGCGCGGCCTTGATCACCGCCGAAAGCACGGCCTCGCACAGCCGGTCGGTCAGATCGACGCCCTTTTCGTTGGTGAAATAGCGCTCCAGCACATGCGCCATCATGTCGGTCGCGCCGCAGGCCGTCTGATAGGCGGGCAGCGTGTAGGTGACCTCGGGATTCATCAGCGCGAACTTGGGCCGGTTCAGCTCGTTGCCGCAGCCGCGCTTGAAACCGCCGTCCTCCTGCGTGATGACGCAGCTCTTCGAGCCTTCGCTGCCCGCGGCCGCCAGTGTCAGCACGACGCCCACGCCGAGCGCCTTCTCCGGCTTGGCTTTTCCACAGAAGAAATCCCAGAAATCGCCGCCGTAGGGCACGCCCAGCGCGATGGCCTTGCTCGAATCGATGACCGAGCCGCCGCCCACGGCCAGTATGAAATCGACGTGTTCGGCGCGCGCCAGCTCGATCCCCCGATAGACCAGAGAGCTGCGCGGATTGGGCTGCACACCGCCCAGCGTGACATAGGGAATATTCGCCGCCTCCAGCGAGGCCGTCACGCGATCCATCAGTCCGCTTTTGATCGCCGAGCCGCCGCCGAAATGCACCAGCGCCTTCGTGCCGCCGCGCTTTCTGATCATCTCGCCGGCCTTTTCCTCCGCGCCGCGGCCAAAGACAAATTCCGTGGGGCTGTAGTAGCTGAAGTTCTGCATATCCATTCTCCTTTCGGGTAAGTGAAGCGTGTTTCAATGCGGAATATCCGCGTTTCGTCTGTCAGAGATTCATCGTCTTTATGCGCGCGCACAGCGCCTCGGCCAGGCGCGCGTGCCCCTCCGCCGTCATGTGTATGGCGTCCTCGCGGGAGGCTGCGGCATACTGCCCCGCGTCGAGGAAGTCGCAGCGCATGAGACGGGCGTAGCGCGCGTATTCCGCGGCCAGACCGCGCGTCACCGCGGCGGCGTTTTCGCCGAATACCTGCGCGTAGCTGGTCTGCATGATGTTTTCACCCAGCGGCGGCGGCGCGACCAGCAGCACCCGCGGCGGCGCGCCGCGCTCGTCCATGCCGTAGAGCCGGATCAGCCGGATCAGGCGCATATTGCCCTCGGCGATGGTGCGCGCGGTCATATTAAAGCGCATTTTCGCGTCGTTCGCGCCCAGCATGAGGATGACCAGATCGAGCGGATTGTGGCTCATCAGACAGGGCGGCAGATACGCCGCGCCGCTCTTGTAGCCGCCCTCGACCGGATCGTCGAACACGGTGGTGCGCCCGCCGAAGCCCTCCTCGATCACGGCATATTCATCGCCGAGCAGGCTTTGCAGCCGCATGGGCCAGCGGGTATTCTCGTCATAGCGGCCGCCGCTGGGCCTGCAGCCGTAGGTGTTGGAATCGCCAAAGCAGAGTATGTGTTTCTTCATAGGCCGTATCGCCCGCGGGGGCAGGCTCCTTTATTCAGATTGAAGCGGTTTGTTCCATTATATCACGGCTTTAGCAAAATGAAAAGGGCGCGCCGCCTTTTTGAATTTTTAGCGTCCGCGTCGATCGTTCTTAAATGTTAGTGCTTATAATATATCCAAAATTTTGATTGAGAACCGCTCACGAGGAGGTCTGCGCCATGTCCGAAACCGTCAAAATCGCGCCCGATTACTACGACCGCTTCCATTGCAAGGGCGGCGCGTGCCGAAACAGCTGCTGCGTCGGCTGGGGGATCTCGGTTGATATGAAGGAATATTTCCGGCTGATCGGCCTGGAATGCTCGCCCCGGCTGCACGCGCGGCTGGAATGCGCCTTTCATCAGCCCGACGCGCCTTCGCCCGAGCGCTATGCGCTCATTTCGCCCGACTGGCGCGGCGACTGTCCCATGCACGACGAGGACGGGCTGTGTATGCTCCATCGCGAATGCGGCGAGGACGCGCTGCCCGCCGTCTGCCGAATGTATCCGCGCAGCGTCCGCGAGGAGAACGGCCTGATCAAATGCGTCTGCTCCGCCAGCTGCGAGGCCGTGACCGAGCTTATCATGGACGAGGAAGCGCCGCTGTCCTTCCGCGCCGACCAGACGCGCGACGAGCCGAGCCTGCGCGTCGTCTCCGACAGCCGCCTGTCCGAGCTGACCCGCGCCTGCCTGACGCTTTTGCAGGACAGAACGCGTCCCCTGCCCGCACGCATCGGCTCGATCGGCAGTCTGCTCGCCATCTTTGAGAAAAGCGGCGCGTGCGATCCCGCCGCCGCGCTGTCCGCCGTTCAGCCCGCCGCCTGGCCGGTGGAGCGCGCTCTACCCGCCGCAGTGCGCCTGCTCAGGCGGCTGGCGCAGAACAGCCCGTCGCTCGAGCGCTTCGGCGCGGCCATGCTGGAGCGCTATGATCCGGACGACCCGCAGCTGTGCGCCCTCTACCGGCAGGACGCGGCCGCCTTTGAGCGCGCCTTTCCCGATTGGTCGCGCTGGTTTGAAAACCTGCTGGCCAATCACATATTCTATGAGGACTTCCCCTTCACCGACAAGCGCCTGACGCCTTCCGGCGAATACTCCGGCCTTGTGGGCGTATACGCGGCGATGCGCGTCATGAGCGTGGGCTGCACGGCGGTAAGCGAAAGCCGCGATGCGCTGATCGACGCGCTTTCGGGGCTGTTCCGGTGCATCGAGCACGCCGCGTTCTATCTGAACGCCGATTATCTGCTCGAATGCGAGGAGCGGGGCGATCGGGGGCTGCTGGGCGGCGTGCTGGCGCTGTGACGCAGACGGCGTTTCAATTTCAGAGAGCTTCCGATTGAACGGGCTGGAAATTCAAGCCGCGTGCCGACGTTTCGCATAATACAGCCGTCAATTCACCCCTCCTTGAGCAGATCGGCGAGCGCTTCGGCCAGCACGGGCATGGACGCGAGCGCTTCCTCCAGCGTGTTGAGGTTGTGTCCCACCTCGATGAGCACGGAGGGCGTAAACAGATGCTGATTATAGCGCCCGTTCTTGACCATCACCGGCCGGCACAGGCCGTCGCACAGGGCGTTGACGCGGTCGGTCAGACGCGCGGCGAAGGCCAGATTGGCTTCATAATCGGGCTTTACGTCGAAATTGCCGCCGTTGCCGATGAGCATCATCAACTGTGCGGCGCGCTGGGAGCCGACATATGCGCACTCGGCCATGCTCTTATCCCACGCGTCGCGGTGCAGATCGATGCACAGATTGAACGTCTCGCCGCGCTTTGTTTCCAGCATATCGAGCGAGCGGGCGTAAGCCGTGTTCAGTTTCGGATATTCGTAATCGGCGGTGTCGTGAACCACGTCGAAGCCGTAATCGGTCAGGAGCGCCGCCAGCGCCTCGCCCACGCGCACGACCGAGTGGGTCTGATCCTCCGTGCGCCAGCTTTCCGTCTCGCGGTAGGGATCGGCGGCCGTCTGCGCGTAGGCCTCGTGGGTGTGCGTGTGGTAGATCAGCACGCGCGGCCGCGCCACCGGCTGAGTATGATCCTCCTGAATGGCCGCGTCCTCGAGGACGATGAGGTCGGCGTGCTCGTTTTCGACGGGCAGCTCGAATTCCATTTTCGGCGGCTTCCAAAAGGAAAAGGCGGCCACAGCAGCCGCCCTTTCGCCCGATGTCTTTTGCGCCGCGCCCGAGGATGCGCTGACCGCCAGCACAATCAGCGCGATCGCCAGTATGACCGCCGCGGCCGCCGCCAGCAGCTTGGAAGCGTGAATCACCTTGATCTTGACCATATCGCGTCAGCTCCTTTCGCCCCCTGCACTGACAGTCTATGGCTCGAGATACGCCGCTATTCACTGCATCATGGTCAAAATTTCCTCGTCGCTCAGGCCGGGGTGCAGCGCCCGATTGACGCCGCCGGCCAGCATGACCGCCGCGTTGTCCACCAGATCGTCCACCTCGCGCGGGGTGACGATCATGTCGCCCAGATCGCCGTCCATCAGCTCGCGCATCAGCGCGTCCAGCCGCGATTCGTCCTCATCGGAAAGCAGGCGGAACGCGTCCCGCGCCAGCGCCGCCGCGTGGATGACCATCGGCACGCCCACGGCCAGCACCGGCACGCCCAGCGTTTCCCGCGTGAGCGCCGCGCGGTGGTTGCCCACGCCGGAGCCGGGCTGTATGCCGGTGTCGGTCAGCTGTACCGTGCTCGAAAGCCGGTCGAGCGCACGCGCCGCCAGCGAATCGATCGCGATGACCGCGCGGGGCGACACCGCGCCGACCACTGCGCGCACGATTTCACCGCTCTCGATGCCGGTCACGCCCATCACGCCGGGAGAGAGCGCGCACACGCCGGCCATCGCGCCGGTCAGCTCGGGGCGCTCGCGGTGCAGATGCCGCGTGACCAGCGTGTGATCGACCGCCAGCGGGCCGAGCGCGTCGGGCGTGACGGTGCGGTTGCCCAGGCCGATCACCAGCACGTCGCCCTCGCCCGCGGGGAGCAGCCGCCCCAGCTCCTCGCCCAGGAGCGCGCTCACCGCCCGCCGCGCGTCCACATCGCGCTTTTTGACGCGCGGGCATTCCATGGTGATGTACACGCCCATGGGCTTGCCGATCAGCCGCGCGCCCTCTTCGCTCTCGACGCGCACCTCGGTCATCGTCACGCCGCCCGTCTCCCATTCGGAAATATGAACGCCGGGCATATGCGCGCGATCCAGCCCCGCCGCGTCCTCCATGGCCAGATCCGTGCGAATCTGCTTCATAATCAAGTCCTCCCGTTCGCCTTTTTATGTCAGTATGCCGCCGCATCCGGCCTTTCATGCGGGGACGCTTAAAAAAATTAACGTATGAGGGACAGTTTTCTCTTGCAATCGGGTGATAAACATGGTAAAATAGCTGTTGTTGATTGTAAGGCTGTGGAGGTGAAAGATCTTGCCGAATATTAAATCTGCCATTAAGCGCGTTAAGGTGAACGAGAAGAAGCATCTGCGCAATCGCATGGTGAAGTCCGCGATGCGTACCACCGTCAAGAAATACGAGAGCGCCGTGGCCGCCGGTTCCGCCGACGCCGCCCTGCTGTCTCAGACCGCCAGCGCTATCGATAAGGCTGTGGCCAAGGGCGTTATTTCCAAGAACGCCGCCAATCGCAAAAAGGCTCGCATGGCCAAGCGTCTTGCCAAGGCTGAAGCCTGATTGGAATTGCATATCGTAAAAAAAGCGACTATCTCGACGAGAGACGGTCGTTTTTTTGTACCCTTTTTGCGGCCGGCGCGGAGGATTCCGGTTCGCCGCCGGATTCTGCGCGGTGCGGCTTTATCGAGAAAACGTGCTGTTACGCCGGCCGTGCATTCCTTGGCATGTATGCGGCGGGAGAAATATGCGTTGGCCATCTCATTGATTCAAGGCATGGGAACGCCGAAAAGCGCTGAAACTGCCAAGCGCGCCTTTTGAGATGTATTCTGCCCCGCAGAGAGCTTGCGCGCGGCGGCGCATGCCTGTGTCCAATAACCGCCAGCCGAAATACATTTCCTCCAGCGTATATTGGCAATGGACATAAAATCAGCGGCCTTTCACCCGTTTAAGGCGAAAGACCGCTGCCATTCAGCACAGCCCAAACAGCAAAACGCTCCGTGATCTGCTCCTGCGCACTAAGGAGCACCGTGCCGGAATGCCCGCCGCATATTCGCATCGGAATAACTATACGTCCTTATCGGACACGCCGCCTGTATTTTCACGCCGAAGCGCTCCCGCAAATTCAGCCGTTTATGCGCGCCGTCCGCCCTATCGCCGCCCGAAGCGCCGCCTGTGCCCCGCCGCGTTGATCATCCGCTTGAGCGAATCGCCGTCCACCAGTATAATATCGTGCCGCTCGGCAAACTCGATCGCCTGCGCGGTATAGCCGCAGGTGGTCACGAAAATCGCCGCGTCGGCCTGCGCGTCCAGCTGCGCCGCCCAGAGCTTCTGAATATACTCGCGCCCCACGCGCCGCCCGCGGGCATACAGCTTGACCTCGACGGCATAGTGAACGCCGTCGCGCCAGAGATGCACGTCTATGCCGCCGTCGCCGCTCGCGCGGGTGACGCGGGCGCGGTAGCCCAGCCTTTTATAGACGCCCGCCACATATTTTTCAAACTCGGTCGGATGCGCGGCGTAGTCTGAGAGCAGATTGTCGATCACGTCGCCGCGCTTCCACAACCGCGAAAGCGCGTCGGGCACGCGCTCAAAATGCGCGTATATCGGCGCGCAGATGAGAAACGCGGCGCCGTTTTCCAGCGCCCGATCAAACGCGCCCCGGAAAAAGCTGATGTTCGCGCGGACGGCGAGCAGCAGCAGCGCCGCCCCGAACAGCGCCTTGACGCAGCGCAACGCCAGCCCCCTGAACCGGACGCGCAGACTCCTTTTCTTCCTCTTCATGGCATCATCCCTACTTCATGGCCGAAAGCTGGATCATCAGCCGGTCCAGCGCAGCGACGTCCCGCGCGCGGCCGCTCTTGATGGCGTAGTCCGCGTCCACGCACGCCTTGTAGCCCGCTTCGAGTCCTTCCGCCGTGAAGCGGCCGGCCTGATCGGCGGCGCGGGTCGCGGCATAGTGATTGAGCGACAGCTTGCGCTCGATTTCCGGCAGCGTCTGCCCCTGCGCGCGCAGAAGGCGAATGTGCGTGAGCATCCGCAGCTGCCGCGTCAGCATGGCCAGCGTGCCGATGCGCGTCTCGCCGTTTTCCAGCATATTCTTGAGAAGCGTCTGCGCGCGGCCGCTCTGCCCCTTCATCAGGCAGTCGATCATCTGGAACACCGTGCATTCCGTGCCCGGCGTGACGACCGCTTCCACATCCTCGCGCGTGATCTCCTCGCGATCGCCCGCATAGGCGCACACCTTGTCCAGCTCCAGCCGGATCGCCGTCAGCGCGCGGCCGGTCATGAACACCAGCTGCTCGACCGCATCGGGCCGGACAGTGTGCCCCAGCGGCTTGACCTCGCGGGCGCACCACTTGAATAGATCCGCGTCGCTCAAAAGCGCGAACTCTACCCATTCGGCCTTGCTTTTGAGCGCCTGCGTCAGCTTTTTGCGCGTGTCCGGCGCGTCGGCGTTCACGAACACCAAGCAGCACGTTTCAGGAATGTTCTCCAGCCATTTGATAAAGCGCTCGATTTCCGCCGAATCGCCGCGCGCGCCCAGCGCCGCCCAGCTGCGGACGATTACCAGCCGCTTTTCGCCCATCAGCGGCAGCGTCTCGGCCGCGTCCATCAGATCGACCGCCGAAGCCGCCGAGTCAAACAGATTCTCGTTGAGCTGCTCCAGCCCCTCGGGCAGCAGCTTCTGCCGCAGCGCCGCCACGGCCCGATCGCGCACATAGACCTCCGGGCCGTAAAAGACATAGGCCGAGCGAATATCGCCCGCCTTGATCGATCGAAAGAGCTGATCGCTGGTCATGGTTCCTCCTTGAAACGCGCCCGCCGCGCCGGCAGGCGAAGCTGATCGTTGATTGTTGCGCCTATCGCGCCGTTCTGACCTCTGTCTCGCCGCTCGCCTTCATGACGACCGTCACCGCGCCGCGTTCGTCCGTGCGATAGACGGCGCAGCCCGACAGCCGCTCGAGCGTGTCCGGCGAGGGATGCCCGTAGTTGTTGCGCCCGACCGAGATCACCGCCACCGAGGGCGTGGTCTGCGCGAGCATAATTTCGCCCGTGGACGAGGCCGCGCCATGATGCGCCACCTTGAGCACCGTGCAGTCGGGCAGCGGGATCCGCTCGCAGCTCATGGGAAGGTCTCCCGTGATGAGCGCCGCCGACCGCCCCGTCTGTACGCTCAGCACCATGCAGTTTTCGTTGATGTCGGCCGCCGCGCCGCCGCTCGGATTCCAGACGTGCGCCAGCGCCGACTGCGACAGCTTTACCTCGTCGCCCGCGGCGAGATAGCGCACGCTCCAGCCTTCATCGAGCGCCTTTTGCCAGCCCTCGTCCACCGAATCGTCGTGCGCTTCCGCGTCCCACAGACAGGAGACGTACAGCGTCGAGGGCGGAAACGCGTCCACGATGGCCTTGAGCCCGCCCGCGTGATCGGCGTGGCCGTGCGTCAGGAACACGCCCTGCGGCGTGAGCCCCTCGTCCAGCAGCCAGCGCGACGCCGCATTGCCGTCGCCCACGTCGGCCAGATAGCAGAGATTGTCGGTCACAATTACGGCCGCGTCGCCCTGCCCCACGTCCAGAAACGTGATGACCACGTCCTCGCCCGACGGAAGAACAGGCAGCAGCCATGCAGCGGCCGCCAGAATTGCCATCGCCAGAACCGCCAAACCGCGCCGCAGCCGGTAAAGGCGCGTCACAGGCGCGGCGGCCAGCAGAGCCGCGGCCGCATAGAGCAATATCAGCCAGGCCGGCCAGTCGGGACAGTTGACCTGCGCCATGGGCAGGATCGCGCCCAGCGCCGTTATGCGGTTGAACAGCCGCACCGGCCACGCCAGCACGCCGCCCAGTACTGCGCCGCCCGCCGGCCAGACGCAGCCCAGCAGCGTGACGAAAAGCAGCGCTGGATAGATCAGCGTCATCGCCGGAATCAATATGGCGTTGAACAGCAGGAACCACACCGGCAGCTGATTGAACTGACAGGCGACCACCGGCAGCGTGCCCAGCTGCGCCGCCATGGACGCGATCAGGCTCTGCGTGACCCTCGTCAGAGCGTTTTTCAGCCGAGAGGGTGCGCGCGCCGGTCTGTCCGCGTCCTTTTTGCGCGGCGCGCTCAGCCAGCCGGGCGCGAGCACGATCAGCCCGCCCACCGCCGTGAATGAGAGCAGGAAGCCCACGTCCTCGATATAGAGCGGATTGACGATCAGCAATATCAAAAGCGCCGCGCTCAGCGTGGTCAGTCCGTCGCGCGGACGGCCGGAAAACGCGCCGATCCGCGCCGCGGCGTACATCACGGCAGCGCGCACGATGGAGGCCGGACAGCCGACCACGACCGTATAGACCGCCATCAGCCCCAGCGACACGCCGAACGCCGCGCGCCGGTGTACGCGCATTTTCCGCAGCAGAAACTCCAGACAGAGAAACAGCGCGCTCACATGAAGGCCGGAAAGCGCTAAAAGGTGCGACACACCCGCGCGGCGATAGTTTTCCTTCTCCTCCTCGGGCATTCCGGTCTTGTCGCCGGTGATCAGCGCGGCGGCAAAGGGCGCGCTGTCCTCGGGGAACACGTGCTCGATCACGGTTGTCAGCCGTGCGCGGCTCTCAAGCGACCAGCCGATCAGCGAAAACGACGACGGCGGCTCTACCGTGATCTCCGATTTGCTCTTGGCCGACGCGCCCAGCGCCACCCGCTGCCGCCACAGCCACGCGGCATAGTCGAATCCGCCCGAATCGGCGTTTTCGCCGGGAACCCATGTGTTGGCCCGCACGCTCAGCCGCGCGCCGTATTCGAGTTCCGGCGGCTCGCTGTAAAAGTACAGCATGACCTTCGACGGACACTTTTCGCCGTCGATCGTGACGTGATCCAGCCGCACACGCCATGATTTTTCGCCCTGCGCGACGGCGGAATTCACGCGCCCCGCGAGCAGCACATTGTCCGCGGCGGTCACGTCCGGCTTGATCAGAAACAGATCGAGCCACAGCGCGCCCAGCAGCAGCGCCAGCGAGAAGGCCAGCGCCCGCTGCCGAAAGATCAGCATCAGCGCCGCGACAGCCGCCGCCGCAATCGCCCAGACAATCCACAGTCCCGGCAGCGCGGCGTGCGCAATCGCTGCGCCCGCGGCAAAGCAGAGCGCAAAGACGGCCAGCGGACGCGCTTCAATCCAGCCGAGCAGCCCGCTCTTCCGATCCGCCATGCGCTTCACCCGCCTTTGCATCTTTTATCTTTCGATTCTCCGCGCGCGTTCCGGCTCTGAAAAGAGCGTGTCCGTACATCGTGGACGCGAGCCGCGCTTCGGCATTCCGTTAAGCCCCGCGCTTTCCGGCGTACAGCAGCTTCCTGCTTTCCACAAACCGCGCGGCATTGATAAAAATCCGGCCGATTCGCGTTCATGAACCGGCCGGACGGAATCGCTATTCAGCCAGCGCCTCGTTCAGAAGGTCGGCCAGCCGCTTTTCATCCTTGATTTTTTCGCCCAGATACCAGCCGTCCTGTTCCTCGTCGTAGAGCATTTCCAGCGCGGCCAGCACGTCCACGCCCTTGTCGTCCAGCAAAATGTCCATCGACACGGGCGTTTCCAGATCATACAGATCGACGGTATACTCGCCGCCGCCCAGCGCCTCGGCGTCCTCGCAGGCCGCTAAAAAGGCCTCGATCCGCGCGCGGTTCACATCGACACGCATGGCGCTTCCTCCTTATTTGTCCCAGGGGTTGGGCGTAAAGCTGCCGCCGCGGCACCACTTCAAATAGTTCAGCGCGTGCATCTGGCCGGTCATCTCCCAGTCCCTGCTGAACAGCGGATCGTGATAGCCCTCGATGCTCACGCAGCCCTCATAGCCCGCCATTTGCAGGATCTCGAAGATCTTGCGCCAGTCGGTGTCGCCGAAGCCGGGGAAGCGGGATTCGACAAAGCTCTCGCCGCACATCAGGCCTTCGCTGGCAATCAGGTCGTGCTTAATGGTCGCGTCCTTGCCGTGGATGTGGACGATCTTCTTCACATAGCGGCGCAGGCAGGCCACGGGATCGATCAGCTGATACATCTGATGCGCCGGCTCCCACTCCAGGCCGAGCGCGTCGCTGGGCACCTCGTTGAACATCATGTCCCACGCGCGAGGGCTGTAGCCGATGTTGCAGGTGCCCTTCTTCCAGGTGCCGCCCATCGGGCAGTTTTCAATGGCCAGCTTCACGCCCTTGTCCTCGGCATGGCGCGCCAGCTCGCCGAACACTTCCTTAAAGCGCGGCATGGCGGCGTCCACCGATTCGCCCTCCAGCGCGCCGGCGAACGTGCTCACGGTCTTTGTGCCGAAGGCCTCGGCCATGTCGATGCAGCCGTGCAGCAGCTTTTCGTGCTCGGGGTTTTGCAGCGCGTTGCAGTAAAAGCCCAGCGCGGACACCTCGATGCCCGTGCCGTCCAGCAGCGCGCGCACCTTGGGGGCCAGATCATTCAGTTCAACGCCGCCAAAGCTCATGTGGAAGTTGACCGTGAAGCACTCAAAGCCCTTGTCGATCATGCCCGGAACCCAGTCCAGAAACGAATTGCCCGGAATGCAGGTGCCCACGCGAATCTGCCTGTTAATCATCGTCTATCCATCCTTTTTGCTCTCGATCGTCCGTCTGTCGCGCCGGAATGTCTCTCCCGCGCGGTTTCCTCATCATTATATCATGGTTCCTGTTCGTTTTCCATCCCCGCGCCGCGCTTTATGAAAACTTTTTCGCATAAAAAAATCCGGCCGCCCTGTCCGAGCAGCCGGAACAAACCGGATATGATTGCGATTACTCGCCGAGCGTGCCCTCGGCATAGCGCTTTTCGGCCTCCTGCATGATGGCTTCGGTCGCGCTCACGCCGCAGCGATCCGCGCCCGCCGCGCGCACGGCCAGTATCGCGTCCAGCGTGCGCATACCGCCCGCCGCCTTGACCTTCACCTTGTCCGAAACGGCGGCGCGCATCAGCGCCACGTCCTCGGGGGTCGCGCCGTGGGTGCCGTAGCCGGTCGAGGTCTTGACGAAATCCGCGCCGGCCTTTTCACTCAGCTGGCAGGCGACGGTCTTTTCCTCGTCGGTGAGATAGCAGGTCTCGATGATGACCTTGAGGATCGCGCCGCCCTTATGAGCCGCCTCGGCCACGGCGCGGATGTCGTTTTCAACATAGTCGTAATCGCCGCCCTTCATGCGGCCGATGTTGATGACCATGTCCAGCTCCTTGCAGCCGTCGGCGACGGCCTGCTCGGCTTCAAACACCTTGACGCTGGTCAGGTGCGCGCCGTGCGGGAAACCGATGACGGTGCAGGGCAGCACGCCGGAGCCTTCCAGCAGTTTGCTCACCAGCTTCATATCGCCGGGACGGGCGCAGACGGCGGCGGTCTTGTAGCGCAGGGCGATCTCGCAGCCCTTGCGGATGTCCGCTTCGGTCAGCCAGGGCTGGAGCGTGGAGTGATCGAGCATTTTGGCGATGATTTCGGGCGTGAGCATAGTGTCATTCCTCCTGTTTTTTAATTAAAAACGGTTCATCGGTCAGCCGCCCGCAGGCAGAATCAGTCCTTGCGCGCGTACTGATGGATGAGGTGCATCACATTGGCTACGCCGTTGGAGGAGCTTTCGCGCTCCATCGCGTCGATCAGGCGGCCGCGGTCCTTGTAGGTGTCGATCACGGCGGTCAGCAGCGTGTCGGCCGTCATGTCCTCCTGCATGAGGACGTGCGCCAGGCCGCGCTGCTCGAAGGAGCGGGCGTTGAGGATCTGGTCGCCGCGGCTGGCCTCCTTGGGATATGGAATCAGCAGCGCGGGCTTTTTGAGCGCCAGAATTTCGCACAGCGTGTTGGAGCCGGCGCGGGAAATCAGCACGTCGGCGCAGGCGTAGGCGTGGCGCATATCCTCGTCGAGGTATTCGTACTGATGATAGCGCTTTGCGCCCTCGCATTCCGCGTCCAGATTGCCCTTGCCGCACAGATGGACGACCTCGAAGCACTCGGTGAGCTGATTGAGCGAGGCGCGCACGGCGCGGTTGATCGCCTGAGCGCCGCTGGAGCCGCCCACCACCATCAGCACGGGGCGGGAATCGGTCAGCGAGAAGAGCCGCCGTCCGGTCTCGCGATCGCCGGTGAACAGTTCGGCGCGCAGGGGCGTTCCGGTCACGCGGCCCTTTTTGCCCGCCGCGGCCGCCGCCTCCGGAAAGGTGCAGCACAGCGCCTTGGCGAAGGGCACGGACAGGCGGTTGGCCAGGCCGGGGGTCATGTCCGATTCATGGATCAGCACCGGCACGCCGGCCACCGCCGCGCCGTACACCACGGGCACGGACACGAAGCCGCCCTTGGAAAAGACGATGTTCGGGTGAATCTTCCGAACCAGCGCCGCCGACTGGAACGAGCCTGCGACGACGCGGAAGGGATCGGTGAAATTGCGCACGTCGAAATAGCGGCGCAGCTTGCCGCTCTTGATGACATGATAGGTCACGCCGTCGACCGCCTCGATCAGGCGGCGCTCGATGCCGTTTTCGGTCCCGATGTAGTGAATTTCCCAGCCCTCGGCTTTAAGAGACGGGATCAGCGCCAGATTGGGCGTGACATGGCCGGCCGTACCGCCGCCGGTCAGAATGATCTTTTTCATGATTCGTTTATCCCCCCGCAGAGCAAAGCGTCTGAGCTGTTTTTGCGCTTAAAACATAACGGTCGGACAGACCTTCAAAGCGCCCGTCGGTTATTATAGCATAGTATGCGGCCAAAGTGCTTTAGTTTGCTGTTAAGAAGGCACAAAAAAAGCGCCCTTCCTTTTCCATTTCCGAGAATCGACCCGAAAGGCCGCGTCCGGCGCGAAAAATCCCCTTCAGATATGATGTAAAACATTGGTTAAACGGCTTTTTTTGCAGGATTTTTCGCCCGTGTGTAGAAAAAATACAAGTAATATTGAAACTGCTATGAGAAGGCTTAGTTGTCTGATGGACCTGAAAATCGCTTCCCACGCGGGATTTTGCTTCGGCGTTCGCCGCGCCGTCGAAACGACGCAGGCGCTGCTTCGATCCGGCGAGACCGTCTATACGCTGGGGCCGATTATTCACAATCCGCAGGTGGTCGCTTCCCTCGAGGCGGAGGGCGCGCGCGTCGCGTCGTCTCCCCTGGACGTGCCCTCGGGCGCGACGGCGGTCATCCGCGCGCACGGCGTAGGCCGCGAAACAGTTGAAATATTAAACGGGCGGGGAGTTCACGTTGTGGACGCGGCCTGTCCGTTCGTCAAGCGGATCCATGAGCTGGCCGATCAGGCGGCGGCGTCCGGCAAGGACGTGCTGGTGATCGGCGACGGCGCTCATCCAGAGGTGCAGGGCATACTCGGCTGGGCGCGGGGACGCGGCCGCGCAATCGGCAGCGAAGAGGATGTAAAGGCGCTTAAACTGGATCGTCCCGCGCTGGTGGTGGCGCAGACCACCATCCCGCAGTCGCTCTTTGATGGGCTGTGCGCGCTTCTTCAGCAGAAGGGGCAGCCGCTCGAGATCCGCAACACCATCTGCCGGGCCACGGCCATCCGCCAGGAGGAGGCGGCGCGCATCGCCGCAGCCGTGGACGTCATGCTGGTGATCGGCGGAAAGAACAGCTCCAACACGCGCAAGCTGTACGAGCTGTGCCGCAGGCTCTGCCCGCGGACATACCTGGCGGAAACCGTCCGCGATCTGGAGGATATTCCCCTGGGCGCGGCGGACCATATCGGTATTACAGCCGGCGCTTCCACGTCGGTTGGTACATTTAAGGAGGTTGTTGCACGAATGAGCGACATCAAGAATCAGGAACAGGCAGAACTTCAGGAAACCATGACCGACTCCGATTTCATGGCGGACGTCGAAAAGACGATGGTCCAGCTTCACCCGGGTCAGACCGTCACCGGCAAGGTTCTTCAGATCACCGATGACGAAGTGTGTGTGAACGTGGGCTACAAGTCTGATGGTCTGGTCAAGAAGTGCGACCTGTCCACCCCCGATGTCAAAGTCGGAGACGAAATCGAAGTTGAGGTCGTCAAGGTCAACGATGGCGATGGCAATGTGCTTCTGTCCCAGCGCAATATTGTCAACCGCAAGGTTTGGGACGCCATCGTCGCCGCTTATGACGCCGGCGAGATCGTCAAGGGCGTTGGCAAGGAATCTGTAAAGGGCGGTCTGATTGCCGATGTCATGGGCATTCGTGCTTTCATCCCCGCCTCCCTGCTGTCCCTGCGCTACGTCGAGAAGATCGACGAGTTCGTGGGCCAGGAGATGGATCTCAAGATCATCGAGATCGACAAGAGCAAGAAGCGCGTCGTCGCTTCCCGCAAGGCCGTGCTGCAGGAAGAAGAAGAGAAGAAGAAGGCCGAGGCCTGGGACAAGCTGGTTGAGGGCGAAGTCGTCAAGGGCGTCGTCCGCCGCCTGACCAACTTCGGCGCGTTCGTCGACATCGGCGGCGTGGACGGTCTGGTTCATGTGTCCGATCTGGCCTGGAAGCGCGTCGGCCATCCCTCCGAGGTCGTTTCCGTCGGTCAGGAAATCGACGTGAAGATCATCAAGCTGGACAAGGAGCGCGACCGCATCTCCCTGAGCCTGAAGGCCACCCAGCCCAAGCTGTGGGACATCGCCGGCGAGAAGTACGTTCCCGGCAGCGTCGTGACCGGCAAGGTCGTCCGCATCGTGCCCTACGGCGCGTTCGTCGAGCTGGAGCCCGGCCTGGACGGCATGGTTCACATCTCCCAGTGTGCGCCCACCCGTATCGAGAAGGTTGAGGACGCCGTCAAGGTTGGCGACGAGATCCGCGTCAAGATCCTCAGCGTCGATACCGAGAACAAGCGCATCAGCCTGAGCATCCGCGAGGCGCTGGCCGACGACGCTCTGGAGAACGTCGAGGGCGACGAGTTCGCGATCCCCGAGGCCTAATCGCATAATTTCCCTTCATCCGGTCGTCATTGCGGCGGCCGGATGTTTTTTGGTGCAGATAACAGGGCGGGGCCTGTCCAATCACTTCCTTAATATATAATATCAGGGTCATTTTTATAACAGGCGCAAAAAACAGCTTGCGCGCCGCTGAAAATTCCTATATAATGGATAAAGCGTGCGGATTGCCGTACTAAAAATCATTGATTGGATGATCGTATGCCTAAGAAAGTGAAGCGCGGCGCCGTCGATCGGAAAGCCGCTGTGTTTATGCGCGTTTATATCGCGGCTCTGCTGCTTTTTTCCATATGGATCGTATTGGATCAGTTCGTCATTCCCCATGACTATATGGAAATGCAGCAGGCCGTGTTTGTGGAATGGACGGCGACGATCGAGCCGTCGCCCACGCCGGAACCCGCTGCGCCCACGCCCGAGGCCGCGTCGACCGTTGCGGCCTCGCCCACGCCGACGGCTTCCCCCACGCTCACGCCCTCACCCACGCCGGCCCCGACGTTCGGCCTGTCCAAGGACTGCTATGTCAACGGCGGCGTGCGGATTGAAATCGCAAAGGAATCGATCGAGGTGGACGGCGGCTGGGTGACTGTGACGACGGCCGACATAAGGCTGGACAGCGTTTCAAGGCTGAAGGCCGCCTTTGCGCACGACGTTTTCTCGACGAGAACGTCAAAAACCAGCACTATGGCGCGGGAACACAACGCGATCTTTGCCGTCAACGGCGATTATTGCGGCGCGCGGGATTACGGCTATGTCGTGCGCAACGGCGTGCTGTACCGCGACAAGGTTGACAGGGGCGCGCCGCTGGGCTGCATCTGGCCGGACGGCCGCATGACGGTCGTTGAGAATCAGCAGACGGCAGATATTAACGAGATGGTCGAGCAGGGCGTCTGGCAGGTCTTTTCCTTCGGGCCGATTCTGATCGACAACGGCGAAATATATCAGAATAAGACGTTCTGGACAGATCACTACGACTATCACAATCCGCGCACGGCGATCGGCATGATCGAGCCGAACCATTATCTGCTGTTGGTGGCGGACGGCCGCAGCAAATACGGCATCGGCATGACTATCGGCGAAATGGCAGAGTATATGCTGAACAAGGGCGTGACGGCGGCCTATAATCTGGACGGCGGCGGCTCCACGACCATGTATTTTAACGGCAAGGTGATCAATCACCCCTGCGGAGCCAGAGACGTCATTAAGGAACGTTCCGTAACCGATATACTGTACATCGAGGGAGAAACTGACTGATGAAGAAGAAACTTCGCCGCGCAAAAGGCTCAAAGATCTGGCTGATCGTCGGCCTGATCAGCGCGGTCGTCGCCGTCGTTTATGAAATGCTGAGCCACGGCGTTATGGCGGCGGGAATGATCCTCATGCCGGCGTGGCCGCTGGGCCGCGCCGCAACGCTCTTCCTTTTCGACAAACTGCGCCTGTATCACCGCGCCGGCGGCTGGCCGAGAATGCTGTGGCAATGCGCCGCAGCAACCGGGCAAATGGGCTGCTTCATTTCGGGCGTTAAAAAAATCTACGGCGTACGCAACGCCTATGGGCCGGTCTTTTTCCTGCTGTTTGCCGCGCTCGCCGCAACGGCCGTCGTCCTCTGGGCGATGGATTCCGAAAAGCCCGTGCGAGTCCGAGTGTGAATAAGCCGCATGTTATCCACATTATCCACAGGCTCATTGTGAATAACTGTGGATAACTCGTGTAAAAGCCGCCCGAAATCGTGCCGAAAACCCGCTTATACGACAAAAACGCCGCTTCCGCCGGAGGTCTGTCTCCGAGGGGAGCGGCGTTTTGCACAGGATCTCTGGAAAGTTGTGGATAACTTATCTATTCCGCGATCAGCCCGAGCGACGGCACGGCGTTGAGCGACAAATCGGCCACATGGCCGCGCATCAGCTGATAGAACGCCGCGCTGCCGATCATGGCGGCGTTGTCGGTGCAGAGGATGGCGGGCGGCATGAACACGGTCAGGCCGGCCTTTTCGCCGCGGCGCTGCATTTCGCGGCGCAATAGACGATTGCTCGCCACGCCGCCGGCCAGCGCGACCTTTTTAAGCCCCGCGTCCCGGCAGGCGCGCACGGTCTTTTCGGCCAGAGAATCGACCACGGCGCGGCGGAAGGACGCGGCAAAATTCGCGGCGTTGATTTCCTCGCCCTGCTGGCGGAGCTTGTGCGCCTGATTGATGACGGCGGTTTTCAGCCCGCTGAACGAGAAATCATACGCGCCGTGCGTCACGACCTTGGGAAACACATAGGCGTGATCGTCGCCGTCCTCGGCCAGCTTGTCCAGCAGCGGTCCGCCGGGATAGGGAATATCCAGCACGCGCGCCACCTTGTCGAACGCCTCGCCGGCCGCGTCGTCGGTGGTGCCGCCGAGTATGGTGTATTCGCCGTAATCGTCCACGCGCACGATATGGCTGTGCCCGCCGGAAGCCACCAGGCATACGAACGGCGGAGTCAGCTCAGGCGAGGCGATATAGTTGGCGCTGACGTGCCCCTCGATGTGATTGACGGGGATCAGCGGCAGCCGCCGCGCATAGGCGAACGCCTTCGCCCACGCCACGCCGGTCAGCAGCGCGCCCACCAGCCCCGGCCCGAACGTCACGCCCACCGCGTCGATGTCGTCCATGGTATAGCCGCCCTGCTCGAGCGTCTGATCCAGCAGCGGATCGAGCGCGTCGACGTGCATCCTCGAGGCGATTTCCGGCACCACGCCGCCATAGAGCGCGTGCATGTCAATCTGAGAAGCGATGACGCTCGATTTCAGCACGCGGCCGTCCTCGACGACGGCCATGGCGGTTTCGTCGCAGCTGGACTCCACGGCCAGTATGCGGGCGTGTCCGGCCCTTCTGAGTGCTTCGGCCTTTTCGCGGGCCAGCATTTCATAGCTCATGTTATCCTCCCGTCCGGCGCGGCAAAACGCCGGAGCATCCTGTATGAAGGCCGTCGTCAGGCGGTCAAATGTGTTGGACGTACAATTTAATTTCAATCCACGCTCCCCGTGAAGAGCGTAACGGATTGGGATGAGCATATGCCGAGATCAGCACGGATTTCAATCCACGCTCCCCATGAAACGCATGACAGATCGGGCTGAACGCCGAGATCGACGCGCATTTCAATCCACGCTCACAGCAGAAGGCGCAGCTCCATGGAAGCAAATGCGCCTTTTGATTTACGCTCTGTGCAAGAAGCGTGGCGATTATCCGGCGCATTGAAACGCGCTTTCAGACGATTTCACTCCACGCTCCCCACGCCGTTTTCATCGCATACAGCTTTTACCGCTTTGCACGCCGGATCTTTCCCGACACGGCCAGCACAGCCGCGGCCAGCGCGTAAAACAGCACCGCAAACAGCGCCGCGCTCACCGCGCCCTGAAGCGCCATGCCCGCGAAAAATTCCTCGGGCAGCATCCGAATCATCACGTCGGTCGCGGGATCGAGCAGCCACAGATCGTTGCTGAAAACCAGATGGTGAAACGCTATAAACATGCGCGAAAATCCGGCGAGCTTCACGGCCAGCGCCCCCGCCGCGGCGATGAACGCAATCAGCCCCGCCGACACAGCCGTGCTTAAACCGGCGCGCCTCCCCGTCAGAGCGGCGGCGATCAGCAGCAGCACCGTCAGCACGACCAGTACGCGCCGGACGGCAAAGCCGATTTCGAACAGCCGGCGCACATCCTTCATATGCGACAGCTCGCGCGCATTGAACGCGCAGTCGACCTCCTCGCCGCGGAGCGTCACGCGGCGATCGAGCGAATCGATCGCCCCGCGCAGATAATCGGCCAGATCCCGATCGATCAGCGCCTGCTCTTCGCGGGAAACACCCACGTCCTCGTAGACGTTCAGCTGATCCTGAAGGGCGACGTAGCGCGTCGGGTCGAGAAACGCCCGCTCAAGGCCGGTCAGCGCGCCAATGAAAAACGCGCCGATCAGCGCCAGCGCGCCCAGCATGACGGACAATCGCTTCACGATACGGCCCTCCATTCCGTCGAAAGGCCGTCCGTCCTCCCGACAGGCGAACGGACGGCGCAGGATTATTTTTTAAGAGCGCGACTCAAGCGTCAAAGAAGCTTCCTATAGCTCGGGCGGCGCGCATTTTCAGCATAAAGCGACATCAAAAGAGCGCCCGTCCGGCAAAAGAATTCCCCCCATATCCAAGGTTTTTGAAAACATCCTTAGGAAGGCACGTCCCGCGCCGGCTGTTTATCAGAGCTTCTGCAGATAGGCGGTCACGAAGCCCTCAAGATCGCCGTCCATCACGGCGGAGATGTCGCCGGTTTCGTAGCCGGTGCGGTGATCCTTGACCATGGTGTAGGGCTGGAAAACGTAGGAGCGGATCTGGCTGCCCCATTCGATCTTCTTCATTTCGCCCTTCACGTCGCTCATCTGCTCCTGCCGCTCCTTCTCGTGCAGCTCGGCCAGCTTGGCGCGCAGCATCATCATACAGGTTTCGCGGTTCTGGATCTGGCTGCGTTCGTTCTGGCACTGCACGACGATGCCGGTGGGCAGGTGGGTCATGCGCACGGCCGAGTCGGTTCGGTTGACGTGCTGGCCGCCCTTGCCGGACGCGCGGTAGGTATCGATGCGCAGATCCTCGGTGCGGATCTCCATCGCGCCGTTGTCCTCGATGATGGGCGCGACGTCCAGCGAGGCGAACGACGTGTGGCGGCGGGCGTTCGCATCGAAGGGCGAAATGCGCACCAGCCGGTGAACGCCGCGCTCGGATTTCAGAAAGCCGTAGGCATATTCGCCCTTGACCTCAAACGTGACCGACTTGATGCCGGCCTCGTCGCCGTCAAGCATATCCAGCTCGCGCACGGCAAAGCCCATGCGCTCGGCGAAGCGGGTGTACATGCGATAGAGCATCTGCGTCCAGTCCTGCGCTTCGGTTCCGCCCGCGCCGGCGTGCAGCGCAAGGATGCAGTCGTTGCTATCGTATTCGTCGCGCAGAAGCGTGGTCAGGCGCAGCTGCTCCAGCTCGGCCTTGATCGACACAAACTCTGCGGCGATTTCCTGCGCCATGCTCTCGTCGTCGGCTTCCTCGGCCAGCTCCATCATGGCTTCGATGTCGTCGGCGCGGCTGTTCAGCGATTTGTAGTGCTGAAGGCGCGCTTCCACGCCGTGCGCCTTCTGGTTGATCTTCTGGGCATGCTCCATGTCGTCCCAGAAGCCGTTCGAGGCCATGTCCTCCTGATACTCGATGAGCTGCTCCTTCAGGTGCTCGATGTCAAGCGCCTGCCCCAGCTCTTCGATAGAAGCGCGCACGGCCGCAAGATCCTGCTTAAATTGTTCCATTTCCAGCATATGTTCAAACACACCTTTCAAACTGTCGGTTTCTTTTTTATCGCCGTCGGGCATTATGGCCGGAAACGGAGGGGTCTAACGGCCCTTGCCGCAGCACTCCTTATACTTCTTGCCGCTGCCGCAGGGGCAGGGATCGTTGCGGCCGACCTTGGCGTCGGCATGGACGGGCTGCTTGGCGC
This sequence comes from uncultured Clostridia bacterium, assembly GCA_934631025.1. Lineage (GTDB taxonomy): Bacteria > Bacillota > Clostridia > Christensenellales > Aristaeellaceae > Firm-10. Next base: position 45,958 of record CAKTXR010000006.1, read on the forward strand.
TCGACGCGCTTTCGCCGCCGTGCGAGGCCACCAGCTTCTGCTCCTCCTCCCTGGACGGCTGCGGCGGCTGTTTGACCAGCGTGGCGAAGCACAGGCGGCGCAGCGTGTCCTCCTGAATGAGATGCGTCATCTCCTCGAACATCGCGTAGCCCTCGTGCTTGTATTCGACGATGGGATCGCGCTGCCCGTAGGCGCGCAGGCCGATGCCCTCGCGCAGCTGATCCATCGCGTCGATGTGATCCATCCAGCGGCGATCGACCGCGCTGAGCAGCACGACGCGCTCGAATTCACGCATATCGATGCCGACCTCGGCGATCATCTTCTCGCGTTCGGCATAGAACTCGTCGGCGGCTTCGACGATCATGCCCTCGAACGACTTGCGGTTGATGTCCTTGGCCGGGCCGTAGAGCGCTTCGACCGTGCCGCTCTTGAGGAAGAGATGCTCGAGATAATCGCCCAGACCCTTCACGTCCCAGTTGTCGGAATCGTCCTCGCCGGCGCAGAAGCGGGGCATGGCCTCGTCGAGCAGCGCCTGGCGCATATTGAGGATGTTGGCGTGCATATCCTCGCCCATGAGCACCTCGCGGCGCTGGGAATAGATGACCTCGCGCTGCTGGTTCATCACGTCGTCGAACTGGAGCACGGTCTTGCGGATGCCGTAGTTGCGGCTCTCGACGCGCTTCTGGGCGTTCTCGATCTGATTGGACAGAAGCGAGTGCTCGATGGCCTGATCGTCGCCCACGCCCAGCTTGGCGATGATGGGCTGTATGCGATCCGAGCCGAAGAGCCGCATCAGGTCGTCGTCCATGGCGATGAAGAACTGGCTAGAGCCGGGGTCGCCCTGACGACCCGCGCGGCCGCGCAGCTGGTTGTCGATGCGGCGGGACTCGTGGCGCTCGGTGCCGATGATGTGCAGGCCGCCCAGCTTGACGACCTCTTCATGCTCCTTGTCGGTCTCGGCTCTGAACGCCTTATAGTACTCGTTGAATACGGCGCGCGCGTCGAGCACCTCCTGAGAGACGTGCTCGTTGTGGCCCAGCGCATCCTCGATGACCTGCTCCTCATAGCCGGCCAGACGCATTTTCTGGCGCGCCATGAACTCGGCGTTGCCGCCCAGCAGGATGTCGGTGCCGCGGCCGGCCATGTTGGTGGAGATGGTCACCGCGTCGCGGCGGCCGGCCTGCGCGACGATCTCGGCTTCCTTTTCGTGGAACTTGGCGTTCAGAACGACGTGCTTCACGCCGCGCAGCTCGAGCATTTTGCTCAGCAGCTCGCTCTTTTCGACCGACACCGTGCCCACGAGGATGGGCTGGCCGGTGGCGTGGCGGCGGATGATTTCCTCGACGACGGCGTTCCACTTGGCCTTCTGATTGAGAAAGACCAGATCGTTGAGATCCTTGCGGATCATGGGCTTGTTGGTGGGGATGGTCACCACGTCGAGATGATAGATGCCGCGGAATTCCTCTTCCTCCGTCTTGGCCGTGCCGGTCATGCCGGAGAGCTTTTTGTACATCCGGAAGAAGTTCTGGAAGGTGATCGTGGCCAGCGTCTTGCTCTCGCGCTCGACCTTGACCTTTTCCTTGGCTTCGATGGCCTGATGCAGGCCGTCGGAATAGCGGCGGCCCACCATCAGGCGGCCGGTGAACTCGTCCACGATGACCACCTGGCCGTCCTTGACGACGTAGTCCACGTCGCGCTTCATCATGACGTTGGCCTTGAGCGCCATCAGCACATGATGATAAAGGTCGATGTTGGCCGGATCGGTGAGGTTCTCCACGCCGAAATAGGCCTCGGCCTTGCGCACGCCCTTTTCGGTGAGGGAGGCGCTCTTCTGCTTTTCATCGCGGATATAGTCGCCCGATTCGGGATCGACCTCGCCGTTTTCGTCCTTCTCCAGCGCCTCGGTCAGGCGGGGGATGAAGCGGTCGACGCGATTGTACATCTCGGTGGACTTTTCGCCCTGGCCGGAGATGATCAGCGGCGTGCGCGCTTCGTCGATGAGGATGGAGTCCACCTCGTCGACGATGGCGAAGTTGAGCGGGCGCTGCACCAGCCGCTCCCTGCGGATGACCATGTTGTCGCGCAGATAGTCGAAGCCCAGCTCGTTGTTGGTGGCGTAGGTGATGTCGGCGGCGTAGGATTTCTGGCGCGCCGCCGGATCCATGTCGTGTTCGATCAGGCCGACCGTCATGCCCATGAAGCGGTACACCTTGCCCATCCACTCGCTGTGGAAGCGGGCGAGGTATTCGTTGACGGTGACGATGTGTACGCCCTGAGCGGGAATGGCGTTCAGATAGGCGGGGAAGGTGGCGGTGAGCGTCTTGCCCTCGCCGGTTCTCATCTCGGCGATGCGGCCCTGATGCAGCGCGATCGCGCCCAGGAGCTGCGTGTCGAACGCGCGCTGGCCCAGCACGCGGGAGGCGGCCTCGCGCACGGCGGCGTAGGCCTCAGGCAGCAGCTGATCGAGCGTCTCGCCCGCCGCGTAGCGCTCGCGGAAGGCGACGGTCATGCCGCCCAGCTCCTCGTCGCTCAGCGCGTGGAATTTCGGCTCAAGCTCGTTGATCTGTTTAACGGTGGCGCTCAGGCGGGCGATTTCCTTTTCGTTCGAGCCGCCGAGCCATTTTTTCAAAAATCCGAACATATCAGACCTCCATAGAAGAGTGTGTTTTCAAAAACCGGATACGCGCGGAAACGGCGATCGCACGCTCCGCGCGCCGGAGCAGACCTTATGATTCATTTAATTTTACCATATTATGCGCGGAGACGCAAGATAAAACGTGTTATATTGGATGTCATTCCGCGCGCGCTCCTGTGATTATTATACGTCGCCCAGACGGCGGCGATACCGGCCGGGCGTTACGCCCATGTGCTTTTTGAACGCACGGCTGAAATAATACAGGCTCGAAAAGCCGCACATTTCCGCCGTCTGGGACACGGAGTAATCGCCCTCGGCGCGCAATAGATCGCACGCACGCTCAAGGCGCAGGCGCATGAGATATTCCGAGGGCGCGCAGCCGTACGCCTCACGAAAGACGCGGCGGAACTGCACGGGGCTTAAATACGCTTCCGCCGCCAGCGCCTCCACGCGCAGCGAGGGATCGTCCAGCCGCGCGCGCATAAGCCGCATCGCCGCCGCCAGCCGGTCGCCCCGCGCGCCGGAGAGCGCCGCCGCCGACTGGTCGCGCGCCATCATGGCGATCAGGCGCAAAAGCAGCGCCCGACACACCATGCGGTAGCCCGGCTCCCTGTCCAGCCAGCAGGCCGCCATGCGCGAGAACAGCTCGAGCGCCGCGGCGGGATCGCGCGCGGGGCAGACGTCGGGCAGGCCCAGCGCGGAAAGCTCGTCGGGACGGGCCGTCTCAAAGTCGGCGTAGACGAACGTATAGGTTTCCTCGCCCAGCTGCCGCCCCTGATAGCGGCTGTTTTTAGGCAGAAAGAACAGATCGCCCGATTTGACCTCGAAGCGCCGCCCGTCGATGAAGCGGTATTCCGCCCGTCCGGATTTGACGTAAATCAGCCCATGCGAGTGTCGGGGCGGCGTTTCCAGCTTCAGCCAGCGGGGCGACGCGCCGTGTATGGCCAGCAGCATATCGGTGACGATCAGATCGACGTTGGGATTCATGCGCTTCACCTCCCAGCCAGTATAGCACGGGGCGCGCGCGGGTTCAATATCCGGACGCGGCGCACGATCGATTTGTGCAAATTTATGGTTGAAAAGCGCATTGCGCGGCGGCGGGAATGCGGGCTATAATGGACGCAGCATGAAACGCCGAAGGGCGGGAGGATATTTCTATGGACAGGACGTTTGAGCGGGATCGCGCGCTGCTGGATCGCCAATACGAGAGCGTTTGCTATGATCCCGAGACGGGACTTTCGCGGGAAGAGCTGCGCGCCGAGGCCGACGCGCTCGAAAAGCGCCTTTCGGGCGAAGCGCCCCTTTGCGTCAAGGCGGCGTTATTCAAGCTGACGCTGGAGAAGGCGCGCATCCATGTGGACGCATTCGACTGGATCGCCGATCACATCGACTTTGGCGATGCGCTCTCTGATCTGCGCGGCCGGCAGTGGACGGACAGCGGCCTGAAGGCAGTCTGCGCGCCGGTCGATCCGCTGACCGAATCGGGGCTTCTGACCGCCGGACTGGATATATCGCACACGTCGCCGGACTGGGAACGGCTGCTGACGCTGGGCCTTTGCGGCCTGCAAAGCGCCGCCGAGACGCGAAAGGCGCAGCTCGCCGCCGAAAACGCGCTGACCACGCGCCGCCGCGATTTTCTGGACGGCGTGATCACGGTTTACGGCGCGATGCGCACGCTCTGCCGCCGATTGAGCGCGCAGGCCGAGAAGGAAAGAGCGCGCCATCCGGAGGACGAAGCGCGGCTGAAGGCCGTCTCCGCGGCGCTTGCGCATATCGCCGATCATCCGCCGCGGACGCTTCACGAGGCTATGCAGCTGGCCTATATCTATCACGAATGTCAGGAATTCGAGGGCGAGCCGGTGCGCTCGATGGGCGGCTTCGACCGGCTCTACGGCCGCTTTTACGAAAGCGATCTCGCGGCGGGGCGATTGACGCGCGATCAGGCCAAAGAGCTGATCAAATACTTCTTCAACAAGTTCTACGCGCGCACGCAGGACAAGGCCAACGGCAAGAATTTCTACTTCGGCGGCGAGCTGCCGGGCGGTGAGAGCGCCGTGAACGATTTGTCCTATCTCGCACTCGAAGCGTATCGGGAGATGCGCACGGTCAATCCCAAGCTGTCGGTGCGCGTGTCAGCCAATACGCCGCAGGATTTCGTCGCGCTGGCGGCCGACTGCATCCGCGAGGGCTGCTCGGGCATCGTGTTCTGTAACGACAGATCGATCATCGAGACGATGATGAAATTCGGCAAGACGCGGGAGGACGCGCGGCGCTATGTGCCCATCGGCTGCTATGAGCCGGCGGCGGAGGGGCTTGAGATGAACCGCTCGGTTTCCGCGACGGTCAATCTGCCCAAGCTGGTCGAGCTGGCATTAAACGACGGCTTCGATCCGGTATACAACCGGCAGAGCGGCCCGCATACGGGGCTGGATTTCGACAGCTATGCGGCGTTTGAGGAGGCGGTTTTCCGGCAGGCGGATTATGTCCTCGATCTGGCGATGGAGCAGATCCGAAAGTCGGAGGCCTGCTGGCCGCGCTTTAACCCCTCGCCGGTGCTGTCGGGCACGATGGCGCCCTGTCTGGACGCGGCGCGCGACGTGAGCCGCGGCGGCACGAAATACAACAACGCCGGCATCGTCTGCGGCAGTTTGGGCACGGCGGTCGACGCGCTGATCGCCGTCAAAAGGCTGGTGTTTGAGGAAAAGCGGCTGACGCTCTCCGAGCTGCGCGATATTCTCAGGAGCAACTGGGAAAACGACCCGCGCCTGCGCCTGATCGCGCTCAAAAAGCTTCCCAAATGGGGCAACGGCGACCCTGAAGCCGACGCCATCGCCTGTCGGATGAACGCGCGCCTGGCCGCCTGCGTCAACGGCCAGCCGAACACGCTGGGCGGCGTTTTCCAGCTGGCGCAGTTCTCCATCGACTACACCGTGCGTTTCGGCAAAAGCTGCGGCGCGACCCCCGACGGCCGCAGAAAGGGCGAGATGACCAGCAAGAATCTCGCCGCCGTGACGGCCATGGATCGGCGCGGCGTGACGGCGATGATCGAATCGGCGGGTCGGCTCGATCAGACGCAGTTTCCAGACGGCGCGGTGCTGGACTGCATATTCCACCCCTCGGCGGTGCGCGGGGCGGAGGGGCTCAAGGCGTTCGTGCAGCTGATAGACACCTATTTTTCGCTGGGCGGGCTGTGCATACAGTTCAACGTGTTCGACGCGGCCACGCTGCGGGCGGCGCAGGAGAATCCCGAAAAATACGCGTCGCTTCAAGTGCGCGTGTGCGGCTGGAACGTGTTCTTCAACCATCTGAGCCGTGCCGAGCAGGACGAATTTATCCGGCAGGCCGAGCATGAGGAGGGAATCCGATGACGCTGGAACAGGAACTTTTGACCTATCAGCCCGCAAACGAGCAGGAAGCGCGCGATCTGCCGAAGATGCTCGCCTTTCTGCGCGAGGGCGAAACGCCCTTCGACCGCGCCAACGAGACGGCGCACTTCACCGCCTCGGCATGGGTGGTCGGCCGCGAGACGGGGAAGGTGCTGCTCATTTATCACAACATCTATCAGTCCTGGGCGTGGACGGGCGGCCATGCCGACGGCGAAACCGACCTGCGCGCCGTCGCCCGTCGGGAGGCCATGGAGGAGAGCGGCGTGAGCGGCCTGCGCGATCTGGAGGACGGCCCGCTGTCGATCGAAATTCTGACCGTCAACGGCCATGAAAAGCGCGGGCAATACGTCTCGTCGCACCTGCACTACAACGTGACCTATCTCTTCGAAGCGGACGACCGGCAGGCCGTTCACATGAAGAGCGACGAAAACAGCGGCGCGGGCTGGTTTGCGCCCGAGGACGCGCTCGCCGCCGTTTCTGAGGTATGGATGCGGGAGCGCATCTATCCCAAGCTGATTGCCAAAGCGGCGCGGCTGAAATAGCGCTGTGGATGAGATTGCAGCCGTTCGTTGAACGGGCGATTTGCTGTGCTTCCGCGTAGTCCAATATCCTGCCGTTTTCCTGTGGAGCTGCATCCGGTATGCGGCTCCACGCCTTTCACTCAAGCGCTTTTTCATAACTTTCCAGCCGAACGGGCGGATTCATAACGCCCGTTTGACGAACGTAAAAACTCTCCGGCCGGACGCGAAATCCGGTCGGAGTTTTTGTATGTGTGGTTACGCGCGCTCGATGTGGAATTTGTCGCTCTCCTGAAGGCCGAGCCGGTCTATGGCGCGCTCGAATATCGCGCGGCAGTCGGCAAAGGAGGCCGGATGATGCGCGTCGCTGCCGCAGTAGAACTTGCAGCCGCAGCTCTTCGCGATTCTAAACGGACGCAGCACGACGTCCTCCTCCGCGTCGGAGAACTTCATGTCGTCGGAGTTCAGCTCGATGCCCACGCCCACGGCGGCCGCCTTTGCAAACAGCCGCTCCAGCTCGTGCTCGGGCAGCGCGTTCATCACGGCGAGATACATATCGCGCCTGGGGGCGATCAGCCCGCACGCCAGATGCGCAATGCCGATCTTATGGAAGGGCAGATTCATGTCAAGCAGGCCGTCCAGCCGGCTGAGCCAGCATTTCGCGCGCCCCTCGACCGTCTGCGCGTCCTCATCGGAGATGGTGAAGCCCACCATGTGCAGGTGCGTCGTGGGGATGATCACAAAGCCGAAGCGGTCGAAATGCTCCTTCGCAACGCCCACCGTCATGAACTTGTCCATGTCCGTCTCGCAGCCGAAGAGGAATTCGGTGTTTTCATCCTGCGGCAGCGGCTTGGCGCGGCTGATCCACGCGTAATTCTGCTTCTGATACCAGTCGGACGCGCCGCTCACCGTCTCATCCCAGAAGTGATCGGTCAGGCAGATCGTGCGCAGGCCATTCTCCCGCGCGTAGCTCAGGATGCGCTCAGGGGTCTGCGCGGGGTCGCTCGAGCAGAGCGAAATCTGCGAATGAATGTGATAATCGTGATCAAACGCGAATTTCATGGATTTCACCTCACCAATATATTTACAGCGTGATGGGGAACCACTCCGCGGGCATATCGGGATACAGCACGCGGCTGAGCGGCGAGAACATCAGCTCCTGCGCCTGCATCCGCGTCAGCGCCGGCGCGGCGGCAGGATCGCCCGTCTCGACGGTCACCTTGCCGCCCCTGCACGCCATATGCCACGCTTCGCCCTCGACGTTCAGCGTGGCTTCTCCGTCGGACAGCAATCCGGCGGCGGCTCTCAAGCCGAGTCCGGCCAGCAGCACGCGGTCGAAATGATAGACGCGGTACTGCATGGTGTGCTTGAGCGTGGTGTTCTCGCAGAACGCGCCGACCGCCCTCAGACAGGCCGTCTCGTAGGGCGCGGCCGATACGCACAGGCTGTCCGCGCCCGTCGCCTTGAAATACGCGGCGCATGCGTCGGCGGCGAGGGAATAGTCGTCCAGCGTCAGACGGCCGCCGTTCAGCGTGCCGCGCTGAGCGCCCGCTTTGTCGAGCAGCGCCCCGTCCCGCCAGATCAGGCGCGGCTCGGCTTCGCCCAGCGTATGGCGGATGTTGGTGGGCGTTACGTCGAGCGCATAGCGAACGCCGCCCTGCGTGTAACCGAAATACTGATAGCGCTGGCGCAGGCCGTTCAGCTCGGCATAGTCGTAGCCCGCGGCGGCCATGTCCTCGTCGGCCATGCGCATGAGATGCTTCATGTGACCCTCGCCGCGCTCATAGGGATGCACGGACACCTGACCGACATGGCCGCGCGTGAGATGAACGCCGGCGCAGTCGCTCTCGCGCTTCGAGATGGACAGCGTAGCCTTGATGCGGCCGTCGCGCACGGCGACATAGTGCTCCTTCCAGAAGGGATAATCGCCGCCGTACATGGCGGGATTGAACTTCTTGAAATCGTGCGGATGATGCGCCTGGCTGAACACATAGTTGATGAAATCCAGTATGTCGGCGGCCTCCTCGGCGCGCGCCTTTCGGTACTCGAGCATGATGCGTTCCTCCCAATGATTTATAATTCAACGACGTCTCCGTCGTTCAGTATCCGTGCGTTTATCCCGTCCAGAGCGTTCAGGCGCGCCTGCACGCCCTCCGGATCGGCCAGTATCGTGCGGCCGTGATGGATGAAGCCCAGTCTTTTCGGCACGCGATCCGATTCGGCCAGCCGCCGCGCAACGGCGAGGGGATCGTGATGCCCCGTCTCGTGGAGCAGAAGATCGCAGTTTTCCAGCAGCGGCGCATAGTCGTCATAGCCGCCGGTATCGCCAGTGTAGACCAGCTTTTTTCCGTCCGCTTCTACCGAAAAGCCGTACGCGCGCCAGCCGTACTGCGCGTCATAGCCCATGTGGGACGTGTGCAGCGCCGTCACGCGCAGGCCGTCCTCATCATAGATCACGCCGTCGGCAATATCGCGGATATCCAGATTGAATTTGCATTGAAAGCCGCCCTCGCTCAGCGAAAGCAGCGCGGAAACCGCCGGCCATGCGCGGCTGTCGGGCAGATACAGCCGCACGGTCTTTCCGGCCAGCCCTCCCTGCCGGCTGTCCAGCTTGCGCAGCGTCCAGAGCAAATTGGGCAGCCCGCCGATGTGATCCATATGCGTATGGCTTATGAAAATCGCGTGCGCGGCGAGCAGATCGAGTCCGGCAAGATGCGCCGTGCGCGAGCAGCCCTCGCCCGCGTCGAACCAGTACAGCGCGCCGGCCCGTTCGAGCGCGAAGGACGTGTGCCTGCGTTCCGGCATTGGCTCCGTGCCCGAGCAGGAGCCGAGGATGTGAATTTTCATGGCGCTCCCTCCGATGAATCGGCGTTTATGACAGCATACACCATCCCGCCGCCAATTGCAAGACGCGGCGCGGCGTTTTTTTACTATTGCGGCTTTTTATGGTATTTTCATACCGGAAATCGGCGGGCGAGGGGCGTTTTTTACTATTGTCCCCACTCGGCGCGTTATGCTATAATGAAGGCCGAATATAACGATCCGTCAGGACGAAGGAGAATAAAACGGCATGGATCTGCTCACCGCCATTTCCGTACGGCGCTCCCGCCGCCACTATATCGACGAGCCGATGACCTCGATCCTCTGCGATAAGCTGCGCGCCGAGGCCGACCGGCTGAACGCCGAAAGCGGGCTGGATATGCGCCTCGTCACCGACCGGCACGAGCTGTTCAAGGGCGGCTTCGGGCTGTTTCAAGGCGCGCGCAACGCCTTTCTGCTCGCGGGGCCGTCGGACAATCCCGATCTGGCCGAGCAGAGCGGCTACTGGGGCGAGCGGCTCGTCCTCTTCGCCACGACGATGAATCTGGGAACCTGCTGGGTTGCCGCGACGTTCAACCGCGCGCTGGCCGAGACGCTGATTCCCGCCGGCAAGCGGCTGGTGTGCGCGGTCGCCGTCGGGCTGGCGAAGGACGAGATGAGCGTGCGCGAGAGCGTTCAGTACCGGCTGATTCACCGCTCCTGCAAGCCAATTGGCGCGCTCTGCCGCTATGACCGCCCCAGCGAGCGCTTCACGGCGGGCATGGAGGCCGTGCGGCTTGCGCCCTCGGCGATGAACCGCCAGCCGGTGTTTTTCGAGCTGAAAAACGGCGTTGTGACGGCGCGCGTGTCACCCTCGGCGTGGGGGCCGGTCGATCTGGGGATCGCCAAGGCACATTTCGAGCTGGCCGCCGGAAAAGGGCGCTGGGCGTGGGGCAGCGGCGCAGCGTTTGACAGCGGCGAGCCGTTCTGATTCTCCTGCCGCTTCAAAGGGAGCCTGGCCGGCGGTCGCCGCGATTTTTCATGGAGCATGAAGCCGCACGGGATTCCTCTCAGGCTTCAGGACAAACGTCAAAAACCCTGGAATCGCCGCTTTGCACGCTTCTGGAATGCGCTGCGGCCAAAGATATTTCGCAAAAGACATTTTCAAGGAGATATGAGCATGGCGCTGATATTCAACATCCAGCGATTTTCTGTCAACGACGGCCCGGGCATCCGCACGAATGTGTTTTTCAAGGGCTGTCCGCTCAACTGTCTGTGGTGCCATAATCCCGAATCGAAATCGGTGATGCCCGATCTGGGGTTTATCGCCTCGAAGTGCATCGGCTGCGGTCATTGCCTGACGCAGTGTCCCGGCCACTGCCACACGATGGAAAACGGCGAGCACGTCATCGACCGCACGAAGTGCCTGGCCTGCCGCGCCTGCGAGCGCTTCTGCGCCGGCGCGCTGGAGATCATGGGGCGCGAAATGACCGTAGACGAGGTGCTGGGTGAAGTCATGAAGGACGAAATCTTCTACAAAACCTCGAACGGCGGCATGACCGTTTCCGGCGGCGAACCGATGATTCAGTTCCCGTTCATCGCCGAGCTGCTGCGCGCGGCGAAGGACAGGGGACTGACCTGCTGCATGGAGACCTGCGGCTTCGCGGCCTGGGCACGCTTTGAGGAGATCATGCCCTACGTCGATCTGTTCCTCTACGACATAAAGGAAACCGATCCCGCGCGGCACAGGGAGTATACCGGCGCGGACAACGCGCTCATCCTCGAAAACCTGAAAAAGCTGGACGAGGCGGGCGCGAAAACCGTGCTGCGCTGTCCGATCATCCCCGGCCTGAACGACCGCGCCGACCACTTTACCGCCGTCGCGCGTCTGGCCGATTCGCTCAAAAATGTACAGGGGATCGACGTGGAGCCGTATCACCCGCTGGGCAAGACGAAATGCGAGAACCTCGGCCGCGATTATCCGCTCGCTGCGCTATCCTTTCCGGACAAGGCGCAGGTTCAGGCGTGGATCGACGCGCTGGCTGCGCAGACGCATGTGCCCGTGCGGCAGGGCTGAGAGAGCGGCAGCGTATCGGAGCGCGTTTTCAAACAGCCCGATAACGGGCAAATCTGCCAGAAGCGAACAGGAACGCGGAAGGAATATCCGCCCGCCGCATTGGAGCGCGAGACGCACTGCGGATTTTCGTAAAAAGGCGGGCTGACCGCGCATTTTCAAGAATACAGGAGGATACTCACCATGGATTATCTGTTCATCAACGCGCGCGTACTCACGCCGTTTGCGTCCAGGGACGCGGCGGTGCTGGTGCGCGGCGGTCGCATTGAGGAAATCGCCGAGCACATCGAGCCGGCTGAGAACACGCGCGTGATCGACGCGGGCGGGCGGCTGCTCGTGCCGGGCTATATCGACCTGCACGTTCACGGCGGCGGCGGCCGCAGCGTCATGGAGGGCACGAGCGAGGCCATCTGCGCCATGGCGCGCGCCCACGCGCTGCGCGGCACCACGTCGATCCTGCCCACGACGCTGAGCATGCCCCTGCCGGCCATGATCCGCGCGGGACAGGCCGTGACCGAGGCCATGGCCGAAAAGCACCCCTACACCATACTGGGCGTACATCAGGAGGGGCCGTGCCTATCTCCGGCACAGGGCGGCGCGCAGTCGACCGACGCGCTGCTCGTTCCCGCGAGGGCCGATCTGACCGCGCTCATTGAGGACTGCCCCGCGCTCAGGATGATGGGCGTCGCGCCTGAGCTGGACGGCGCGATGGCGCTGGGGCGGCGGCTGAGCGAGCGCGGGATCGTCGCCAGCGCGGCGCACACCGACGCGGATTACGACACCATGGCGCGCGCCGTGGTGAACGGCTTTTCCGACGTGACGCATCTCTATTCCGGCTGCTCGAGCGTCGTGCGGCGCAGTGCCTTCCGCGTGGCGGGCGTGGTCGAGGCCGGACTGGAGATGAGCGCGCTGACCGTGCAGGTGATCGCCGACGGCTGCCATCTGCCGCTGCCGCTGCTGCGGCTGATCTATCGCTGCAAGGGCGCGGACAAGATGTACGCCGTGACCGACGGCCTTGAGTTTTCCGCCGCCGAGCAGCAGGAGGGCGCGCTCTATACGCAGTTAAACGGCCAGCCCTGCCTGTACGAGGACGGCGTGATGAAGCTGCCCGACCGCCATGCCTTCGCCGGCAGCGTCGCCACGATGAGCCGGCTGGTGCGCACGCTGGTTCGCGCGGGGATTCCGCTCGCGGACGCTGTGCGCATGGCCACGGACACGCCGGCTCAGCGCATCGGCGCGAAGGGCAAGGGCCGCATCGCCGCGGGCTATGACGCGGACATACTGCTGCTGGACGACAGCCTGCACGTCACGCTGGTCATGGCGGGCGGCGAAATCCTCACCGAGCACGCCGAGGAAAAGGACGCGCTGTAAAGGGGCGAGGGCGCGAAAGTTCGCAGCGGGCGGGAGAAGTCGCTCGGATGCGCGTCGGCGAGGACAACGTTTCCCGCGCGGAATATGTTGCTGGCCGCGTCTGACGGAACGGCCGGCGAGCGATCTTGCGAGAGCAGCCGGCGCGGCGGGCTGAATCGGGAATTCGCACGGGGCGGGGGGCGCTCCCGCCGGACAGTACCGCGCAAACGAGGCCTTCGATTATTCCTTTTTTCCGCGCAGAAGGCGCACTTTTCCGTCAAAATTGCGCAGATGGCTTGACGTTTGCTCCGCGTCTTTTTATACTCTTTGGTATGAACGGCTCGAGACGCTGCGCGTTCCCTTGCTTTTTCTGGATTATGCCCGACTATTATGAAATCTGACCCGTCAGGAGGATCACCATGAGATACGTTCAGAACGAATCCGAAATCCTGTGCCTGAACCATGGCTGGCGCTTTATCGAGAAGGACTTTTCCGTCCTGCCGCCGGAAGCAAGCATCAAGCACGACGCGATCTACCGCTATGCCAAGGCCGGCGCGCAGCTCGGCCCTGCCAGCGCCGACTTTGACGACGGCGACTGGAGCGAGGTTTCCCTGCCGCACGACTGGGTGCCTTTTAAGGACTTTACACCCTCCGCTTATCCCAACCACGGCTACAAAAAGCGCGGCATCGGCTGGTACCGCATCAAGTTCCAGCTGCCCGAGAGCGACATGAATCGCCAGATTCTCCTCGACTTTGAGGGCATGAGCTGCGATGCGCAGATCTACTTTAACGGCCAGCTGCTCTACCGCAATTTCAGCGGCTACAAGAGCTTCACCGTCGATCTGACCGACATGGCCAACTTCGGCGACGTGCCCAACGTGCTGGCCGTGCGCGTGGACGCTTCCGCCTGGGAGGGCTGGTGGTACGAGGGCGCGGGCATCTACCGCAGCGTCTGGCTGCACAAGAAGGCCGCCGCGCACATCGCGCATAACGGCATCTGGGCCAGACCGGTGCTGAAGGACGGCCGCTGGACGGTCAAAATCGAGACGACCGTCGAGAACAGCTTTGAATACGACCATGACTTCACGCTCGAAACCGCGCTCTATGCGCCCTCCGGCAGCCTGTGCGGCACGGCTGTGCAGACCGGCACGGCGAAGGGCTACGACAGCATTGTGCAGAAGAGCGAAATCTCCGTCGAGAAGCCCGAGCTGTGGTCGATCGACACGCCGAATCTCTACCGCGTCAAGGCGCGCGTGAGCGGCGATTTCGGCGAGCATTTCCAGTGCGTTGAGACGGGCCTGCGCACAATCCGCTACGACGCGGACGAAGGCTTCTTCCTCAACGGCGAGAACGTCAAGATGCGCGGCTTCTGCAACCATCAGGATCACGCCGGCGTGGGCGCGGCCGTGCCCTACGCCATCAAGGAATACCGCATCGCGCTGCTCAAGGAGCTGGGCGCGAACGCCTACCGCTGCGCGCACAACACCGACCCCGAAATCCTCGAGATCTGCGACCGGCAGGGCATGCTGGTGATGGAGGAAAACCGCACGTTCTCCTCCGCCGAGGACAACCTGCTGCGCCTTGAGAGCATGATTAAGAACAGCCGCAACCATCCCAGCGTGGTGATGTACTCCATGTTCAACGAGGAGCCGCTTCAGGGCACGCGCAAGGGCCACCGCATGGCCGGACGGATGCAGGCGCTCGTTCACCGGCTGGACGACAGCCGCCCCTGCACCGGCGCGTTCAACGGCGGCCAGATGGAGGACGAGGGCGCGGCCACGATCCTCGACGTCGTGGGCATCAACTATAACCCCGCCTCCTACGACGCGTTCCACGCCAAATTCCCGAACAAGCCCGTGTTCGGCTCGGAGACGGCCAGCGCATTCATGGTGCGCGGCGAGTGGGAAGAGGATCGCGAGAACCGCCACATCATCCCCAATTACGACGAGACCTGCGCGCCCTGGGGCAACACCATACACGACACATGGGAGAGCGTCGACACGCGGCCGTTCAACTTCGGCTCCTTTGTGTGGACGGGCTTTGACTACCGCGGCGAGCCCACGCCCTTCACCTGGCCGAGCGTGGCCACGTTCTTCGGCACTTACGACAGCTGCGGCTTTGAAAAGGACGGCTGCTTCCTCTACAAGGCCTACTGGCACAAGGAGCCGGTGCTGCACCTGCTGCCGCACTGGAACCTCGGCCTTGAAAAGGGCGCGCCCGTGCGCGTGATGGCCTTCACCAACTGCGACGAGGTGGAGCTGTTCCTGAACGGGAAGAGCATGGGCCGCAAGGCGTGCGGCAAATACAAGCCGGTCGGCTTCACCGTGCCCTATGAGGCGGGCAAACTGAGCGCCATAGGCTATCGAAACGGCGCGGAGGTCGTCCGCGACGCGGAAGAGACCACCGGCGACACGGCGCAGCTGCGCGTCGAGCTGAGCAAAACCGCGCTCAAAAACGACGGACTGGACGCGCTGGCGGTCAACGTGCGCGCCTATGACGAACAGGGCCGCTTCGTGCCGACGGCGGGCGATCTCGTTCGCTTCGACGTGACCGGCGGCGCAAAGATCATCGGCGTGGGCAACGGCGATCCCAACTCGCACGAGGACGACGTCGCGCCCTATCGCCGTCTCTACAACGGCTGCGCGCAGGCGATCCTGCTGAACGACGGCGACGAGGATATCCGCATCACCGTGCATACCGAAAAGGCCGCGCCGGTCGAACTGACGATTCCCGTCATGAAGGGCGAGAACGTGCCCTATATGAAGGCCGTGCGCGAGAACGCCCTCGAAAACTGGACGATGTTCCACAGCCTGTTCGACGCGATGCCCGATCCAAATCCGACCGTGGCGGACAACGACATGAACTCCTTCGAGCCGGTGGCGATCAACGGCATGGCGCAGCCGCAGTTCAAGGGGCGCTATGATACCTACGGGCTGTACCGCATATCGGTCAATCTGGGCGCGGCGCGCGGCGGACGCTCGATCTATTTCGGCAAAATCTGGGGCGAGGCATCCGTCTATCTGGACGGCAAAAAGCTGGCCGAACGGCCGAACGACGGGCCGGAATTCCTGAACGTTCCGCTGCCGGACGACGCGGCGGGCGCGCACATACTGACCGTGGTCATCCACAACGTGGACGAGAAATGGTCGAACGCCGGCATACTGGGCGCGGTGTCGCTCAGGGGCTGAGATAAAGACACAGCGGAGAAGGAGGACTTCCATCATGAAAAACGGACTGGCCATATGGCATTATCCCCATCGGACGCTGACTGAAAACGTGGTTCACTTTTCCGAGATGCTGGACAGCGTGAGCGTGCTGGGCATCCACTTTGTGGACGCGTGCCGGCAGGATGGCGGCGCGGCGCTCTATGAAGCGCTGTGCGAGAAGCACCCCGTGTTCACCGTACACCACAAACTGCCCTCCACGCACGAGGAAAAGGACGTAGCCGCCTTTGGCGACGACATTGCGCTATGCGCGCGCTGGCAGAAGCAGTACGGTCTGCTCGCCACGCTCTCCTTCGACGTGCCGCAGGCCATCCGCGACAATATCTATCCCTATCTCAAGACCGTCATGGATGCGTTCGCGGGCGAAAAGACGCGCATTGCCATTGAGGATTTCGGCCTGACAGAGGAGGAGATGCGCCAGCTCGACCCGCTGAAGGGTAATCCGCAGTTCGGCTTCCTGCTGGACATCGGCCATCTGACAATGCGCCTTCATGACAGCCACTGGAGTCCGAAGAAGCGGCTGTTCAACTTTTCGCGCTACGAATGCCCCTCCCGTGAGCTGGGCACGCCGGTCACGCGCGCGGATTACCGCGAGGCCATCGTGAACAAGCCCTTCCCCATCGTTGAGATTCACATGCACACCAACGACGGCGTGCGCGATATGCACTGGTTTTTGGACAATCCCGAGGGCGTTGTGGACTCTCAGATGATCGCCGATCTGCTCGTCGAGCTTCATTACGACGACGTGCTGACCATAGAGAGCGCGCCCGGCTTCATGTTCCCCTGCGCGGGCAGGGAGGCCGACGAGGGCATCGAGCGCACAATCGCAATCTGGAAAAGCTGCCTTGAAAGGGCGCAGCGGCAATAATACGACATTCAAGGAGGAAAAAAACATGAATTTCGATCCCGCTTATCTCAATCTGTCCGCCATGCACGGCTGGGAAAAGTATTCGGCGAGCCTGCGCGGCGAGCTGCGCCAGTGCATGGACGAGGGCAGGGACGTGGAGGGCTATCGCGCGCTGTGCGAGGCCGTCGCCGATCTGCCTGACGGCGTGATCCGCGAGGAGCTGGCCAACGTGTTCTTCGAGGCCATGCAGTCTGCGCCCATGCGCGCCGACTATCCCTATGTCGAGCCGGACGCGCTCGACGCGATTCAGACCGCCCGCCCCGAAAACCGCCCCGCCCTGGGCGCGGTCAACGCCGATACGCTGAAGGACAAGATCCGCGGCGCGTGGCTGGGCCGCATCTGCGGCTGCCTGCTGGGCAAGCCGGTCGAGGGCATGCGCACGCCCGATATGCACGAGCTGCTCAAAAACAGCGGCAATTTCCCGCTGAAGCGCTACATGACCCTCGAGGACGTGAAGAAAACGCCGCGCCTGCTCGAGCGCTGGGAGAAGCGCACCTGGGCGGACTGCCTGGGCAAGGGCAACAACTATTCCGGCTATCCGAACCACACGGATACCCCCTGCGCGCCCACCGACGACGACACCAACTACACCGTCATGGCCGCCTACGGCATCGTGGGCCGCTTCGGCCGCGATTTCACGCCCGATCAGGTGGCGACGGCCTGGATGGACTGCCAGCCCAAGAACGCCTACTGCACCGCCGAGCGCCGCGCCTTCCGCAATTTCGTGATCGGCCTGCGCCCGCCGCAGTCGGCGATGTACAAGAACCCCGACCGCGAGTTCATCGGCGCTCAGATCCGCGGCGACTACTTCGGCTACATCAACCCCGGCGACCCGCAGACCGCCGCCGACATGGCCTGGCGCGACGCGTGCATCTCCCATGTGAAGAACGGCATATACGGCGAGATGTTCGTCGCCGCCATGATCGCCGCCGCGGCCGTGACCGACGACGTGGCTGAGATCGTGAAGGCCGGCCTGGGCGAAGTTCCGGCAAAGAGCCGCCTGACCGCCGCCATCAATAACATCCTCTCCGAGTATCAGAGCGGAAAGAGCGAGGACGAGTGCTTCGCCGGCATCGCTTCCCGCTGGGACGAGTTCAAGGGCTACGACTGGGTACACACCATCTCCAACGCGGAGATCGTCGCCGCCGCGCTGCTCTACGGCCAGGGCGACTATGCCCATTCCATCTGCCGCGCGGTGCAGACCGGCTTCGACACCGACTGCAACGGCGCGACCGTCGGCTCCATCGTGGGCATGATGCGCGGTTCTTCCGCCGTCGGCGAGGAATGGACGGCCCCCATCCACGGCGCGCTGGCCACCTCGATCTTCGGCATCGATCTGGTGACGATCGATCAGCTGGTGGACAAGACCATGGAGCATCTGGCGTAATATTTATCTGCGAGCGGCAGGGCGCGATTGATTCCCGCCCTGCCGCTTTCTGACATTGCGAATCGGAGGATCAGGATATGTATCAGAAGCTCGATCTGCCCGAAAAGTGGCAGTGGTTCCAGCAGGCGCGCTACGGCATGTTCATCCACTGGGGGCCGTACGCCGCCATCGGCCGCGGCGAGCAGGTGCTCTTCCGCGATCACATGGATCCCGTCGAATACGAAAAGGCCGCCTGCCTGTGGAATCCCCGCGAGTTCGACGCAAAGAGGCTGGCGCGCATCGCCCGCGAATCCGGCATGAAATACGCCTGCCTGACCACACGCCACCACGACGGCTACTGCCTGTGGGACAGCGATCTGACCGACTACACCAGCATGAAGCAGGCGCCGAAGCGCGATTTTGTGCGTGAATATGTCGATGCGTTCCGCGCCGAAGGGCTGCGCGTCGGCCTTTACTACAGCTGGCTGGACTGGCGCGTGCCCGCCTTCTTCGACGGCCCGGAAAAGAACCCCGAGGGTTTCAAGGCCATGAAGGCCTACATCCACGGCCAGATCGAGGAGCTGCTGACCCGCTACGGCCAGATCGACCATTTCTTCTTCGACGGCTCGTGGCCGCGCACCTATGAGGAGCTGGGCAGCGCCGAGCTGGTGGCCAAAATGCGCCGCTGGCAGCCGGGCATACTCATCAACAACCGGCTGGGCAAGTCCGAGACGAAATCGGTCAATGAAGAGGACGTGGGTCTGAGCGCCGATCGCGGCGATTTTGGCACGCCCGAACTGAATGTCACCGCCGAAAAGCGGCTGTGGGAGGCCTGCCACGTCAGCACCTGGCGGCTGTGGGGCTATGCGCCGGGCGAGCAGGTCAAGCCCAGCGAGCAGCTGCTCGACCTTCTGTGCGAGTGCGCCGAGAAGGGCGGCAACCTGCTGATGAACGTCGCGCCCGACGGCGAGGGCAACATCCCGCCCGCAGTGGAGAAGAACCTCATAGAGGTCGGCCAATGGCTGAAGGTGAACGGCGAGGCGGTCTACGGCACCGACAACGGCGACGTCACCGAATTCCTGACCCACGGCCGGCAGACGGCGCG
Source organism: uncultured Clostridia bacterium (assembly GCA_934631025.1). GTDB lineage: Bacteria > Bacillota > Clostridia > Christensenellales > Aristaeellaceae > Firm-10. Next base: position 65,322 of record CAKTXR010000006.1, read on the forward strand.
CGGCAATACGCTCTATCTCATCATCCGCTTCTGGGAGGGGAAGGAGACGCTGCGCGTGAACGACCTTTTGAGCCGCGTTCAGCGCGTCACGCTGCTCTCGAACGGCATGGATCTGCCCTTCGAGCAGACCGAAAGCGACCTCATCATTCACGGCCTGCCCGCCGAAAAGCCGAGCCCGCTGTTCCCGGTCATACGCGTTGAGTGCGCGGAGCCGCTCAAAACGAACGAGTGGGGGCTGTATCGCAACTGGTGCGGCGATCCCGAGCGCATCGCGCGCTGGGCGGCGCAGCGGGGCGAGACGGTCATGGTCGGACGATAAAAAATAAACGGGGCGACCCGCGCATAAGGTATTCCTATCCATCCAAGAGGAGGTTCTTCTGCGATGAGAAAGCGGATGCCGGCGGCGCGGGCCGTCCTTTTTTGCGTTTCGGCGGGAAGGAACGGAAAGCCTGAACAGTTTTTTTATCAGGCCAGACCCCAAGACCAAGGATTGGACGCGTCCCAATCAGAAAATCTGACGGCGGGGCGGCCTGAGGGACTCCCAGAACGCGCATTGAAAAGGCTCGACAAGAAACGGAATCCGGCAAAGCGGCGCGGACGGGACGCGCGGGGAAAGGGATGCGGAATAGCGCCTGTTCTGCGCCGTCTCTGCGCACTGGCGGCGGCCTGCCTGCTGGCGGCTGTTTCACACGGCGCGGCGCAGGCAGAAGAGATCGACATTTCAGCGCGCGCGGCAATCCTCATCGATGCGGCGAGCGGCCGCGTGCTGTACGCCAAAAACGCCGATGCGCGCTGTCCCATGGCCTCGACGACCAAGATCATGACCGCGCTTCTCGCCCTTGAGAACAGCGCGCCGAACGAAATCGTCACCGCGTCCGAGCGCGCGGCGGGCACGGGCGGCACGTCGATCTATTTAAGCGCGGGCGAGACGCTCAGCATGGATGAGATGCTCAAGGGGCTCATGCTGCGCTCGGGCAACGACGCGGCCGTGGCCATCGCCGAGCACATCGGCGACAGCGTGGAAAATTTCGCCGCCATGATGAACGCGCGCGCGGAGGAGCTGGGTGCGGACGCGCATTTCGTCACGCCCAACGGACTGGACGCGGAGGGACACGGCGCGTCGGCGCGGGCCATGGCGCTCATCGCCCGGGAAGCGCTCCGGCGCGGCGATTTCCGCGCGCTGGTGGGCGCTCAGCGGGCAACCATTCCCTGGCGCGACAATCAATACAACCGCGTGCTGAACAACAAGAACCGCCTTCTGCGCGAATACGAGGGCGCGACCGGCGTCAAGACCGGCTTTACGAAAAAGGCGGGGCGCTGTCTGGTGTTCTCCGCCGAGCGGGACGGCATGGAGCTGATCGGCGTGGTGCTGAATTGCGGCGCATGGTTCGACGAGGCCGAGCGCCTGCTCGACTGGGGCTTTGAGAATTTCTCGATCGCCTGCGCCGCCGAAATGGGCGAGGACTGCGGAACCGTCGCTGTGGCGGGCGGCGCGTCGCCCCGCGTGCGCGTCATCGCCGAGAGCGATGCGATGGCAGCCGTACGCGCGTCCGATCAGTGGTCGGTTGAGCTGACGCTGGCGCGATCGGTCGCCGCGCCAGTTCACGCGGGCGACAGTCTGGGCCGCGCCGCGCTGAAGGTGAACGGCGAGATTCTTGCCGAGACGCGCCTGATCGCCGCCGAATCATCCGAAAGGCTGACGTTTTGGGGCATATTTGTTAAAGTGCTGGGCGGCTGGCCGCTGGGCGCGCTCTTTGTCGAACCGATCGCACGCTGAACGCGTCTGAGAAAATAAGGAAAGCTGTGCGCCGAGGGGAACAACCTCATCTGCCGCTGCGGCGGTATCTTTCCAAGGAAGAAGGCTAGGGATGCGGGCTGCTGCCGTGTATTCTGGAAAGCGCGTCCGAAAGTATCCTCCGCTGGGCGCTTATCATTTCGCGGGCGATTGCCCTGAAGCCCGCCGCCGCAATGGTTGCGCATCGGCAGGGTTTTTGATATAATATAGGGAAAGTCCATTTCAGACAAGATTCCCGAAAGGCGGTATGGCCTTGGAAGAAAACACCCCGCGCGAGGCGGTCATCAGCCTAAACGGCGTCAGCAAGGTCTACGCCATCGGCGATGAAAAGCTCACCGCGCTCAACAACGTATCGCTGGATATTTATCCGGGCGAGTTCGCCTGCATCATCGGGCGCTCCGGCTCGGGAAAATCAACGCTGCTCAACATGATGGCCGGACTTGAAAAGCCCACGCGCGGCCGCATCCGCGTGGCCGGGCGGCAGATCGAGTCGCTGAGCGAGGGCGAGCTGGTGCGCTTCAGGCTGAAGAACGTCGGATTCGTGTTCCAGTCGTTCAATCTGTTCGCCATGCACACGGCGCTGGACAACGTGGCCATGCCGCTGATGTACAAGGGCGTGCCCCGCGACATCCGCCAGAAGCGCGCCCGCAAAATGCTCGAGGCCGTCGGACTGAAATCGCACATGCGGCACCGCCCCGGCGAAATGTCGGGCGGCCAGCAGCAGCGCGTGGGCATCGCCCGGGCGCTGGTCGCCTCGCCGCGCATACTCTTCGCCGACGAGCCGACCGGCAACCTCGACTTCAACACATCGCGCGAAATTCTGCGCCTGATTCGATCCATCTGTCGGGAGCGCGGCACGACGCTCATCATGGTCACGCACGATCCCGACATGGCGCAGTACGCCGACCGCGTCGTCCGCCTGCTGGACGGCCGCATCACCGAAAACATTGTCAACGAAGCCCCGGCCGAGGTTCCCGCGCCGGATGCGAACAACGAGGAGACGCCATGAAAAGACAAAAACTGGCCGCGCTCATGCTGGCGCTGACGCTGGCCGCGCTGCCCTGCGTCAGCCGCGCGGAAAACACCGCCGCGCCCACATCCGAAACCGCGCAGACCGCTCAGGCGACGCAGACCGCCGCGCCGACGGACACGCCCGTCCCCGCGACCGACACGCCCGCGCCGACGGATACCCCTGTGCCCACGGACACCCCCGTGCCGACGGATACGCCCGTCCCCGCGACCGCCACGCCCGCGCCCACGGACACCCCTGCGCCGACCGATACCCCCGCGCCCACGAATACGCCCGCGCCGACCGACACGCCGGCTCCTGCGACCGCCACGCCGCGCCCGAGCTATCCGCGGGCGTGGTTCGACGCGTCCATGGCCATTGTGGACGCGTCGAGCGCCTATCAGGGCGGAAGGCTGACCGTCGCGCTGCCCATCGCCATTGAGACACAGGAGGGCGCGCGCGTCTACAGCAATGCCGCCGGCTCGCTCTCGGGCTGGACGCCGCAGTCGGACAGCTCGCCGTTTTACTTCAGCCAGGACGTCATGGCGCTGCCCATCGGCGCGGGCTGGGAGCTGGATTCCGCGTCCGGCGCGGCGCTGAACGCGCTCTTTGATCTCTCCGCCGCCTCCGTGCGCGACATGATCGCCTATGCGCCCGAGAACAACGACTGGAATATGGCCGCGCGCACGCCCTACAACGCGGGCTACGCCGTGTTCAATCTCGACATTGCGGAAAGCGCGCCCGTCGGCCGCTATCTGCTCAAGTTCGTCTATGACGGCGGCGACGAGCTGATGAACGAGCAGAAGGTCGAATTCACGCTGGAGTTCTCCATCGCCGCCAACCCGAACGTCACCCCCACGCCGACGATTGAGCCGACCGGTGAACCGACGAATGAGCCGACGGACGACCCCACCGACGAGCCGACCGGCGAGGGCAGCGTCATGATCGGCCAGATGGCGGTCGAGACGCTCAAGGTGGGTCAGAGCGGCGTGACGCTGGCCATTCCCGTATCCTATGCCGACGCTCTTACGCGCGTCTACAGCAACCGCGGCGACGACGGCAGCGTATTAAAGCCGGGCAGCGAGGGCTTCAGCGACGAAATCCTCAATTACATCGAGCGGCTTGACATTGAAATCACGTCTGAAAGCGCCGCCGATCCGACATTTCCCTTCATGCTGTCCGAGCAGGGCGTTTCGCGCGCCGTGATCGCGGACGGCGTGAACTACGGCTATGCGGTGTTCTCCAATCTGACCGTGAAGAGCAGCCTGTCCAACGGCACCGTGGCCGTGCCTTTCACCGCGCGCTATACCGACGCGGTCACCGGCGAAACGCAGACCGTGGAGCTGAGCGCGCTGGTCAACATCACCGGCGCGAGAACCGGCGGCGGTGGCGGTGGCGGCGGCAGCAGCGGCTATGTCGCGCCCACGACCGCCCCGCAGGCGCGCGTCATCGTGGAAAGCATATCGACCGATCCGCAGGACGTTCAGGCCGGCGATTCGTTCGATCTGGTGCTCAAGCTGCGCAACACGAGCGAGAAGCAGTATGTGCAGAATATGCGCGTGACCATCGACACGGAAAACGACGTGCTGATCCCCCGCAGCGGTTCGAACACCGTCTATATCGACAAAATCGACGCGCAGGGGCTCTACGAGCTGCGCTATCCCGTGCGCGCCAATCTGGAGGTGCCCGACCGGCCGCTCAAGGTCGAGGTGTCCATCGAATACGAGGATTCCGCCGTATCGGCGCAGACTGCCGCGCAGCAGCTTGTGGTGTCCGTCGGGCAGAAGATGCGCCTGAGCGTCAGCGAGCCGGTGATGGACGCGTCCTCGCTCTATGCCGGCGACAGTCTCGACGTGGCGCTGCAGGTGGTCAACGAGGGCCGCACGACGCTCTACAACGTCGCCGTCACCCCCGAATCGACCAGCGAAAATCTCACGCTGCCCACCGCCGCCTATCTGGGCAACATGGAGGGCGGCACGTCCAAAAAGGCCGAGCTGAGCCTCACGCCCACAAAAGACGGCGAGTATAAGGCCGACCTGATCGTCAGCTGGGAGGACGCGCTGGGCGAAAAGTATACTGAAAAGCGCTCGATCTCCTTCTCCGCGCAGGCCGACGAAACCATCGACTATTCCGGCTCGACCGGCGGCAATCCCGCCGACTACTACAGCAGCGACATAAACGGCGGCAGCAACGTCGATTCCACGCCCGAGACCGACGCGTCCTCCCTGCTCTCGATGATGCCCTGGTGGGTGTACGCGGCGGCGGCGGGACTGTACTTCGTCATTGTCATTTACGCCGCGATGAGCGTGCGCGCGCGCCGCAGAAAGGCCCTTGAGGACGATGAGATGGACTGACATACTCGAGCAGAGCCTGCACAATCTCTTCCGCCGCAGGCTGCGCACGATGCTTACGATGCTGGGCGTGGTGATCGGCACGGCGGCCATCATCGTGACGCTCTCGCTGGGCGCAGGCGCGGAAAAGGCGCAGATGGACGCGCTCGAATCCACCACGAACTTAAAACTCATCGAGGTTTCACCCTATTACGGCTCCAGTCTGGCCAGCGATCAGGGCAAGCGCGTCACCCGCATCACCGATTCGGTTATCTCCGACATCCGCGCCATGCAGGGCGTGGACGCGGTCACGCCGATGGTCACGGTCATGCTGGGCGCGCAGGCGGTGGTCAAAACCGGCGACTATGAAAACTCGACCACGCTGCTGGCCGTGCTGCCCGCCGATTTTGCCAAGATACAGCCGCTCAAGAGCGGCGAATACTTCACCGGCCGCACCGACCGCATGGAGTTCATCATGTCCGAGGTGGCGCTGCTCGATTTCGTCAAGCCGGACGAGGACTACGAGTGGATCGACGCTTACTCCATCCTGCAGTCGGGCGGCCAGCTGCCCCTGCCGCCCATTTCCTGGTATTCCAGCCGCTATTCCATGGCGCTGCGCTGGGAGGACTGGGACAACTATATGCAGAACAACTATGAGCCGGAGATCCGCGAAATGGACTTCAAGGCGCAGCTGACCGGCGTCATCGAGGCCGATCCCAACGACTGGCGCTTTTCCTACTATGCCATCGTCAATCTCAGCTGGCTCAAGAAGATCTATCGCGAAAACCGCGATTTCTTCAAAAGTCAGGGCTTCGAGCTGAACGGCTACGACACGGTGTATGTGCTCGCCGATACGGTGGATAATGTCGAAAACGTCATAAAGCAGCTCAACGACTACGGCCTGCAATACTCCAGCCCCATGGAGACGGTGGCGCTGATGAAAAAGCAGATCGCCATGATGCAGGGCTTTCTGGGCTTCATCGGCGCGATTTCCATGCTGGTGGCGGCGCTCTCCATCGCCAACACCATGATGATGAGCATCTATGAGCGCACGCGGGAAATCGGCGTGATGAAGGTGCTGGGCTGCACGCTGGGCAATATCCGCGCGCTGTTCCTCACCGAGGCCGCCTATATCGGCCTGTTCGGCGGCGGCGCGGGACTGCTCCTGTCGCTGCTTCTGTCCTATGCGCTCAACAACGTCGAGGCGCTGCAAAACGTCGTCTCGAGCGTGCTCTCCGGCGCGGAGATGTTCGCCGCGGGCGGCAAAACGTCGATCATATCGCCGCAGCTGGCGTGGGGCACATGGCTGTTCGTCGTCGCCGTGTCGGTGATCTCCGGACTGTATCCGGCGCGCCGCGCGATGAAGCTGTCCTCGCTGGCGGCCATCCGCAGCGCTGAATAACAGCGCTCTTTCAACGCTCTTTCTTCGGGGGAAAACGATTTGATGAAGCGATCCGCACTCATGCTCGCGCTGGTTCTGTTCCTGCTCTGTCCGGCCGTCTGCGCCGCAGAGACGGAGGAGCCGGCGTTCGGGCGGGAATTTTCCGGCGAATACGCCGCCTACGGCGATTATGTGACGCTGCGCTACACCGTGCTCAACACGCTGGGCGAGAGCATAAGCGCCGTCACGGTGAGCGACCCGCTGGTGGGCGTGGCCGGCTATGCCGAGACGCTCGCGCCGGGCGAGAAACGCGTCTTTACCGCGCGCGTCCGCGTCATCGCCGACTGCCTGAGCACGCCGGCAATGAGCTACACGCTGGGCGGCGAAACGCGCACCGTCGCCGCGCCGCAGAAGGGCGTGACGCTCGAAAACGCCGCGCTGTCGGCCGCCCTCACAGAAGAGACAAGCGAGAACGACTCCATGCTCATCCTCACCGTGACCAATCAGGGCAACGCGCCGGTCTACGGCGTGAAGGCCGTCGATCAGGCGCTGGGCGACATGGGCGCGGCTGTCTCCACGCTGAACACCGGCGAAAGCGCGCGCTTTGAACGCGTCCTGTCGGGCGGTGACAGCCATCTGTGCCATGTCTCGGCCAGAAGCGCGGGCGGTCAGGCGCTCGAGATCGACTCGAACGCGCTCGACGCACAGGATACGCAGAGCGTAAGCGAAGAGGGCGGCGTAACGCTCTCGGCGGCGCTGGACGGCGGGCGCGTGCTGGTGAGCATCGACAACGATACGGACACGCTCTATGAAAACCTCACGCTGACCGAGCGGACGAGCGGCGGCACGCGCGCTCTGCGCTTTCTGCCCGCGCGGGGCCGGACGCAGCTCGTCTGGGCAGCGGGCGAAGCGGGGGAGACGCTGGCCTTCGCGCTGGCGCTGCCGGACGGACAAACCGCATCCGCCGAGCCGCTGACGCTCGAAACCGCGCAGGAGACGGAGGACGATCCGCTGGACGCGATTCCGGACGGCGTGTCCTTCCGCATGGCCGACGACCCGCAGACCTATCGGGACATGATGCTCGGGGCGGGGCTGACGCTTATGGCGCTGGGCGCGGGCGCATGGCTCGCCGCGGCAGTCAGACGCCGCCGCGAACGCCGCCGCCGGCTCAAAAAACGGCAGGAGCGCAAAAAGCAGCGGCAAAACACGCTGAAAAAGACCGACGCACGAAAGAATGAGGAGAAAAAAGCATGACTTACATCGGATTTGACATTGGCGGTACGAAATGCGCGGCCTGTCTGGGCGTAAAGCGCGCGGACGGCATTGATATTATCGCAAAGCGCGCCTTCCCCACGCCGAAGCCGTGGCAGGCGGCGGTCGAAGCGCTCTTCTGCGCCGCGGAGGAGCTGCTCAAAGAGCACGGCGAGCCGGTCTCGGCCTGCGGCTTCAGCTGCGGCGGCCCGCTCGATTCAAGATCGGGCGTCGTGATGTCCCCGCCCAATCTGCCCGGCTGGGACAACGTGCCCCTCGTGCGGCTGGCCGAGGAGCGCTTTCATGTCCCCGCCTTTCTCGAGAACGACGCAAATGCCTGCGCGCTGGCCGAATGGCGCTGGGGCGCGGGGCAGGGAACGCACAGCATGGCCTTTCTGACGTTCGGCACGGGGCTGGGCGCGGGACTGATTCTGGACGACCGGCTGCTGCGCGGCGCGAACGGCAACGCGGGCGAGGTGGGGCACATCCGTCTGGCGGCGTTCGGCCCGTCGGGCTACGGCAAGGAAGGCTCGTTCGAGGGCTTCTGCTCGGGCGGCGGTCTCGCGCAGCTGGCCGTGACGCTGGGACGGCGCGCCGTGCAGAACGGCAAGCGCCCCGCCTATCTCGAAAACGGCTATGAAGCCGTCGCAACGAAGGCCGTCGCGCAGGCCGCCTATGCGGGCGACGAAACGGCAATCGAGGTGTTCGAACGCTGCGGCGAGAAGCTGGGCGAGGGTCTGTCCGTGCTGGTGGACGTGATCAATCCGGAAGCGATCGTCATCGGCTCGGTGTTCACGCGCTGCGAGAATCTGCTGCGCCCCGCGATGGAACGCGTCATGGCGCGGGAGTGCCTGGGCGCGTCGCTGGCCGTCGTGCGCGTGCTGCCGGCAAAACTGGGCGAGGCCATCGGCGATTACGCGGCGCTCTGCGCGGCTGAATACGGGCTGTCCTGCCGGTAAGGCGCGGGATAGCTTCGACGCACAGTACGAAGCGCCGGATACAGCCGCATTTGCGGGAAGCTCTGAGACTCAGGTGAAAGCCGCGCGGCTTTGGAGCGCGTTTCGCCGCGTTTGGGGCTGAAATCTTCGATTTGTTTTCCGATAGAGCTGCGGCGGTTCCTGAACGCACGCCTGACTCATTACCCTTGAAACAATCAGAGGAAGCCGCGCGAGGCGCGAGCCGTCCCAATGAAATATATGCCATACCATAAAAATACGCAACAATCACGAAAGAGCGCGCGTCGAACCTGACAACGAACCGCATAACGAGGTGAACATCCCCTTGAAACGCTTTTTATCCTGGCTTCTGATCGCCCTGCTCGCTCCCATGCTCGCATCGGCGCAGAGCGTTCCGGTCAATCCCATGGCGACGCGCGGCGAAAGCGTCTACATCACTCCCACGCCGTCTCCAGAGCCTACGCCCGAGCCGGTTGCAGCGCCTACCGCCGAACCGACGAGCGAACCTGCGGCCGAAGCGCCGACTGAACCGACGGCCACGGTCATGGCCGCGCCCGCCGAGCCGGAGGACGACTATCTGATCGACGATATGCTGGACGCGGAGACCATCGCGCGGCTGGACGAGGAGGTGCGCGATTACCTGATCGGCACGGGCGAGCTGATGGACTCGGTCGAGGGCGTGCGCAACATCCTGCTGGTGGGCGTGGACGCGCGCCCGGGCGAGACGAAATCGCGCTCGGACACCATCATCATCCTCACGATCGACGGCAACAACAACGTCATCAAGCTGACCTCGCTTTTGCGCGATCTCTACGTTTCCATTCCCGATCACGGCAACAACCGCATCAACGTCGCCTGGGTATACGGCGAGTTTGATCTGCTGCGCCAGACCATCCGCGAAAACTTCGGGCTGGACGTGACGGAATACGTCGAGGTCGATCTGACGCTGCTGGTCGATCTGATCGATCAGATCGGCGGGCTGACGCTGAACGTCGCGTCCGAGAAGCAGAGAAAGGCCATCAACGGCGTGATCGACGCCTACAACTATCAGTTCCACGAGCCGAACAACGACGGGCTGGTTACGTCTCTGGGCGAGCAGCAGATGAACGGCAAGCAGGTCATGGCCTACGCGCGCTATCGCAAGATCGATTCCGACTTCAAGCGCAGCGAGCGCCAGCGCGAGGTGCTGAGCAAGATCTTTGACAAGATCAAGGACATGTCGCTGATCGAGCTGACCCGGCTGGCGGCCTATGCGGTCGATCGCGTAAAGACCAATCTCTCGCTCAACGACGTCGTTTCGCTGATCCCGGTCATGTACGGCATGAAGGACGCGCCCATAGAACAGCTGACGCTGCCCTATGAGGGCGAATATCAGAGCAGAACCGTCTCCGGCATGGCCGTGCTGGTGCCCAATCTTTCGGCGGCGCAGGCGCGGCTGGAGGCGTTCATTTACGGATGACGCGCGGCGGAGCGTTCCTCTCCAAAGGGGAGCGCTCCGCTTTTTTACATCGAAATGTGTGTATAATACGTATTGACGGCACGTATAATACGTGGTATAATAGGAGGGTCAGGAGGGTGATGACCATGCCGCCAAGCGGAAAAGAGATCATCAAGCGACTGATTGCCGACGGATGGCATATAGACCGGATTCATGGCAGTCATTATGTCATGGCCAAGGGCGACCGCACCGAGGTGATTCCCGTCCATGGGAGTCAGGACATGAAGCCGGGGCTTCTGGCCGCCATTCTGAAGCGCACGGGGCTGAAATAAGCCCCCGTGCATCCCTGCGAAAGGAGCGTCGTTCCATGTTCAAGGCTTATCCCGCCATATTTCACCGCGACGACGGCGGCTATTGGGTCGAATTTCCCGATTTGCCCGGCTGCCAGAGCGAGGGCAATACCGTCGCCGAAGCCGTGTGCGAGGCGTCCTCGGCGCTGGGCGCTTATCTGTGCTCTCTGATGGATCGCGCGCTGCCCATTCCGGCGGCTTCCGATATTCACGCGCTTCATGCGGACGATCAGGATTTCGTCTCGATCGTCGCCGCCGATCCCGTCGCCTTTCAAAAGCGCACAAAGGCCGTCAAAAAGACGCTGACCATCCCCCAATGGCTCAACGAAGAAGCCGAGCGCCGGCACATCAACTTTTCATCCGTTCTCCAGCAGGCGCTGATCAATCATCTTCAGTAACCTTCCCGCTCCGGTCGCCACGGCCGGGGCGCTTTTTCCTCTTGCCGAGGCGGGCCGCTTCGTGCTATAATAGGCTTACTCATGATGGAGAAGTATGTCCACTTAATTTTGAGGAGGATTCACGCATATGAAAACGCTTCGTCTGATGGGTTTCGATTTCGGCGCATCGAGCGGCCGCGCCATGCTGGGCACCTATGACGGCAAGACGCTTCAGTTGGAGGAGCTGCACCGCTTCTCGAACGATCCGGTGATGCTCAACGGCCGCTTCGTGTGGGACGTGCAGCGCCTGTTCTTTGAAATGAAGGCCGCGCTGCTCAAGGCGGTCAAGGCCGGCATCAAGCTGGACGGCATCGGCATCGACACCTGGGGCGTCGATTTCGGCCTGCTGGACAAAAACGGCGCTCTCCTGGGCATTCCGGTCAACTACCGCGACGCGCGCACCGACAACATGATGGAAGAGGCCTTCAAGATCGTGCCCAAGGAGGATATCTTTGAGGAGACCGGCCTGGCCTTCATGCAGTTCAACACGCTCTATCAGCTGCTCGCCATGAAGAAGATGGGCGATCCCACGCTGGACGTGGCCGACACCATGCTCTTCATGCCCGATCTGCTGGCCTATTTCCTGACCGGCGAGAAGGCGACCGAATACACCATCGCCTCCACCAGCCAGCTCATCAACCCGCACACCCGCGACTGGGCGTACGGCCTGATCGAAAAGTTCGGCCTGCCCACGAAAATGCTCACGAAGATCCAGCCCGCCGGCACCGTGCGCGGCCTGCTGCTCAAGCAGATCGCCGACGAGGTGGGCATGGAGCAGGTGCCCGTAATCGCCGTCGGCTCGCACGACACCGCGTCCGCCGTGGCCGCCGTGCCCGCGCGCGAGGGCTCTTCCTTCGCCTACATCAGCTCCGGCACATGGTCGCTTTTGGGCGCTGAAATCACCGAGCCGCTCTCCAGCGTCGAGGTCATGAAGGCCAACTATACCAACGAAGGCGGCATCAACGGCACCACCCGCCTGCTCAAGAACATCATGGGCCTGTGGATCATCCAGGAGTGCAAGCGCGAGTGGGATCGCCGCGCCGACGCAGTCGATTTCGCCGGCCTGGTCAAGCTGGCCGAGCAGGCGCCCGCGTTCAAGGCGGTCATCGACGTGGACGATCCGCGCTTCCTCGCCCCCGGCAATATGCCCGCGCGTATTCAGGATTACTGCCGCGAGACCAATCAGCCCGTGCCCGAGGGCCGCGGCGAAATCTCCCGCGTGATTTATGAATCGCTCGCGCTCAAGTATCGCTGGGCGATCGAGCGGCTGGAGCAGGATCTGCTGCACAAGAAGATCGACGTGCTGCACATCGTTGGCGGCGGCAGCAAGAACGTCATGCTCAACCGCATGACCGCGGGCGCAATTCGCCGCCCCGTGATCGCCGGCCCCGGCGAGGGCACCGTCATCGGCAACCTGCTGGTGCAGGCCATGGCGCTGGGCGAGATCAAGTCCATCCCCGAGCTGCGTCAGGTCGTCGCCGCTTCGTTCGAGAACGTCGAGTATCTGCCCGAGGGCGATCCGGCCGCCTGGGACGAGGCTTACGAGCGCCTGCTCAAGCTGGCTCATTGATTGACATGATCGACAGAAACGCATTCCCGCAGGGCCAGCTGCCCGGCTCGCTGGAGCTGGCCTATGTGGGCGACACGCTGTGGGATCTCATGGTGCGCACGCGCCTTGTCCGGCAGGGCGGCACGATGAAAACGCTTCACCGCACCGCCGTTCAGCGCGTCTGCGCCCATGCCCAGAGCGACGCGCTGGGGCGCATCGAGCCGCTGCTCACCGAGGATGAGGCGGGCGTCGTGCGCCGCGCGCGCAACGCCAAACAGTCGCCCACCAAAAACGCCGATCCGCACGATTATCACCGTGCCACCGCGCTGGAGGCGCTCGTCGGCTATCTGTATCTCTCCGGCCAGACGGCGCGCATGGACGAGCTGATGCGCGCCGCCCTGCCCGAGGAGGACAGCGCCGAACCGTCCGCCGAATAAGCGCGCCGATTCCACATCCGGGAGGATACCGCCTTGCCAGAAGTTACACCCAACGTCAAGCTGATCCGCTATACCCCCGCGCCCGAGGAGCTGATCGCCATGGCCGGAAAGCTGTGCTATTCCGCAGCCGATCTGGACGATCTCGGCGAAGGCGTGGCCGAAAAGGATCAGACGAAATACCTGAGCCGCCTGTCCGAGATGGGACATTATTCCACGTTCGAGCACGCCTCGTTCACCTTCGGTATAGAGGGCGTGTCCCGCAGCCTGCTGGCGCAGATCACGCGCCACCGCATCGCCAGCTTTTCCGTGCAGTCTCAGCGCTATGTGGCGCTGGGCGACGATGAGAACGGCTTCGATTACGTCGTGCCGCCGCGCATCGCCGCGCTGGGCGAGGAAGCTGAAGCCGAGTATCATGCGCAGATGGCGCAGATGAACGTCTGGTATCAGACATGGCGCAAACGGCTGGGTACCGGCGAGGCCAGCAACGAGGACGCGCGCTTCGTGCTGCCCAACGCCGCCGCCACGCGGATGCTCGTGACCATGAACGCCCGCGAGCTATTGCACTTCCTGAGCCTGCGCTGCTGCAACCGCGCGCAGTGGGAGATCCGCTCGGTCGCCTGGCAGATGCTCGCGCTGGCCTATGAGGCCGCTCCGGCGCTGTTCGGCAAGGCCGGTCCCGGCTGCCTGCGCGGCGCGTGTCCCGAGGGCAAGAAGTGCTGCGGCCGCAGCGACGAGGTGCGCGCCCGCTTTGAGGAAATCAAAAACGCGAAGCGCTGACGCAGATTCCATCGCCGCGTTCGGCCTGCGCGCCGCCGTTTATGCGCGCGGCGCTTGAAGCCCGCAATCCGATGCGTTATACTGCGAAAAGTGCTGTTCGGCGCGCGGTTGCTCAGCGGCTTGCACGTCATTCGATGCACTGCGCATGAGGAAGCGCGTAGCTTTGGACGTGCGGCGGCACGACTTGCGCCTGAAGAAGCGCACGGCCTTGAGCGCGCGGCGATGCGGCTTGTGCGGCTTCCCGCTTCCGAAAAAGGTCTCGCCGTCAAGTCGTTCACGCGCCGCCCCGAGGAACAGCTCCTTCGCCGAATCAGGCCGTTCAGACCTGAGCGCGGCGTGGACAAATACTGATACGACACGCCTGATGATTGCTCAGGCCATTTTCGAAATACTCGCGACCATATTTGGAGGAATATCCATGCCCTACGATAAAAACAGAGACTCCTTCCGCAATGACCGCACGGGCGCGCCCGCCTATCGCGGCCCCCGCACCGGCGCGCCCCGCCGCGATGTGCCGCCCGCCGTGCGCGACGACGGCCCCAACAGCCGCCGTGGAGACGATTTCCCTAAAAATCGCGATTTCAACCGCAATTATGAGGGCCGTCGCCCTGAAAGCAGGTCTTATGGCCGCAATTACGAAGATCATCGCCCTGAAAAGCGCGATTTTGACCGCAATTTTGAAGGCCGCCGCCCTGAAAAGCGCGATTTTGACCGCAATTTCGGCGACCGCCGCCCTGAAAAGCCCGCTTTCGAGCGCAAATACGACAACCGCCGCCCTGCGCCCGCGGATCATCGTCCGCCGCAGCCCGAGCGCCGTCCGTATGCCGCGCCCGTAGATCGCCCGCCGCAACCCGAGCGCCGTCCGTATGCCGCGCCTGTGGATCGTCCGCCGCAGCCGGAACGCCGCCCCTATGCCGCGCCGGAAGCACCTGCGTTCCGTCCCGCACCCATAGCGCCCGAGATGCCCGAAAACCTGCTGGTGGGGCGCAATCCCATCCGCGAAGCCATCAAGGCGGGCCGTGAAATCGAGAAGCTGCTGGTCGCCAAGGGCGATCTGTCCGGCTCCGCGCGCGAGATCGTCGCCAGGGCGCACGAGGCGCGCATTGTCGTGCAGGAGGTCGACCGCTCGCGGCTGGACGCGATCTATCCCAACCATCAGGGGCTGATCGCCTATACGTCGGCGGCGCGCTATGCGCAGCTGGAGGATATATTTGACCGCGCGGCCGAGCGGCACGAGGATCCGTTCATCGTGATACTGGACGGCGTGACCGATCCGCACAACCTTGGCGCGATCATCCGGACGGCCGAATGCGTCGGCGCGCACGGCGTGATCGTGCCGGAGCGCCGCAGCGCGGGCCTGACCCCCGCGGCGGTCAAGGCGGCGGCCGGCGGCTGCGAATACATGAACGTGGTGCGTGTGGTCAACCTGAACCGCACGCTGGAGGAGCTGAAGGAGCGCGGCGTGTGGATCGTCGGCACGACGCTCAGCGGCGAGAACGCCCTGCGCGCCGATCTGACCGGCCCCATCGCGCTGGTGATCGGCTCGGAGGACACCGGCATCGCCGATTTGACGCTCAAAAAGTGCGACCGGCTGCTGTCGCTGCCCATGGCGGGCCATCTCGATTCGCTCAACGCGTCCGTCGCGGCGGGCGTTATGATGTACGCCGTCATGAACGCGCGAAAGGGCTGATCGCGCCATGGCCAAGTCAAGGCTGCTGCTGGTGGACGGCTACAACGTGCTGGGCGCATGGCCGGAGCTTTCAAAGGGAAAGCCGCTGGCCGACGCGCGCGACGCGCTGATCCACCGCCTGCACGACTATGCAGGCTATTCGGGGCAGAAGGTCGTGCTGGTTTTCGACGCATGGCAGTCCGACCGGATGCAGCGCTCGATCGAGGAGCGCGGGCCGCTGACCATCGTGTTTACGCAAAAGGGCGAGACGGCCGACCACTATATCGAGCGCCAGTGCGACGAGCACGCGCGCGCCGTGGAGATCGGGCGGCTGGAACTGCGCGTAGCCACGTCGGACAACACGGAGCAGACGGTGGTATTTGGGCGCGGCGCGATCCGCATCAGCTCGCGGGAGCTGATCTATGAAATGCGTCAGGCGCGGCAGGACGGGGGACAATACATCCGTCCCGCCGTCAGGTCGGGGCGCAGCACAGTGCTGGAGCACCTGCCCGAGGCGGTGCGCGATCAGATTGAAAAACTTCGGCGGGGAGAAACGTAAATGGACGAAAACGCACGGTTCAAGGACATGACGGACGAGGAGATCGCCGCGCTGGCGCAGGCATCGGACGGCGAAGCGCTGGAATATCTGCTCAACAAATACAAGAACTTTGTCCGCTCGCGGGCGCGCAGCTATTTCCTGATCGGCGCGGATCACGAGGACATCGTTCAGGAGGGCATGATCGGCCTGTACAAGGCGATCCGCGATTACCGCAGCGAGAAGCTGTCCTCCTTCCGGGCGTTCGCCGAATTGTGCATCACGCGCCAGATCATCACGGCCATCAAGACCGCCACGCGCCAGAAGCACATTCCGCTCAACTCCTACGTTTCCCTCAACAAGCCGATCTACGACGACGAAAACGAGCGCACGCTGATCGACGTTATCAGCGAGGAGCTGGCGGCCAATCCTGAGGAGCTGCTGATTTCCCGAGAGGACATATCGCTCATAGAGGGGCGCATCGGCGACACGCTCTCGCCGCTTGAAAAGCAGGTGCTGCTGCGCTATCTGGACGGCAAATCCTATCAGGACATCTCGGCGGAGCTGGGGCGGCACGTCAAATCGATCGACAACGCCCTTCAGCGCGTCAAGCGCAAGCTGCAAAAGCTGCTGCTCGAGCAGCATCAGGAGTGAAATTCATGCTGAAACGCATTTACGACATACTGCGCGTCGCGCTCTGGTGCGCCGTCGGGTTTTTCGTGGGAACCAGCCTGTATGTCGTGTTCGACCACATCGCGCATCCCGACCTGTACGCCATGACCTCCGCGCCGTGGTATTCGGCGATCATCGTCAACGCGCTGCTCTCGGCGGTGGTGATCGCGCTGCTGTTCATCGCGCGCTTTTTCATAAAGCGCCGCCTGAAGCGCGAAAAGCGGGGCTGAAAACGCGTCCGGCTCTGCGAATATTTGCAAATTTCCAAATTTCATAGTATACTGTTCGTACAGGGACGCTCCCGGACCCCCCCTATTGGTCTGGGCTCAACGTCCCTGTTTCTTTTTCTCTCAGAACAGCGGACGACATGTCACCACATTTAATTATGACATCAGGCATCCTCCTCCGCGTACCTCGCCGCCTTTGGAGGAATAATAAAACCGCTCCAGCGATTGCCGAAGCGGTTTTACTATTTCTCGTTTGTGCTTAATGGGCTAATGGCGGGCGTCGCCGCTCCCGCATCTCTCGGGTTTCCCCTGTCATACCATCGGCGCATAGTCGCAACGAAATTTACTACCTCATTAGCCCCGTCAGCACGGTATGATTATAGCGCGCTCCACTCGGAACATCAATAAGCAGTTTTTCCAAGTAAGACTCTGCGGAATCACCCGCCGCAAAAAAAATCAGCTCAGAACAGCGGAAGAAAGATAGAAAAAACCTCTCTCATCCGTCTGGATGAAAGAGGTTTTCTGGTAGCGGCGAGTGGATTCGAACCGCTGACACTCCGGGTATGAACCGAATGCTCTGGCCAACTGAGCTACGCCGCCATATGGTTGCGGGGGAAGGATTTGAACCTTCGACCTCCGGGTTATGAGCCCGACGAGCTACCGGACTGCTCTACCCCGCGATATCTGATTGCCATGTCTGGCAACAAAAAATATGATACCATGGTTTCGCGCGGATGTCAAGCCTTTTTTGCTCTTTTTTCAAATTTTGTTGGTCCTTGCCCGCAGGCGCGTGAACAGGCCGCTCAGATGCGCGTGCATGACGTGCAGCGCCCAGCCCGCCGGCAGTGCCAAAACGGACGATCCGGCGATCAGCCCCATCGCGCCGTGAAAGTGCGGCCGTAAACGGATATAGAGCGGCTGCTCCCTGATGCGGCGTGCGCGTTCCCTACGCCCGGCGGCGCTCAGGCTGCGGCGCGGATCATAGAGCCGCTCGAGCGCCGAAACGATATAGCGCGCATAGATCGCGGCCAGCGCATCCAATACGGAATCGTCCGCGGCGTTCCATTCGTCATAGAGCGCGAGCAGCGCGGAAACGCGGCGGCTGTTTAACTCAAAGTAGTTTTCCAGCACGCGGCCTGTGAGACTGCCCGACACGCGGCGGGCGTAATGATAGCCGCATTCGCCCAGCACGACGGACACGTGCGCATAGCGGGCGCACTCGATGTTGAAGAGAATGTCCTCGATCAATTCAACGGACTGGAACGTCAGGCCGTTTTCGCGCAAAAAACCGGCGCGGTAGAGCTTGTTCCAGGCATAGCCCAGCAGCGTCTGCCCCTCCAGCGCGATGACCGCCGCCTGCTTGTCGGCCTGCGTGCGGCAGACGCGCGGCTCGGGCGTGATGCGCCGCGTCAGCGTCAGGCGGCCGGACGCGGCGTAGTGATCCTCCGTCGCGCCGAAAATCAGCCAGTCGGCCTGCGCTTCTTCAGCGGCCTGCGCGGCCTTTTGCAGCAGATTCGGCTCGATCACGTCGTCCGAATCCATGAAAAAGACGTATTTTCCCTCCGCGCGGGCGAATCCCTCGTTGCGGGCATGGCTCAGGCCGCCGTTTTCGCGCAGATGAACGACGGACACGCGCGCGTCATCCCCGGCCAGCTTGTCGCAGAGCGCACCGCTTTTGTCCGGCGAGCAGTCATCCACTAAAATCAGTTCGAGACTGCGCTCGGTCTGGCCGAGCACGCTGCGCGCCGCGCTCTCGAGCCACTTTTCCACGCCGTACGCCGGCATGACCACGCTGATCAGGCATTTCATGATGGGCTTTTTCCTCCGTTATCGTCGGGCTTTCAGTCGGGCGAACAGGCACGTGCAGCGACGCTTGACGAACGATATGAACGCGCCCTCACACAGCACCAGCGATGCGCAGCCCGTCTTGAGTGAAAAGAGCAGCGCGCGCATCATCATCGAGCGCGGACGGGCGACGGCGAGCGCCTCCTTCAGCGCGGGATTGTCGAGCATTTCGCGCACGGCCTGCCGCTTCTGACGGCGCGTCTTGGGGCAGGCGGGATTGGCGACGTTTTCGACGCAGCCCACGACGCGCTCGGCGTAGCGGCGGGCGATCATCTCGCGGCTGGCCTGATCGCTCACCTGCCAGTGATCGTACAGCTCGATCATCCAGCCGTTTTCTTCCTCGCGCTTTTCGTACATATCCGCGCGATACTTGGCCGTTTCGCTCTCGGCGCGGGCGCGGATGAAGTGGTAATACGCCTTTTCGGTCACGCCCACGCGCTCAATATCGCGGAACACCGCCAGATTGAACGGAAAATCGTCCCAGAACGTCGCGGGGAAGCGGATATTGTTTTCCTTCAGATAATCGGCGCGGTAGAGCTTGTTCCACGGCGTGTAGAGCAGGTTTTTGTCGAACAGGCGATAGGCCGCCGCGCGGAAGGCCGCCTGCGAGGGGAAAATCTCGTCCGGCTGGCTGCGCGTCTGGCGGGTGAAGCGCGTCTCGTCGTAGTAGGTGTCGATGTAAAAGCCCGCTACGACCGCCTGAAGATCGTGCTCCTCGGCGAGGGCGTACAGCTCTTCGAGCATGGCTTCCTCCGCCCAGTCGTCGGCGTCCATGAAGAAGAAATAGCGTCCCTGCGCCGTCTCCATGGCGCGGTTGCGGGCGGCGGGCGCGCCGGCATTGGGCTGATGGATGACGCGGATGCGGCTGTCCCGCGCGGCCAGCGCATCGGCGATGCGGCCTGTGGCGTCGGGCGAGCCATCGTCCACGATGATCAGCTCGAAATCATGGAATGTCTGGCGGAGCAGGCTGTCGACGGCGCGCTCGATGTAGTTTTCGACTCGATAGGCGGGCATGATGACGCTGATGGACGGCACGCTTTCTCTTCCCTTCGTGTATGCAGTATCCTTATCATATCACAGATCGGCCGCGCCGTCAAAGCAAAGTCGTTTTGAAAATCCCGCGATCCGGCCGCGCCGCTTCGAAACGCGCTGGCGTTCGGCGGCGGGATATGCTATAATAGCCATAAACACCCGTCCGACGGATATAAAGAGGGAGATGCGCCATGTCCATACGCTATTTGACCGGCCGCGCCGCCGCGCTGAAGCCGCGCCTTTACGAGGAGCTTCGCGCCGCGCTGAATGAAGGGGGCGACGCGCCGCTGATCGTGCTGGTGCCCGAGCAGTATACGCTGGAATCCGAGCGGGAGATCGTGACGGCGCTGTCTCTCGAAGGCTCGTTCCGCCTGCAGGTGATGTCGCCGGCGCGGCTCTATTCGCGCGTATTTACGGAGGTGGGCAAGCCTGTCGAGACGCGCATCGACGAGCGCGGCCGCGTGATGCTGATGCACGCCGCCCTCAAGGGGCTGACACGCGAGCTGAACTGGTACCGCGGCGCACAGCACAGATCGGGCTTCGCCGAGCGCGCGGCCGGTCAGATCGCCGAACTCAAGCAGGCCGGCTACACGCCCGACCGGCTGAGCGCGCTTTCCGAATCACTGTCGGGCGGGCCGCTCAGGGCCAAGCTGGGCGATCTGGCGCTGGTCTGGACGGCGTATGAGGAAGCGCTCAAGGGACGCTATATGGACGGCGAGGACGAGCTGGAGCGCGCGCTTTCCCGTCTGGACGACGCGCCGTTTCTGCGGGATGCGCGCATCTGGGCGAACGGCTTCGAGCTGGTCTCCCCCACGCTGGCGCGCACGCTGACGGCGCTGGCCGAACGGCGCGACACGGCGCTGCTTCTGCCGCTCGAGATGGACGAGGGCGCGGGTGATTACGACACGTTCGAACCGGTTCGGCGCTCGTTTGCCCGGCTGTGCCGCATGATGGCGGACGCGGGCATCGAGCAGAACACCGTGCTGCTGGAGGAGCCGCCCGAAAGGCAGAGCGAGCTGACGCAGCTGCGCCGCGAGATCAACTGCATAACGCCCCGCGTCTGGGACGCGCCGCCCCGCTGCGTCCGGCTGGTCTCCCGCCGCAATCCGCTGGACGAAGCCATGCTGGTCATGGCGACCATCCGCAGCCGCGTCATGGACGGCAAAATGCGCTGGCGCGACGCGGCGATCGCCTGCTTCGACCTGCCGACCTACGACGACGCGCTGCGGCGGGCGGCGGCGCTCTACGAGGCGCCGGTGTTTCTGGAGAGCGGGCGCGGCTCGGATCGCAACGCGCTGGCGCGGTTTGTGACGCTGCATCTGCGCATCGTCGCGGCCAACTGGCAGACGGAGGACGTGATCGCGCTCATGCGCACCGGCTATACCGACCTGACCGACGAGGAAGCCGACCGCCTGGCCAACGCGGCGATCGAGCAGGGGCTGCGCGGCGCACTGTGGAAAAAGCCGCTGCACCGCTATCAGGACGAGCGCGATGCGGCGCTGGAGCCGCTGCGGCTCAAGCTGACAGCGCCGGTGATGCGGTTCGAGGAAGAATTCATCGAAGCGGAGGACACGCGGGCGCAGATGACAGCGATCTGGAACCTGCTGGAGCGCGCCGGAGCGCACGAAAAGCTTCGGGCGTTCGAGGAAAGCTGCGCCCAGAGCGGACTGTGGGAGGCGGCCAACGAGAACGCGCAGGTCTGGAACCGGCTGATCACGACGCTGGATCAGATGACCGCGCTCATGGCCGACACGACGCTGGGCGCACGCGACGTTTCCGAGATGATCACGCAGTCTCTGGCCGCGTCCGACATCAAACCGCTGCCGCAGTCGGGCGACGCGGTGATGATCGGCAGCCTGAACCATCTGCGCGGCGGGGGCGTGGATACGCTCTTCATCATGGGCTGCAACGAAATGCGCGCTTCCTCGCAGAGCGGCCTGTTCCAGACCCGCGAGCGCGAGCTGCTGGGCGGCGAGAAGGGCGTATGGCTGGCCCCCGACGCGGGCGACCGCACCCGTCTGGCCGCCATCGACCTGAGCGCGACGCTGGCCATGGCGCGGCGGTTCGCCGTGTTTACCTATGCGCTGTCCGACGCGGAGGGCGCGGCGGTCATGCCCGGCTCGGTGGTGGGGCGGCTGCGCGCCGTATTCCCCGCACTGCATGACAGCGGCGGTCTGGGGGAAGCGGACAAAACGGCGCGGCTCATGCTGAACGCACCGGACGCGGCGCTTGTGCAGCTTTCGGGCGCGCTGTCCTCGGGCGAATTGACGGAGCCGCAGCGCGCAGCGTTCGCGTCGCTTGCGCGGCTGGAGACGGCTTCCCTCGATATGGCGAATCTCCGGAAAGCGGCGGCGGCGCGGGCGTTTTCAGCCGACATCGACCGTGCGACGGCAAAAAAGCTCTACGGCGGGCCGACCTCGGTCAGCGTGACGCGGCTTGAGAAATACGCCGCCTGTCCGTTCATGCACTTCATACAGTACGGCCTGCGTCCGGAGAAGCTCGAGCC
The DNA here is from genome assembly GCA_934631025.1 of uncultured Clostridia bacterium. GTDB lineage: Bacteria > Bacillota > Clostridia > Christensenellales > Aristaeellaceae > Firm-10. Next base: position 87,518 of record CAKTXR010000006.1, read on the forward strand.
GTACGCGCTCAGCAAGGCCGACGAGGGCACATTCTATCACGCGGCGATGGAGGATTTCCTGCGCAACGCGCGCTCGGGCGGCATGAGCGCCGAGGAGGCCGTCGAGCGGATGGACGCGGTGGCCGAACGGCTGCTCGCGCCCATGATGGACGGGCCGCTGGGCGACAATCCGGTCATGCTGGCGCACAGCCGGCGCATGAGGATGATCGCAAGGCGCGCGGCGAGAACGGCCACGCGTCAGCTCTCGCAGAGCGGCTTCGAGCCGTTCGCACTGGAAGTCAAATTCGGTGAATACGCGCCGGCCGTCGTGCTGCACACGTCCTCGGGCGACGTGCCCGTGCAGGGGCGCATCGACCGCATCGACCGCTGGAACGATCAGGACGAAACATGGCTGCGCGTGATCGACTACAAGAGCGGCCTGAGCGAGTTGAACCTCTCGCGGCTGTATTTCGGCCTTCAGCTGCAATTAATCATCTATCTGGCGGCGGCGCTGGGGCGCGGCGAGAACCATCCGGCGGGCGCTTTCTATTTCAAGGTGGCCGATCCGGTGGTGGAGAGTGAATCGCGCGATCCGGAGGTCGTCGAGGGCGAGCGCGTGAAGGAGCTGCGCCTGAGCGGACTGTATATCAACGATCAGGCCGTGCTGAAGGCCATGTCGCCGGGCGTGGACAGGATCGTCAATCTGACGCTGAAGAGCGACGGCACGCCGCAAAGCTCGGCCTCCATGCTGGATGAGGACGGCTTTGCGCTGCTGATCCGCTATGCCATAGAGGCCGCCGCGCGCATGACCGACGAGATCGCCGCGGGCAAAACGGGCATCGATCCCAAGAAGATGAGCGGCTTCTGCTCGTGCGACAAGTGCGACTGGAAGAACATTTGCCAGCAGGATCCGCTGCTGGGCGGTATGCCCCGCACGCTCACGCCGGTGGTGAAGCAGAAGGAAGTGCTCGGCCTGATCCGCGATAAGCTGGACGGGGAAGCGGAGGAATAGGCGGTTTTTCGTCGGAAGGCTGGTTCAGGGGCTTCATAGGCTGTGATTCCGGCGCTTCTGCGTCTGAAAAGCCCTGATTTGGCCCTGATAAACCATGGGGTTCCATTCTTGGCGTGCGGTTGAACGGATTTTTTGGGGGTCTGCTGGAAGGTTCACCGGTCAGGGTATGATGGCTTCAAGCGCCGCGCTGCGAAAAAATCTGCTTGAATGTGCAATCCATCTCTTTGGGGATGCACTCTGCGTTCAACTACTGTTGGCGAAGTGAAGCCTGAAGGGGGCCAAGGCTCTATTGAGCGCCGCGCAATCTCCGCAGAGAATTTGCGATTCTGCCTTTTTGAAAGGGCGCGCGAACAAGCCGCCCTTCAATAATGCAAAACGCGCCGTCCGAGGGAAAAGCCCTTCGGACGGCGCGATATGTTTTGGGGAGAATGTCGTCAGATGCGATCCTTGATCTTGGCCAGCGCATCTTCAATGGCCTTGAGCACGTCGGGATCCTTCTCAGCGGCGCGCTGATGCTCCAGATACGTGCGGGCCTTGGGGTCATTCATGGCGCACAGCGCGCCGGCGGCGTGGATGCGCGTCTGCTTATCGGCCGAGTGTACCAGCGGCACAAGCGCGTTGAAGGCAACGTCGCCCGAGCAGCGGCCCAGCGCGTCGATCGCGGCCAGATGCACGTCCTCATGCTTGTCGTTCACAAAGGAGACAAGCTTTTCTTCCTCACCCTTCTCGGCCAGCTTGGCGATTTTTTCGAACTTGTTTCCGAACAACATAAAAAAACTCCTCCATCCTTGACAAATTGCCGCGCAGCCGTTATCATGATAGCGGCAGAAACGGAAGCAAAAGATTTCTGTAAATCTTTGTTTACTGTCATTATAGCATGAGTAAGGGCAATGTCAAGGGGTTTTGAGGCTTTTCCTGTATTTCTCACACAAAAGCCATAATTGGGAGGCAGAAAACATGAATCACGGCAAGGCGCGCGAGCTGAGCGACCAGATGATGGTCTTTTACCGGCTGTACAACGAGAAGGTGCTGCGCAAATTCGGCGAGCTGCACAGGGACGTCGTGCCGCCGGCGCAGTATCTTCTGCTGGGCATCATCGCCGAGGCGGGCCGCATCACGGTCGGCGATTTGAGCGAACGCGCGCTGATGCAGAAGCAGCAGGTGACCAAGGCGCTCAATCAGCTCGAGGACAAGGGGATGATCGTGCGCCTTCGCCGGCCGGACAACCGGCGGCAGGTGTGGCTCGAGTGTACGCCGCAGGCGCTGGAGCTTCAGCGCGCGGTAACACAGGAAACGCAGTCCCGCCTGATCACTGTGTTCGATCAGCTCGATGAGCAGGACATGGACGATTACCTCTCCGCCATGCTGACGATCAATCGCATACTGGAAAAATTCCCCGCGGGCGGAAAAAACAGGGAAGGATAGGCGCGCGCATGATTGAGCCGCCGGCCGGACACACTGCCATCAGGAATGCGTAAAGGAGCCGACGGAGCGCAATGCTGTTTGAATCGATTGATTGGCGCCGCTTTTCGCAGCCGATGAAAGGACTGAGCGCGCGCTCATGGGCGCGTCTGGCGCTGGCCTTTCTCTATGAGAGCGGCGGGGACGAATATATTTCGGCGGGCGAACCGGCTGAGCTGACGCGGCGGCTGGCGGCGCTGGGACGCGCGGTTCGCGAGGACGCGCTGGCGCTGGCGGCGCTGCTGCCCGCCTGCCCGCCGGTCGAGCGCGCGGTGCGTCTGGAAGCGGCGCAGGCCTCGCTGACTGCGGCGCTCTATCGCATGAAGGGCGCGCGGGCGGTGCGTCCGGCGCTGGCGTTTTATCTGATCGAGGAGACGGACAGGCTGTATCGCTTCGCCAATCTGATGGACGTCGAGCAGGAAAAACCCGCCGAGAGCGTGCTGGACGGCCTGTGTGAGATCACGCCCGGCCGGCCGTGTGCGGCGCAGCATCGCGACCCAATGGACGCGGCGTTCGAGCCGCTGGATTTCGAGACCGTCCCCCACGCCGCGATCTACGCCGTAATCATCCAAAGCGGCGTAAAGCGCGCCGTCCTGCGGCTGTACACCGAATGGACGGCCATGGCGCAGGAGGAAGCGCGGCCGATGTTCGCCGAGGCGGCGCTGCTTCTCGAAGAGCAGGCTGCGGCCTACGCGTCGCTGTGGGACGCGCGCCTGACCGCTGCGGAACGGGCGCTGTGGCGGCGGCGGGCGGCCGTGTATCTGTTTGAATCGCTGCGCGCCTGCGAGACCGACGCGCGGCTCGTCGCGCTCTGGGATGAAATGGCGGCGCGCAAGGCGTGCCAGCGGACGTACGCCGCGGCGCTGGCCGGAAAGAGCGAGGCGGACGCGGCGGTGCTGCCGCCCTTCTTCGTGCCGGACGATCATTCCGATACGGCGCGCGCCGTTTTGCAGGAGCAGTCGTCGCTCACGCGGCTTCGGGACGCGCTCATTCCGGTGGAGCAGACGCCCGCCGGTCAGGCGTATTTCGCGCATCAGTCGCGCGTGGTTGGAACGGGGGAAGAGCTGCCCTCGCATCGCGCCGTCGAGCGGTATATCGCGCGCTATGGCACGGATTATCGCTATGAGCGGCGCGCCAGCGTGCTGGGGGCGCTTCAAAATCGGCGGCGGGACGATCTGTCGCTGGCGCGGGGCGCGGCGGCACGGCGAACAGAGAAACCGCTTCACATCGGACGAACATAGGAGGGACGCGCCGGACAGGCGGCGTTTTCCTGAATCGCATTGCAAAAATCCAATGAAACAGCAGGGAAATTTTTCCGCGATCTTCAAAGCCCGCTTCTGAGTTTACCGCAGGAGTTTCAGCGGTCGGATCCTGCCGTTCCCCGCCGCCGAATCCGCCCGAATTTTTCTGCCGGATGATTCCGATATAAGCCATTTCCCTTTTCCCTGCACTGACGAAAAAAAACGGCCTTTTCTCCTTTCAGGGCACTGACCGCCGATATGAACTGAACCGTGCTTTTTCTCCCGCACCGTGCGGAGAAGAAAGGCGCGGTTCTTTTTTTATGGACGGAAACGGCGCTCTCCGCGCATCCGGCGGCTTATGAACGCGCTCCCCGCCGCATAGTATGGTCTGGAGTCCACCATGCTGCGAATGGGAGTTGATGTCATGGGTCAGTTTGCAGGTCTGTTTTATACGGGAGACGCTCAGGCGCTGAGGGGCGTTTACGACGCGCCCTATCACGTCATGAGCCGGCACGCATTGTGCGCGCGCGGCGTCGCATCAGACGGCGGCGCAATGGCGCTGGTCGTCGGGCGGCTGCGCAACGCGGCGGCGCTCAGGGATGAGGTGCGGCCGCTGGGCGAGAAATACACGGCCTCGGACAGCGCGCTCCTGCTGGGCGCATACCGGCTGTGGGGCGAGGACTGCGCCGAAAAGCTCGAGGGCGAAGCGCTGCTCGTCGTGATCGATCAGGACGCAGAACGGCTGATCCTCTCATCCGACCGCATGGGCGCGGCCGGCGCGCTGTTCTATGCGCCAGTTCGAGGCGGCGTGGCGTTTGCAGGGCATCCCGAGCCGCTTCTGCGCGTTCCGGGCGTTTCGCGCCGCGTCGCCCGCGAGGGACTGCGCATGCTCTTCGGGCTGGGGCCGGCGCGTACGCCGGGATTGACGCCCTTCCGGGATATTTTCCAGCTGCCGCCCGGAACCATGCTGATCGCCGACCGCCATGGTCACCGAACGCGGCGCTGGTTCCGTCTGGAAGCCAGAGCGCACGAGGACGACGGCGGCAAGACCATCGACACGGTGCGCGGCCTGCTGGAGCAGGCGGTGGACGGCGCGGCGGTCTGTCAGCCGGTATCCATGCTCTCCGGCGGGCTGGACTCCTCGGTTTTGACGGCGCTTCTGGCCAGACGCGGCGGCGAGGTGCGCTCGTTCTCGGTCGACTACGAGGGCAACGCCGATTATTTCAAAGGCGGACGCTATCAGCCGGAGCAGGACGCGCCGTATGTCGACCGCGCGGTGCAGGCGCTTCACTGCCGCCACACGCGGGTGGTGCTGTCGGTGGACGCGCTGGCCGCCGCGCTGGACGAGGCCGTTCTGGCGCGCGGTTTTCCGGGCATGGCCGATATTGATTCGTCGCTGCTGCTGTTCTCGCGCGCCATTGCGAAGCATGGACAGTACGCGCTTTCCGGCGAGTGCAGCGACGAGGTTTTCGGCGGCTATCCGTGGTTCAACCGCGAGGAGCTGATCTTTGCCGACGGCTTTCCCTGGTCGGGTTCGCTGGCGCTGCGCGAATCGGTGCTGTGCGAGGACGTGCGCGACGAGCTGCGCCTGCCCGCCTATGTGGACGGCGTTTATCATGAAGCGCTGGCGCGGCAGAGCGTGCTGCCCGGCGAGGACGCGCGCTCTGCGCGGCTGCGACTATTGCAGGGGCTGTGCTTTGAGTTCTTTATGAGCAATCTTCAGGAGCGCGCGGCCTGCATGGGCGAGACGGGCGGCCTGACCGTGCTCACGCCCTATTGCGACGACCGGCTGGTTCAGTATGTCTACAATGTACCCTGGACGCTGAAGCGCATGATGGGCGTTGAAAAGGGCCTGCTGCGCGCCGCCATGCGCGATCTTCTGCCCGAGGAGCTGCTCATGCGCAGAAAGAGCCCCTACCCCAAGACGTATCATCCGGCCTACGCGCAGGCGATTAAACAGCGCATGGCCGAGGTGCTGGAGGATTCGTCCGCGCCGATTCTGGCGCTGATCGACCGGCAGACGCTTGCGGGGCTGATTCATTCCAATCTCTCGCCTGCGGAAACGCCGTGGTTCGGCCAGCTGATGGCCGGCCCGCAGATGCTGGCCTATCTGCTGCAAATCAACTTCTGGATGAGCCGTTACGGCATTGAAATTTCGCAATAGCGCGTGATTTTCAACTAAAAGGCGCGCGCAGCCTGCCGAATCGGAGCCCTTCAATCGCGCGGCTTTTCATCTTGGAGGATACACTCTAAAGCGGGACGAATCGAGCGCCTGAGCACGCCGGTTTGTCCCGCTCTTTTATGTGCGATTATGAGGCAGCCTCGGGGGCTTCGATTTCAGCGCCGCCCGATTCGGCGCCGGACTGCACGCCCTCGCCGCGGCGGTCGATGTGCAGCACCATGACGCTCATGTCGTCGGCGGGAACGCCGCCCTGACGGTCGAGCGCAGCCTGACGCAGCGACTGCGCCATGCGCTGCGGCGGCTGTCCCCTGAAGGCGAGCGCCCGCTCGGCCAGCCATGCCGCCTGCCCCTCGCGCAGATCGTCGGCAATGCCGTCGGAGCAGAGGATCAGCGTATCGCCCGGGCGCATGACGAAGCGCTGCTCGCCGGGCGTGATCTTTTCCAGAATGCCGATGGGCAGATGGCCGCCGGGCAGAGCGCGCGTCCGGCCGCCGCTGAGCAGCAGAGACGAGCACGCGCCCAGCTTGCTCAGTGAGACCGCGCCGCTCTGCAAATCGATGAGACACAGATCGACCGTGGCGAACAGCTCGCCGCTTTGCAGCTGAAGCAGCGCGTTGATGGCCTCGAGCGAACGCGCGCTGTCCAGACCGGCCTCGAGAAATGTGCGGATCAGCCGGATGGTGCGGCGGCTCTCGGCAGCGGCGCGTTCTCCGCTGCCCATGCCGTCCGAGAGCACGGCCAGCAGTCGTCCGTCCGGGAGCAGCCCGATGTGCGCCGTATCGCCGCAGGGCTGATTCGGCTGGAGCGGCGATACGCTCAGTCCGGCGCGGATGTGCAGCCGGGGCGCGGCCAGAAAGCGCAGCGAGAGCTGATCATAGGGCCTGATCGGCACCATGCGGCAATTCAGCGCCCGCGAGAGCGCCTGCGCCGCCGTCTGCGCCCGCTCCTTCGTCCAGACGCTTTTCTCCAGCGTCGCGAGCACGTCGGGACGCGCATCGCCCGTGACCGTCACGCGCTGCGCGGGGCAACGCGCCTGCTCGAGCGCGGCGGCGCAGCGTTCGCTCAGGACGGGATCAACGTCGTCCGTGCGCGAAACGGTGCGGCTCAGCTCGTCCAGAAAGGCCGCGGCCTGACGCAGCTGCCCGGAGACGACGGCCTTTATGCTGCCCCTCTCCCGCGTCGTCCGGCAGCGCTCGGCCAGCTCGCAGAGCGTGCCGTTCAGGCGGCGGTCGATCTGCGCCGAGCGGCGGCAGTGACGGATCAGCTCGGGCGGCCGTTCGGAAAGCGGCTGGCAGCGGCCGTTCAGCGCCTCGCTGATCAATCGGCACATCAGCCGGCCAGCTTCGGGACAGTCGCCCGCCCAGCAGCGAGAATAGTCGGCGCAGCCCTCGCACAGCTGCCGGCGCAGGCGGGCGATCATCTCACCCTCGTCCGGCAGCGGACTTTCGGCGCGATAGCCGTCGGAGAGCGTCTCAAACACGCGGGCAAGGCGATTGAGCTGCCGGGAACAGGCGCGGCGGGCGGGCAGGGAATCGGGCGCGGCAATCTCCGGCCGGATCATGCGCGCGGCGGCGGCGAGTCCCTCAGCGGGGATAACGCAATAGAGCGCGCAGCCCAACATCAGCGGCGCAAGCTCGATGCGGCCGGGCGTAAAGCCCACGCCCTGCGTGAGCGCCAACGCGTTGCCCAGCATGAGCGCCAGCGCGGCGGCGGGACGCGGCAGATTCATCACGCATCCGGCCAGCAGACCGCCCAGCGCCAGCGCCTGACCGGCGGGAGCCAGACCCGTGCCCAGCGCCAGCGCCGCCGCGCAGGCCACGCCGCCCGCCGCGCCCGCCCCAGCGCCCTGAGACGCGCAGACGAGCGTCAGCAGCACGGCAGCGCACGGCGCGAGGAACAGGCCGCAGAACGGCGAGCTGCCCAATGCGATCAGCAACATGAGCGCCATGAGCGCGGCGGACAGGCGCTCCTCGCTCAGATAACGCTTTCGAGAGAGCGGACGCAGCGCGAGCGCCGGCTGAACGGCAGGGGCCAGCAGCGCGGCGATGACGGCGGAAAGCATCGCCATGATTCCGTTAAACGTCAGCCCGCCCGAGACGATCAGCCCGGGCGCGAGCACGCCCAGACCGGCCTGCGCGGCGACGAGCACCTCGCGCAGGCCGTTTTTCTGAACAGCCGCCTTCCGGCGGGCGCGGCGGCCTTTTCCCGATTCGCTTTCCGGCGCGGCGATATTATTGAGGAAACGCCCCGCAAGCGCGCGCAGTCCCCAGACCAGCAGGCAGCCGGCCGGCACGGTGAGCGCGGGCAGGCTCCATCCGGCGGCCAGAGCGTGCAGCAGGCAGCCGGCCAGCATGGGCAGGGGCGGCCAGCCGCAGTCCAGCGCGGCGGCGAAACAGGCGACGGCGAAGGGCGACAACTCGCTCATCAGCCGCGACGAGGACAGGACAGCCAGCAACGCGCCCTGCGCGATCCAGATCAGTTGAAACCGCCCGACAGCCGTGGGAAAGCGGCCGAGACGGCGCTTGAAATTTTCCAGCGCTGCCGACGGCTTTGGGGATGCGGCACGGCGTTTCAGGCGGGCAGTTTTATCGTGCGCGGCGCTGACGCACAGCGTGAATGTCCGCTTCAGGAATGCGCCCAAACGCGGAAACGGCGCTTTTTTGCCCGCAGACTTTGCCCGGACGCGCGCTTTTTCTTTAGAACTGCGCCCTGACGCGGCCGTCTGGGAAGCGTCGCGCGGCGCTGTTGAACGATTGGAAGCGGACTTCAGCCGCCGCGTGAGTCGAGATTGAGGAAAGAGCGCGGCTGAGTGAGCGCTGGAATACGCCTTTTCAGCCGCGCGGGGCGTTGGATTCTCTCCTGTATATGGATGGAATCGGCGAAAAATCCGCTCGAATCCGCTGTTTTTTTCTCCTGAAGTGTCTTTCCGCCCGAAACGAATCATGCCATCGCCCCGCCCTGTCCTTATTTCGTCAATCCATTATAGGCGCGCGCGGCGGGGACAGGCTGTCGGAAAAGGGCGCGAGCTTTGTCGAACCGGCGCGCGGCGAATTTGGGCGCACGCATTTCGGGGGCGGTCATATGATGCAGTGTGGATGAACGATCCACGGACTGACAAGGAGGAATGGATATGTCGTTTTACAGCTACAAGAACGCCAACGCGTCCATGAGCCCCGGCTGCATCACCGGAAATCCCTGCGACGGCCTGAGCGAGCGCGTCTGCATTCAGGTCAAAAACGTCTACGACAGCTGCCTGCAGCAGGAGCAGCTGACCGACAAGAAGGTGACCGTATCGGGCATCGTGCCGGTGCTGCCGGACAACAACTGCCGCGACACGGGCACGCGCCCCTGCAAGTGCGAATGCGACGGCTGCTCCTGCAACTGCACCTGCCGGGACTGCGGCGGAACCATTACTTATAACGAAGCGGTCGAAAACGCCGAGAACAGCCCGTGCCGGCCCCAGCCGTGCGGCGCGTGGACGTTTGAAAGCTGCCGCTCCTCGACGACCTGCGGCACGATCAGCAACCTGACCATCGACCGCCTGTGCGACCGCCCGCAGTTCGCACGCGTCAAGTGCAAGGTCAGCCTGCCCATCGACGTGCTGTTCACCGACCAGAACTGCCAGGAGTGGATGGGCCGCGCGGAGCTGCCGGTCGACAAGGACGTACTGCTGGCCATCCCCGACGAGTCCATCGTGCCCTTCACGCTGGAGAGCATGGTCAGCGGCATCTGCGTCACCGGCACCTACATCGGCAACTTCCAGTTCAAGATCACCATCTGCGTGACCGTGATCCTCAAGGTGCTGGCCGAGGTGGAGATGATGGTGCCCTCCTACGGATTCTGCTCCGTTCCGCCCTGCGAAGAGTTCGCGGAAAACGTATGCGATGAATTCCACCCCATCTGATACCCACTATATCGCCCATCTATTTACTTCAGTGCGTTTCGCGTCCTCACCCCAACAATCCCATCCACAGCCAGCCCATTCTCCTGCTGGAACGCCCTCACCGCCGCGTCGGTCATCCGTCCGAACTCCCCGTCAACGCCGTCCGGCCCCAGATCATACCCCCGCCGCAGAAGTTCCCACTGCACCCACTTCACGCCGTCGCCGACCGCGCCGCGCCGAAGGTTCCTCGCCGGCTCGGGATACGGATTGACCTCGCGCTCGTCCGCCCCCGGGTCTTTTTCCGCGTACGCGCAGCCCGGCAGCTTGTACCAGTGCTGCCACGGCCGCTTCTTCAGCTCCGTGCGCACCACGCCGTAGGCAAACCCCCGCGCCTCGACGACCTGCCCGCCGCCGATGTAAATCCCCGCGTGGCCGTCCATGTGCAGCATCAATCCGGGGATCTCCGGCATCGACGCAATGCCGCCCTTCTCAGCCGCGCGGCTGTACATCCCGTTCGCGCTCGCGTCCGGGCAGCCGTTCGACTTGTAGCGCTGCGCCCCCGTTTTTTCGTCCAGCCACATATAGCCCTTCGCCAGACCGATGCAGTCCGCACAATACCGCCCCTCGGCAATGTCGCGGTTGTAGCGCGTCATGCGATTGCTCTTGTAGTGCGCCGGATACTGCGCCGTCTTGCGCTGCAAAAGCTGCGGCGTGCAGCGTACGCCGGTCGTGCCGTACCAGTAGCGCCAGCCGTCCGCGAGCGCCCTCTTCGCAAATTCAACCAGGCCTTCACTCGTTTTCGCCATCATCGCCCGCCCCCTCGCTCTTTTTGTTCAGCAGATCCAGCGCGTTCTTAATCGCCTTCGGATAGGGCACGCCCATCAGGCCCGCGTTTTCGAGGATGGACAGCCCCTCGTTAAAGATGTAGCCCACAATCACAGCGTCCTTGATGTAGCTCGTGCCCAGCACGCGGTCGAGCAGCGCCGCCATCATCACGATCGCGATCGTCACGCCCTTGCGGCACAGGCCCTTCCAGCCCGCCTTCGATTCGAGCGCGCCGGTCTCGGACTTGCTCGACTTGTGGAACACGCCCGCCACGATCAGGCCGGTGACGTAATCCAGCGCCATGAACACGATCAGCACGAGCATCGCGTCATCAAAGCCGCCGTACAGCCAGCTCACCGCGCCGCCAATCGCCCCCGCCACCGTCACAAAAAAGGTTTTCAGATGTTCCATTCCGTTGCACCTCCCGTATTTTGTACCAGTCTGTACCATTCTGTCCGCTTCTGTCCGCTTCCGTCCGCCCCGTCCGGCGCTCGAATGCAAACCATGCCCCCGCCCTCCTCATTTCTGAACCAACGTCCGAACCTCTTCCGGCGTAACCCCCGTGTCCTCATAGGCCGCCAGCCGCTCCATGGCGCGCCGCATGAGATCGCAATACCAGCAGTCCACGTCGCAGGCAGCTTCCGCGCAGCCCTTCACCCAGTAGCCCCTGTTGTCTTTCACCGTCAGGCGTTCCGCGCACTTGCCGCACACAAGGCAGCTCTCGCCACACTCGTCCGCGCTCGCCGGTCGATTTGCCATGTCCACCCCTCCTTACTGATACGTCACCGTCAAAACCGGCGCGCTCGCATCCGTGCCCTCGAAGCGCGCATAGTTTGAGCTATATCGCTTGCCGCTCGCATTGACCGTATC
>CAKTXR010000007.1 GCA_934631025.1 uncultured Clostridia bacterium
GCTGCCGCGCAATACCACACAACCTGCCCGGCCATAAATTGGAGCCGGGCAAGTCTCCGATAGCGTGAAGTCGGCAGTGCCGGCCGCAGTGCGGCTTCCTTTTGCTGCCGCGCAATACCACACAACCTGCCCGGCCATAAATTGGAGCCGGGCAAGTCTCCGATAGCGTGAAGTCGGCAGGCTGAGCCGGCAGTGCCGGTTCCACTTGCTGCCGCGCAATATCACACGACTTGCCAAACCATAAATTGAAGTTTGGCAAGTCTCCGATAGCGCGGAGATGATTCTGATTGAAGGCGTTTGTTCGCGCTGACGCGGTGGAGCGTCGGTGCAGATTGTATGATCGTGAATTGTTGGCCGGCGAGAGGTTGTATCTGGCCGGTTGCAGATCCGGCACGGGCGTAGGTGCGCGCGGGAGCTGACGACGCATTCCATCCAGCGCGCAATATGCAAAACCGCCGCCGCGCAAGGAGCCATTCCCCCCGCGCGGCGGCGTTCTCTCTCATGCGGTGCGTATTTTGCGCTGCGTTTTTCAGCCGATGCGGCGAATGACCAGCGTGGCCAGCGTCTCATCCCCGGCCGTGGTCAGGGCAAGGGCGGCGCTCGACCCGATGCAGAGCGTTGTGCCCGCGGCGGCTGTGATTATGGAGCGGTTGCTCAGCTGAACCGGCGCACCGGTGGCGGTCTTGGCAAACACGACGGTCGTGCCCGGCACGGCGCTGCCCCCGCGCAGCAGACTGACCGAGCCGGTCGCCGTGGCGCTGGCGGGCAGCGTCAGCGTGTAGGATACGTCGTAAACGCCGCTCTCAGCCAGCGTAATCACGCCGCCGGTCTGCTCGACGTTCCGAATGGCCGCGCCGGTGCCGTTCAGGGGCAGACATCCGGCCGCGGACAGCGTGAATGAACCGGTCTGATAGAAGAAGCCGTAGGCCGGCGCAAAGCAGCCCTCGCCGGGACGCGGCGGCGGAAGGGGTTCTTCCTCGCCCGGGCGGCGCCAGCACTCGGGCACGCCGGGCGCACAGGGACGATAGCACCACGGCACGGGCGACACGGGGCCGCTGGGGCCGGTGTAGTAGGGGGAGCAGGGCACAAGGCGATTGCTCTCGGCCGTATCGGCCAGCGTGACGTTGATGGGCGGGGTGGTCTGGTTCATGATGGCGGCACGGCAGCCGTAGCAGCCGCGTCGTGAATCCAAAATACAAGGCACAGTGAAAATCTCCTTTCATGAAGAAGTCACTGCATACTATGCGCCGTCCTGCCTGCCGGTGCGGGGGCATTTCGCCGCATCTCTTCCGCGCGCCGGTCTGCCTTGCAGCGCCATGAGATTCATTGTATTTCAGGCCGCCGGTTCGCCTGATATTTTATTTTGGCTGTTTTGCGTGTATGTTAGTCCGCGCCGCCCCGCGGCTTTCCTTACATCGCTTTACTGGACGTCTTGCGTCCGATCTTGCTGTTTCTACGCTTCATTGAGGTCGGGACGTCCTCGGCCGCCTGTTCGCGCAGGCGCTCCGGTATTCGCCGTGGCGTGGGTTCATCGCCTTCAAGCTGTCCATTCACTGGACGTTTCGCGCCGTTTCCTTTTCGGCTGTGACGGCGCTGCTTTGCGCCGCGCAGTCATTTGCTTAGAGCTTCGCCGGCGTGACCGCTCCGTCGCCTGCCCTTCACTATACCGCAAAGCATCATTACGCACTTGTTGTCGCCTCTTTTCTTCGATTCATCGCGCTATCAGCAATCTGCCCGCGCAGGCTCCTTCCCGAACGCCGCCGCATATCTCATCCAAAACGCAAAACAGGCAGGGAACGTTCTCCCTGCCCATGAAAAAGCATATCAAATCTCAGAACTCCAGCGCCGGAAACGCGAACGGATCGAGCGACGTGCGCGCGGTCAGCAGCGGGTCGACCACCTGACTGATTTCGAGGTGACACACAAGGCTCATCAGCAGGATCAGCTCGTTGTGGTCGATCGTCACGCGCCTTTCGATAAAGTCCATCATCGCGTCGGCGCTCAGCTTGGCGGCCTCGTCCAGATCGGCGGCGGAAGCGATGGTATACCAGCGGCCGCTCTCGTCCTTCAGCATCGGCCACTTTTCGCGCTTTCCGTGAACGACGCTCAGGCGCACCGTCACCTCGGCCGGGCATTCCAGCCCGCAAATGCAGATTTCGCCGTCGCCCATGCGCGCGTGTACATCGCCCAGTGCGAACAGCGCGCCCTCGGCGGCTACCGGCAGATACAGCGTGCTGCCCGCGCGGATGTGCCGCGTGTCCATGTTGCCGCCGTGCGCGCCGGGGGACTCCGTGTCCACGTCCTCGCCCTCGGGCGCAACGCCAATCACGCCGATCATCGGGTCGAGCGGCATCCTTACGTCCGCCAGCTCGGCGCAGCCGTCCTTGAGCGGGATGCAGCGCACGATCGGCGCGGTCACGCGGTCGGCCATCAGCCCGCCGCGATTGCTGATGCGCATGGACGCGTACTCGCCCACGTCAATGGCGAGGATTTCACATTTGAGCGTGTCGCCCGGCTGCGCGCCCTCGACGAATATCGGCCCGCTCGCCGGATTGCAGCCGATCGCCGGCCCCTTCGCCGCGCCGCGGGGGTCGTTCTCCGCGCGCAGATTGTCCATGTAGCAGTCTTTCGTCGCAATGCACACCGTCGCGCCGTCCGAAACGCGCAGGACGGGCGCGGCGTTTTTGCTGAAGGCGGTGATATAGCGCTCGGATGAAAGCCTATCCATAGTCAGCCACTTCCTTTATATTATTATGAAGGCGAGCCGCTTCCGCTCGGGGGAAACGGCTCGCTCATATGCTTAGTCCTGCTCGAAAAGGCGCTTGAGCAGCACTGCGCCGCTGGTCAGCACCGGCTTGTCGGCGCACGCGTCCTCGCAGAACACGCGCGGCGCGCCGGGACGGCGGCTGTCATAGATCGCGTAGGGCACGGGCGTGCCGTCGTGGGTGCGGGTGGAGAGCAGCGTGTAGTGGTCGGGCATGATCAGCACGCGGTAGTCCTCGCCGGACGCGTCCAGCGCGCCCAGCACAGGCCCCACCATGCGCGCGTCCAGCCGGCGGATCGATTCCACCTTGCCCTCCAGATCGCCCAGATGGCTCAGGTCGTCGGGCGCTTCGAGGTGCAGCAGCACAAAGTCGTCGCCGCTCTTCAGCGCGTCCAGGGCGGCCTGCACCTTGCCCTCGTAGTTGGTGTCCAGCGTGCCGGTCGCGCCGGGGATGCGCGGGGCTTTAAGTCCGCTCAGCCACGCGATGCCGCGCACCAGCGGCACGGCGGACACGGCGCTGCCCGTTTTGCCGAACTGCTCGGTAAAGTTGCCCAAGATCGTCGCGCGGCCCGCGCCCCAGAACCACACGGCGTTGGCCGGCATACGGCCCTCGGCGATGCGCTTTTTGTTGACCGGATGCTCGGACAGGACGCGGTGCGCCGTCTCTTGCAGGGCGTGGAGCAGCTCGGCCTTCTGTCCCTTGGGCTGATAGTCGTCGATCATGCGGCCGGCGATGTCGTGCGGCGGGGTCAGCTCGAACGGCTCGTCGTCTGCATCCACCACGGCGATGTGGCGGAAGGTGTCGGTCACGGTGATATGCATCTTCGCCTGCTCCATCAGCGCGGCGAATTCGGGATTGTGGACCAGATCGTCGGTCAGGCGGTACGCGTCCTCGCCGTCGATGCCGTCGCCGTTGTAGCTGGCCATCACGCCGCCCTCATAGGGGCCGTCGATCGTGGCCAGATTCATGCGGAAGGAGACCTCGTTTTCCTTGAGCGCGACCTCCTCGCCCGCCGCCTCGAGCGGAGAGCGCCCGCGGTAGCACTTGACGGGGTCGTGCCCCAAGAGCGTCAGGAAGGCCACGTCGCTGCCCGGCGAGAACACGGTGGGGCAGGTGCGGATGCGGCCCAGTTCGCCGCCGGCCACGCGCGCCATATTCGCGCCCGCGACATATTCGAGCGGCGTTTTTCCGCCCAGCGCTTCGATTTTTTCATCGGCCATGCCGTCGCCGACAATCAGCATATACTTCATAAAAACGATTCCTCCTCGCAAAAAATTTCCGCGTATGCACGGCCTTCAAAGGGCGATCCGATGCGGGCGGCCTTTTCCTCGATTTGACGAAAAAGCGGATCGAACTTGCAATTTGTCCGCCAGAAAGACCGGACGAGCGCCGAAACAGCCCCGCCTTTTGCAAACACACTCTTGCAAAAACGCGGATTATGATATATCATTGTATCACAGAGTTCTGCAATTCGAGCGGCCGCGGCAAAATTTAACCGCGCCCTGAAAGGATGACAATATGCAGCTTCAGCTTTCTCAGGTCATTAAAAATCAGATGTTTGAGGGCTATGTGCTGGTGAAGGCGTCCGAGCAGCGCACGTCCTCCAACGGCAGCAAGTTCCTCGATATGACGCTGGGCGACGTGTCCGGCGAGTTCAACGCCAAGATGTGGGACGGCGCCGTTCAGCCGCCCGCCGCCGGCACGGTGATCAAGATCCGCGCCATGATGCAGGAGTACAACGGCCGCCCGCAGCTGCGCGTCGACAAACTGCGCCCCGTGACCGAAAAGGACAGCGTGGACATGAGCCTGCTTCTGCCCTGCGCGCCCTATCCGCCGGAGGATATGCTCTCGGTGATTCGGAGCCGCGTGGAGCGGATGCGGGACGAGGAGCTTAAACGGCTTGTGACCTACCGGCTCGATCAGTGCGGCGAGGCGCTGATGTACTATCCGGCGGCGACGCGCCTGCATCACGCCGAGCGCAGCGGCCTGTTGCACCACACGAGCACCATGCTGCGCATGGCCGACGCGGTGTGCGGCGTCTATACGCAGCTGGACGGCGATCTGCTGGCCGCGGGCGTGATTCTGCACGATCTGTGCAAGATCACCGAGATCCGCGCCGACGCGAGCGGCGTGGCGATCGACTATTCGCGCGAGGGTCAGCTGCTGGGGCACATCGTGCGCGGCGTGAGCGAGCTGGACAAGGCCTGCGAGGCGCTCTCCATCCGCGAGGAAACGCGGGTCATGCTGGAGCACATGATTCTCTCCCACCACGATCTGCCCGAATACGGCAGCCCGAAACCGCCCATGTTCCCCGAAGCCGAGGTGCTGCATGTGCTCGACCTGCTCGACGCGCGTATGTTTGAGATGGACAGCGCGCTCAAGAACGTCGCGCCCGGCACGTTCACCGAGCGCATCTGGTCGCTCGATCGCCGGCTTTACCGCCGCGAGCGCGCGCCGAAAGCCGAAGAAAAGAGCGAAGAATAAGCGCCTTTTCGCCCGCGCGTTTGCCGCCAGTATGCCGTTTCCATGCTCCGGTCAGGCAAATTCCGCTGTTCGTCAGGGGACGGGGCGATGGGCGGCGCGTCTTGTGAAAATCCGCACGGAGCCTTCCGTTTCGCATACTGCTTATAAAAGGAGGAAATCAATGACCCGAATCATCCGAGATCAGGAAACAGTGCGCCGCTGGGGCGCGGATATTCTCAAATCAAAGGGCATGGACAGGGAGAAGCGCTTCATGCAGCACGGCGATATCAGCTGCTATCGCCATTCTTTGCGCGTGGCCTCCCGCAGCGTCCGGCTGGCGCGCTGGCTGCGGCTGAAGGCCGACATGCGCGCGCTGGTGCGCGGGGCGCTGCTGCACGATTACTTTCTCTACGACTGGCATGAGAAGGACGCGTCGCACAAATGGCACGGCTTTCATCATCCCGCCGCCGCGCTGAGGAACGCCTCGGCCGATTTCGGGCTGTCCCTGCGCGAGCGCGACGTGATCGCCAAGCATATGTTCCCGCTGACGCTCAAGCCGCCGCGCTTCCGTGAAAGCTGGATCGTCTGCCTGGCCGACAAGTGGTGCGCCCTCGAGGAAACGCTGGCCGTGCGCCTGGGCCTGACGCTGAAGGAATAAACGCAAAACTGAAAAAAGCAAAACGCCCCCGCACAGCCGATTTCTACGGCCATGCGGGGGATTTTCTGTCATGCAGGCGGCTTTTCGGGCCGCGAAAGCGCGCTCATCGCCGCCGCGAGTCGTTTCGCCGTTCGGCGGCACGCTGTCTCGTCGGGCGTAACTTTATTTACTCCATTCAGCGATGCGTGCGGCAAATCCGCGCCATACAGCGCCTTATCCTCGTCGTCGTTGGAATCCATTGCGTACGCGAACGTTTGGGGGGATGAATTTCTCGCCGTCTCTTCATAGGAGCCGCGAGCTGTTCTACCGTCCGAGCGTCGTACTGTCTTATCGCGCGCAATTTCGTCCGCACCATACAACGCCTTATCCTCATCGCCGACGTTCGTGCCTATCGTGTCCGCAAATTCCTGTTAGCGTGCATCCCTTCGCCGTTCAGCGCGCATCGCAAAAACTTCATAGCCTGTGTGCGCCTTGCAGCGCCAGCCGCCGCCCGTCGCCTGTGCCCATTGCAAAGCCCCATTGCGCGCGCTCAGACTCCGCTCAGCCCCCGCGCATACGTCTCCACCGGCGGCAGCCCATACAGCGCGCGATAATCCGCGCCGAGGAAGCAGGCAAAGCTCGTGATCGACTCAAAGCCCAGCCCTGCATAAAACTCAACGTCCTGCGCCATAACGTCTTTGTCGAGCGAAAAGCGGCTGGGCGGCTTCTTCCAGCCGGAAAAGAGCGAATTGTCCATCCAGTATTCCAGCACCTGCGCGTTCTTAAGGCCAAAGAACGACAGAAGCGGCCTGAGCGTCGCAGTCTGCGCGGCGTTTTCAGCGCAGTCCTTATCGGCGATCGGCCTGTGGTGGTCGCGGCCGATCGGCGCGTATTCGAGGAACAGTCCGTCCTCCGGCTCGGTGCGGCGGGGGAGAGTCAGGCCGTCGTGATAGGCCAGATAGGCGGTGTGCGCCCGCGGGTTGGCGCGCCGCACGCCGCGATGAATGGCGTTCGTGATGCGTAATAGCTGATCGCCGCCGTTCAGGGCGCGGCAGAGCGGGCAATGGCACAGCTTGCCGGATACGTCGTCCGGCCACCAGAACCGCTGCGCGCTGCCCGTGTCCAGCGCTTTCGTCAGATGTTCGGCGTTTTCCTCAACCAGCGCCAGCGCGTCCGCGTTCGAGGGGCACAGATTCGCGTCCGGCACGCGGTTTCCGCGCTCGTCCATGCGGAAATACTCGGGATGCGTCCCAAACAGCCCCCTCGGCAGCAGATACCCCAGCGCGTGCGCTTCGTATTCGACGGTCAGATTCATTCCCTTCGCCCGCGCGATCAGGCGCTGAAATTCGGGCGATCTGTGCCGCACAATCGCCGCTTCGAGCGTCCGCGCCGCGTTCTCGCCGCCCACGGGGTGCAGTCCCAGTGCGTTGAGGTTCGTCTTTTCCAGTTCGTCCAGCCAGATTTCGTCCAGCTCCTCGGGATGGACGATCAGTCCGCGCCGCAAAAGCATGGTCATGCTCCTTTCTCAATCAAATGATTTCGCCGCATCTGCGCGCTTTTTCACGTCGCCGCCACGGGAGAACGGCTTTTCCATACAGCGTTCGTCCCGCCGCGTACAATCGCGATGCGCAAGCGCTCCGCATTCTGCTGCAAAACCACTCCTCCGCGCATAGCCTTCGCCGTCCCGCGTCGCAGATGGACGCGCGCCCTTTTGCTCCGTCGGTGCGGCAGACTCTGAATCAAATGATTCGCCGCATCCGTGCGCTTTTTCACGTCGCCGCCACGGGAAAGCAGCCTTTTCCACGCAGCGCTCGTCCCGCCGCGTGTAATTGCGATGCGCAAAACCCCTCGTCGCCGCAGCCGCGCCTATAAACACACCCCGCGCCTCAAAACGGGGTGCGGGGTGAAAGAATCACAGAATCGCGTCGATGAATTCCTTCGCATCGAAGGGGCGCAGGTCGTCGAGCTGCTCGCCCACGCCGATGTAGCGCACCGGCAGACCCAGCTCGCTGCGTATGGCGATGGCGATGCCGCCCTTGGCCGTGCCGTCCAGCTTGGTCAGTATGATGCCTTCCAGATCGGCCACGTCCTTGAACACCTCGGCCTGAGCCAGACCGTTCTGGCCGGTCGTCGCGTCGATGACCAGCAGGGAGCGCGTTTTCGCCTCGGGGAACTCGCGGCTGATGACGCGCGCCATCTTTTTCAGTTCCTCCATCAGGTGGCTCTTGTTGTGCAGTCGGCCGGCGGTGTCCACGATCAGCACGTCCGCACCGCGCTGTTTGGCGGCCTGTATGCCGTCGAACACCACCGCGGCAGGATCCGCGCCCTCCTTCTGCTTGACGATCGGCACGCCCGCGCGCTCGGCCCAGACGGTCAGCTGATCGGCGGCGGCGGCGCGGAAGGTGTCGCCCGCGCAGATGATGACGCGGCGGCCCACCGTCTTGAGACGCGCGGCCAGCTTGCCGATCGACGTGGTCTTGCCCACGCCGTTCACGCCGATGACGAAGAGCACCATCGGGGAGCTTAAGCGCATCGGCTCGCTGCCCATGATGTCGATCAGGATTTCGCGCAGCATTTCGCGCGCGGCGGCCGGCGTAACAGACGGCGTTTTCTCGCAGCGCTCCTTCAGCGTCTGCACGGCCTGATCGCTGGTATGAACGCCCACGTCGGCCATGATGAGTATGTCGGTCATCTCTTCGAAGAAGTCGTCGTCCACCTCGCCCGCGTTCTCAACCAGATCGTCCATCTTCGTGGATAGATTATCGTGCGTGCGCGTGAGCCGCGATTTCAGCCAGCCGAAAACCGACTCCTTGCGCGGCTCCTCCTTCGGCGTTTCGGGCGCTTCTTCGGCGGGCTGCGCCGCTTCCTCCGGCTGAGCGGGTTCGGCGGCGGGCTTTATTTCTTCGGCGGGCGCGGCGCTTTCGGCCTTCGGGGTTTCCGGCGCGGCCTTTTCTTCCTTCTTGTCCGGCTCGGCCGGATTTTCCGCGCGGCCGATGCCCAGCTTGTTCTTCAGCTTGTCAAACAGAGCCATATATGTCACCTCGTATGGATAAATGATCGGTCAGTACTGAGCGTCGCCCATTTTGACGCTCACCATGCGCGATACGCCCTTTTCCTCCATGGCCACGCCGTAGAGCGCGTCGCAGCGCTCCATCGTGCCCTTGCGGTGGGTGATGACCACGAACTGCGTGTTTCTGGAATAGCTGCGCAGGTATTCGGCGAAGTTGTCGATGTTCGCGTCGTCCAGCGCGGCTTCGATTTCGTCCAGGAAGCAGAACGGCGTGGGCTTGAGCTTCAGCATGGCGAAGAGTATCGCGATGGCGGTCAGCGCGCGCTCGCCGCCGGAGAGCAGCGAGAGCATCTGCAGCTTCTTTCCGGGCGGCTGGGCGATCACGTCGATGCCGCAGTTCAGCGCGTCGTTCGGGTCGGCCAGCTGAAGCTCCGCGCGGCCGCCGCCGAACAGATTGACGAACGTCTCCTTGAAGTTCTCGTTGAGCAGCGCGAACTGCGAACGGAACTGCACGTCCATCTTCTTCATCAGATCGTCTATGATGCCCATCAGGTCGAGCTGCGCGCGCGTCAGGTCGTCGCGCTGAACGCTCAGCTCCTCATAGCGCTCGCAGGTCTGGCGGTATTCGTCCACCGCCGCCACGTTGATCGGCCCCATCTCGCGGATGCGCGATTTGATCGCGGCGATGCGCTTGTCGGCCTCGCCGGCCTTGAAGTCCTCCTGCCGGAATTCCTCCGCGCCCGCGTAGGACAGTTCGTAGTCCTCCCAGATGCGGTCGGTCAGCGTCTTGAACTCGTTTTCAAGCCGCGTGAGGGTCAGCTCGTTTTTGTGGCGCCTGTCGCTCAGGCTGTCCAGTCCCTCGCGCAGAGAATCCAGCTGCTCCGTGCCGGTCTTGACGGCCTCCTGAGCGTCGGTGCGCGCCTTGTCGGTCGCATTGAAGCGCGCGCGTTCCTCGTTCAGGCTGTCCTTGAGCGTATTTAGGCGATTCTGCTCGCCATCAAGGCGTTCGCGGTCATTCGTCAGCGCGCTCCGGCAGTCGGTCAGCGCGGCTCTGTTCTCCTCAAGCTGGCGCTCCAGCTCGTAGCCGTCGCCGCTCAACCGCGTAAAGTCGTCGCGCAGGGCGGTCAGTCCGCGCTCGCGGGCGGCCTGCACAATGCGCTGGTCGGTCACGATGCGCCGCTTTTCGCCCAGCTCCTCGCGCAAGGCTGTGATTTCGTCGTTCAGGCGTGCGATTTCGGCCTGCTGGTCGTCGCCGCTCTGCTGCGCGCCGGCCTGACGCGTCTCGAGCTGCGCCATGGCCTCGCGGATGTCGTCAAGCTGCGTCGTCATGCGCTCGCTCTCAAGGCGGATGCGCTCGTTCTGTTCGCTCTGCGTGGCCAGCGCGTCGCGGGCGGTGGCCAGATGCGCTTCCTCGCGCGTGCAGGCGATTTCCTGCTGGCGGGACTGCTCGAACAGCTCGCCGCGCCGCTGCTTGAGGGCGGCGCGTTCGGTCTCGAGCGTGACCAGCTCGCCCTGCAAGGCGGTCAGCTGCTCGGTCAGTTCCTTCAGGCGGTCGCGGTGCTCGCTGATCTCGCGCTCGCGGGAGAGCAGACTGGTCACGCGCGACGTGACCGAGCCGCCGGTCATCGAGCCGCCCGAGTGCATCACGTCGCCGTCCAGCGTCACCAGCCGGAAGGCGTGCCGCCCCGCGCGCTGGATCGCGATGCCGCTGTCGAGGTTCTCGGCCACGACGGTGCGCCCCAGCAGGCTGTCCACGATGCCCTGATAGCGTGGGTCAAACGAAATCAGCTCGGACGCGAGTCCTACGCAGCCGGGCATGGAGAGCGCGTTTCGTTCCTCGCGGGTGAGCGTGCGCCCCTTCACCGAGGTGAGCGGCAGGAATGTCGCGCGGCCCAGCCGGCCGGAACGCAGAAAATCGATCATGCGCTTTGCGTCCTCTTCGCGCTCGACCACGATGTTTTGCAGCGCGCCGCCCAGCACCATGTCTATGGCGCGTTCGAGCTTGCGCGGCACGGTGATCAGCGTCGCCACAACGCCGTGAACGCCGCTGCCCTGCGTGCGCCGCGCCTGGAGCAGCACCTGCTTGACCGAGTTCTGATAGCCCTCGTAATCGCGCTGCATTTCCTCCATCACGCGCAGGCGGGAGGCCGTCTCCTGCTTCTGCGCGGTCAGGGCGCGCTGGCGCTCGTTCTTTTCGTCGAATTGCGCCGCGGCCATGGCGAGCTTCTGCTGGAGCGCGTTAATATCCTTGTCGATGCGCTCCTTCTCGGCGCGTTCGGCACGCAGATTATCCTCCGCTTCGGCGACGGCGGCCCTGCGCTCGTCCAGTGTGCCCTCGCCCTCGCCGCGCTCGTTTTTCAGCGCTTCGATGCGGTTCTTCAGCGCTTCCTCCATCGCCGTGTAGCGCGCCTGCTCGCTCTTTACGTCGGACAGGCGGTTGATCGCGTCGATGCGGCTGGCCTTTAGCTCCTCGCAATGGCGCTCGCGTTCGATCAGCGTGTCGTTGAGCGCGGTCAGCTCGGCTTCCAGAGCCGTCAGACGCTGCTGCGCTTCGAGCGCTTCTTTTGTCTCGGAAGCGATGCGCTCGTTTAAGTCGTCTGTGCGTTGGCGGGTGCTCTGCGCGTCGTCCTCGGCGCTGCTCACAGCGTCGGCGAGCCGCTTTTCCTCGCGTTCGGCGGCGGAAATGTGTTCGCGCAGCACGCCCACGCCGCCCTCGCAGGCCTCCACGTCGCGGATGAGCGTCTGCACCGTCTCGCGCTGCATGGCGGCTTCGGCTTCATAGCGGGAGAGCGTCTCCTGCATCGCGTCGCGCTGAGCGGAGAGCGCTTCAATTTCGGCTGTGTCCTTCGCAATGGTTTCATCTAAGGCGCTCAATGCTTCCTGCTGCTCGGCGATGCGCTGATTGTAGCGGTCGCTGCGCACGAGGAAGGCGTTCAGCTCCAGACCTTTCAGCTCGCTTTGCAGCTGGAGGTATTCGCGCGCGGTCTGGCTCTGCTCCTTGAGCGGCTCGATGCGCTTTTCAAGCTCGGCGATGATGTCCTCGACGCGGGCGAGATTGGCGCGGGTGTTTTCCATGCGCCGCTCAGCCTCGAGCTTGCGGCTCTTGAACTTGACGATGCCGGCGGCTTCTTCAAACACCTGCCGGCGCTCCTCGGATTTGGCGGAGAGGATCTCGTCGATGCGGCCCTGCCCGATGAGGGAATAGCCCTCCTTGCCGATGCCGGTGTCGCGGAAGAGATCGATGATGTCCTTCAGGCGGCAGGGGGCGCGGTTGATCATGTATTCGCCCTCGCCGCTGCGATAGACGCGCCGCGTCACGGCGACCTCGTTGTAATCGGAGGGCAGCGCGTGATCCTCGTTGTCGAAGGTCAGCGTCACCTCGCAGAAGCCCAGCTTCTTGCGCTTTTCGGTGCCGTTGAATATCACGTCCTCCATCTTGCCGCCGCGCAGCGTCTTGGGGCTCTGCTCGCCCAGCACCCAGCGCACCGCGTCGGATATGTTGGATTTGCCGCTGCCGTTGGGGCCGACGACGCCGGTGATGCCGTTTTCAAAGGTCATCTCCACGCGGTCGGCAAAGGACTTGAAGCCCTGTATTTCCAGCTTTTTGAGTCTCAACGGTTCCAGCTGCCTTTCAGTTGATTATAGGCGGTCTGCGCGGCCTGCTGCTGCGCGGCCTGCTTGCTGTGCCCCTCGCCGCGCGCCAGCTCCTCGCCGTTCAGCATGACGCGCATCACGAACGTGGGGCAGTGATCCTCGCCCGTTCGCTCGACCAGCTCGTAGACGGGGGTTGCGCCGCCGTCCTTCTGCGTGAGGATCTGCAGGAGCGATTTGTAGTCGTAGTCCAGCTTGCGGTCGACCGGATGATTGTGCAGCGGCTGATCGAGCGTGCGCAGGATCAGCGCTTCGGCCTGATCGTAGCCGCCGTCCAGATAGACCGCAGCGAAGATCGCCTCCATCACGTCGGCCAGTATGGAGGGACGCTCGCGGCCGCCCATGCGCTCCTCGCCCGAGGACAGTATGAGATAATCGCCCAGGTGATACTGATGCGAGGCCTCGAAGAGCGAATCCTCGCACACCAGCCGCGCGCGCGCCCGGCTCAGCTTGCCCTCCTGATCGGGATAGTGATCGAACAGAAAACGGCTGATCGCCAGCTGCAATACGGCGTCGCCCAGAAACTCCAGCCGCTGATAGTTGGCGACGTGGCGCTCCCCGCTGCACGAGGGGTGCGTCAGCGCGGTTTGCAGCAGCGATTCGTCCCGAAAGGTATAGCCCAGTCGGGCCATGAGCGTTTTCACGATTGATTCCTCCCATGAATAAGAGCGCGCGTCGGAAGCTGCGTTTCAAATGTGGGTGTTGCGGGTGCCCACGGGTATTATGCCCCGCTGAAACGCGTTTCGGAGTTTGTTTTCAGGGTATGTCCCTAAAGGGCAAGCCGCAATTTCGAGCGGATTTGCTGCGGTTCCCGGAGAGAAATTGGAATTTCTAAAGGCTTCCAGGGATGGAGGCCGCAGGTTCAGCGGCGCTGAAGGCTTTCAGACGCGGAAATTACGGCTTGAGGAATTGGAAACAGGTTCTCAGGCATTCCCTCAAAATTTCGGCGTCCGCCGGAAATAAGCAGCGCAAAAAGGACGCGCCGCCGCCCGTCCTCCTGTTGGAATGCGCTCCTGCGCCGCGCCTTTTTAGCAAGCTGCGGCGTAAAGGCGATCCAGCTCGGCCATGTCGATGCGCACGGCCAGTATATAGGGCGCTTCGCCCTTCTCCCAGTGGCCGTAGGTGACGGCGAGCAGCCGCCCGTCCGGCAGACATTCCAGCCCCGCGTAGGCGCAGTCCCAGCCCTCGAGGTCGCGCTTGATCAGCACGCGGTATTGCCCCTCGCGCCCGGAAACGAGATCGTCCCAGGTTCCCACCCAGGCAATCCAGTCGCCTGGCGTGTCGCTCACGCCGCAGCGGTCGCGGAATGTGATGAACAGCCGGCCGTCGGGCAAAGCGCGCGCGACGTGCCGGTCTCCGGTCAGCGCGGCGGGCAGCTCGACCGGTTCCGTCCATGTCCGCCCCTGATCGGCGGAGAGCATCATCATGCTGTTCATGCGCCGCGCGTTTTCGCGCAGTATGACGGCCAGCTGCCGCCCGTCCGGCGAGGCGATGAGACACGGCTCGCACAGGCGCGCCGTCTCGTGATTGGCGATGACGCGCGGCTCTGTCCATGTCAGGCCGCCGTCGGTCGTCTCGATCTGATACAGCTCGAAGTGGCCGTCCGCAAAGGGCAGGCCGCACTCGGTCTCGTAGACAAGCTCCCATTTTTCATCAGGGCGCACGTCGCAGGACACCCACCACTTCTTTTCCTCGCCCCATGCGCCGTTTTCGCGGCGGGAGATGGTCGTGTAGGTGCGCCTGTCCGCGCCCTCGCCGGTGGCGTAGACACGCCAGAGCGTCTCGCGGCCGCCGCGGATGAACGCGCCCTCATCGTGGAACAGGGCGATGTAGCGCCCCGGCCCCACGCAGGCCATCGCGCTCAGCACGACGATGCCGCCGAAGGGCAGCCTCTCAAATTCGCTGAAGGTTCTGCCGCCGTCCTCGGAGACGGAGCGCATGGCGGGATAGCCGCCGGAAAAGAGGAAGAAGCGCTCGACTCCCTGCGCGTCGGCCATGCGGAACAGCGTCGGGCATTCCAGAGAGCACGTCCAGCTCGCCGGCACGCTCAGGCGCTCCGACCAGCTCCTTCCGCCGTCGTCGCTGCGCTTTAGGACGATCTGCCCCAGCGCGTGGCACTTGGGATAGACGGCGTAAACCGTCTTCCCGTCCGCCGTCATGGCCGTCGTGACATGGCCGAGATACTGATTCTTTTCGCGGTCGACAATGCTCTGCCAGTCGGTTCTGCCGGAAATATCCAGGGTGGGGATGCCTATATGCTTCAGCATGGCGCTCACCTCGCTCGGCGTATGCTCTCTTCTCAGACGACCTTCTCCAGATAGGCCACGATGTCGCCCACGGTGCGGATGTTGGGCAGCACGTCGTCGTCCACGGTGATGTTGAACGCTTCCTCAACGTCCATGACCATGATCATGACGTTGGCGGAATCGGCGTGCAGATCCTCGAACAGGCGGGATTCCATCGTGATGGTGGAAGGGTCGATCTGGAGCTGGTCGGCCAGCATCTTGCAAACTTTTTCAAAGACCATATTCTGTTCCTCCCTTGTGTTGAATGGACGGGTTATTCGGCGCTCTCCGCCGGGGCGAGCTTCTCCAGCTCGCGGCGGATGGTGCCGGTTACGTCGGTTTCGACCATCAGGCGCGCCTGACGAATCGCGTTCTTGAAGGCCAGCGCGCTGGACGAGCCGTGCGCCTTCACCATGGCGGCGTTGACGCCCAACAGCGGCGCGCCGCCGTGCTCTTCATAGTTCATCCGGCCCTTGAATACGCGCAGCGCCGGCTTGAGCAGCAGGCCGCCCAGCTTTCCGCGCAGGCCGCTCTCCATGATCGCGTCCTTGAGCATGCCGGTGAGCGTGCCGGCCAGCCCTTCGGTGTATTTGAGGATGACGTTGCCCACAAAGCCGTCGCACACGGCCACGTCGGCCTCGCCCGAGGGCACGTCGCGCGCCTCCAGATTGCCGTAGAAGCGATAGACGCTCTGTCCGCTCATGAGCTTGTAGGCGTCTTTCACCATCTGGCAGCCCTTTTCCGCTTCCGTGCCGATGTTGACCAGGCCGGCCTTCGGCTCCTTCGCGCCGACAATCTTCTCCATGTAGATCGTGCCCATCAGGCCGAACTGATTGAGATATTCGGCGCGGCAGTCGACGTTCGCGCCGCTGTCGATCAGAAGGAACGGCTTTTTGCGGCCGGGCAGCACGGGCGCGAGCGCGGGGCGCTCAATGCCGCGGATACGGCCCACGCGCAGTATGCCGCCCGCAAGCAGCGCGCCGGTCGAGCCGGCCGAGACGAACGCCTGGCAGCGCCCCTCCTTGACCTCCAGCATGGCCTTGACCATCGAGGAATCTGTCTTGCGGCGCACGGCCAGCATGGGCGCGTCGTGCATGGTGATCACGTCGGGCGCGTCCAGCAGGGTCAGGCGATCCTTTATGTCGTCCGCGCCTTCGAAAAAGGGACGGATCTCGGCCTCCCGGCCGCACAGCGTCACGCGGATGTCGTTCATTTCGCGCAGCGCGGCCAGCGTGCCCTCGCAGATGGCGCGGGGCGCGTTGTCGCCGCCCATCGCGTCGACGGCTATGGAAATATCGTTCATGATCTATGCTTCTCCTGTCGGGCTATAATAAGAGCTTTCCTTATTATACACGTTCGCGGCGGGCTTGTCAATCGCCGCGGCGGCGGGCGGATTGGGCGCGCGTGTAAAATAACGCTCGACACGCAGAAAAGATGCGCTCAGCACGGGGAATCTGCATAAAAAAGCGCCGTGCGTATGATTCTGCACGGCGCATGGCATGATGCGGTTATTCCTCGTCCTCCTCGTCCGGACGGGTCAGGCGGAAGCCGGCGATCTGATCGACCGGCATGGAGAAGCAGAGGGCGTGCGCGCGGGTGTTGAGGCCCGCCTGCGCCATGACGGCCTTCATGATGGGGCCGGCCTGCTCGCGGGTGGTGGCGATGAGGATCATTTCCTTCTCGTCGGCGATGGACATGCCGAAGAACTTCTCGGCGTGCGCCGCGCCGGCTCCCTTGACGTGCAGCACGGTGCCGCCGGTCGCGCCGGCCGAACGCGCGGCGTCCATCACCATGTCGGTGCAGCCGCTGTTGGCGATGACGGTGATCAGGGAATAGGGCATTGTATTCATAGCTTTCTCCTCGCCGGCTGCCAGCTCCTGTTCGCCGAGCAGCGCTTTTAATGCAATGTTGCCGCCGATGCTGCCGACCGGAACGGACAGGGCGATGCCCGCGCCGGGAATGTCGATGCACATCTTGCCGACCAGGCCGCGCAGCAGCTTCTTCTTGGCCTCGCCGGTCAGCACGGAGAACAGAACGGCTTTTTCCGTGGCTTCAAGGCCCAGCATGCTCAGCATATCGTGCCCCGCGGTTCCCTCGCCGGGCAGGCTGAACACGATGGACGCGCCGTGCTCTCGGGTGAAATTGATAAACTTTTCGCCGTTTGCACGGTCGGTGACAGTCAGTACGAAAAATACGTCTTGCATGGCTGTACCCTTTCTTACAATTCGATAATCTCCTCGTCCTCGGGCGCGCTCATCTCGATTTCCGGCTCGATGGACGACTGCTGCTTCAGCTTGAATTGATAGAACACGCCCAGCAGCTGTATGGTGATCAGCGGCGTCATGGCGACCATGGCCACTACGCCGAACGCGTCGGAGACGATGCTGCCGCCCAGCGCGTCGCACGCGCCCACGGCGAAGGGGAGGAGGAATGTGGCGGTCATCGGGCCGGAAGCCACGCCGCCGGAGTCAAACGCGATGGAGGTGAAGATCTTCGGCACGAATTTGGTCAGGATCAGTGCCAGCGCATAGCCGGGGATCAGAAACCACATGATCGATATGCCGGTCAGCACGCGCGTCATCGCCAGGCCGAGGGACACCGACACGCCGATGGACAGGCTGGTGGACATGGCCTTCTGAGGAATCGCGCCCGCCGTGATGGTCTCAACCTGCTTGTTGAGCACATGGACGGCCGGCTCGGCGGCCACGATAAAATAGCCGATCACCATGCCGATGGGGATGAGCAGCCAGCGCACGCTCTGCGAGGCGATTACGCGGCCCAGCTCCATGCCCACGGGCATAAAGCCCACGTTCACGCCGGTCAGGAAGAGCACCAGCCCGACGTAAGTATACAACAGACCGATGGCATAGCGCAAGAACGATCGCATCGGCAGTTTGAGGAAAAACAGCTGAAAAATCAGGAAAAACGCCAGTATTGGAGCCAAAGCGATGAAAACCTCGGAAATATACGCCGGCAGGCCCTTCACGAACAGCAGCGCCAGCTCGCGGGAATTTTCAATCTCCGGCACGACGGCGGGCGTGTACAGACTCTCGCCGGGGCGGTAAATCAGGCTCAGCACCAGCACGGCCAGTATCGGCCCCACCGAGCAGAGCGCCACCATGCCGAAGCTGTCGTTCTCGGCGTGCTTGTCGCTGCGGATGGAGGAGATGCCCACGCCCAGCGCCATGATGAAGGGCACCGTCATGGGGCCGGTGGTCACGCCGCCGGAATCAAACGCAACAGCCAGAAACTCGTTCGGCGCAAAGAAGGCCAGCATGAATACCAGCGCGTAAAACGCCACCAGCATATTCGAGAGCCGTATGCCGATGACGATGCGCAAAAGCGCCACCACAAGGAACGCGCCCACGCCCACCGCCACAGACAGTATGATCGCCATGTTCGGGATGGAGGGCACCTGCGTGGCCAGCACGGTCAGATCCGGCTCGGACATGGTGATCATCACGCCGATGGCGAAGCACACGGGGATGATGATCTTCAGATTGCGCGATTTGGTCATCACAACGCCCACGCGCTCGCCCAGCGGGGTCATCGCCATCTCCGTGCCCAGCGTGAAGAGCGCCATGCCGAAGATCAGCATGATCGCGCCGATCACGAAGGCCATCATTGCGCCCACCGGCAGCGGGGCGATCGTCGATGTGAGCAGGAGTACGATGCCCGTGATGGGCAGCACGGAGGCCAGGGATTCCTTCAGCTTGTCCAGAAGGATGTTTTTCTTTTTTGGCACGGCAGTCACCTGTTCCTTTCGTGTCGGAGGGGGAAAGAGAAAAATAGCGTCATGCGGGCGCGCCCCGCACAGTATTCTATTCTCTTTATACCATGAAGCCGCCGCCTGTTTCAAGAAATCTCACGTGAATTAACGAAACATTAGCGCTTTTCCCGCTCCCGTCACGGCCGCGTCACAGAAATATGGAGGAAAAAAGGCGCGCCGCCCGCAGTGCGGACAGTGCGCCGGTCCTGTGCAATTCGCCCTCACTCCAGCGCGTATTTGGCGCGGTATGCGTCGTAGCGCTCCCTGAAGTGCTGCGCGCCGGTGTCCTTGAGGTAGTTGAGGTATTCGTGCGTCTCGAAGCTGTCCTTGGCCAGCTCGATCAGCGCCACGGCGATGTTGGAGCAGTGGTCGGACACGCGCTCGTAGTTGCCTAAAAGGTCGGTCAGTATGAAGCCCAGCTCGATGGTGCATTCGCCGCTGCGCAGGCGCGCGATATGGCGCGTGCGGATCTCGCGGGTCAGATCGTCTATGACTTCTTCAAGCGGCTCCACCTGCGCGGCCATGGCCACATCGCGGGCGATGTAGGACCTGATCGCCAGATCGAGGATCTCGTTGATCGCGCCGGTGAGTACGTCCAGCTCGCGCCAGGCGGCGGGGGAGAAGGTGATCTCCTTGTCGCGCATCTCGCGCGCCGTCTCGGCGATGTTCACGGCGTGGTCGCTCAATCGCTCAAAGTCGCCGATGACGTGCAGCATGCCGGATACGTCGCGGCTCTCGGGGCCGGTCAGGTCAAGGCTGGAGAGGTGGACGAGGTAGGTGCCCAGCGCGTCCTCGTAGTGGTCTATGTCGTTTTCCTGCCGCGTGACGGTCTCGGCGGCGCTTTCATTGTAGGAATGCGTCATGGCGATGGCGGTGAGCAGCGAGGCGTGCGCCTCCTCGGCCATCTTGACCACGTTCTCGCGGCTCTGCGCCACGGCGGCGGCAGGCGTGGAGAACAGGCGCTCGTCGAGCATGCACACCTTTTCGCTCTTCCTGCCGTCGTCGCGCACGGTGCTCATGACGGCCTTCAAAAGCTGTCCGCGCAGGGGCATGAGGATCGCCGTCGCGAAGAGATTGTAGGCGGTGTGGAACACGGCGATGTCCACCGCGTTGATGGGATTGTTCAGGAAGGCGGGCTGTATGAACGCCTTTACCGGCAGGAAGATGATCATCACCACGATCGCGCCGAAAAGGTTGAAGTAGAGATGGATCAGCGCGGCGCGGCGGGCGTTCTTGTTCGCGCCGATCGAGGCCAGCAGCGCTGTGACGCAGCTGCCGATGTTCTGGCCCAGCAGGATCGGTATGGCGCTGGACAGCGTGACCGCGCCGGTGACCGAGAGCGCCTGAAGCACGCCGATCGAGGCGGAGGAGCTTTGCAGGATCGCCGTCAGCAGCGCGCCCGCGATCATGCCCAGAATGGGGTTGGAGAACAGCGTGAACAGCTTTACAAAGTTCGGATCGCCCGCCAGCGGGGACACCGAGGAGGAGATCATGCCCATGCCGCTCATCAGCACGGCGAAGCCCAGCAGTATGGAGCCGGAATACTGCTGCGATTCGCGCTTGCTCCACATGCGCATCGCAACGCCGACAAGGCCCAGTATCGGGCCGAAAAAGCTCGGATTGAATATCGTGGCCAGCACGCCCGCGCCGCCCACGTTGGTCAGGCTCAGCAGCCAGGCGGTCGCCGTGGTGCCCACGTTCGCGCCCATGATCACGCCCACGGCCTGCTGGAGCGTCATGATGCCGGAGTTGACAAAGCCGACCACCAGCACGGTCGTCGCGCCGGAGGACTGTATGACCGCCGTCACGATCATGCCCAGCAGAAAGCCGTTGATCGGATTCGCCGTCAGCTTTCGGAGGATCTTCTGCATTTTGCCGCCGGCCAGCTTCTCCAGTCCGTTGCCCATGGTGTCCATGCCAAAGAGCAGCAGTGTCACGC
This sequence comes from uncultured Clostridia bacterium, assembly GCA_934631025.1. Lineage (GTDB taxonomy): Bacteria > Bacillota > Clostridia > Christensenellales > Aristaeellaceae > Firm-10. The sequence goes on from CAKTXR010000007.1 coordinate 20,520, forward strand.
CGGCGATCATCGACAGGATGTTCGTCATCGTCATCGTCGATTTCCCTCACATTCTTCAGTTTTCATTCTTCTTCTCTTCTAACGATTCTATCCTATAATTTCAATGTAAACGGATCGCATGATGGGAGTAAAATGAATGTAAATGACGCCGTTTGAGAAAAATTTTACTCCAATTTGATTTTTCCGTCCGGCGCGCGCCGAATTTCTAATGCGCTCTTGACAAACGCGCGCGCGCGGTATATCCTGTCAGTAACGGAAAAAAATCACGGCGAAGGAGAGAGACCCATCATGAAGAGAAATCCCTTTGTTCTGCGCTTTAAGGACGGCAAAAAGGAAGAGGGGCTGGCGGTTATCAGCGGCTTCTGGAACGAGTGCAAGGGCGCGCTCAAACGCGCCGGTATCGAGAATTTCTCCATCTGGAGCATAGAAGACTTCCTGTTCTGCTATGGCGAGTTTCCGGACGAGGTGAAGCTGTCGCCCGCCGATCAGTCGGGGCTTGAGGCGTGGAAGGCCGCGCTCGCGCCGCTGTGCGATGTGTTCGCCGCGCAGGGCACGCTGCCGCTGATGTATCACGACATCGGCATTGTCCGCGCGGACAAGTCGCTCATCCGCCACCGCGTGTTCGCCACGAAGCTCAAGGAGGGCTGCGCCGATGAGTACAAGCGCCGCCACGACGGCCTGATCGAAAAGCGCGCAGGCAAGATCACCGAAGGCCCGGAGAGCAACTTCACCATCTGGAACGCCAACGGCTATATCTTCGGCTACTGCGAGCTGGTCAGGTCCTTCGATCACGAGATGACCGAGGAGGAGAAGGCCTCCACCATCGCGTGGGAGACCCGTCAGCTCGAGATCATGGACTGGCTGACCGACGACGTGGACTGGATCACCGGCCAGAAGCACGATTCCATCAAGCTGGTCGCGCAGGAATAAGCGTATAGACGAACACCCCGCATGAAAAACGCTTCATGCGGGGTGTTTTTGCGCTATTTCGCCCAGTGGCCGAGCTGGGAGAGCCAAGAATCGTACTGCGCGCGGCGCGTCTCGTCCGGCGCATTGTCGGGGTTGGGCATATGATCCATGAGAAAGTCCAGGAGATCGGCCTTGCTCTCGTAGACAAAGCGGCCGCCGTCATAGCACCATTTGCAGTAGTCCTCGTTGAAAGCGCCGTCCGTCTCGCGGCTGATCATGTCGTCCTCGGTCAGCGGCATGCCGCAGCACTGGCAGATCAGCTGCCGCGGAGAACCCAAAAGCGTATTGATCGACACGTCGAACAGCCCCGAGAGCAGCTTCAGCGTCTCGGTATTCGGGGTCGTCTCGCCCGTTTCCCAGCGCGAGACCGCCTGCCGTGTCACAAAGACCTTCCCGGCCAGCGATTCCTGCGAAAGCCCATGCTCTGTGCGCAGCTTTATGATTACGTCCTTCGTTTCCATGTGTTTTCGCCTCCTGTCCTCAAGGATAGCATAGAAAGGACAGACGCGCAAGAAACGCGCTGTTGCCCCCGCCTTTGTCCCTTAAAAAGCGCGTCAGATGATCTCGTCGCCGTGCTCGCGCATCCAGGCGGTCTCCACGTCGTAGGCGGGATGGTCGAGATCGGCCATGGTGTTGGTGTGCAGCACAATGCCCTCGATTTCGCCCGCGCGGAGCAGCTGAGTATAGCGCTCCAGCTGCCAGCGCGCCATCTCGGCCGTGGCGGGCCTGCACTCGCCGAAGTTGTACAGATACAGCCCCAGCATGCGCCGCCGGTTCTTCGTCAGCTCCTTGAAGCGCGCGTACTTCTCCTCGAACTGATCGAGATGCCGCTCCTCCCACGTCCACATGATCACGCCGTCGAACGCGTCGATATAGGGCTGGAAGCCCGCATCCTGTGATTTGTCCACGCCGAACTCGTGCGTATAAAGCACCATCCACATGCTCAGCGGGCGCACGGCCTCGGTGTGCATCCGCTCGCGCACGGCGAGGAAGCGCTCCGGCGGGATCGGGTGCTTTGCAAGATAGCCCACAAAGTCGTCGAACACGCCGCATGTGATGTTGGGGAAGTCCTTCGCCTGCTCCATGAGCCGGTCCAGCGCGGCGGGGTCGGCGGCGGCGTTGTCGATCGCCCAGCCCACGCTTCTGAGCGGCGTGAAGGACTTGTTGTACTGGCGCACGTTGACGTTCACGCCCACCGGCACCATGAACAGATTGCGCGCGCCCATGTACAGCGCGCCCTCCAGCGGGGTCATGCGGGATTCCTGCTCGTTGCCGAATTCGTGATTGTAGCGTCCCTCGGGGTGTCCCCATATCCAGAATCTGTCGCGCAGATGCGCCATGGCAGTTCCCTCCCCATGCGTGATGTTATGGCGATACCGCACAACTCGGCGGCGCATCAGGCGATGTCTTTCCCGCCATCTGCGGCATGCAAATTTCTCGATTTACCTCCAGTAAACCTCCGAAATCTGCATTTGCATCTGACGAAAAATCCATTCGCCGGCCGACCACCTCGTTTGTGCGGTGTCGCCTTATAAAAAGCGCCGCCCGGAAGCGATGGCTTGGGGCGGCGCAAAAATACAGTGTCAGGGGCGCTCGACGGGGTAGAGGATCTTGAGCTGATTGACGCGGCTCTGATAGGCCTTCTGGCGCTTTTCGGTCAGCAGGATCTGCTTGATCTGCTCGGCGGCCTCGCTGAAGGAGACGGGCTTGCCCTCGCCCTTGCCGTCCAGACGGATCAGGTGATAGCCGAAGCGGGTCTTGATGGGGCCGCGCACCTCGCCGGTCTCCATGTCGAAGCAGGCCTGATCGAACTCGGGCACCATCTGGCCGCGGCCAAACTCGCCCAGAGAGCCGCCCTGCTGGGAGGAGGGGCAGGAGGAATACTTGCGCGCAGCGTCCTCAAAGGTGATGCCGCCCTCGGTGATCTCCTTGAGGATCTCGTTGGCCTTCTCTTCGCTGTCCACGAGTATGTGGCTGGCGGAGACGGTGGGCTGCGCCGCGAACTGCTCGGGATGCTCATCGTAATACTTGCGCGCCTCGATGTCGGTCACGGTGACGGAATCGACCGCCTTGCTGATGGCGTACTGTGTGAGCAGCTGCTCCTTGATGCGCGCCAGCTCGGCCTTGAAGGCGGGCTCGCGCTCATAGAGATTGCGCATCGCGTCGGCCAGGAACAGGCGCTGGGCGATGAGCTGCTCCAGCACGGCGGCGCGGCCCTGCGGGTTGTTGTAGGCGGCGCCGCGCTGGCCCATCTGCTCGATCACTTCGTCGACGTCGGATTCATAAATGGCCTTGGTGTTGACAATGGCCAGGGGCTTCTGATTGCTTTCCATACTGATAAAACTCCTTACTGTTCGTCGCCATAAATAGGACGTGAATCAATTATAGCATTGTTGCGCGCACTATGCAACCGTTTATTCGCTCTTCACCGGAATGTCGCTGGAGATCACGCGCACGTCGCCCCGCACGGCGGCGCTCATGTCCTCGTTTTCGACGATGCTGCCCAGCACCTTCAGCGTCGCCGCGCGGCCCGGCTCGGCGGTCACCAGCTCGGTCTCGCCGTGGGCGCGCAGCGTGCAGCCGGAGACGAGGATGTGCGTCGTGCCGTAGTCCAGCCCGGGCAGATCGATGTGCGCCAGATTGACGCGGCTGTTCTCCACGACGGAATTGATCAGCTTGATCGCGTTGACCGGCGCGTTGGCGGTGATGAGCACCGGCACGTCGGCGAGGAAGAATATGTTTTCAAAGATCAGATCCTTCTGCACCGGCGCTTCAGAGTTCGGATAGTAGGAGTGCGACCACCTGTCGTTGTCAAAGTGTACCGAGAACGCCACGGGCCGCTTCTTTTCGAGGAAGATGTCCTTAAAGTGGATGTTGCGGCAGCCGCAGTTGTAGATCGGGTCGTCATCCTGCACCATGACCCATGTGATGCCGTCAAGCTCGGCCGCGCCGTCGGCATGCGTGGGACGGGTTCTGGAGATGTAGCTCGCGCCGTCGGGCTTCATGCACACGCGATAGACGCGGCCGTCCGACACGACCGAATCGGAATGGCGCACGACCATGCCCTCCGTCCAGTCGCCCCATGAGCCGGCCAGTATCCGGCAGAAGAAGCCGGTGGTCGAGTCCTGATTGAGATCGTAGCAGTCCTCGATCACGCCGTTTTCGATCCAGCCCATCTGCGGGTTGGAGGTGGCGTAGTCGTGGGCGTTGAGGGCGATCGGGTCGTCGAACGTGCGGAATATGCCGTGGCGCACGACGAACTTGCTGCCCTTGCCGAAATGCACCGCGTCCTTGCCGCCCTCGATGTGGACGTTCTCCAGAATCGCGTTTTCAAACGTGCAGATCTGTATGCCGAACGCGCAGCGCCCCAGATCGAGCAGCTCGAAATCGCGGATGATCAGATTGCGGACGTAGAAGAACGCCAGATGCGCGCGCAGGCCGGTGATCATGTCGCTCGCGGTCTGGTTCTCGTAGGACGGCTCCATGCCGTTCGCGATCAGATGAAGGCCGGTGATCGAGATGTTCTGATTATACTTGCGCTCGTACGCGCCCCTGTTGACGAACACATAGCCCTGACGCTGCGTGTTGTCTGCGGCAAGCGCGCGGCGCACATACACGCCCGCGCCGAAGCGCAGCGCCACGTCGTCGCCCAGAGAAATGGTCTCGCTCAGGTCGTACACGCCGGGCACGTCGACCACAATGTCGCCGCCGCGGTTGACGATGGCCTGCAATGCGGCGCTGTTCTCGTCGGCGGAGTTTTCAGGCAGGAAGCCGAAATCGGCGGCGTTCACCGAATGCGGCGCAAAGGAAAGATCGAGCATGGCAATGTCCTCCGTCAGTCAGTATTTGTAGTGCAGCAGGAAATCGGCGTACTGCCGTCCCATCGTTTCGAGCCGCTCCTGCGTGAGCGGAACATAGGCGTTCTTTGCGCGGTTCCATATCTCGTAGCGGCTGAACTCCATCGTCGTGCACAGCGCGCGGTAGTTTTCCGCTCCGTAGTCGAAGAATGTCTCTATGCCGTTGGGGTTTTTGGAGTGCCACCAGAATGTCTCGGGCTTTTCATAGTCGCAGGCCGCGAGCATGGCGCGCTGGAACGCCCGCCGCCGTGCGAGATACTGAGGATCGGCCGCGCCGTCGTTGTATTCCACCAGATTGCCGCCCGATGTGGACGGGTCGCACCAGCCGTTGTGCATATCGGTCATGACCAGCATCTCGCAGCCGTCCGCGACCAGCTTGCGAATAAACGCGTCGACCTGTCGGTTTTCCGGATTGGTGAGCGTGCCCCAGTCGCGGTTTATGTCCTTCTTCTGTTCAGGCTTATCCATATCGCCGTACAGCCCGTCCACGACGAACGACGGAATGATGAAGAAGGAATAATCGCGGATCTCGTTGATGTACTCGCGCAGATAGCGCATCGCGCCCACCAGCGCGTGGCAGCCGGACACCTCGATGGTGTGGACGTTGGCCTGAAGCCATATCACGCGCTTTCCCTGTCCGAAGCGGAAGGCGGGTATGTCGAAGCCCGCGCGCGTTTCGGCAATATGCACGCGCCAGGGCGCGTATTCGCGGCACACCTCTTCCAGTTCGGCGAGGGAGAAGGGCAGATTGACCGATACCGACAGATGCCCGCTCTCGGGCAGCGTCACGGTGAAGTCAAAGTCGAAGCCGGTCTTGTTTACGTCCGTGAGCGGCTCCCAGTTCAGCTCGTCCTCGCTCGTGAACATGGCGCGCTCAGCCACCAGTCCGAACGACTGCACATACCAGTAAGTATGCGTTTTCGGCGATTTCTCCGGATCGTAGGGCGGCCAGTGCATGAGGACGCGCACATTTTCTCCGCTCTTTCCGATCAGGCGGCAGCGCCAATTGTAGTGCATGTTGATCGCGCCGCTCTCGATTTCGTATTTTTTGAGCGCGGGCGTGCATTCGATGCGGTCGGCGTAATAGCGGATGTTGTCGCAGTCCCCGCCGGGGAACAGGCCGGTCATCAGCGCCATGGGAAATATCCTCCGATTATTTTTATTGACGGAAATCATTGTAGCACAGTTTATCGGCCGGCGCAACAGAAAATCCGGCCGGCGCGCGGCCAGCCGGAAACATATTTTACTCCTGCATCAGGAACTGGAGATGATCGCTCTCGCCCGAGCGGAACTGGAGGGAGTACAGGTCGTGATACACGCCGCCCTTCTTCATCAGCTCCTCGTGCGTGCCCATCTCGGTGATCTGGCCGTTTGCGATGACGCAGATTTCGTCGGCGTTCTTGATCGTGGACAGGCGATGCGCCACCACCAGCGTCGTGCGGCCCTTGCACAGCTCGTCCAGCGCCTGCTGGATGAGTATCTCGGTGGTGTTGTCCAGCGCGCTGGTGGCCTCGTCGAGGATCAGGATCGCGGGGTTTTTGAGGAACACGCGCGCTATGGACAGGCGCTGCTTCTGCCCGCCGGAGAGCTTCACGCCGCGCTCGCCGATCTGGGTGTCGTAGCCGTCGGGCAGCGTCATGACGTAGTCGTGGATGTTGGCGCGTTTGGCCGCCTCGATCACCTCGTCGTCGGTCGCGTCCAGACGGCCGTAGAGGATGTTCTCCCTGATGCTGCCGTTGAACAGGAACACGTCCTGCTGCACGATGCCTATGCTGCGGCGCAGCGATTTGAACGTCACGTCGTTTATGTCCGTGCCGTCGATGAGAATCCGCCCGCCCGTCGCCTTGTAGAAGGCGGGGATGAGGTGGCAGATGGTGGTCTTGCCGCCGCCCGAGGGGCCGACCAGCGCCAGCGTCTCGCCCTTTTTGACGTTCAGCGAAACGTCTTTGAGGACTTCCTTGGAGCTGTCATAGGAGAAGGAGACGTGATCGAGCGTGATTTCGCCCTGCACGTTTTGAAGGTCGCGCGCGTTCGGGCTTTCCTTTTCGGGCTGCTCGTCCATGATCTCGAGGAAGCGCTCGAAGCCGGTCACGCCGTTTTGATACTGCTCCATGAAGTTGATCAGCGTGGTCACCGGCCCGATGAACTGATTGACCGACACGATGAACGCCGAGTAATCGCCGAAGTTGATCTTGCCCGCGTACATGAACAGGCCGCCCGCCAGCATGACCACGACGTTGAACACGTCGGTGATGAAAGACGTGGAGGAGAAGAACTGCGCCATCGCCCTGTAGGCCTTCTTGCGCGCCTCGACGAACTGGGCGTTGCCCTTCTCGAACTTTTCGGCCTCCTTGTCGGCGTTGGTGAAGGCCTTCGTCACGCGTATGCCGGAAATGCTGCTCTCAAGCGCCGCATTGATCACGGCGATGCTCTTGCGGCTCTCGGCGAAGGCGTCGCGCATGCGCTTGCGGCAGAACAGCGAGACCACAGCCATGATCGGCACGCAGGCGAATATGATCAGCGTCAGAGGCACGGAAATCGTGCAGAGATAGACGAACGAGCCAATGATCATGATGCCGCTGATCAGCAGGTTCTCCGGGCCGTGGTGCGCCAGCTCGCTCACGTCCATCAGGTCGTTTGTCATGCGGGACATGATCTTGCCGGTCTCGTGCTCGTCATAGAAGGAATAGGGCAACGTCTCGAGCTTGTTGAACATATCCGAGCGCATCTGCGCCTGCATCCCCACGCCCACCATGTGGCCGTAATACTGCACGAAATAGCGCAGCAGCATCCTGACGGCGTAGAGCGCCAGCAGCGTCAGGCCGTATATCACCACCATGCGCATGTTGTGGTTGGGTATGAGGTCGTTGAGCATCGTGCGCGAGAATATCGGATAGATCATGCCGATCACCGAGATCAGCAGCGAGGCGAGCATGTCCAGTATGAACATCGTTCTGTGCGGCCGGTAGTAGGCGATAAAGCGCTTCAGCATGGGAAAGCCCCTCCTTTGTTTGCGATGTGTGTCCTGCAGCCGACCTCCTCGCGGACGGCGCAGTCCTGCCGGCGGTCGACGCACTGCGTGGCGATGAGCGCGTCCAGCTGGCCGCGCAGCGCCGAGAGCGTCTCGCGGCGGAGGCGATAGTGGGTGTAATAGCCGAATTTTACGCCCTCCACCAGCTCTGCGTCTCTGAGTACCTTCAGGTGCTGAGACACCGCCGATTCGCTCATGTCGAGCAGCCGGGACAGCGCCCGCACGCAGTAGGAACGTCCGGCCAGCAGATCGACGATTCTGGCGCGCGTCGGGTCGGCGAGCGCCTTCAAAAGACAGACGTCCATACGTCCCCCTCCTTTCAAAGCAAGCCCATTATACATCCTCAATCCAGTTTAGTAAATACTGAATTGAATTAGTAAACGTTAAAATAACATAGCCGTTGACAGCGCCGCCCGGGCAATGCTAAAATAAACGGGATTTCCTTACGATTCAACCGATAATATAGGGCGGTGAATAAAATGGACTATAAAACGATCTTCCTCGGCGCGACGGCCATGGCCTGCGGCGCGCTGGAGATGGATAAGGGCGCGCTGGCGATCGGGCGCGGCATACTGCTGGCGCAGGAGTTCTGCCAGGGCTATGTCTCGCCGCGCCTGAGCGCGCCCCGGACGGAACTCGGGCGCGATTTGCAGGACGAATTGACCCGCCGCGGTCTGCTGGAAAACGGCCGCGCGCATCTGCCGCCCATTGCGGACGTGCTGGCGCGCCGCCTGCTGGAGAAAGGCGCGCATCTCTATCTGGAGGCGGAGACGCTCGACGTGCGCCCCGTAAGCGGCGGCTTCGAGGTGGACGTTATGGCCGTCGACGGCCTGCGCACCGTGACGGCGGAGCGCGTGATCGACACGACGAGCGAGGGCCTGTGGCGCTGCGCCCGTCAGCTGTCCAATTATAAAAAGGAAGTGCGCGTGCCGCTGCTCAGGACGACGGGTTTCCTGCCCGTCCTTCCTGCGGGCGTTCACATCGAATACGGCCTTCTGCCGGACGAGGCGATACTGTGCGTGCCGGTCGACAGGAATGCCGACTGGCAGGCAATGCGCTTTGCCCTGCGCGATGCGTGGCGCGCGCTGTCTGCTGCTGACGTCGGCTGGGAACTGGCCGCCGAGCCGGTCGAGCCTGCGATTCTCTATGATGCGCCGGTGTGCGCGGTCCTCTCGCGCGGCTGGACGTTTCGGCCGTCGGTCTCGCATGGCGATCTCATGAGCGCCTTTGAGGAGGGAAGCCTATGCGTCTGATGACATTAAAGCACAATCAAAGCGCCGTTTTTGATGCTGTTCCCGCCTTCAGCGCCGGGTGCGATCTGCTCGTGGCGGGGCTGGGCACGGCGGGCGCCGAGCTGGCGATCCTCGCCGCGCGGCAGGGTCTGCGCGTTATCGCCGTCGAAAAGGGCAATGCGCCGTGCGGACAGGGCGGTATCGGCGGCGTGTGGGACTATTATTTCGGCACGTCCGGCGGCGCGTGGGAGGAGCGCGACCGCATCGAGGACGCGCGCATGAAAGAGGGCTATGCCCATCGCGGCGTTGTGCGCACGCTGGTCAGCGATGAAGCGCTGTCTGATTCGGGCGTGGACGCGCGCTATGAGACGGCCGTGCTGGGCGTGTGGCTGAGCGGAAAGCGCGCCGAGGGACTGCGCGTTGCCTGCCATGGCCGCGTATACGACATAAAGGCGCGCATCACCGCCGACTGCACCGGCAGCGCGCTGCTCGTCCGCATGGCCGGCGGCGCATTCACGGCGGGGCGCGCGTGGGACGGCGCGCAGATGGCGTTCTCGAAGGTCGTCATTCACGCCGAACCGAACACGCCCGTCCAGAGCCGCTACAGCTTCTGCGGCCGCATGAGCGGCTTCCCGGACGAAGAAGCGTTCACCCGCATGGCGCTGACCGCCGCGACGCTGCCGCCCTGCCTGTGGGAGGAGCGCGGCGGCCGCGTGTTCATGGAATCGCCGATGCTCGCCCAGCGCGAGGAGGGCAACATCGTCGCCGAGGAGGAAGCGACGTTCGAGGACGCGCTCCGGGGCAGGCGCACCGATAAGCCGATCTTCTACACCTTTACGACGCAGGATCTCTCGAATGTCGACCGCGATTACGCCTTCGAGGACGACGCGCTGCAAAACTGGATGGCCATCTGCACGCTTGATCGCTACGGCTACAGCGTGGCCGTTCCATTCGGCGCGATGATTCCGAAGGGCTATGACGCGCTGCTGGCCGTTGGCAAGCATTTCGGCGTGGATCACGATCTGGCCGGTGGTCTGCGCATGAAGCGCGATCTCAAAAAGCTGGCCGAGGCCGCCGCGTATGCCTGCGCGCTGGCCGTTAAGCACAATATTTCCGTGCGCGATGTGGACTATGACGAGCTGGCCGATATGCTGCGCGAAACCGGCTGTCTGGATGCGCGCGTCGATCAGGGCATCGGCGATCTGCGCATTGACCCGGAGCTTCCGAACGCGCACGTCGATCTGCCCGACACCGTTTCGGCCTTCCGCGCGGCGCTCTCGCAGCCCATGCCGTTTTACGGCTGGAGCATGCCCGGCACCGTCGCAAAGCGCGAGGAAAACAGCCCCGCGCTGGCGCTCATGGCGGCGTGGCTTACGCCGAATGCCGAAATCGCCGACGCGCTGGCCGCGTGGATCGCCGCGGACGAACCCTACGCCGACAACTACGCCCTCGCGCTGGCGCTGATGGGGGACGAGCGCGCCTGCCCGCGCCTGCGGCAAATGATCGAAAAGCCCTCGCAGATTGCCAAGATCGTGCCGCTGCCCGTGCGCGCGGCCTGTCTGCTGGGACGCGTCGGCGCGGCGGAGGATGCGGAAGCGCTCCTTAATCTCGTCGAGGACGACGCGAAAGATTGTGCCGCCGCCATGCCCGCCTGCGAGAAGTATCCGACGGAAAGCGCGCGCGCCTATGCGATGCTCTCCATGTCGATCATGAGCCTGTCGCGCATCGCCGCGCGCCATCCCGCGCTGTACGAGGGCATTGCCCGGCGTCTGCAAATCTGGGCGCGGAAGCCGCTGACCTGCATGGCGGGCTATCGGCCGCACGACTGCGCGCCCATTCTGCGCGACGCGGTGCGCCGCCTGTTCCCGTCGTAACGCCTATCCGAACGAAAACGCGGCCATGCGCGTCATCGGCCGCGTTTTTTGTCGTCAAGGGGGCGTTAATTGTCGCATTCTGAGCGCTTGTTTACACAACTCGCATCTTTTTCTTCAAAATTGCGTGGTATAGTACATAATCATATCTTATATACGTTACTGTATGGCGGCCTGTCCGCCGTTACGGAGGTATCCATGAATTATCCTCTCTCTCTGGGCGTCGACATCGGCTCGACCACGGCCAAGCTGGTGCTGATGGACGGCGAAAAAATCATCTATCAGAAATACGAGCGCCATCTCTCTCAGGTGCGCCAGAAAACCTTCGACATGGTGCGCGAAATCGAGCCGCTTTTGCGCGGAAAAAGCTTCACGGCGGCCATTTCCGGCTCGGCGGGCATGGGTCTGGCCGAGGCGGCGGGCATTCCGTTCGTGCAGGAGGTCTACGCCACCGGCGAGACGGTGCGCGCGCTGGAGCCGGATGCGGGCACGGTCATCGAGCTGGGCGGCGAGGACGCGAAGGTCATCTTCTTCAAGGGCGGCGTGGACGAGCGCATGAACGGTTCCTGCGCGGGCGGCACCGGCGCGTTCATCGATCAGATGGCGACGCTGCTCGATATGCCCGTCTCCGAGATGGATCGGCTCAGTCTGGTCGCCGACCGCATCTATCCCATCGCCTCGCGCTGCGGCGTGTTCGCCAAGACCGACATACAGCCGCTGCTCAATCAGGGCGCGCTCAAGTCGGACGTGGCGGCCAGCATCTATCAGGCCGTGGTCAATCAGACCATCGCCGGCCTGATCCAGGGGCGCACGATCGAAAAGAAGGTGCTCTTCCTCGGCGGCCCGCTGCATTACTGTCAGGGCCTGCGCCGCCGCTTTGTCGAAACGCTGAAGCTCACCGGCGACGAAGCCGTGTTTCCGGAATACGACCGCTTCGCCGTGGCTATCGGCGCGTCGCTCTACGCGCGCTCCACGACCGGCGCGTTCACTTATGAGTCGCTCTCCGGCGCGCTGGAAAAATCGCTGCACGCCGAGTCGCACGCCGGTACGCTGCCGCCGCTGTTCAAGTCCGACGCGGATTATCGGGCGTTTGCCGAGCGCCATGCCCGCGCCAGCGTGCCCGAGGGAGATATTGCGTCCTACACGGGCAAGGCCTATCTGGGCATAGACTGCGGCTCCACCACGACCAAGCTCGTGCTGCTGGACGAAAACCGCCGCATTCTCTACAGCTATTACGGCTCCAATCGCGCCAATCCCGTCGAGATTCTGCGCGAGCAGCTGAAGATCATCTATGAAAAGTGCGTAGGCCGCATCACCATCGCGGGCAGCGCCGTCACCGGCTACGGCGAGGAGCTGATCAAGAATGCGTTCGGCGTGGACGTCGGTCTGGTCGAGACAATCGCGCATTTCACTGCGGCGCGTTATTTCCGCCCCAATGTCGATTTCATCATCGACATCGGCGGTCAGGACATCAAGTGCTTCAAGATCCGCGCCGGCGCGATCGATTCCATTACGCTCAACGAGGCCTGCTCCTCGGGCTGCGGTTCGTTTATCGAGACGTTCGCGCGCTCCATGGGCTGCACGGTTTCGGATTTTGCGAAGCTCGGCCTTCAGTCGAAGGCGCCGGTCAATCTGGGCAGCCGCTGCACCGTGTTCATGAATTCCTCGGTCAAGCAGGCGCAGAAGGACGGCGCGACGGTGGAGGACATTTCCGCCGGACTGTCGGTCAGCGTGGTCAAGAACGCGCTGTACAAGGTCATACGCGCCAATTCGCCGAAAGAACTGGGCGAGAACATCGTCGTGCAGGGCGGCACGTTCCTCAACGACGCGGTACTGCGCGCCTTCGAGATGGAGACCGGCTGCGAGGTCGTGCGTCCCGCCATCGCGGGGCTGATGGGCGCATACGGCGCGGCGCTCTCCGCCATGAAGCTCAGCGCCAGCCAGATCATATCGCCCGAGGCGCTGAAGGCGTTCTCGCACACGGCGCGGCAGGCCATCTGCAACGGCTGCACCAACCACTGCCATCTGACCGTGAACAGCTTCGCGGGCGGGCGGCGCTTCATCTCCGGCAATCAGTGCGAAAAGGGCGCAGGGCTGGGGCTGAACGCCGAATCCACGCCCAATCTGTATGAATTCAAGCGCAAGGCGCTCTATTCGCTGCCCGAGGGAAGCGGCCCGCGCGGCACGATCGGCCTGCCCATGGCGCTGGGCATGCTGGAGCTTGCGCCGCTGTGGCACGGGATTCTTTCCAATCTGGGCTTCAAGGTGGTCTTGTCCGGCCCCTCCAGCCGCCGTATCTACGAGATGGGTCAGTTCTCGATCCCCTCGGACACGGCGTGCTATCCCGCCAAGATCATGCACGGCCATATCGAAAAGCTGATCGCCGAAAAGGTGGACGCGATATTCTATCCCTGCCTCAGCTACAATCTCGAGGAGGGCGGCGACAACCACTATAACTGCCCGGTCGTGGCCTATTATTCCGAACTGCTCAAGGGCAATATGGACAGCCTGAAGGGCGTGCGCTTCCTCTATCCGTTCCTCAACATCAATTCGGAGCGGGAGCTTTCAAAGGAAATCCACGCCGCGCTGTCGCCCCTCTGGCCGGATATTACCCGGGGCGAGGCGCGCCGCGCCGTCAAGGCCGGTATGCAGGCGTTCCACGACTATCAATCCGCCGTGCGCAGCGAGGGCGAAAAGGCGCTGGCCTATGCCCGCGAGCATGGAAAGCGCGTCATGATCCTGGCCGGCCGCCCCTATCACATCGATCCGGAAATCAGCCACGGCATAGACAAGCTGGCCGCGTCGCTGGGCTTCGTCGTCGTGAGCGAGGACTCGATCTTCCAGCTGGCGGAGCTGCCGCGCGTGCGGGTGCTCAATCAGTGGACGTATCATTCGCGGCTCTACCGCGCGGCGCAGTACGCCTCGGAGCATCAGGACACGCAGCTGGTGCAGCTGGTGTCGTTCGGCTGCGGCGTGGACGCGATCACGACCGACGAGGTGCGCTCCATACTGGAATCGCACGGCAAATACTACACGCAGATCAAGATCGACGAGATCACCAATCTGGGCGCGGTCAAGATCCGGCTGCGCAGCCTGATCGGCGCGCTGGAAGAGCGGGGTGAATGAGCATGGCCGAAGAACGCTATTACGTCCCCTTTACGAAGGAGATGAAGGAAAACTACACCATACTGGTGCCGAATATGCTCACGCTGCACTTTCGGCTGCTGATTCAGGTGTTCAAAAACGACGGCTTTAATATGGAGCTATTGGAAACCGACGATCCCTCGATCATAGAGACGGGGCTTAAATACGTCCACAACGACACCTGCTATCCGGCGATCCTGGTCATCGGCCAGTTCATCAGCGCGCTTCAAAGCGGCAAATACGATCCGCACCAGACCGCGCTGATCTACTTCCAGACCGGCGGCGGCTGCCGCGCCAGCAACTATATCAACCTCCTGCGCAAGGCGCTCAAAAAGGCCGATCTGGAGTATGTGCCGGTCATCTCGATGAGCCTTTCTGCCCTCGAGGATCACCCCGGCTTCAAGCTGAGCGTGCCGCTGATGGTGCGCCTGCTTCATGCCGTGCTGTTCGGCGACGTGCTCATGTCGCTCAAAAATCAGGTCAAGCCCTACGAGCTGAACGCCGGCGAGACGGAAAAAGTGGCCATAGAGGAGACGCAGAAGCTGGCCGACCTCATGAAGCGCGATCCGTCGTTCATCGCGCGCACGCCCGCGATTTATAAGCAGATCATCGAGGCCTTCGCCGCCATACCGCGCCGCGAGGAAAAGAAGGTGCGCGTGGGCATCGTGGGCGAAATCTACGTCAAGTTCTCGCCATTGGGTAACAACCATCTTGAGCAGCTGCTCGTGGACGAGGGCGCGGAGGTGGTGCTGCCTGGCCTGCTCGACTTTCTGATCTTCGGCATCTATGTGAAGCTGCGCGATACCAAGCTCTACGGCGTCAAGAAGCTGCGCTATCCGGTGATGAAGCTGATCTACAAATTCCTCCTGCGCAAGCAGCGCCAGCTCATCGGCGCGATCAGGTCGGATGGCCGCTTCCGCGCGCCCACGCCGTTTGAGCACATCGTCGAGCTGAGCCACGAGGTGATCGACACCGGCGTGAAGATGGGCGAGGGCTGGCTGCTGCCCGCCGAGATGCTGGAGCTGAACGACAGCGGCGTTCACAACATCATCTGCGCCCAGCCGTTCGGCTGCCTGCCCAACCACATCTGCGGCAAGGGCATGATGAAGCCCATCAAGGAAAAACATCCGGAGATCAATCTGGTCGCCATCGACTACGATTCCGGCGCGACCCGCGTCAATCAGGAAAACCGCATCCGTCTGATGCTCTCGAACGCCAAGAAGGACTAATCGCATACGAAAAAAGCCCCGCCGCGTCTCGGAAAACATCGTCCGAGGTGCGGCGGGATTTGCGTTTGTGGAAGGACGCTGCGTGTTGCAGCAATGCGGATTTACAGAGCGAGCCTGCGGCGCGGTTTGCGCAGAGATTTTGCGTTGTGCGTATGCGCCGTGGAGGATTTGTGATAATAAAAGCGCTTCGTCCGAACAGGGGGCGAAGCGCTTTGGCGATTGAGCGGGGCGGAGGAAGCCGCCGTTATAAGCGCGGATTGCAAGGCGCGTGTATATGCGGACGTTCAGCCGCTGGCCGACGACGGCCCGCGCCGCGCTCTATCCGAGCCTTTCCAGCATGGCGCGCAGGAAGCAGCCGCAGTCGGCGATCACACCATAGCGCGCGTAATCGAATATCGGCGCGTCGGGATCGGTGTTGACCGCGATAACGCTTTTCGCCGCCACGCCCGCCATGTGCTGCATCGCGCCCGAAATCCCCAGCGCGATGTAGATTTTCGGCGCGACCGTCTTGCCCGTCTGCCCGACCTGCCGCGCGTAGGGCATGATCTCCGCGTCCACCAGCGGCCGGCTGGAGGACAGCGCGCCGCCCAGCCTTTCGGCCAGCTTTTCGGCCAGCGCGATGTTCTCAGCGCCGCCGACGCCCTGTCCGACCGACACGAGAATATCCGCCGCGCCGATGTCCGCGCCCTTTTCGCGGGCGATGCGCTCGATCAGCATAACCGGACTTTGCGCGCCGCAGGGCTGCTCGAATATGATCCGGCAGGGGCGCTCAGTCTTACGCGCGGGCACGGGGAACACGCGCGGGCGCACAGTCGCCATCTGCGGGCGCGCGTCCGGACAGACGATCGTCGCCATCAGGTGCCCGCCGAACGCCGGCCGCGTCTGCATGAGCAGCTTCGTTTCGGGATCGACCGCGAGGAAGGTGCAGTCGGCGGTCAGGCCGGTGTTCAGCCGCGCAGCCAGACGCGGGGCGAGCGAGCGCCCCAGCGCCGTCGCGCCCAGCAGCAGTGCCGAGGGTTTGTACTTTTTGATGAGCGCTTCCAGCTCGCCGGTCAGCGTCAGCGCATCGGCGCTTTTGAGCGATTCGCCGCACACGGCCAGCACAGCGTCCGCGCCGCTCTCGCACAGCGCTTCGAATACGCCGCTTTCGGGACGCGCGCCTGCATAGACCGCGACCACCTGTGCGTCCATTGCGGTTTTCAGCCGCGCCGCTTCGCCGATCAGCTCGAACGAAACGCCGCGTACGCCGTTTTCCTGCCCCTCGCAGAACACCCACAGCCCGCCCGCGCGGATTTCTTTGTCGTTCAGTGCGAGCTTTGCGCTTTTTTGCGCATTTTCCGGCTTTTGACCGGCGCTTGCGGCGGCTTCGGCTCTGCCCGTCAGAAACGGCGCGAGCGCGGATTCGATCAGCGCGCCGGCCTGCTCGTCGATCGAGCCGGTCAGGAAATCGCACTTCCGCGCAATGACCGGCCGCTCGCTTTTGATCACGCGCGTGCGCGAACCCTTCAGGCCGACCGCTTCGGGCGCAACGCCCAGCGCTTCACGGTTCAAAACGCGCACATCGGCTTCCTCGCCGCGCAGAATTCCTGCGATGGAGGGCAGGCGCGGCACGTTGATCTCCTTGAGCACGGTGACGAGCGCGGGCAACGGCACACTCGCGCGCTCATAGCCGTCGTCGGTCAGGCGGCGCACGGTGAGCACGCCGTTTTCGAGCGATTCGACGCGCGTCACGTCGCTCACATGGGGGATGTGCAAAAGCTCTGCCAGCATCGGCGGCACCTGCGCGGTATCGCCGTCGGTGGCCATGCGTCCGCATAGTATGAGGTCGGGCCGGCCGCTCTTCGCCATGGCGGCGGCCAGCGCGCGGGCGGTGGCGATGGTGTCCGCGCCGGCGAAAGCGCGGTCGGAGAGGAGACAGGCCTCATCCGCGCCCACGGCGATCACGCGCCTGAGCATTTCGGAAACAGTCGGTATGCCCATGCTGAGGGCGGTGATATGTCCGCCGAAGCGCGATTTCAGGCGCACGGCTTCCTCGACGGCGAACGCGTCGAAGGGATTGAGGATGGATTCCGCGCCCTCGCGGATGACGGTGTGGGTGACCGGATCGAGACGCGTTTCGTTCGACGCGGGCACCTGTTTGACACAGACGCAGATGTTCATGCTCTATTCCTCCGATATGACGTTGCCGGGGCCGAGCAGCCCCCTGGGGTCGAAGGCGCGCTTGAGCGCGGAAAGCTCGCGCATTTTGTCCGCGCCGTACATGATGAGCGCCAGCTTTTTCTTGATCTTGCCCGCGCCGTGCTCGGCGGAGATGCTGCCGCCCATGCGATGTACGTCCCGCGCCCACTTTTCGAAGATGCAGTGGCCCTCCTCATATTCGGCTTTCGTGCGCGCGAGTATGTTCGGGTGGACGTGGTTCTCGCCGATGTGGCCGAATATGATCCACTGGAGATTCGTCTGCATGAGATCGTGCTTGTAGATGTGGAACAGCTCGTCGAAATGCCGGTCGTCCACGGCCATGTCGGTGGAGAGTATCGTGATGCACGGCTCATTTTTGCGGTTTTCTTCGACGATCAGGTCGATGGTCTCGGGCACGGTGTGGCGGAAGAAGAGCAGCTTTTCCAGCTCCGTTTTGTCGCGCGCCACCCATGTGCGCTCGATGTCGCCGCCGACGGCCTGTATCACCGCCGAAAGCGCGCGCAGCACCGGAATCATCTTATCGGGATCGTCGTCGTTAAACTCGACGTAGACGGCGCAGTTGTAGTTCTCGGGCAGCTCCTGAAGCTGGTGAAAGGCCGGCGTGACCGCCTTCTGCCGCACCACCATGTCCAGCGCATTTTTGTTGAAAAACTCGATCGACGCGGGCTTGTGGGCAAAATCCGGCACGCCCGCGTCGGAATGCCCCTTCATGGCGCGGACATAGGCGAGCGCGTTTTCATCGTCCGGAAAGAACGCCGTCAGTCCCCACAAATGCCGCGGCGCGTCCATGAGCTTCAGCTCCAGCTCTGCGATCACGCCCAGCGTGCCCTGGCTGCCCATGAACAGATCGACGAGATCCATGTTTTCGCGGATGAAGAAGCCCGCGTCCTTGATGGGCGGCGTGTCGAAGGAGGGTAACTCGCACTCGAAGATCGTTTCGTCCTCGCAGGCAAAGCGCACATGGCGGCCGTCGGCTTTGTCGCGCCCGCGTATGAGGGAAGCGATGCGTCCGTCGGCGAGCACGACGCGCAGCGCGTTTATGTGCGCGCGGGTGCAGCCGTAGAGGAACGAGCGCGCTCCGCAGGCGTTGCAGGAGGCCATGCCGCCGAGGCTGGCGGTCGGCTCGGTCGGGTCGGGGGAGAAGAACAGCGCGCCGGGCTTTACGGCTTTCAGCGTGTCGAGAGATGCTTCGTCCCAGCCGCGCACGTCGAAGCTCTTGGTTTCAAGCGCCTTTCTCAGCTGCGTGAGCAAAAGCCCCGGCTGAACGCGCAGATAATATTCGCCCTGCTCGCCGCGTCTCAGGCCGAGGATTCTGTTCATGCGCTGAAGGTTTAAGGCCAGTCCGCGCGCGGGGCTTGCGCCGCCGGCCAGTCCGGTCAGGCCGCCCTGCGCGGTGAGCGGCACGTCGTGATCGGCGCACCAGCGGATGGCGCTGCTGATTTCCTCGGCGCTGGTCGGGAAGGCGATATACTCGGCCGCGCCCATGACGCGCGATTCGTCCGAGAGATAGCGCTCGTCGCCGGGCGTTATTTTTCTGATGAGTTCCAAAGCGTGTTTTCCTCCTTTTCATTCGCCGACGGGTGTGCTATAATTGAATCGACCCAATATACAAGCGATTCTTTGAAAGGCGGCCTGTCGGATGGACGGAAATAATTTGAACGCGCTGATCGAGCGCTATGAGGAGTTTAAGGCGCGGGGGCTGCATCTGGATATGTCGCGCGGCAAGCCGGAAGCGCGCCAGCTCGATCTGTCGCTGCCCATGCTGGCACCGATGGACAATTTCATCTGTGAGGACGGCGTGGACGCGCGCAATTACGGCGATCCGACCGGCATCCCCGAGGCGAAGCGCCTTTTCGGCGCGCTGCTGGGCGTGCCGGCGGAGCAGGTGATCGTGGGCGGCAATTCGAGCATCAACATGATCCACGACGCGCTCACCCGCGCGATCATCAACGGCCCCATGCCGGGCGATACGCCGTGGGGCAGGCTGACGGGCGTAAAGATCCTCTGCCCCGTGCCGGGCTACGACTGGCATTTCGCCATGTGCGAGACGCTTGGGCTGATCCCCGTGCCCGTGCCCACGAACGACGAAGGGCCGGATATGGATCAGGTCGAGGCGCTCGTGCGCGATCCGCTGGTCAAGGGCATGATCTGCGTGCCCATGTACGGCAACCCCTCGGGCGTGACGTTCTCGGACGCGGTGGTCGACCGGCTGGCCGCCATGGAGACGGCGGCGGAGGATTTTCGCATCATCTGGGACAACGCCTACTGCGTGCATCATCTCTATCCCGACCGGCGCGACCATCTCAAAAATATGTACGAGGCCTGCGCGGCGGCGGGACATCCCGACCGCGTGCTGATGTTCACATCCACATCGAAGATCACCTTTGCGGGCGGCGGCGTGGCGGCCATGGCGGCCAGTCCAGCCAACATCGCGCGGCACGCGGCGCTGCTCACCTATCAGCTGGTGTGCTATGACAAGGTCAATCAGCTGAGGCACGCGCGCTTTCTGCCCGATTTGAACGCCGTCGAAAGGCACATGGCGCGTCAGGCGGAGATCATCCGCCCGAAGTTCGACTATGTGCTCTCGGTGATGGAAAAGGAGCTTTCCGGCGTGGCGGCGTGGAGCCGGCCGAACGGCGGCTACTTCATCTGCTTCAAGGCCCCGCGCGGCTGCGCCCGGCGCATCGTGCAGCTGTGCGCCGACGCGGGCGTTGTGCTCACTCCGGCGGGCGCGCCTTTCCCCGGCGGCCGAGACCCCGAGGACAGCACGCTGCGCATCGCCCCGACTTATCCCGACATGGAGGAGCTGAAGCAGGCGATGGAGCTGTTCGTGATCGCCGTGCTGCTGGCCGATGCGGGCCGCGCGCCCAGCCGGTTCTAGCGCTTTGATGAAATCCCGCTGGCGCTTCCTGCCGCGAATCGGGCGGAAGGCCCGGCGCTCAAGTTCAGGGGGGATATGCGCCGCTGGGAAAGCCGTGCGCCTGATTTCGCTGTCGCCGCGTCCCGCGCGGCCCGTTCTGAAAAAAGCCGTCCTATTGCAAACATCCCGGGCCACCGTTGAGCGCCGGGATGTTTTTTTCGCTTAGCCCTTTACGGAATAGCTTTCGAGGAAGCGGCGGGTGCGCTCGTTGGCGGGGTGATCGATCACGTCGGCGGCGCGGCCGTATTCCACGACGACGCCCTTGTCCATGAACAGCACGTCGTCGGCCACCTGACGGGCGAACTGCATCTCGTGCGTGACGATGACCATTGTGGTGTTGCGCGCGGCGAGCGAGCGGATGACATTGAGCACTTCGCCGGTCAGCTCGGGATCGAGCGCGCTGGTCGGCTCGTCGAAGCAGAGTATGTCCGGATTGAGCGCCAGCGCCCGCGCGATGGCCACGCGCTGCTGCTGGCCGCCGGAGAGCTGATGCGGATAGTTGTCCATGCGCGTCTCCAGCCCGACGCTCTTGAGCAGCGCGCGGCCGTTCTCGTGAATTTCATCGAGTATGGCCTTTTTATTCGCCTTGTAGTCGGGGCGCTCTCTGGCGAGGATTTCTCCAGCCAGCACGACGTTCTGGAACGCCGTGTACTGCGGGAAGAGGTTGAAGGACTGGAACACCAGCCCGAAGTGCAGCCGGTTTTTGCGGATCTCGGCGGGCTTGAGCGCGCCCGTGGCGGCCGCGTCGAAGATCACGTTGCCGCCGACGCGGATCACGCCCTGATCCGGCGTTTCGAGATAGTTCAGGCAGCGCAGCAGCGTGGTCTTGCCGCTGCCCGAGGAGCCGATGATCGCCAGCGACTCGCCCTTTTCCATGGAAAAGCTGATGTCTTTGAGCACCTCGACCGAGCCGAAGCGCTTGCCCAGATTGTTGACCTCGAGGATCGCCATGACGTTTTTTCTCTCCCTTCAAAAGGCTTTTCTCAGCAGCGGAAATAGTCCATCTTGCGCTCGATGCGGCTCAGGATGACGGTCAGCAGGCCGTTGAAAATCAGGAAATACAGTCCGGTGGAGAACAGCGGCCCGATGAGACCCTTCTTCGTGTAGCGCTCGGCCACCATGATGATCTCCGCCACGCCGATGACGCGGGAGAGCGCAGTGTCCTTGGCCAGCGTGATGACCTCGTTGCCCATGGAGGGCGTGATGCGCTTGACCACCTGAAGCAGCACCACGCGGAAAAACGTCTGCGGGCGCGTGAGTCCCAGCACAGCGCCGGCCTCATACTGCCCCTTGGGGATGCTTTCGATGCCGCCGCGGTAGATCTCGGAGAAATACGCGGCGTAGTTGATGACGAAGGCGATCAGCGTGGCCATCATGCGGTTGCGGATGGGCGTGTCGAAGAGCAGACCCGGCGCGTACATGATGACGAAGAGCTGGAGCATCAGCGGCGTGCCGCGGATGACGCACACAAACGCCTTGGTCAGCCAGCGCAGCGGCGAGAAGCGGGACATGGAGCCCAGCGTGATGATCAGTCCAAAGGGAATGGCCAGCGCCAGCGTCCAGAAGAATATGACGATGTTTTCATAAAAGCCGCCCATCAGCGCCTTTGCGATCTCAAGCATGGGGCACATCCTTTCCATCGAGTCCGCTTTTTGCGAAAATTCGATATGAGAAACAGTATAGGCTCAAGTGCGAGCCTTCTCAAGCAGCGTTTTGCGGTTTATTGCGATAAATTTTGAAAAGGAAGAAACAGCAACCGAACCAGGCCGCGCGCGGGGGCGGGGCCTGGCTGAAAATCGAGGGGAAGGCGCGTTATTCCGCGTCCACGGACACCAGCATATCGGTCAGGCCGTACTTCTCGGCGATCTGGGCGACGGTGCCGTCCTTGGTCAGCTCGATAATGGCGTTGTTGACCAGCTCGGTGACGTCGCTGCCCACGCGGAAGCCGATGCCGTACTCCTGCAGGCCGAAGTTGTTGTCCAGATTGACGGTCAGATCGTCGTAATCGGTGCCCTCGCCGACCATGGCCAGCGCGCACACGCTGTCGACCAGCGCGACGTCCGCGATGCCGCTCTTGACTTCCATCAGCGCCTTGGCCATGGAATCGACGGCGGTGTAGTTCGCATCCTTGAAGTATTCGGCGGCGCTCACAACCACGGTGTCGTCGTCCGCGATGGTGCCCTGCAGCTTGCCCTCGCCGGTGGAGCCCTGCTCGGCCACGACGTACTTGCCGGAAATGTCGGCCATGATTTCCTCTTCCTTATCGGCCTTCATGACCATCGCCTGCGTGTTGTACAGGTAGGGGCGGGACATGCTCATGTTCTGCTTGCGCTCCTCGGTGATGCACATGCCGTTCCAGATCGCGTCGATGTTCTTGGAGTTCAGCTCGATCTCCTTGGAATCCCAGTTGATCTCGATGAATTCGACCTCAACGCCCAGCTTTTCGAACGTGGCCTTGGCCAGCTCGGTGTCAAAGCCGATCAGCTCGTTGTTTTCGTCGTAATAGTTGATCGGGGCGAACAGCGTGATGCCGATCGTGATCTTGCCCTTGCCCTTGATGTATTCCCAGTCGGATTCGCTCTCGGCCATCGCCGCGCCCGCGGAGAAAACCATCATCAGTACCAGAACCATGCACAGCAGCTTTTTCATTGTTTTGTCCTCCTCAAATTTGCTTGATTGATTTATCACTGCACTGCGGTGAATCAACTTGACCATACTATACCACTGTAGCACGCTAAAGTCAATAGCCTTTTTGTGAATTAACATACGTTATACAAAGCGGGCGGGATCGATGCGGGCGCGGAGGAAATTGCTTCTATACTATGTTGTGGGAGGGGGCTTTTGAGGCGCTGGCCGTGCGGGGCGGGAGATGCATGCTTTTTCGCCGTGGCGGTGTGCGCCGGGGGCAGGGCGCGCGTTGAGATTGCGCGGCGAGAGAACGACACGGGGTGGTTGAAACTGCTTTTTTCGCAGGGCGGCGGCGCGGGCGGGCTGTTCGGGAATCGGCGGAGCTGGCCGGGCTGCGGCTGGTTCGGGCGCGCGGCGGCTGTGCGATCGGGCTATTTTGCGCCGCGGCGTATTGTTGGGACGCGAAAGGCGACATTTCGGCGCGTTTGTGTTGCGCGGCGCGCGGCAATCTGATATGATAGACGCGTCGGATGAACACAGGGAAGAACGAAGGAGGAGAATCAATGCAAGTTTTTCTGATCATCATTGCGGTCATCATTGCTCTGGCGGCTCTGCTGCTCATGACCGGTTATCTGAAGGCGCCGCCGGACACCGCGTTTATCATCTCCGGCATGGGCAAGAAGCGCATACTGATCGGCAAGGCCGGCTGGCGCATACCGTTCCTCGAGCGCGTGGATAAGCTCTCATTGCAGGTCATGACGGTGGACGTCAAGACCAGCGAGGCCGTGCCTACCAACGAATTCATCAACGTCATGGTGGACGGCGTGGCCAACGTCAAGGTGTCCAGCGACCCCGCGCTGCTCACCCGCGCCGCAGAATCGCTGCTGGGCATGAAACAGAATGAGCTGATCGCCATGGTCACGCAGGTGCTCGAGGGCAATATGCGCGAGATCGTCGGCTCGGTCGGCCTGAAGGAAATGGTGCAGGATCGTCAGGGCGTGGCCAAGAAGATCACCGAGAACGTCGTGCCCGATATGCAGAAGCTGGGCATAGAGGTGGTCAACTTCAACATCCAGAACTTCCGCGACAACGCCGGCACCATCGAGAACATGGGTATCGACAACGTCGAGCAGATTCGCAAGAACGCGCAGATCGCCAAGGCCAACGCCCAGCGCGACATCGCCATCGCCACCGCCAAGGCGCAGCAGGAAGCCAACGCCGTGAAGGTGGACGCGGACAAGAAGATCGCCGAGCAGAACGCCGAGCTGTCCGTGCAGCAGGCCGAGATGCAGGTGCGCGCCGACACAAAGAAGGCTGAAGCCGACGCGGCCTACTCCATCCAGCAGGAAAGCCAGCGCAAGACGATCGAGATCACCCGCGCCAACGCCGACATCGCCCGCCGCGAGAAGGAAGCCGAGCTGGCCGAGAAGGAAATTGCGCTCAAGGAGCGCCAGCTGGACGCGGACGTGAAAAAGGCCGCCGACGCGAAGAAGTATCAGGCGGAGCGCGAGGCCGAAGCCATGCTGATCCGCCGCCAGCGCGAAGCCGAAGCGCAGAAGTACGAAGCGCTCCAGCAGGCCGAAGCCAAAAAGGCCGAAGCCGACGCGGCGCGCTACGCCATGGAGCAGGAAGCCGAGGGTATCCGCGCGCGCGGTCTGGCCGAAGCGGAAGCCATCGAAAAGAAGGCCGAGGCGCAGAAGCGCATGGGCGAAGCGTCCATCATCGAGATGTACCTCTCCGCGCTGCCCGAGGTGGTCAAGAACGCCGCCGCGCCGCTCGCGCAGACCGACAAGATCGTCATGTACGGCGACGGCAACTCGTCCCGCCTGGTGCGCGACGTGATGAACTCGAGCAATCAGATCCTCGAGGGCCTGAAGGAAGCCACCGGCGTAGATCTGAGCGACCTCATGAAGTCGGCCGCCGCGCGCACAACCGCCGCGCCCGAAATCAAGCCGGAGGAGAAATAACGCATGGGACTGTTTGGAGCGTTTGACACGCTGTTTCCGATATTCTTCTTCATCGTGTTCGCGCTGGTGATCGGCACGTTCGTCGTCGTGCTGGGCAGGAGCGCGGCGCGGGGCATTAAGAACAGCGCCTCGCCCCGATTGACCACGCAGGCGCGCGTCGTGAACCGCCGCGAGAACTACCGCCGGCACAGCCGCGACATGGCCGGCTGGACGGACTATTACGTCACCTTCGAGGTGCCCAGCGGCGACCGCATGGAGCTGGAGATGAGCGGCGAGCAGTACGGCCTGATTGCCGAGGGCGATCAGGGGCAGCTGACCTTCCAGGGCACGCGCTTCATTTCCTTTGAGCGGGACAGATAAGACAAAGACCGCGCCGGATCCGGGAGAGATGATCTCCGGATCCGGCGCGGCGGTTTTATATAATTGGAAGGCTTTTACCGGACGTCCACGACCACGATCGCCTTGTCGTCGGCATAGCGGTTGTAGGGCGCTTCGTCGTAGCGGACGGAGCGGTCGAGCAGCTCGTCGGGCGAGAGCGCTGCCAGCTCGCCGATCGGGGCATAATAGAGATACTGATCGACGCCGTCCGAGGAGAAAATCACGCGGTCGCCCGTCTCCAGCGCGATGGACGCGGCGCGCAGGAAGGACAGCGCGCGCTCGTCGCCGAAAATCACGCCGTAGCCCAGCGGGCTGTCGGGATTGTTGGTGATGGTGTCGTACAGCTCGCGCTTGGTGATGCTCAGGCCCTTCGTCGAGCCGAACACGCGCAGGTGCGCCGTCTGCTGCTCGCTCAGCCGGATGCGCGCGCCGCGGCGGATCAGCATGATGACCGAATCGCCCACATAGGAAAAGTGCAGCCGGTTCTCCCGAATCGCGCCGCTGACATACACGGCGGCGGCCGGATAGGCGCTGGGCTTCGTTTCATTGTACGCGCCGGTGCGCTCGATCGCCAGAGCGACGGCCTCGGGCGCGGCGGCGGTGGGGTCGGCGGCGGGGAAAAGGACGCTCAGGATCGAATCGGCGGTGATCTGCGCGGCCTGACCCGCAGGGCTGACGGTCATGCCCTCGCGGTATTCGTCCATGTTCTGCGTCACGCCGTCGGCCACGACGAACGTGTTCTCCGTCGATGCGATGCGGTCCTCGCAGGGCTTGTTCGGGCGGTTGTTTGTGCGCACAGCCTGTCGCACGGTATAGGTCATGGTATTCACGCTCCAATGCACAAAGTACTTCTATTATACCACGCGCGCGCGATTTGATCAATCCATAACACGGAAATGTCACATTATGGCGATTTATCTGAAAAAATGATTAGAAAACGCAAAAATATTTCGAGGTCAGGCAGGAGTTTTTACCATGGACGGCGAATAAAGGACAGTACAAAGGCAAAAGGAGCGCCGCAGGAGAGGAGAGCGATTCCCATGGCAGCGCATAAGGGGCCTGCCGCCGAGCGGGCCTGACGAGGAAGCAAAAATCATTAAAGTCAGGAGTTGAATTTCATGCGTATTACTTTGACCGCTAAAAACTTCACCATCACCGAGCCGATGCGCGCTCGTATCGAAAAAAAGCTCAATAAAATGGATCGCTATTTCCGCGAGGAGGCGGAGGCGCAGGTTCGCCTGAGCCAGGAGCGCAACGTGCGCTTTATTGCCGAAATGACGCTCATGGTGGGCGGCGTGATGTTCCGCGCCGAGGAAGAGAGCGACGATATGTACGCCGCCATCGACCGCGCGCTCGATCGGCTGGATCGCCAGGTGCACCGCCATCGCACCAAGCTGGGCAAGCGCGCCGTTGCCGAGGTTCTCGCCGAGCCGGAGGACGCCGTGCCCGCGTGGGAGGAGCAGCCCGACGAGCTGGTGCGCGTGAAGCGCTTCGCCGTCAAGCCCATGGCCGTGGAGGACGCGATCGCGCAGATGGATATGCTGGGGCACAGCTTCTTCGTGTTCATCAACGCGGAAACGGGCGTCACCAGCGTCATCTATCGCCGCGCGGACGGCAAAATCGGCATGATCGAGCCGATTCAGGGATAATTTCAAAGCTGTAATTCGGGGCGGAGCGTTCAAAGGGCGCTCCGCCCCGCGTCTTGTGTACGGCGGGGCAGAACCTGCGGAGCGGCAGCGCTGACTGCATTGTGGAGCTTGGACATAGAAACGAGCGGGAGCGTGCATTCTCATGAGCGCCTTTGAACCTTGGCAGGGCGGGAGATGCGGCGGCATTTGTGGAGCCTTGGCACGAAAACGCATGAGGGTGTGCGCGATAGTCAGGAACGCCTTTGAACCTCGGCGGGAGATGCGGC
This sequence comes from uncultured Clostridia bacterium, assembly GCA_934631025.1. Taxonomy (GTDB): domain Bacteria; phylum Bacillota; class Clostridia; order Christensenellales; family Aristaeellaceae; genus Firm-10. The sequence continues at coordinate 47,860 of CAKTXR010000007.1, forward strand.
GGCATTTGTGGAGCCTCGGCGTGGAAACGAGTGGGAGCGTGCGTTCACATGAACGTCTTTGCACGTCGGCAGGGCAGTGAACATGAAACAATGGAGAAGCGCCTGAACGGAAAGCGCATGCACGGCCACTGCTTTTTGAGAGCCCTTCGGGCGGCTGGCCGTGGGGTGCAGGCTTTCAGAAAATGGGTTTAATAATAATTTCGAATTACTTAGGTTCGTTGAGAAATTATTTTAAGACGGCGTATTTGCCTATTCCCAAAACACGGCGGCTGTGCTATAATGGGCGCAGGGTTTATTCCGATGCAATAGATGCAATAACAGAACAGCGGGAGGACACGGGCAATGATTGATATTTCCTCGATGACGAACAAGGAATGGGATCTGATCGTCGTGGGCGGCGGCATGACCGGCGTGGCGGCGGCCGTGGCGGCGAAGCGCGAGGGCGTTGAGAACGTGCTGCTGATCGAGAAGGCCGGCTATCTGGGCGGCGCGGCGGCGACCAGCCTGATTACGCCCTTCATGCGCTTTTATACGACGGTGGACGGCAAGCAGTATCTGCTCAGCCGCGGCTTCTTTACCGAGCTGCGCGCGCTCATGCGCGAGACCGGCGCGCAGAACGACAAGGATTACACCATCCATGAGGAATACCTCAAGGTGGCGCTCGACCGGCTGGTGAAGAAGGAGGGCATTCAGCCGCTCTATCACGCCATGCTGTGCGGCGTTCACAAGGACGGCGAGACCATCACGGCGGTCGACGTGGCCACCAAGGCGGGCAGGCTGACCTTCAAGGCGCGCTATTTCATCGACTGCACCGGCGACGCCGATCTGGCCGCGCAGGCGGGCTGCCCGTTCCATCTGGGCCGTCCGGACGGCCTGTGCCAGCCCATGACGCTGTGCTTCCGCGTGGGCAACGTGGACACCAGCGTGTTCTGGAAGGGCATGAAGGACGTGCAGAAGAAGTATAAGGAGCTGAAGGCGGCGGGTGAGATCAGGAACCCGCGCGAGGACGTGCTGGTGTTCACCACGCTGGACGAGGGCGTGATCCACTTCAACACCACCCGCGTCGTGAAGCACGATCCCACCAACCCCTTCGACGTGACCGAGGCCGAGATGATCGCGCGCGAGCAGATGGTCGAGATGGTCGAGTTCCTGCGCAAGTACGCCGCCGGCTGCGAGCACTGCCAGCTGCTCTATTCCGCCAGCGAAATCGGCGCGCGCGAAAGCCGCATGATCGACGGCGAATACCTGCTGACCGAGACCGACCTCAAGAACTGCACCAGGTTCGAGGACGCGATCGCCGCGGGCAACTACGACATCGACATCCACAACCCCGAGGGCAGCGGCACCAGCCACTACTTCTTCGAGGACGGCACGTGGTACACCATCCCCTACCGCAGCCTGCAGCCCAGGAACGCCGACAACCTGCTGGTGGCCGGCCGCTGCATCTCCTCCACGCACGAGGCGCAGGCCTCCTACCGCATCATGCCCATCGTGACCACGCTGGGCGAGGCGGCGGGCGTGGCCGTGGCCGTGGCCAATGACGATCACACCGGCGTGAAGCAGGCCGATGTGAAGAAGATCCAGGCGACGCTTGAAAAGAACGGAGCGTTCACTGGCCTTAATGCCTGACGCACCACAATCATAACCCGAACGGCGAGAAAAACGGGCGGCCCGCGTGCTATAATAAATGATAAGCACGCGGGCCGCCGCTTTATTGACCGGCCGTGCGGGATTTCGGCGGAGCGCCTTTCTTCACGATCCATGCGGCGGCGCGCTCAAAGCAGCGCAAAAGGCAGGATAACAGACAACATGGTTTACGATGTACACGCACATATTTTCCCAGACAAAATTGCACTCAAGGCGGCGCATGGCATCAGCGCCTTTTATGACGGCTTCCATATGGACTGCGACGGCAGCGTCGCGCAGCTTTTAAGCGTGGGCGACGAGGCGGGGGTCGATCGATTCCTCGTCCATTCCGTCGCGACCACGCCGGCGCAGGTTCACAACGTCAACGCGTTCATCGCCAGTCAGGTGAAGGCGCATCCCGATCGCTTCATCGGCTTCGGTTCGCTGCATCCGGACATGGAGGACGTGGAGGGCGGCGTTCAGAGCATCGTCGATCTCGGCCTGCACGGCGTGAAGCTGCATCCGGATATGCAGAAATTTGCGCTGGACGAGGCGCGTGCCATACGCCTTGTGAAGGCGGTCGAGGCGAAGAAGCTGCCGATGATGATCCACGCGGGCGACTATCGCTATCATTACTCGAACCCGCCGCAGATCCGCAGAATGCTCGAGGAAGCGCCCGATCTGACGGTCATCGCCGCGCATTTTGCCGGCTACAGCGTCTGGGACGCGGCCGAATGCCTGGCCGGCACGAAGAATATGTACGTCGACTGCTCCAGCTCGATGTACGCCATGACCGATCAGGAGATCGTGCGGCGCATACGGCTCTTCGGCGCGGATCACGTCATGTTCGGCACGGATTATCCGATGTGGGAGCCGAAAAGAGAGCTGGAGCGCTTCATGAACCTGCCGCTTCACGACGACGAGCGCGAGCAGGTGCTCTGGAAAACCGCCGCGTCGGTGCTGGGAATGTGAGCAGATACCGCGCTGGACGCACGTTATGACCGCGGCGAGCGCCGCTTAAATCGATCGGGCGGGGCGGGAATGTCGCTGACATAAAAAACGGGGCTGACGCGAATCAGTCCCGTTTTTCGTATGATCGGCGTTTGTCAGAAGCTCAGCATGACGATGCTGCCTGTGGCCAGCGCGATGCCCGCGATCTGCACCGGCGTGAGCTTTTCGTGGAAGAGGAAGCAGGAATAGAGCACGGAGAGCACCAGCACGCCGCCGTTGTCGATGGTGAAGAGCACGGTCGCGTCCACCAGCGTGAGCACATAGAGCACCAGATGGCAGGCGATCGTGGCGGACAGGCAGCAGGCCAGCAGATAGATCAGCGATTTTCCGCTCATCCTGAAGCCGCTGGTCAGCACGCTCCTGTCGCGGACAAGCTGAATGACCGCGCTTAAGATCGACATGCCGAGGAAGGTCAGCACGATCATCTCGTTGCGCTGCGCGCCGGCCATTTTCGCCTGCTGGGTGTTGAGCAGTATGCTGTACAGGCCGTTGGTGACGAAGATCAGTATGCACCACGGGAGAAACGATTTCGCGCTGCCCCTGAGCGACAGCCCGCGCAGGTTCATCAGGATGAAGGAGACCAGCATCAGGCCGATGGCGGCGAACTGCATCGCGCTCAGCCGCTCGCCCATGAACAGCGCGTTGTAGACCATGGGCACGGTGATGCCGCCGAAGAGGCACATAATCATCTGGAAGGAATAGGAGCCGCCCTTGCTGGCCTTGATCATCGCCAGATTGTAGAGCAGCAGCACGACGGCGTTGATCAGTCCGCACGCCCATGTGACCGGCGAGGGCGCGAAGTGAAAGCCGCTCACCAGCAGCGTGGCGATACCGGCGAACGCGCCGTAGGAGATCGAGAACACGGTGGACGTGTCCTCGCCGGCGCTGCGGCTGGACGAGAACAGCTTGAGAAAGAGCGACTGGAAGGAATAGAGCACAACCATCACGGCGACGAGCAGAGCGGTCGTCATAGAGCATCCTCCGTTCAATGTGAAAATCAATAACACTATTATAACGCGCCCGCGCGATTTGTCAATGCGTTAGGGGAGACGTGGGAAAAATAATGGAAGAGCGGCGCGGGGGAAGCGAATCCATCTGCGCCTGCGGCAGTGCGTTTCCTTTCGGAAGGTCAGATTGTCTTTCTTGCTGACGCTGCAATAGGCGCAGGAGGGGGTTTCCGCGATGAGGTTCCGCACGCACACCCCGCCGCCCAGCCCCCGCGCGCACGGCAGCCCCTGTGCCGGTCTATATCCGGCAGGCACAAACGCTGCGCCGGCGCACAATTTAAGCGCATATGATTCAGAACGGCCTGTCGCCGCGTCAGCGCGGAATAACGCTTGAGCTGCATCGATTGCCCCGCAAGGCGCGCATAAAAGACTTGACAGCGGGGAAAATCTTCGATATAATACAGACGATATATAAGAAGCGATGAAGAAGAGAGTAGCGCCGCAATGAGCGCCTTGAGCGAGCCGGAAGAGTGCAAGCCGGCGGCGGCGGGCGGCGTGAACATGGCTTTGGAGCTTCCGGCGCGAGCGATGAAAAATGTGAGCGCCGGACGGAAGTCCCCCGTTAGCGGGCAGGCCGGCAGACGACCGGCCGACGAGTCTCCGCGCGTGAAGCGTCGGGGAGAAGCAGGGTGGTACCGCGTTTTTACGAACGTCCCTCGCAGCGGCGAGCGGCGTTTTTTTATTGCAACAAACAGGGAGGGATTCTCCATGGCGAATTGTCTCTATGTCGCGCCGAACGGCGACGATAAGGCGAAGGGCACGATCGACGCGCCCTTTAAGACGCTTCAGGCGGCGCTCAAATGCGTCGAGACGCTGGGCGAGAGCTGCTGGGACGGCGAAATCACCGTCTGCCTGCGCGGCGGCGTGTATCCGATCGACAAGACCGTGTCGATCAGCGTGACCGCGCCGGTGACCGTGCGCTCCTGTGACGGCGAGCAGGCGATCTTCGACGGCGGCCGCGTGATCTCCGGCTTTGAGGAGGGCGCGCTCAACGGCCTGCGCTGCTGGACGGCCCGGCTCGAGGACGGCGAATACTTCAACTCGCTGTTCGTGAACGGCGCGCGCAGAACCCGCGCGTTCCTGCCGAAAAAGGACTATTACTACATCGAGGACGTGCCCGGCCAGCCGCTCGATCTGCCCTTCAACGTGCCGGGCGACCGCTTCATCGTGAAGGAGGGCGATTTTAAGCCCACGCGCAACCTGCGCGACGTGCAGGTTCACGTGTTCCACTACTGGTCGGACGAGCTGATGCCGGTTCTCTCCTATGATCCCGAGACGCGGCTGCTTATTTCCGATCATCCTTCCCACTACACGCTGCACGACGACCGCAAGAAGCACTATGCCAAATACCGCATCGAGAACCTCTTCGAGGGGCTGACCGAGCCGGGCGACTGGTATATCGACCGCGCGGAAAAGACGCTCTATTATCTGCCGATGGACGGCGAGACGATCGAGAACACCGAGGTCGTCGCGCCGGTATGCGAGCAGGCTTTCGATATTCACGACAGCTGCGACTTTACGCTCGACAACGTGACAATCCGCCATTTCGACTGGGCGGTGCATGAGGTGTCCGTGCAGGGGCAGGGCTCCACGCAGGCGGGCGGCGCTGTGACGTTTGCGCGCTGCCATCGCTGCGCGTTGACCAATTCCGTGATCGAACACGTCGGCTATTATGCGATCGACGTGCGCGAGGGCTGCTCCGTGATCAAGCTGTGCGGAAACGTGCTGCGCGATATGGGCGCGGGCGGCGTGAAGATCAACGGTACCGACGCGAAGGGCGCGGTCGAGGGGCGCACGCATCACATCCGCGTGTGCGACAACCTGATCACCGAGGGCGGCCGTCAGTTCCTGGCCGGCATCGGCGTGATCAGCATGCACGCGCATCATGTGACGATCGCGCACAACGTGATCCACGATCTGTACTATTCCGGCGTGTCGTGCGGCTGGGTGTGGGGCTATGCCGAGAGCGTGTCTCACGACAATATCATCGAGTACAATCACATCTACGACATCGGCCATTTCGTGCTGTCGGATATGGGCGGCATTTATATGCTGGGCGTGCAGCCCGGCTCGATCATCCGCTATAATCTGATCCACGACATCGAAAAGGCGAATTACGGCGGCTGGGCGATCTATCCCGACGAAGGATCGAGCCACCTCTTGATCGAGAACAACATCGGCTATAACACCACGTCCTCGTGCTTCCATCAGCACTATGGCCGCGAGAACGTCGTGCGCAACAACATCTGGGCGTTCGGCAGCGAGGGCGTGATCGCCTACACGCGCCTTGAGGAGCACGTCGGCTTTACGTTTGAGCGCAACATCGTATTGACCGACGATCAGCCGCTGTTCACCGGCTTCGGCATGGCGGGCATAAAGAGCGACATGAACGTCTACTGGGATATTCATGGAAAGCCCCTCGAGTATGCCCCCGATCTGTGGAACCGCGAGACGCGCGTGCCCATGGACTCTCTGAAAAAGCAGGGCTACGATCTGTTCACCGTGGTGGCCGATCCGCTGCTTCGCGATCCGGCGCACGGCGATTTCACGCTCGATCCGGCCTCGCCCGCGCTGAAGATGGGCTTTGTGCCGATCGACATGACGGGACTGGGCGTCCGCGAGGGACGCGGCAAAGATTTTGAAAATCAATCCGAGGAGTGAAGAGATATGGACAAGAAAACCTTCTACATCACCACGCCGATCTACTATCCCAGCGGCAACATGCACATCGGCCACACCTACACCACCGTGGCGGCCGACACAATGACCCGCTTCAAGAAGCTGACCGGCTACGACACCTATTTCCTCACCGGCACCGACGAGCACGGCCAGAAGATCGAGCGCAAGGCCGCCGAGGCCGGCGTGACCCCGCAGCAGTTCGTCGACAAGATCGTCGCCGAGACGAAAGAGCTGTGGAAGCTGATGGACATCCAGTACGACGATTTCATCCGCACCACCGACGAGCGCCATGTCAAGATCGTGCAGAAGATATTCAGGCAGTTCTATGATCAGGGCGACATCTACAAGAGCGAATATGAGGGACTCTACTGCGCGCAGTGCGAGGCCTTCTGGACGCCCACGCAGGTGAAGGAGGACCCCAAGGGCGGGCTGGGCCTGTGCCCCGACTGCGGCCGCCCCGTCGAGAAGGCGCATGAGGAGAGCTACTTCTTCCGCATGAGCAAATATCAGGACTGGCTGATCGACTACATCGAGACGCATCCCGATTTCATTCAGCCGCAGTCCCGCGCCAACGAGATGCTGACCAACTTCCTGCGCCCCGGCCTTCAGGATCTGTGCGTGAGCCGCACGTCGTTTAAGTGGGGCGTGCCGGTCGACTTTGACGACAAGCACGTCGTCTACGTCTGGATCGACGCGCTGTCCAACTACATTACCGCGCTGGGCTACGGCACCGATCACGACGAGCTGTTTAAGAAATACTGGCCGGCGGACATCCATCTGGTCGGCAAGGAAATCGTGCGCTTCCATACGATCTACTGGCCCATCATGCTGCACGCGCTGGGCCTGCCGCTGCCCAAGCGGGTGTTCGGCCACGGCTGGCTGCTCTTCGGCAACGACAAGATGAGCAAGTCGAAGGGCAACGTGGTCTATCCCGGCCCGATCGTCGAGCGCTACGGCGTGGACACGCTGCGCTATTACCTCATGCGCGAGATGCCCTTCGGCGCGGACGGCAACTACACCAACGAGGCGCTGCTCACCCGCGTCAACGCCGATCTGGCCAACGATCTGGGCAATCTGGTCAGCCGCACCGTCGCGATGATCGAAAAGTACTTCGGCGGCGTTGTGCCCGCGCCGGAAGTCGTGGACGAGACGACCGACGCGCCGCTGCTCGAGCGCTTTGCGCATATGCCCGAGCTGGTTGAAAAGAGCATGGACGACTTGCAGTTCTCCGTCGCGCTGTCTGAGATCTGGAAGCTGGTGGGCGACTGCAACCGCTATATCGACCTCACGCAGCCCTGGGTGCTGGGCCGCAGCGAGGAGGGCAAGCCCCGTCTGGCCACGGTCATGTACAATCTCGCCGAGTGCGTGCGCGCCATCGCCGTGGCGGTCGGCCCGGTGATGCCCTCGACCCCCGAGCGCATATTCGCGCAGCTGGGCGTGACCGATCCTGCGCTCAAGACGTGGGAGTCCATCAAGGCGTTCGGCGGCCTGAAGGCCGGCACCGTCGTCAAGAAGGGCGAGGCGCTCTTCCCGCGCTTCGACGTGGCCAGGGAGCTGGCCGCGCTCGAGGGCGATAAGGCAGACGACAAGGCCGCCAAGAAGGCGGACAAGGCTGAGAAGAAGGCCGAAAAGAAAGCCGAAAAGAAAGCCGAGAAGGCCGAGGTCAAGGACGAAAAGAAGGCGGATGACGAGGAAAACGCCGGCCTGATCACCATCGACGATTTCGCCAAGGTGAAGCTGCTCACCGCTAAGGTCGTCGCCTGCGAGCGCGTGCCCAAGTCGGACAAGCTGCTCAAGGAGACGCTCGAGGTGGGAGGCAGCACGCGCACAGTGGTCAGCGGCATCGCCAATTACTATACGCCCGAGGAGATGGTCGGCAAGACCGTCGTGCTGGTCTCGAACCTTGCGCCCCGCAAGATGCGCGGCATCGTGTCCGAGGGTATGCTGCTCTGCGCCGAGGACAGCGAGGGCAAATTGAAGCTGGTCACCATTGAGGGCGGCGACTTCGCCTCCGGCATGGAAATCGGCTGATAAAGCATAACAGGCGTGGATAGCGGACAAAAACCGCTATCCACACTTTTAGAAGGAAGCGATCGGGAGGAATGGATATGAATCGCGTTCTTGCGGAGGGGCATCGCGGCTACTGCGCGCGCTATCCCGAAAATACGCTGGTGTCCTATCGCGCGGCGCTCGAGGCCGGCGTGGACGCTATGGAGTTTGACGTGTGGCAGTCCAAGGACGGCGTGCCGGTCATCATGCACGACGGCAACGCCTATCGCATCTGCGGCGTGGACAAAAAGCTGGGCGACATGACGCTCGAGGAAATCAAACAGCTGGACGCGGGCGCGAAGTTTTCGCCGGCGTTTGCGGGCGAGCGCGTGCCGACGCTGCGCGAGGTGCTGGAGCTGGCGCGGGAGATTCGCCCCGACGTGATGCTGGGCGTTGAGATCAAGCTCTACACCGAGGACACCTGCGACAAGACGGTCGCGCTGCTCAAGGAATACGGCTTTTTCGACACCTGCATATTCTATGCGTTCAACGCGCGCATCATCCGCTATCTCAAGACCGTCCATCACGCCCGCACGATGGGCTATCCCGATTTCCAGATGGCCGAATTTGAGAAGGATTCCTACAAATATTACGACGAGATCGGCCTCAGCATGGCGATCATGCGCTCGGAAATCTTCGACTTTTACAGGGCCAAGGGCATGAAGATGCACATCTACTGCGCCGACACCGAGGCCGACGTGCGCGAGGCGATCGAGAAGGGCGCGTCGCTCATCACGGCCAACGAAATCGAGCCGCTGCTGCGCGTGCTGAAAGGAACTGTATGAGACTGTTTGACACACACTGCCATCTGACCGACGAGCGCTTTGACGAGGATCGCGCGGAGACCATCGCGCGGATGCAGACGGCTGGCGTGGAGCGCGCGCTGCTTGTGGGCGACGGCTCGCAGGAAGAGCAGCCCGTGTTCGCGCTTTCTCGGCAATATGACTGGATGTACGCCGCAACCGGCGTTCACCCGCACGACGCGTCCTGCTGGAGCGCCGCTGCGGCCGCGCGCATAGAGCGCTGCATGGCCGATGAAAAGGCGGTCGCGCTGGGCGAAATCGGGCTGGACTATCACTACGATCTCTCGCCGAGGGACGTTCAGCGCGCCGTGTTCGAGGAGCAGCTGGACATGGCCTGTCGCCTTGACAAGCCGGTGATCCTCCACATCCGCGAAGCGCACGGCGACGCGACCGAGATCCTGACCGCCCATTGGAAGGCCGGCCGGCTGCCGCGCGGCGTGATGCACTGCTATACCGGCAGCTGGGAGAGCGCGAAAACCTATCTGGCGATGGGGCTGTATATATCCTTTTCCGGTGCGGTGACGTTTAAGAACATCCCCAAGCTGGGCGAGGTGGCCGTGAACGTGCCCCTCGACCGGCTGCTGGTCGAGACCGACTGCCCATACATGGCCCCCGTGCCCATGCGCGGCAAGCGCAACGAGCCGGCGTTCGTCGCCTACACGGCGCGGCGCGTGGCCGAGCTGCGCGGCATGGACGAAAACGAGCTGGCGCAGGCGGCGTTTGAAAACGGCTGCCGGCTGTTCGGCATACGATAACGCGGCGCGGCGCTGGGACGGTTATTGCGTGAAAGCGCGGGCTTGAGCATTGGCCAAACCGGCGAAGGGTGGCTTCTCTTTTGAGTTGCGCTTTATTGGCGCTTCGATAATGTGGCGCGGCTGTCGGCGGCGGCGTTCTATTGAGAGACGCGCGGCGCTGGGGGCGTTTTGCGTGAAAGCGCGGATAAGTTGACGAAGAAATGGCTTTCCTTTCAGAAATACGCTTCAATTTCAGCGCTTTTTGCGCCGGAAATCTCCGTGAATCGGCGCATGGTTTGCGCGGCTGTCGATCCCCTCTGTTTCGACATGAACGACGACGGGCGGGGATGAAACACACTTTGTAAGCAAGGAGCGATATTATGAGCAAATACGCGCTGGGGATCGACTTTGGCACGCTGTCGGCGCGCGCGCTGCTGGTCGACGTGGAGAACGGCCGCGAGGTGGCCACGGCGGTCATGGACTATCCGCACGGCGTGTTGGACGAAGCGCTGCCGGACGGAACGCGCCTGCCGCCCGACTGGGCCTTGCAGGATCCCGCCGACTACATGAAGTGTCTGGGCCGCGTCGTGCCGGACGCGCTGGAGCAGGCGGGCGTGTGCCCATGCGACGTGATCGGCGTGGGCGTGGACTTTACCACCTGCACGCTCGTGCCCGTGACGGCGGACGGCACGCCGCTGTGCCAGACGGCCGGTCTCAAGCATGAAAAATATGCCTATCCGATATTGTGGAAGCATCACGCGGCGCAGGGGCAGGCCACGCGCATGACCGAAGTTGCCGAGGCGCGCGGCGAGGACTTCCTGCGGCTGCGCGGCGGCAAGGTGGCCTCCGAATGGGCGATCCCGAAGATCTGGCAGGCGCTGGAGGAAGCGCCGGAAATCTATGCGCAGGTCGACCGCTATATGGAAGCGGGCGACTGGATGGTCATGCGGCTGACCGGCATGGAAGCGCGCTCGAGCTGTCTGGCCGGCTACAAGGCGCTCTGGTCGAAGCGCGCGGGCTATCCGGACGACGCGTTTTTCGCCGCGCTCGATCCGAGACTGGAGCATGTGATCGACGAGAAGCTCTCGCGCGATGTGCGTTTTGTGTGTACCCGCGCAGGCGTGCTGACCGATGAGGGCGCGGCGCTGACCGGCCTTCTGCCCGGCACGCCCGTGGCCGTGGCGCATTCGGACGCGCACGTCGCTCTGCCCGCGGCGGGCATTGTGGGCAAGGGCGTGATGCTGCTGGTGCTGGGCACGTCGGGCTGTCAGATCGTCATGGACGACGAAGAGAAGGATGTGCCGGGCATCTGCGGCGTGGTGGAGGACGGCGTGATTCCGGGGCTGTTCGGCTATGAAGCGGGGCAGTGCTGCCTGGGCGATCATTTCGGCTGGTTTGTGGACAGCTGCGTGCCCGCGTCCTATGCGCGCGAGGCCGAAAAACTGGGCGTGAGCGTTCATCAGCTGCTCACCGAGCGGGCGCGCGCCCTGAAGCCCGGCGAGAGCGGCCTGATCGCGCTCGACTGGTGGAACGGCAACCGCTCCGTGCTGGTGGACGCGGATCTGAGCGGCCTGATCGTCGGCCTGACGCTGGCCACGAAGCCGGAGGACATTTATCGCGCGCTGATCGAAGCCACCGCCTACAGCACGCGCGTCATCATCGAGAATTTCGAGAAGCACGGCGTTGAAGTCAAAGAATTGCGCGCGTGCGGCGGCATTGCGCAGAAGAACGCGCTGCTGATGCAGATTTACGCGGACGTGCTGGGCCGCGAGATCCGCGTGGCGCGCTCCGAACAGACTACGGCGCTGGGCAGCGCGATGATGGGCGCTGTGGCGGCGGGCGCGGACAACGGCGGCTACGACGGCATTGCCGACGCGGCGGCGCATATGGCCGGCCTGCGCGAGGAAGCGTATACGCCGAACGCCGAAGCGCACGCGGTTTACGACGAGCTTTATTGCGAATATGTCGCGCTGCACGATTACTTCGGGCGCGGCGGCAGCGACGTGATGAAGCGGCTCAAGGCCATCCGGGGGCGCATGCATGAATAAACGGCTGGCGGCGCTGTTCACGGTTTTGACGCTGGCGTTTATGCTGGGCGCGTCGGCGGTTGCGCGGCGTATCGCGGCGGGCGGCGCGCCGTCGGGCAGCTATCCGGCGCTGAGCAGCGCGGAGAACACGCTCTGCCGCGTGGAGCACGGCGCGGTGCAGATCAACATAAACGCCGCCGATGAGGAGACGCTCATGCTGCTGGACGGCGTGGGCGAGAAGCTGGCCGCGCGCATCGTCGCCTATCGCGAGGAGCACGGCGCGTTTGCCAGCGTCGAGGAACTCACGAACGTCGAGGGAATGGGCGCGGGTAAGCTCAGCGCCCTGCGCGATGAGATTTACTGCGGCGCGGCGGGATAGCGCGCCTTTGACGGGCGGGGTTTGAAAGACACGGGAGCGTGTTCCGAAAATCGTCCGGATGGACGTTTCTACTCATTAAGGCATGAAAAAAGCCGTTTCTCTCGAAGAGGGGGAAACGGCTTTTTGCGTCCTCAGCCCTTGCGGGCGGAGCGGCTTTCCTCAAACAGACTGCTCAGGTGGCGGCCAATATCGCACAGCTGCCGGAGCGCGCCGTCCTTCAGCGCGTCGGGCAGGGGGCGGACGAAGGCGGGCGCTTCAAACGTCAAATCGCCGCGATAGTCCGCGTCCGCGAGCGCGCGCATGACATTTTCCCAGTCGATCGCGCCGTAATAGGGCGCGGTGTGCGTGTCGTTTGCGCCGTCGCCGTCCTGAACGTGCAGCGCCCTGAGCCGCCGCCCCAGCGCCAGAATCCCCGCGCGCTGATCGATGTGCGCGACGTGCGCGTGGCCCGTGTCCCAGCACGCGCCGAAAAGCGGCGTGTTCAGCGCGTCGAGGAGCGCGATGTGGCGCTCGAGCATGGCGGTCAGCTCGTCCGGCTTGAACGTGTTCTCCAGCGCGATTTCGACGTTCAGCCGCGCGGCGGATTCGCACAATTCCGTGAAGAACGCCCGATTGCGCTCGAAGAGCCGCGCTGCGTCGGCGGTTTTTCCGGCGTGAAACACCACGCGCGGGATGTTCAGCAGCGACGCGGCTTCCAGCTGCCGGACGGCCATGGACAACTGCGCGGGAACGTCGCCGTCCAGATCGATGCGCTTTAAGCCGTGCGCCTGATTGAAGGGCAGGTGAAGCGTCTCGGCAGCCAGACCGACCTGCTCGACCCAGCCGCGCCATCCGTCGCCGGAAAAGGGGAGCGCGCGGCGCGCGTCGGCGTGATTGACCAGATTCAAATCGGCGCAGTCAAAGCCCGCGGCCCGCACGCGCGCCATGGCCGGCCTGAGATCAGCCGAGAGCGGCAGGACGTTCAGCGACGTGGACACCCTCACGCGGCGCTCTCCTTCGGCGCGGTGAGCCGATTGAAAATGCGCTGGCCGATAAAGCCGATCGTCAGTCCCAGCAGCGCGGCGAAGAGCACGTCCGAGGGGAAATGCACAAACAGATACAGCCGCGAAAAGGCGATCAGCACGGCGAGCGGTATGGCGAAATAGCCGAAGCGGCGGTCGGCCCGAGCCAGCGCCATCGCGCCGATGACCGAGGCCAGCGTATGCCCGGACGGGAAGGAATAGTCGCGCGGGGTCTTGATGAGCAGATCAATCTCCTCCAGCCAGCAGGGGCGCGAGCGCGCGGCCAGATGCTTCAGCGCGACGTTGCCGATCAGCGCGCCGGTCGCCAGCGTGGCCAGCAGCAGCGCGCCGTATCTGCGGTATTTCTTCGTCAGCAGCAGCGCAAATCCGGCGATGATCCAGAACGCGCCGCCATTGCCCAGCAGCGTGATCTTGGGCATGATGAAATCCAGCGCGCGGCAGGACAGCACGGCGCGGATTTTGTGCAGTATCGCCCAGTCTATGTTTTGTATCGTGGTCAGCATGAATGACTCCTTTTCGTGATCAGCATAAACAGAACGCCCCCAAGGGACGCGCGCACGCAAGAAACAGGCATGACTCTATTCTAAAACGCTATTGCCCAAGCTCCCGCGTGCGCTGCCAGGCGGCGATCACCGCGTCCATGCAGGCGGCGCGGAAGGCGTGTTCTTCCAGTACACGCACACCCGCGATGGTCGAACCGGCGGGGCTGCACACATCGTCCTTCAGCGCGGCGGGATGCGCGCTTTCCGCCATGGCCAGCTTTGCCGTGCCCAGGAGCGTCTGCGCGGCGTATTGAAGCGCCTTTTTGCGCGGCAGTCCCGCCGCCACGCCGCCGTCGGCCAGCGCTTCCATGAACAGGCAGACGAACGCCGGGCCGCAGCCTGAAACGGCGCTGCCCGCGTCGATGAGCGTCTCGTCCAGCCAGTCGATTCGTCCGGCCGCCGAGAACATCCGCTCAAATTCAGCCTTTTCCGCGTCGGTCACGGCCTGATTGGCGCAGGCGAGGATCATGCCTTCGCCTACGGCCACCGGCGTGTTGGGCATGATGCGGACGACGGGGTAGTCGCCGCCGGCCAGCTCGGCGATGCGCGCCGCCGTCAGCCCCGCCGCCATCGTGATCAGGCAGAAGCGATCAGCGCGCGCCTTCAAAACCGGCGCAAGGCTATGAAGCAGCGCGGCCATGCCCTGCGGCTTCACGCCCAGCGCGATGAAGCGGCTCTCTTGCGCGGCGGTTTCGCTGTCGCCGGACGCGCAGTTCAGCGCTTCTGCCAGCGCGTCGGCCTTCTCGCGGGTGCGGTTGCACAGCAGCATGCGCGCGGGATCGACGGTTTTCGCGGCGGCGCGGGCGAGCGCAGCGCCCATATGGCCCGTGCCGATGAAGCTCAGATCGTATGTCATGGCGTTTCTTCCTTTATATGTGTGTGTCGTGTGCCGACTGCACCGCTCGATCGATAAAAGAGCTGCGCCGCATATCCGCCGCGGCGGGGGCATAAGTGTTAGAGTGCGGCGCTCAGATTTCCTTCGTCAGTCCGGCGACCAGCTCCGCGCGATAGTCCAGCGCGGCCTTGAGCGCGGAGCGGTCGGGCGTGGTGGCACCCATCACGGCGGCGTGCCCGCACACGCGGACGTTCTCCGCGCAGGCGGGGATCAGGCAGCTTTCGCCGGCGTTCAGCGTGAACGCGCCCTCCGGCCAGCGGATTTCAGCATCGCCCAGCGCGGTGAGCAGCAGCATTCGGCCCGATTCGAGCGGCATATCGCCCGCGACGTTCAGCCGGCACAGCTCGAAATTGCCGTCGCAGATATAGTAAGTACGGCTGCCGCCCTCGCAGAGCACGGTCGCGCCGCTCAGCTTGTCCAGCCGCAGCGCGGGGCGGCTCACATCCAGCGCCTTTTCGGTGTGCAGTTCGCGCGGCTGTCCGTCGGCGCCGACGCGGTTCCAGTCCCAGAAGCGATAGGTCACGTCGCTCGACTGCTGAATTTCGTACACCACGATGCCGCCGCCCAGCGCGTGGACGCAGCCGTGGGGGATATAGAGCACGTCGCCCGGCTGCACGGTGATCCAGCGCAGCGCGTCCTCGAGACGGCCGGACTGCACCTGCGCGCGCAGATCTTCCTCCGATTTGACGTTCACGCCGTAGACCAGCTTTGCGCCGCGCTCGCAGGAGAGCACCAGCCAGGCCTCGGTCTTGCCGCGCTTGCCGTTTTCGTGGAGGGCGGCGTACGCGTCGTCGGGATGCACCTGCACGGAGAGCATATCGCGCGCGTCCAGGAGCTTCAAGAGCAGTGGGAAATCGCCCTGAACGCCGGTCAGCCGCTCGCCGTATTCGGCGACGAGCGATCCGAGCGTTCGGCCGGCGAAGCAGCCGTTTTCGACGACGCTTTCGCGCTCCGGCAGCGCGGAAATTTCAAGGCTCTCGCCGGTCAGCGCGTCGGGAATGGCCTTGCCAAAGAGATCGCCCAGCGCCTGACCGCCCCAGGGGGTGTCCGCGCCGTGACGGAAATAAGGCGTCATTTTGAGAGGATACAGCATAAAATAATCACTCGCTTTCGCGTCAGAATCAGGCATGACAGAAATCCAGACCTATTATAGCGCACAAACGCCCCGCGCGCAAGAGACGCGGCAGTCCGTTTGTTAAAAACGCGCTGAAACAGTAAAAAGACGGCGCGACGTGCATGAAAATTCACTGTAAGCATCATAAAGCCTGAAAACACCGCAATAAATGATAAGATAGAGCTTGAAATGTGCATAAGTATTCAAATTAGTCGACCTATGCGGATTATGAATTAAGCCATTTGAAAAATTGATAGGCTTAATTTGTAAATTGATCTTGACACAATGTAAAGGGCTGGAGTATAATAGAATCTGCAATTAGGAAATGGTTAAACAAATTGCCCAAATTGATTAAGGGGGAGCGCGAATGTCGGCCATGAGTACAAGCAATGCATTACAGAAAAAGAAGAAGTACAGAGCAGAGGACTGGCAGCTTTACGTCATGGCGGCCCCGACGATCATTTTCCTGCTGATCTTCTGCTACGCTCCCATGTTCGGACTGGTCATGGCGTTTCAGGAGCTGAACATCAGCAAGGGCATTTTCGGAAGTCCGTTCGTAGGGCTGGCCAACTTTAAATTCCTCTTTTCGACAACCGACGCGTGGGTCATCACGCGCAACACAGTATGCTATAACCTGGTGTTCATCGCGCTCAATATGCTCCTGGCCGTGACGCTGGCCATGCTGCTGAGCGAGCTGCGCTCTCAGCGGACGGCGAAGGTGCTCCAGACGGTCTACATGCTGCCCTATTTCCTGAGCTGGGCAGTCGTGGCCATCATACTGACCGCGTTTTTGGACAAGCAGAACGGCCTGGTCAACCGCGTTATCGCGACGATGGGCGGCAATGGCAATGTGGACTGGTACAAGCGCCGCGACGTGTGGCCGTTTTTGCTGGTGGGCATCAACGCCTGGAAGGGCGTGGGCTATTCCACGGTGCTTTATCTGGCGGTCATCTCCGGCATATCGCACGACTATTATGAGGCGGCGGTTCTGGACGGCGCGACAAAGCTCCAGCAGGCGCTCTATATCACGCTGCCGCATCTGCGCTTCGTCATAGGCATTTCGCTGATCATGTCGCTGGGCGGCATATTCCGCGGCGACTTCGGCCTGTTCTACTCTGTCACAAAGGACTCCGGACGACTCTACGCTGTGACCGACGTCATAGACACATACATATACCGAGGGCTGACGAAGCTTTCCAACGTCGGCATGAGCACGGCGGCCGGCCTGTATCAGTCGGTCGTGGGTCTGGTGCTGGTGCTGGCGGTGAACGCCATCGTCAACAAGATCGATCCCGACAGCGCGATGTTCTGAGGAAAGGGGGAAGCATCATGTCAAAGCAGGACAACAAGTTCAATGTCATCGGCCGCGGCTGGAACGCGCTCTTTACCACGATACTGTGCATCGTTTCGCTGACCATGATTATCCCCATGGCGCTGGTCGTGGTCGTCTCGTTCTCGAGCGAGCTTTCCATCGCCAACAAGGGCTTCAGCTTCTTCCCGGAAGCGTGGACGCTCGAGGGCTATCGCTATCTGGCCAAGATGGGCGATCAGGTGCTGCGCTCCTACGGCATCACGATATTCTACACGGTCACAGGCACGCTGATGTCACTGACGGTCATGTCGCTCTACGCCTACGTTCTGGCGCAGCGCTCCTTCAGGCATCACACGTTCATGACGTGGATACTGTTCTTCACGATGCTCTTCGGCGGCGGCCTCGTGCCCAGCTACATCCTCAATGTGCGCTATCTGCACATCTACGACACAATCTGGGTGTTCCTGCTGCCATCGCTGGTGAGCGCCTACAACGTCATCATACTGCGCACGTTCATACAGACCACAATCCCCGATTCGCTCTTTGAGGCGGCGCGCATAGACGGCGCGAACCACTTCCAGGTGTTCGGCAAGATCGTGCTGCCGCTCTACAAGGCGGGTCTGGCGACGATCGGCCTGTTCAACGTGGTCGGCCGCTGGAACGACTGGTTCACCGGCGTGCTCTACATCGAAAACCCCAATCTGGTGCCGCTGCAGACGCTGCTGCAGAAGATACAGTCCAACATAGAGTTCATCAAGAACAACGCCGCGGTTGCCGGCACGCCGGACGGCATAGAGCTGATGCGCAATCTGCCCCAGCAGAACCTGCGCATGGCCTGCATGATCATCATCATACTGCCCGTGCTGGCCGCCTATCCGTTCTTCCAGCGCTATTTCGTCAGCGGCCTGACGATCGGCTCGGTCAAGGAATAACGGCCCCATTCAATACGGTTTTGTCGCTTTGTGCGATGAAATAAAAATTCAAGGAGGGACTTTCACATGACACGCAAGGTTCTCACGATGGTTCTGGCTCTGCTTCTGGCCCTGACGGCCATGCCGGTTTTCACCGCCGGCGCTGAGAGCGAGCTGCCCTTCGTCACGATCGACTGGTATTTCGGCCAGGGCGAGATGGACGACTGCGGCATCGTCAACGACGCTGTCAACGAGTATCTGAAGGAAAAGATCAACGCCAACGTCAACCTGCACTACTGGTCTGGCCAGGAGTACTGGGACAAGATGACCACCATGATCTCCGCCGGCCAGGACGTCGGCATCATCGGCTTCGGTTCCCAGACCAAGCTGGACTACGTCGTGCAGTCTCAGCGCGGCGCGTACTATCCCCTCGAGGATATGCTGGACACCATCGCGCCCGACACCAAGGCGCTGTTCAAGGACAACATCTGGGAGTGCATGAAGATTGACGGCCACATCTACGGCATTCCGTCCCTGAAGGACAACGGCTACTTCATCTCTCTGGTCTACAACGCCGACATGCTGGACGATCTGGGTCTGAATATCGACGACTATCCCTTCGACAACTTCCGCGATCTGGAAGAGCTGGGCTACAAGGTGAAGGAGCTGCGCGACGCCAGCGAAAAGTACGCCGAGTTCAAGGATTACCCGGTGTTCTGGGATACCAGCCTGATCTACCCCTACTACTTCGGCTTTGAGACCTTCTTCAACGATCAGTACTTCGCTGTCTGCAACATCGACGGCATCAACGATATCGCCGACGTTGACTGCGAGACCGTTGTGAACTTCTACGAGACCCCCGAGTTCCTCGAGTTCGCCCTGCAGAAGCAGCGCATGGTCGAGGACGGCATCTATGACTACGACTACTCCAACAAGGGCGAGCGTCAGTACACCGGCGGCATGTTCGGCTGGGTTGGCTGGGGCTACACCTACATGCAGGAGCATATGTACGGCGAGAACTTCACCACCAAGATGAAGATGTTCGACAAGATCTGGACCGACACGAACAACTTCTTCTCCGCCGGCACCGCCATCTCCGCCAAGTGCGCCGATCCCGAGCGCGCCATGATGATCCTGAACCTGGTCAACACCGATCCCGAATTCGCGACCATGATGCGCTTCGGCATCGAGGGCGTGCACTACACCTATGACGCCGATGGCAAGATGACCTTCGACGGCACCAAGAACGCCGATCCCAAGAACCGCGCCTACTACCACTGGTACATGGCCCCCATCGGCAACCTGACCATCGTCCATGCTCCGGAAGAGCTGGTCGGCCCCGACAGCATCATGCTCACGCGCATGATCGAGTACAACAACTCCTGCCTGACCGGCAACCACATGGGCTTCGTGGTTGATCCCGCCCCCATCGTCAACGAAGTCGCCGCCTGCACCTCCGTCGTCTCCGAGTATCAGAACGACCTGACTCGCGGCCAGGCCTCTTCTCAGGACGAGGTTAAGGAACTGGTCGAAGAGTTCGTCGACAAGCTGAAGGCCAATGGCGTCGACACCATCGTCGCCGAGGTGCAGAAGCAGATGGATGCCTGGAAGGCCGCGAAGTAATCGCATCCCTTCATAAGGCAGTCTGAACGGACTTAACTGAATAAGCGCGCGGAGCGGGTCGCTATGATCCGCTCCGCCGTTTTGCGCCCGCCGGATTTTTATCGGACGGGCGTTTTTTTAGAACGGCGCATTGTCATTCGGGCGCGGCTCTGCTATAATAGGGGACGAGCCAAGGGGCGCGGAAGGGGGCGGCGGATGTGGAAGGCGCGCTGCGCGTCAATGTGCGGACTCTGGCCGAGTTCTATTACGAGGGCGGCGATCTCGAGAGCGGGCGCGGACTGCTGAAGCGGATGCTCGAGGGCGCGCGGGGACACCGGCTCATACAGAGCGCCTATGGCGAGGACTGGCGCAGCGAGGTCGCCGTGCGCATGGACATTGTGCGGCGGGGCTTTCCGCTGGCGCTGTACGGGCGCATCGACGGCCTGAAGGAGACGGATGACCGCGCCTTTATCGAGGAGATCAAGACCACCGGCGAGGACATAAGCGCCATGACCGGCGGCGAGCATCCCGTCCACTGGGCGCAGGCCGAGCTGTACGCCGTCATGATCGCCGAAAGGGACGATCTCGGCGCGGCGACGGTGCGGCTGGTGTACGACGATCTCAGCGGCAGCCGCGCTGCTTTTACGCGGGAGTATGACCGGCAGGCGCTGCTCGAACGGCTGGAGACGTACCTTGCGCCGTTCCTCGACTGGCTCGAGGCGGCGAATCGCTGGGCGGAATTGAGCCGCCCGACGATGCGCGCGGCGTGTTTCCCGTTCGGCGGCTATCGCGCGGGGCAGCGGGAGATGGCGGCCAACGTCTATGTGGCGCTGCGCGACGGCAGGCATCTCCTCTGTCAGGCGCCGACCGGCATTGGCAAGACCATGGCGGCGCTGTTTCCGGCGGTCAAGGCGCTGGGCGAGGGGAAAATCGGCCGGATATTCTATCTCACGGCGCGCTCAACCGGCGCGATGGCGGCGGACGCGGCGCTCTGCCGTCTGCGAGGCGAGGGCGTGCGCATCCGCTCGGTGTGCCTGACCGCGAAGGACACGATCTGCCCGATGGAAGCGCGCGATTGCAGGCCGTCGGTGTGTCCGCGGGCGCGGGGCTATTACGACCGGCGGCGCGCGGCGCTCTATGACGGGCTGACGCTCGAGCGGCTCGACCGCGCGGCAATCGAAGCGCTGGCCGAAAAATACGCGCTCTGTCCGTTTGAGCTGTCGCTCGATCTGGCCGAGAACGCCGACGCGGTGATCTGTGATTACAATTATGTGTTTGACCCGCGGGTGAAGCTCCAGCGCTTCTTCACGGGCAAATCGGACGCGGGGCTGCTGATCGACGAGGCGCACAATCTCTGCGCCCGCGCGCGGGATATGCTCTCGGGGCGGTTGAATCAGGCCGACTTTCGAGCGCTGCGCCGCGCGGTCGGCAAGGACGGCGGCCGGAAGCACGCGCTCTATCTCTCGCTCACCGCGCTGCTGAACGAGATGAAGGCGCTGCGTGCGGCGATGGGGGAGAACACGGCGCGCGCCGAAAGGCCGGACGCGCTCGTTCAGGCGGCGCGCGATTTTGTCGAGCTGGCCGACCGGCTGGGCGGGGAAGCGCATGATTGGAGCGCTGCGCTGACCGAGCGGCTGTTTGAAGCGCTCGATTTCCTGCGCGCGGCGGACGATTACGGCGAAAACTACCGCACGCTGATCGAGCCGCATGGCCGCGACGGGTGCGATGCGACGCTCTGGTGCGCCGATCCGTCGGAGCACATCGCAAAGACGCTTGGGCGCGTTCACGGCGCGGCGCTGTTCTCGGCCACGCTCACGCCGCTGCCGTTCTATCGCGATTTGCTCGGGCTGAGCGAGGAGACGGGCGCGCTGCTCGATCTGCCCTCGCCCTTCCCGCGCGAGAACCTCATGGTGCTGCGCTATGCGCTGCCGCTGAGATACCGCGAGCGCGAAGGCTCGATGGACGCGCTGTGCCGGTCGCTCGAGGCGTTCATCTCGGCGAAGCGCGGCAGCTATCTTGTGTGCTTTC
Source organism: uncultured Clostridia bacterium (assembly GCA_934631025.1). Lineage (GTDB taxonomy): Bacteria > Bacillota > Clostridia > Christensenellales > Aristaeellaceae > Firm-10. The sequence goes on from CAKTXR010000007.1 coordinate 69,601, forward strand.
CGTCCTATGCGTTCATGCGGCAGGTGGCCGAGCGCATGGCGGGAGGGGCGCGGCTGCTGGTTCAGTCGCCCAACATGGACGAGACGGCGCGGCGCGATTTTCTGGCCGCCGCAGAGCGCGAGCCGGACGAAACAACGGCGCTGTTCGTCGTCATGGGCGGCGTGTTCTCGGAGGGAATCGACCTGCCGGACAACCGGCTGAGCGGCGTGGCCATTGTGGGCACGGGCGTGCCGCAGCTTTCGCCGCCGCTGGACGCGCTGCGGGAGATCTATGAAGCGCGCTATCACAGCGGCTATGCCTACGCCTATCAGTATCCGGGGCTGGCGCGGGTGTATCAGGCGGCGGGCCGCGTCATTCGCTCGGAAAGCGACCGCGGGGCCGTGCTGCTGATCGACGCGCGCTGGAAGGATCGCGATCACCGCGCGCTGCTACCGCCGCACTGGGTCGTGCGCGATGTGCGCGGGGAAGCGGATATGGCGGCGGCGCTCAAAGCATTTTGGACTGTTCAGGAGGAGAAAAAGCATGATTTACAAGGCGACTGAAATCAAAATTACCAAAACGAAGCTGGTCATCGGCGTGCCGGAGCCGTTCAAGCTGCTGCACGTCACCGATTCGCATCTGATCTATTCCGACGATCAGGACAGCGATACGCAGCGCAAGCTGATGACTATGCGCCGCGAAGCCTACGATTCCAAGCACGGCGACAACTGCTGCCGCCGCTGGTGCGACGCGCTGTTCCAGTATGCGAAGGACAACGGCGAGCTGCTCGTTCACACGGGCGATCTGATCGACTATGTGAGCCACGGCAATCTCGTGCAGGCCAGGGCCGTGCTGGATACGCTGGACGATTACTTTTTCGTCGCGGGCAATCACGAGTTTACGCAGTACATGGGCTTCTGGCCGGGCGATCCCGATTTCCGCGAAAAGAACGAGGCGCGCGTGAGGGCGATCTTCAAGAACGACATTTCCTGCTGCGCCCGCGAATATAAGGGCGTGAATCTGGTCGGACTGGAGACGAAAAACTACCAGATATCGGCGGAGCAGCTGAATTTTCTGCGCGCGCAGTTCGACAAGGGGCTGCCGGTGCTCTTGTTCTATCACGAGCCGTTCTACACGCAGGGGCTGTACAACCGCATCGTGACCGACTTCAACGAGGGCGATCATCAGACCGTCGGCGAGCCGGACGTGCTGCATCCGGACTCCGCGTACCGTCCGACAAACGAGACGCTGGCCTTCATGGAGCTGGTGAAGAACCATCCGCTGATGAAGGGCGCGTTCACCGGCCACTTCCACTTCACCTACAACGACCCGCTGCCCAGCGGCGCGCAGCAGTATCTGACTGCCGGCAGCTTCCTCGGCATGGCGCGCGAGATCGAAATCGTGTGACAAAATAAAAAACAGCCTCCGCGGGACAGGGCGTTCCGCGGAGGTTGCTGCGTTATAGGGGGGATACCGCACGGGCGTGTCGGAGGGCGGTTTCGGCGCTGATTAGAGGAAAGCGGCAAAGAGCAAGCGCTTGCGGCGGTGAATTTCCTGGAAGGCCGGAACGTTATGCGTGCGGCCCGGTCGAGGAATACTTCGCCAGCAGCGCCTTATAGCGCCGGTGGATGAGAAACAGCCCGACAGCCAGAATGGCGATCAGCAGGATCAGGCTCGCGCCCGGCCAGACGCCCGCGATGAGCGCGTTGGCCAGCAGCACGCCGGCAAAGCGCGTGTAGAGCGCCGCCATTTCGCGGTTGTAGGCGGGAATGTCGCTGAGCTTATCGCGCAGCCTGCCGTCGTCGCCGCTCCAGAAGGGAATGGGGGTGTGCGGGTCGTTGCGTCCCAGCGCCAGCGCGTAAAACGGCGTGGCGCACAAAAGGCTCACCAGCGCGCCTATTATGCGTGGGAACATGAGCATAACCTCCCGTGTAAAAACGATTATGCCGCGTCCGGCCGATGATCGCATGGAGCGGCGAAGAGGAGCAGAGCACATAGATCGACCGCGCTCAGCGCCATGCTGGACGGCGGAGAAATTACCGCGTCTGGCTGATGGCTGTATGATCGGCAGAAGGGAGCCGGAGTGCCGAACCGGTCGCGATCAGCGCTATGCCGGACGGCGAAATTCCCTTGCGCCAGTCGGAGTGTAAGCCCCGCGGCGACGGTCGGACGCTCGATGGACTTGCAAAGGCGGGCATTACGGCCGGAAAGCCGGAAAATCCTCTCTCCGGCGCGGCCGCGCTTTTCAAAAAACGCCTGAAGCAGGAACGGCCCGCTTCAGGCGCATGGAAGGATCGCTTAGGCCTTGACTTCTTCGCCCAGCTCGGAGGACTTGTACATCATGTCCATGACCTGAGAGGTGAGCAGCGCCTGATCGATGTTGGCCTTGGTCTTGATGCCCTGCGGGGCCTTGATCAGGAAGTCGCGGATCTCCGCGTGATACATGTTGACGGTGGGGTACTTGAAGGTGGTGGTGGTCAGCATGCCGTTCTTGGTGGAATAGAGCGTGAAGTTGCCGCCGTATTGCAGCTTGATGCCGCCCTTGTCGCCCATGAACTCGATGAACATGCCGTTCTCGTCGATGTTCTGCGCCCACGCGCCGTTGACCGAGATGGTCGGGCCTTCGGTGCGGATCAGGCCGGTGATCATGTCGTCCACGTCGTAAACGCCGTCATACTTGGGCGGGCCGGCCCACATGGACTCGTACACATAGCCCTCCATGGCCTTGCCCAGCACGGAGTAAGCCTGCGCGGAAACCGTCTTGATCTTCGGCTGGCCGACGCAGTAGAAGATCAGATCGAGGAAATGCACGCCCCAGTCGATCAGCGAGCCGCCGCCGGAGAGCGCCTTGGTCGTGAACGCGCCGCCCAGGCCGGGGATGGAGCGATAGGAGCGGAAGGAGCAGTAGATGTGATAGATGTTGCCCAGCTCGCCCTGCGCGATCAGCTCCTGAATCTTCTCAACGGCGGTGTTGAAGCGGTTGCACACGCCGATGTTCAGGATGCGGCCGCACTCGTCGGCGGTTTTCTGCATTTCGCGGGCCAGCTCGGAGTTCATCGCGGCGGGCTTTTCGCAGAGGACGTTCTTGCCGGCGCGCAGGAAGTCGATGGCGATGGGCGCATGGCCGCCGTTGGGCACGCATACGGACACGCAGGTGACCTCGGGATCGGTCAGGATCTCGTGATAGTCGGTGGTGGTCAGGCCGGAGCCGTAGGCGTCGCGCAGCTTTTCGGCGCGCTCGGGGATCAGATCGCAGAAGTACTTCACCTCGGCGAGATCAGATGCGGCCTTGTAGGCGGGCATATGCGCGCTCGTCGCGATATTGCCGCAGCCGATGATGGCAACTTTGATTTTCTCCATGTCAATTCTCCTTTACACGTTGTGAGGGGTTATTATGACCTGCCATTGCTGGCATGAGCCGCGTTAATTCATGGGCCTGAAGCCCTCGCCCAGCGCCTCGTGAACGTCGGTGGCGATGACGAACGCGCGCGGGTCGCAGTCGGACACGATGGCGCGCAGCTGCGGCGATTCCGTCCGGCTGATGACGCACAGAAGCACCTTCTTGTCCGCGCCGCTGTACATGCCCTGCCCGTTCAGGCCGGTGATGCCGCGCTCCATCTCGTCTATCACACGGCGGGCGATCTTCTCGCTCTCGTCGGAGATGATGAAGTAGGCGCGCGCCGAGTTGAGACCGTCCACTAAAAAGTCGATCATCTTGCTCATGAGGAATGTGCTGATGAGCGCAAACATGGCCGACACCACGTCGAACACGAACGCCGAAGCGATGATGACCATGCCGTCCACCGCGAACATCACCGCGCCCAGCGAGACCGAGTGAAAATGCGAGGAGATCAGCTTGGCCAGCATATCGGTGCCGCCGGTGGTGGCGTTGCCGCGGATGATCAGGCCGAAGCCCGCGCCGCCCAGCACGCCGCCGAAGAGCGCCGCCAGCAGCAGCCGCTCCGTGGTGTCGATCGGGATTACCGAGGGCAGGGGCAGCACGTCGATGAACAGGCTCAGCCCCACGCTGGCGAACAGCGAACGAATACCGAACTTCAGCCCCAGCGACTTGGCCGAGAGCAGGAACAGCGGCACGTTGAGCGCCAGCGTCGTGAGACCCACGGGGAAGCCGAAGGCGTGGTTGATCAGCTGCGCGATGCCCGTAAAGCCGCCTGGCGCGATGTTGTTGGGGATCAGGAACATATTATAGGCCATGGCGCACAGCAGAAGGCCGGCCAGAATTTGCAGCCAGAGCAGCAATTCCGCGCGCACTTTTTTCATATCCAAGAAAAAATCCCCCTTTGCTGTGCATCGTTTCCTATTTTACAGGCGCGCGCCCTTACGCGTCTCTTCTATTATACCACGATCGGCGGGAATTTCAAGAGGAAACGCCGCGCGTCTGTTTTGAACAAATGAAATTGCCTCCCTTCATATGCGGGCGTTGTGATCGATAAAACGCCCGTCGTTCGGGCGAAAACGGCGCGGCCTTTCGACGCGGCGTGCATAATCGCATCCCCGCGCGCCGGATGAAACGTCCCCTGACACGGAAATTTATCAATGGGGTTGTGTACGGCGCGCTGTTATGCTATAATAAGCGCGTAATCAGGGCGTGCTTTGAAAGGGAAAGCCGGCATTTCGTGTGGATTCAACCGCTGCGGTTCCCGAAGGGAACTTGAAATCCCAAAGGTTTCCGACCTCGTTCCAAGAATGGAAGCCGCAGGTTTAGCAGGGCTGAATCGGGCTTTCAGACGCGGAAATGGCGGCATAAGGAATTTGGAAGCACGCCTTGGGAAAAACGGAGGATAAGACGCATGAATTATCGTTGCTTTCTCGATGATCAGCCCCTGTCCGTGCTCTCGGCGGCGGTGTATCCCGCGCCGTATAACGACGTAAAGCGCACCGAGTATGTCATTGCTCACGGCGACGGCGGTCAGACAATGCGCATCGTGAGTGAAAAGAAGGTTGAAAGCGCCGTGATCCGTCCCCTCAGCCTGGGCTGGACGGCGGATGTGCGCGAGGACGGCATTTATATCGATTTGAAAAAGCCCGCGAACATCTCAGTGGAGATCAACGGCGGCTATGACGACGCGCTGCTGGTGTTCTACGCCCCCGCGCGCGAGGAAAATGTCCATGAGGGCGATCCCCATGTGCGCTATTTCGCGCCCGGCGTTCACGAGGCCGGCGTGATGGACATTTGCGAGGACAACACGACGGTGTATCTTGCCGAGGGCGCGTACGTCCACGGCAAGCTGAACGTCCACGACTGCGCGGGCTTTACGCTCTGCGGCCGCGGCGTGCTGAGCGAGGAAAAGTACGACGCGGACAAGCCCTACGGGCGCTGCGTCGATCTGATTGCCTGCCGCGACGCGGTCATCCGCGACGTGACGCTGACCCACAGCGTGCGCTGGACGTGCCGCGTGTTCGGCTGCGACAACGTACACATCGACAATGTGAAGATCATCGGCTATCGCGGCAACAACGACGGCTTCGACGTGTGCGGCTCGCGCAACGTGCTGGTGGAGCACTGCTTTACGCGGACGTGGGACGACTCGCTGGTCATCAAGGCGTTCGATACCGGCGATCTGGAGAACGTCACCTGCCGCGCCTGCACGCTCTGGAACGACTTTGCGCGCCCCATCGAGGTGGGCGTGGAGCTGCGCGCCGATCATGTGAAAAACGTGCTGTTCGAGGACATCGACGTGATCCATTCGCCCACGGGCTATCCGGTCATGGGCATCCATCACGGCGACCGCGCGCTGGTGAGCAACATCACGTTCCGCAACATCCGCATCGAGGATGTGCCGGGCGCGCAGCTGTTCGACGTCCGCATCACCAATTCCGTCTGGAACCGCGACGACCGCATGGGCCGCATCGAGGGCATTCACTTTGAAAACATCGAGCTGGTGGGCAAGCCCGGCATCGCCTATCTGCCGGAAATGTCGCGCCTGCAGGGCTACAGCGACGCATGCGACATCCGCGATGTGTCGTTCAAGAACATCCGCTTCCTCGGCAAGAGCGTGCGCTCGGCGGAGGAGATGGGGCTGCTCGTCATGGATCACGTTCATGGCGTGCGCTTCGAGAGCGATACCGCCTGCCCGCCGCTGGGTCACGCCGCCACGAAGGTGGATGTGAAGACGCCCTTCGTCTGGGGCGAGGACGGCCTGTACCGCGGCACGGTGCGCGTGTCGGCCGAAAATCACGGCGACGCGCCGGTGGACGCGCAGATCTGGCTGGTCGTCTCGCCGGTCAACACGGCCTGTTATGATCAGGGCAGGCGCGCGCTCAGCCTGAAGCCGGGGGAGACGGCGCATTTCGACTGGGATGTGACGCTGCCCGCCGGACGCTATGTCCTGCGCGTGCAGTCGGACGACGCGGCGGTCGAGCCGGGCTGGATGATGACCACGCTCGAGCTGAAGCTGAATGAAGCGCCCGTGCGCTATCCGTTCGTCAACTATTACGGCGACCGGCTGGCCGACGTAAAGCTCAGCGTGCGCGACCGGCATCTGCTGATCGCCTCCGACGTGCTCTATCGCACCGACGCGAGCATGACGGTCTATTCGGCCATGCCCGCCGGGGAATTCGACGGTGAGGTCAAGTTCACCGTCGAGGAGACCGACTTCGGCGAAGCGCCGGCCGTGCTCATGGGTCATCACGGGCTGGAGCTGGCCCCCCAGCTGCGCTGCCCGGCCGAGATCACCTATGTGTTCAAGAACGAGCCGCGCGTCAGGGAGATTCGCAAAAACGTCGTTTCGCCCAACGCGTCGGGCGCGCGCAGCCTGTCCTTTGCCGATCTGGGGCTGGACGAGGACACGCGCGCGTTCTGGCTGGAGATTGAGTTGAAAATCCCCGAAACGGCCAAATACCGCTATCCCTACACGCTGTTCCATTCCGTCAAGCCCGGCGAGATCGCGCATATGTTCGCGCATGTCACGCTGGACTAAGCAGATTTTTTCGGCGCTCTCCGCTTCCGATGAGGCGGAGGGCGCTTTTTCTGCGCTGAAACGGCGGCGCACGCCGATGTCTGCTGCAAAAAATGCCGGAAAAGCACGTTTACAATGCGGAACACGGCGAAAAGTGAATATTAAATTTATTAGAATTGCAAAAACGGCGCTGAAAAACGTTGACAAGCCTTGTTTTGTTGTATACAATGATACCATTCAAACCCCTTGAGGACGAGGAGGGCGCCGATATGCTGGAAATATCCAATAAAACCAATCTGCTGGAGCAGAAGAGCTATAAATATTCTTTGCAGGATGTACAGGATCCCAATCTCTATCGCGACATATATCCCTACGACGAGGTGCCGCGGGTGGCGTTCAACCACAGGCGCGTGCCCATGGGCATGCCGGAGGACATCTGGATCAGCGATACCTCCTTCCGCGACGGGCAGCAGTCGGTCGAGCCGTACACGGTGCAGCAGATCGTCGATCTGTTCAAGCTCATGTCGCGGCTGGGCGGGCCGTACGGCATCATCCGCCAGTCCGAGTTTTTCGTCTACAGCGAGAAGGATCGCGAGGCGCTCAGGCGCTGTCAGGAGCTGGGGCTGCGCTTTCCCGAGATCACGACGTGGATCCGCGCCAGCCGCGACGACTTCAAGCTGGTGAAGGATCTGGGTGTTCGCGAGACCGGCATACTGGTGTCGTGCAGCGACTATCACATCTTCAAAAAGATGAAGATGACCCGCCGCCAGTGCATGGACTACTATCTGGCCACGGTGGCCGACGCGTTCGAGGCCGGCGTTATGCCGCGCTGCCATCTGGAGGACATAACGCGCGCCGATTTTTACGGCTTTGTGGTGCCGTTCGTCAACGAACTGACCAAGATGTCGGAGGACGCGGGCATCCCCGTGCGCATACGCGCCTGCGACACCATGGGCTACGGCGTGCCCTATACGGAGGTGGCGCTGCCCCGCAGCGTGCCGGGCATCATATACGGCCTTCAGCACTATGCGGACGTGCCCAGCGAGCTGCTCGAATGGCACGGCCACAACGATTTCTACAAGGCGGTGGCCAACGCGTCCACGGCGTGGCTGTACGGCGCGTCGGCGGTCAACTGCTCCCTGCTGGGCATCGGCGAGCGCACCGGCAACATTCCGCTCGAAGCCATGGTGATGGAATATGCCTCTCTGCGCGGCTCTCTCGACGGCATGGACCCCACCGCGATCACCGACATCGCCGAATATTTCCATCGCGAGATCGGCTACGACATACCGGTCATGACGCCGTTCGTCGGCCGCAATTTCAACGTGACCCGCGCGGGCATTCACGCCGACGGCCTGCTCAAGGACGCGGAGATATACAGCATATTCGACACCCAGAAGATACTCAACAAGCGCCCCTCGGTCATTATCGGCAAGGCCAGCGGGCTGGCGGGCATCGCCTACTGGATCAACGAGAACTACCAGCTCTCCGCCAATGAAGCGGTGGACAAGCGCGATCCGCTGGTCACGGCGCTGAAGGCATGGATTGACGCGGAATACGAGGGCGGGCGGCAGACGTCGCTCTCCACGCACGAGCTGGAAGAAAAGATCGAAGTCCTCTCCGAGGGCCGTCTGAAAAGACTGTGAGGAGGCAAAACGATGGAATATAAGACGATTTCGCTGGCCGATCAGGTCTTTGAGCGGCTGGAGGCGGATATACTGAGCGGCAAATATCAGCGCGGCGAGGTCATTACCGAGCTGCGGCTGTGCGCCGAGCTGGGCGTGAGCCGTACGCCGGTGCGCGAGGCGCTCAGAAGGCTTCTGCAGGAGCACCTCATCGAGGAGAGCGGCAAGGGCACTGTGGTCATGGGCATATCGCGCAAGGATTTCGAGGATATGTGCGCCATACGCCTGCGCATCGAGGGGCTGGCCGTGCGCGGCTTCATCGAGCACAAGACCGAGGAGAGCATGCGCGAGCTGAAGGAGGCGCTCGATTTTCAGGAGTTCTATCTCTCCCGGAGCGACGCGGATCACATGAAGATCATGGACGGCCGCTTCCACGAAGCGATCTACAACCACTGCGGCAGCGCGATCCTGCGAGACACGCTCTCTCCGCTGCACAAGAAGGTTCAGAAGTATCGCCGCCTGTCCATCGAGCAGAGCGGCCGCGCGGTCAAGTCGGTTGAAGAGCATCGCGCCATATACAACGCCATCGAGGCGGGCGACGCGGATCTGGCCGAAAAGCTCATGGCCGAGCACGTCAACAACGCCATGCACACGATTGTGGATAAGGAGATTTGAAGGACTATGGGCATGACCATTGCTGAAAAAATCATCGCGTCTCATCTTGTCAGCGGCGACATGAAAACCGGCGGCGAAATCGCGCTGAGGATCGACCAGACCCTCACGCAGGACGCGACCGGCACCATGGCGTATCTCGAATTCGAAACCATGGGCATCGACCGCGTGCGCACCGAGCGCAGCGTGGCCTATATCGACCACAACACGCTGCAATGCGGCTTTGAAAACGCCGACGACCACCGCTACATACAGTCCGTGGCGAAAAAGCACGGCATATGGTTCTCGCGGCCGGGCAACGGCATATGTCATCAGGTGCATCTGGAGCGCTTCGGCGTGCCCGGAAAGACGCTGATCGGCTCGGACAGCCATACGCCCACCGGCGGCGGGCTGGGCATGCTGGCCTTCGGCGCGGGCGGCATGGACGTGGCGGTCGCCATGGGCGGCGGCGCGTACTACATCACCATGCCGAAGATGTACAAGGTCAATCTGACCGGCCGGCTGCGCCCGTTCGTCACGGCGAAGGACGTGAGCCTTGAAATACTGCGCATACTCTCCGTCAAGGGCGGCGTGGGCGCGATCATCGAGTGGGGCGGCGAGGGCGTAAAGACGCTCAGCGTGCCCGAGCGCGCCACGATCACCAACATGGGCACAGAGCTGGGCGCGACCACGTCGATTTTCCCCTCCGACGATGTGACGCGCGCCTTCCTTGCCGCCGAGGGACGCGAGGGCGACTATATCCCGCTCTCGAGCGATCATGACGCGCATTACGACCGCGTGATCGACATAGACCTCAGCGCGCTCGAGCCGATGATCGCCTGTCCGCACAGTCCGGACAAGGTGGTCACGGTGAGCAGCATCGCCGGCACGAAGGTCGATCAGGTGTGCATCGGCTCCTGCACGAATTCCTCGCTGATGGATATGCTCAAGGTGGCCGCGCTCCTGAAGGGAAAGACGGTGTCGCCCTCGGTCAGCCTGTCCATCTCGCCCGGCTCGCGGCAGGTGCTGTCCATGCTCTCCGAGTGCGGCGCGCTCAACGACATTATTTTGAGCGGCGCGCGGCTGCTCGAGTGTGCGTGCGGCCCCTGCATCGGCATGGGCTTCTCGCCCAATTCCGAGGGCGTGTCGCTGCGCACGTTCAACCGCAACTTTGAAGGCCGCAGCGGCACCGCCGACGCGCGCGTCTATCTCGTCTCGCCCGAAACCGCCGTGGCCGCCGCGCTGAAGGGCGTGATCACCGATCCGCGCGATCTGGGCGAAATGCCGGAGATTTCCATGCCCGCCGCGTTCAGGATCGACGACAGCGCCGTGCTCGCGCCCGCTTCTCCCGACGAGGCGAAGGAGGTTGAAGTGCTGCGCGGCCCGAACATCAAGAAGTTCCCCGAGTGCCGTCCGCAGGAGAACACGCTCCGCGCCGCGCTGACGCTCAAGGTGGGCGACAACATCACCACCGACCACATCATGCCGGCGGGCGCGAAGATTCTGCCGTATCGCTCGAATATCCCGCATCTGTCGCAGTTCTGCTTCGGCGTGTGCGACAAGACCTTCCCCGAGCGCGCGAAGGCGGCGGGGCAGAGCATCGTCGTGGGCGGCGCGAACTACGGGCAAGGCTCCTCGCGCGAGCACGCGGCGCTGGTGCCGCTGTATCTGGGCGTGCGCGCGGTGATCGCCAAGAGCTTTGCGCGCATCCACGCGGCCAACCTGATCAACGCGGGCATACTGCCGCTGACGTTCAAAAATCCCGACGATTACGACAGGCTCTCTCAGGGCGACGTGCTCAGCCTGTCCGGCATTTACGCCGGCATGGACAGGGGCGAAATCACGCTGAAGGATGAGACGAACGGCGCTGAAATCGCGCTGACCTGCGCGTTCACGGCGCGGCAGAAGGCCATGCTGAAGGCCGGCGGCCTGCTGGCCTACACAAAGGAGTGTGGAGAACAGTGAACGAAGCGATCGATCGCGCGCTGGAGCAGTTCAGGACGCTCCTGACCGAGCAAATTGCGCGCACGGAGAAAATGGAGCGCGGCGCGCAGGCGAAGAACTTTGCGGCGATGGACAAAATTGTGATCGGCGTGGCGGGCGGCGACGGCATCGGCCCGATCATCATGCGGGAAACGCGCCGCGTGATGGACGCGCTTTTGAAGGACGAAATCGCGAGCGGCCGCGTCGAGATTCGAGACATTGACGGCCTGACCATCGAAAACCGGCTGGCGCTTCGCCAGAGCGTGCCTGCCGACACGCTGGCGGCGATCAAATCGTGCGACGTGCTGCTCAAGGGGCCGACCACAACGCCCAAGGGCGGCACGATGGAGAGCGCCAATGTGACGCTGCGCCGCGAGCTGGATCTCTACGCCAACGTGCGTCCGGTCACCGTGCCCGATGAGGGCATCGACTGGATATTCTACCGCGAGAACACCGAGGGCGAATATGTGCTGGGCAGCCGCGGCGTGGAGATTCCGGGCAAGCTGGCCATGGATTTCAAGGTGACCACCGTGCCGGGCACGAAGCGCATTGCCCGCGCGGCGTTTGAATACGCCAAAAACAACGGCAGGAAAAGCGTCGCGATCGTCACAAAGGCCAACATCATGAAAAAGACCGACGGCAGCTTCAGCGCGCTCTGCCATGAGGTGGCTGCGGACTATCCGGGCATTGAGGCCGAGGACTGGTACATCGACATCATGACCGCCAATCTGGTCAATCCCGCGATCCGCAATCGCTTTGAGGTGTTCCTGCTGCCCAATCTCTACGGCGACATCATTACCGACGAGGCCGCGCAGATACAGGGCGGCGTGGGCACGGCGGGCAGCGCCAACATCGGCGACGAATACGCCATGTTCGAGGCCATCCACGGCTCCGCGCCCCGCATGATCGAGGAGGGGCTGGGCGAATACGCCAATCCGAGCAGCCTGATGCGCGCGCTGGAAATGCTGCTGCGCCACATTGCGCTGACCGACAGAGCGGAGAAGCTCTCGAAAGCGCTGAACATCTGCTGCGAGAGCGAGAAGAAGGTCGTCGTGACCGGCGACAAGACCGGCGCGACCTGCGCGGCGTTCGCCGACTATGTGCTGGACACGCTGGCAAAGCTGTAAAACCAAACAATGCAAACGCCTCGCCCGGGAGAGCATTTCTCCTGCGGCGGGGCGATGGTTTATGCGCGTGCTTTGAGAACGGGATGAAGCGTTCGTTTCGGCGCTGTGCATTGGCTTGTCGCGGAAATTCGGAGAGCAGGGAGGTTCTTCCTGCCATGCTGTTTGCGCTGCGCCGCATTGGCTTTTTTTCTTCAGGATTTTGGTGAAAAATTGTAAAATTAAACAATGAAAACGCCCTGCTGCGAAGGAGAGCATTTTTCCTGCGGCGGGGCGATGGTTTTGCGCGCTTTGAGAACGGGCTGAAGCGATCGTTTCGGCGCTGGTTATCGCAAAGATTCGGAGAGCGGCGCGGTTCTTCTCGGCGCGCTGCTCGCATTGCCGACGGAAAATCCTGATGGGGCGCCGCTTCTGCGGAAAGACAGGCGTGACTGGCCGGCGCGCTTCTTTCGACCGCGCTGAGGCGTGGGAAAACGAATGGCGAATGCGCCTTTTTGCCGCACGGCAGCGGATGGGGGAGCGCACTGAACGGCTCAGTCCACCGCGTCCTCGCCGGAGTCGATCGCGTCGTCGCGGCCGCGGCGCACGTCGGAAACGCTGTGGCCGAAATACGCGCGGTACTTGCGCCGGAAGCTCGATTCGTCCAGATAGCCCACGGCGTGCGTTATATCGCGCAGCGGCATATCGGTCGTGCGGAGCAGCTCGTCGGCCTTCGTCAGGCGGATGTGGGAGAGATATTCGATATAGGACATGTTCGTGTTGGCGCGGAACAGGCGGCTCAGGTAGGTTTTCGTCACGCCGGCATAGTCGGCCACCTGCTCGTAGGAGAGGTCGTTCTCAGCGTAGTGCGTCTCGACATATTGCAGCACGTGCGTGAATATATCGCTGTGCTCCTCGTCCGGCTCGCGGCAGGCGCGCAGGATGTCGCCAAAGCCGCTGGCAAAGGCCGCGCCGTCCTCGGGATTAAGCGCGGAGAGCGCCTTCACAGCGTCCTCGCGCCCCGCGTCCTTGAACACGGGCAGCGCCGCCTGAACGATGCAGCCGCGCAGATAGCTCCTCTCGGCGCTGGGGGTGTCCGGCTCAGAATCGATGAGCGCAAGCAGCGCGTCGAGCTGACCGGCCGCCTCGGCGAAATCGCCGCGCGTCAGGCTGTCGGAGAACGCGGTCAGTCGGTCGAAATTGAACCACGGCCGGGCGGCGGGCGCGGCGTTCTTCGGCGGGACGCAGCAGACGAACGGCTCGTCGCCCACGATCAGGCGGTCGTCCAGCTTCTTCAGGGCCTCCGTGCAGGCATAGCTGACCATCGTCAGCGGCTGATAGACCTGGCTGGCCGCGACGATCGACTTTGCGCCGCACTGGGCGATCAGGTGCTCCGCATCGGCGCGGCGCAGCGACCGATCCTCGTCGGCGTTGGGCAGCTCGCCCAGGAAGAGCAGCACGCGCCGCCCGCTCAGGCAGGTTTCGCAATAGAGCCGGTCGGAAAGCGCGCTTTCGATTTCCTGCGCCGCGCCATGTGCCGGGCAGAGCGCGCCGACATAGAAGTATTCCTCATTGAGCGTCACGCCGCATTCGCGCATCAGGCTGTCCATCGCATTGCGGTCGCTGATTTCGCCGCCGCCCTGAAAGAGCAGCAGCGCGATCTGCTGGCGCAGCCGGCCGCGATAATCGACAAAGCGCCGCTCGAGCCCCTGCTGCTCGGCGCGCATCTGCCGGAAGCGCGACACGATCACGCCGAACTCCTCGGCCTTCGGCACGCTGAGCGCGTTCGCGCCCTGAACGTAATCCTCCACCTCGCGCAGACGGTTCCAGCGCCTTCGGCTCAGATAGAGCGAGACCAGCGTGGAGGCCAGCATGCCGACGCACAGTATGATCGTGCCGCTGGCCTGCGCGCGCCGCACGTCCTGATACATGACGGAGCGGTCGTAGCGCGCCGATATGGTCACGCCGTCGAACACGTTCGCATGGATCGACGGTTCGGTTTCCGAAGCGCCGTCCGCGCGGGCCGCCGAAACGCGATCGCCGCGCTGGACGAAGGACGCCGCGCCGCCGTCGGCAAACGCGAGCAGCAGGCCGTCAAGCGCGCTGGTGGAGAGCTGCGTGTCCGCCTGTGTGATCGCGGAGAGCGGGGAGAGAAAGTTGAGCGACTGCGTGCGGGAGGTCATCTGGATGCGGCTGATGGGGCAGTGGAAATAGAGATAGCCCGCGCCGGAACGCGTCCACAGGCAGGTCAGCTGCCGGAACGGGGAGACGAGGATTTCATTGGCGCGCGCGGCGCTGTCCGCGTCGAGGGCGAGCAGGCTGTCGAAGAACGTGGCGGTGTTGGTCTTTCCGGCGCTGGAATAGACATAGCCGGTATCGTAAAAGGCGAAAACGTCGCTCAGCGTCAGCTCGTAGTCCACAATGTCGCCGAGCAGCTCGACGGCCTTGCGTGCGCCGCTGCAGTCGTCGGTCACGCGCTCGGCGCGCATCACGTCGCTCGAACCAAGCCGGACGGTGTAGTCCCCGCAGCGCTCGGAAAGCGATTGCAGCTCGCAGGCGATCTGCTCGAGCTGCCAGACCACGCCCTCGTCGGTGCGATTCTGCGCCTGCCGGAGCACGACGTGCTGCGCGCCGAAATTGAGCGTGAGCATGGGCAGGAGCACGCACAGATAGGTCAGGAAAAAGCGGAAGATCGTTTTGCGGGAGGACATGGAACATCCTTTCTCAAAAAGGCGGCGGCGCGCGTTTTTGAACTCTGGTGTGATCTATAGGTGAAAGTGAACGTTAATTGTACGCTTCAATTATAACAGATTGAGCGCTGATTTTCAAGAGGAACATGGGTGAAACGAGAAAAAACGCGCCCGACCTCATGAGAAGCCGGACGCATTTATGGGAGGACTGGTTCGGTTCCGCGCGCGCCGTCAGATGCCGTGAGGGCGCGCGGAAATCGTCAAACGGAAATGGGTTTATCAGCCGGCCATGCGGTCGTAGGCGGCCTGCTCGATCTCGATGAGGCGCTCGACCTTCATGTTCTTGAGGGTGTCCAGATAGGTCTCCCAGTAGCCGTCGATGTCGTATTCGCCGGTGATGAAGGCGGTGTACATGGTGTCGAGATAGGTCTTGACGTCGGTGTACAGCGTCGCGCGCTCGGTGGCCTCGGCGTCGGTGTAGGGCATCGGGCCGAAGGTGGTCTTGAAGGTCAGGCCATCTTCCTCGTTGCAGTAGGCGCGCCAGTTGTTGCTGTTGCCGATGGAGCAGTGCTTCCACATGTCGAGCAGATCGTCCTTGTTCTCAACGTAGTCGTAGACCAGCCAGTTGGAGTTGACCTTGCACCACATTGTGGCGAAGCACTGATACCAGCAGGCCACGGAGGAGCGGTACTCCCAGGCGTCCATGTCGCCGCGCTGCTCTTCAACGTCGAACATGGTGATGCCGGTGTTCATGACCTCCTTGGGGGTGAAGGACACGCCGGCCCAGCCGTTCAGCGCCGCGTCGCCGCCCACGCCGAACTCGTCGAAGAAGTAGTCCAGGAAGCGCGCCACGACCTCGGGATGCTCGGTGGAGGCGTTGGCCACGATGTTTATGTTGCTGGAGACGGGGTGATTGAGCACGGTCACGCGCGCGTCGTCCTTATTGGCGGTGAAGGCGGAGTTGGTGGGGATCCAGGCCTGCACGGTCTTGCCGCGCTCCTCCTGCAGGGCGATATAGTTGCTGTCGTAAGCGCTGGAAAGCACGCCGTACTGGTTGTTGAGCGTGCGCTCCTTGATTTCATCGTTGGTCACAACGGCCGCGTCGTCGGCATAGAAGCCCTCGGTGTAGAGCTTGCGCATGAAGGTGATGAATTCCTTGTATTCATCGGTCATGTTGCCCAGCACCAGCTTGTTGTCGTCGCCGGCATAGAGGGCGTAGCCGGGCACGCGGCTGTAGATGCCGTAGCCCCACATGACCATCTGCGCCATCGCATCGCTGTTGGTCAGGCCGCCGGCATAGGGGATCTCGTTGGTCGCGTCGCCGTCGCCGTCGGCGTCCTTATCGCGGATCGCGGTGAGGACTTCGACCAGCTCGTCGCGGGTCTTGGGGATCTCAAGGCCGAGATTGTCCAGCCAGGTGGTGTTCCAGGAGAGCGGATAGATGGACAGCGAGTCCGCGCCCTGAACGTTCATGATCGGGAAGCCGTAGATGGCGCCGGTCGCGGTGGTGATGTACTTTTCGTACTCGGGATGGTTCTTAAAGAACTCGGTCATGAAGGGCATGATGTCCTTGTACTGGCTGAAGTCCATCAGATAGCCCTCGTCGCCATACTTGAGCGCCTGGCCGTAGCTCATCTTGCCGCGGTCGTTCAGGTTGGCCAGCATGTCGGGCAGCTCGTCGGTGGCGAACATTAGCGTCATCTGGTTCGGCCATGCGTCGGCGCTGTAGGGCGTGTAGTGAAGGTGGACGTTCATGATCTTTTCGATCTCGGTGACGAAGGGGGAGTCGTTCCAGTCGTGATCGGGGTAGTAGGGCTCGGGGCCGGCGACTTCCAGCGTGACCATGTCGCCTTCGACGATCGGGTAGCCGCTGTCGGTCAGCGTGTCGGCCATGGCGGCGGCGGAGAGCGCGAGCATGAGGGCGAGAACCAGAGCCAGGATCTTCTTCATGAGCAATTCCTCCATATTCATAGTGTTGTCTATCGATCGCCGGAGCGCGGGGCGGCATCTCCCGCGTCCGGCCAACAGATACTGTGTCAGCCCTTGACGGAGCCGATCATCACGCCCTTGGCGAAATACTTTTGCAGCCAGGGGTAGACGGCCAGCATGGGCACGGTGGCGATGATGATGATGCAGTATTTGATCATATTGATGGTGTCCAGCTGCTTGAGCATATCCTGAATGGCCTCGCCGTCCAGCATGCCCTTGGCGATTTCCTCCTTGTACATTTCGCCCTTGATGAGAATTTCGCGCAGGAAGGACTGGAGCGGGAATTTCGAGCGGGACTTCAGGTAAATCATGGCGTTGAAATACTCGTTCCAGTGGCCCACGCCGTAATAGAGGATCATGACCACGATGATGGGCGCGGAGAGCGGCAGCACGATGCGGGCGAAGGTGCGGAAATCGCTCGCGCCGTCGATGCGCGCGGCCTCGTGCAGCTCCCAGGGGATGGTCGAGGCGAAGAACGTGCGGCAGACGATCATGTTGTAGACCGACATCGCGCCGGGAATGATCAGCACCCAGCGGCTGTCAATCAGGCCGAACTGCTTGATGTTCAGATAGCCGGGCACCAGACCGCCGCTGAAATACATGGTGAACATGAACAGCACCATGAAGAAGCGCTTGCCCTTGAGATCGCGGCGGGAGAGGGCGTAGCCGCAGGGCAGCGTGACGGCCAGATTGACCGCCGTGCCCACGATGGTGTAGAAGAACGTGTTGGCGTAGCCCAGCCAGATGACCGTGTAGGACAGCACATACTTGAAGCCGTCCAGCGTCGGGCGCACCGGCCAGAACAGCGCCTGACCGTTGGCCACGGCCAGCGGATCGCTGAACGAAGCGATGACGATGAAGAACATCGGGTACAGTTCAATGAAGAAGAACAGCGCGAGCACCACGCAGACGACGATCATGAACACCAGATCCCAGCCGCGCAGCTTGATGGCGTTCTTTTTGTTGACGACGGGCTTGTAGATGGCCTTGCTCATGCGGTTTCTCCCTCCTTACCACAG
Organism: uncultured Clostridia bacterium; assembly: GCA_934631025.1. Lineage (GTDB taxonomy): Bacteria > Bacillota > Clostridia > Christensenellales > Aristaeellaceae > Firm-10. The sequence continues at coordinate 87,560 of CAKTXR010000007.1, forward strand.
CGCCGTTTCGCTCACGCGGCGCGAAATGGCGTTGACGATGATCAGTATGATCGAATTGACGACCGAGTTGAGCACGCCCACGGCGGTGGAGAACGCGAAATCCGCCTGCTCCAGGCCGACCTTGTAGGTGTAGGTGGAGATGACCTCCGAAGCCGTCATGTTGAAGTCGTTTTGCAGCAGATAGACCTTCTCATAGCCGACGCTCAGGAGAGAGCCGCATTGCAGGATCAGCATGATGACGATCGTGGGGATGAGCACGGGCACGTTGACATACCAGATCTTCTGGATGCGCGTCGCGCCGTCGATGTCGGCGGCCTCGAGCAGCGATTTGTCCACGCCCGCGAGCGCCGCGGTAAATATGATCGAGCTCCAGCCCACGCCCTGCCACACGCCGGAGAGGACGTAGATCCACTTGAACGCCGGCGCGCTGGCCATGAAGGAGACGGGCTTGCCGCCGAACAGCTCGATGAACTTGTTGATCACGCCCGAGGAGGGGCTGAGGAACAGCGTCACCATAGAGCACATGACGACGGTGGAGATGAAATGCGGCGCGTAGGAGACGGTCTGGATCGTGCGGCGGACGCCTTCGCTCTTCAGCTCGTTGAGCATCAGCGCGAGGATGATCGGCAGCGGGAAGCCCAGCACCAGGCTCAGCAGACTCAGCGTGAGCGTGTTGCGCACGGTGATCGGGAACCAGTAGGAGTTGAACAGGCGATAGAAGTTGTCCAGCCCGCACCAGGGACTGCCCATGATGCCCAGTTTCATTTTGTACGTCTTAAACGCGATCAGCACGCCGTACATGGGCTTGTAGGCGAAGAGTATGATGTAGATCAGCGCGGGCAGCAGCATGACGTACACCTGCCAGCAGCGCAGGACGCTCAGCAGCGTTTTGCGCGCCTTGCTCCTGCGGCGGGGCGCGGTGAGTCTTTGACTGGAATCGGACACGGCGTTCGGCCTCCCTTATCAGCTTGATTCCCCGTTGGCAACACTAACACAATAGCATGAAAAGCTATTAACGTAAATAATGTGAAAATTTCACTTAACGATTTATATTTCGATAAGGGCTTATTTTGGCCTGTTTTGGCCCGATTTTTGGCCTTTCAGTGCAATTTTCACCTCTTTTGACATGGAGTCAATACTTGTGCGCTGAAACTGTAACCCTATCTCAATATGCGCGGCGCAGGCCGAACGGGGGCTAAACGGCGCGCTGTGAAATTCTCACACCGCCGCCGGCGGCGGAGGGCGGGAGCGCATATTAAGGATATTGACGGCGGAAAGGCGATGGAG
>CAKTXR010000008.1 GCA_934631025.1 uncultured Clostridia bacterium
GAGAGTCGAAGACTCTTTGGCGCAGTCTGGGGCGCGCAGCCCCAGCGTTCTCCCCGCGGAAAACACGGCAAAGCCAATAGGCTCACGCAAAAACACACCCACGCCGCGCCGCCGACTCCGTTCCCCGCGTCCCTTCGTCCTCCGTCGGGATCGCCGCAAAGAAACGTACAATCCCGAAGTGAACCAAACAAGCCCGATAACCGCACGACACTTGAGAACGTACTAAGGCGATCCCGACCCGCGCGGAATAGAAACGCAACCTCCCGCAAGCCGTCCTGTTTGGCGCTCATGCGGCAAACAGCAGGCGTGATCGAACGCAAGACATCCCAACAGAAACGCGGAGCAGGCGTGAGACGAACGCAAGACATTCCAACAGAAATGCGGAGCAGGCGTGATCGAACGCAAGACATCCCAACAGAAGTGCAGAGCAGGCGTGATCGAACGCAAGACATTCCAACAGAAACGCGGAGCAGGCGTGATCGAACGCAAGACATTCCAACAGAAATGCGGAGCAGGCGTGATCGAACGCAAGGCATTTCAATAGAATCGTATCGTCCCGCCGCCAGCCCCCCCGCGCGTACCCACGCCTGTGCCGGCCTATATCCGGCCGAACGCAACATCTCGCCGGCGTACAATTCACTATCCTATGAAGCGGAAGAACGCATCGCCGCGTCAGCGCGCAAAATGCCCCCGCGCGCTCCGGCAGCCCCGCCGACGGACTTTTGAACGCAGAAAATCCCCGCCGCGCCTTCATTGCGAAAGCGGGCGGGGACGGTTTGCTTTATGATTCGATGTTCTGCGGGACGGCTTCTTCGCGCATTTCCTCGTGCGATTCCTCGCGCGCGCTTCGATGCAGCTCCTCGGGAGAGAGCAGCGGCGCTTCGGCCGGCGGCACGGGCGCGGCGAGCGGGGCGGCGGATTCCGCCTCGAGCGTGAAGCAGCTCACCTCGAAAGCGCTGCGGGTGATGTATTCGCCGTTGCTTTGCAGCTTCTGATATTCGCGCGATTGCAGGCGGCCGGTCACGCGCAGGCGGTCGCCCACATGGAAGCGCGAGGCGAACTGCGCGTTGCGCCCCCACGCGATGCACGGAATGTAATCCGACTTGCCGAAGGCGCGGTTCACCGCCAGCATCAGATCGCAGATCTCGCGGCCGAACGGCGTGGATCGGTAGACGGGCGGCTTGCACAGCGCGCCGGTCAGCTCGACGCGGTTGAGCGTGTCGTTTTCCGCGCCGCCGGTCAGGTGCTGCACGAACAGCGTCACCATCAGCCGGCCCGCGCCGTCCACAATCTTGTTGTAGGAGCGCACCTGCCCCTGCGCCAGCAGCAGCGTCTCGCCGCTCATCAGATCCTCGGTCAGCAGCTTGCCCGGCAGCGTGACCGGCAGGCGATCCACCGCGCCGGAGAGCCGCTTGACCAGCAGCGTTCCGGCGTAAAACGGCTCGTTCATGACCTCGTGGCTCAGTTCAGGCCGGCTCTCAAGGCGGCCGGCCGCAATCATGCGGTTATTGGGATTGTCCATCGTATCACTCCTCGTTTTTGCGAACGTCCACTATGTATATATGGACGCTGCGGCCTGACTATGCCGCGCAAAGGCAAGTTTTTCTCGCGTATCATAAAATCGTGTGTTATGGCATGGGGGAAGCGATCGTCCGTCAAGGCGTTTCCTTCGGCAAAGCGGAAAAAAACTGGTCGCCCTCAGCCCATTCAGCCTTTAGACGCGCGCCGCTCGAAAAGGTTCATTCGCCCGATATAATTTTACAAAAATTGTACGCCGCCCCTTGACGCGCGCGGCGATCCATGCTATACTGACTGTATTCCATTATGCCGGTGTGGTGGAATTGGCAGACGCCCGGGACTCAAAATCCCGTGTCCGCGAGGACGTGCGGGTTCGACCCCCGCCACCGGCACGCGTCCGAATCCCCTGTTTCGTCCCTGCGGCGGAGCGCGGATTCGGACTTTTTGCATCCATGGACGGCACAGGCCGGGCGCTTATCGCGTGTTGAGAACGCTTTGCGCCGGAATGAGCCGTCCGAAATTATTTGAAGGCTGTGCGGCGGACGGTGTGTACGGCGAATTTTCTGAGCGCCGTCCTCCGCGCACGGGCCGCGCCAACGCGCTTCAGACAGCCGATTCGCCAGAAGGGGACACAGCGTCGAAAGATGGTATATATATGGAGGAACTGCGCCGCAAGCGGGCTGTGGCCGCGCGAAAATGCACTCGAAAGGATGTGATGAACCGACTGAAAGGAGAATGACGAATTATGAACAGTATTCCCGATCCGAACGCGATCTTCCCCAACGAATACGGAACCTCCTGCTTTATCAAGAACGTGATCACCGTGCCGAACATCAGCGTGGGCGACTATACCTGTTACGACGATCCCGTCGATCCCACCGGCTTCGAGCGCAATAACGTGCTGTTCAACTATCCCGAATGCGGCGACCGGCTGATCATCGGCTGTGCAGCGTCACGACCTACCCGTTCAGCGTGTTCGGCGGCGTCTGGAGCGAGCGCATCCCGCCGCATATGGATCAGCTGCCGCGCAAGGGCGATACGATCGTGGGCAATGACGTGTGGCTTCGGCCGCGAGAGCGTCGTCATGCCGGGCGTGAGGATCGGCGACGGCGCGATCATCGCCGCGTATTCCGTTGTGGCGAAGGACGTGCCGCCCTACACGCTCTACGGCGGCAATCCCGCGCGCTTCATCAAAAAGCGCTTCGACGACGAGCTGACCGCGCTGCTGCTGCCGCTGTTGTGCGACGGCGATCTGGAGTGCATGCGCGCGGCGCTGAAGGCGCGGCTTTCGAGCGAAACTTGAAGGCTGTGCGCGTTTCGCCATGTGCGTAAAAATTGAATAAACGCCGTTGACATCCTGCAAATTCGCGGTATAATAAAGCTGGTTATACCAATATGTGAAAGGACGATTCGATTATGAAAAAAGCGTATTCGATCATCGCGCTCCTGCTCGTGCTGGTCATGGCCATGTCCGGCATGAGCGTTGCTTCTGCCGAAGCGACGGATGCGAAGGCATATGTCGTGGGCGATACGATGGACGATTTCACCATCAAGCTCACCGACGGCACCGACGTGACGCTCTCCGAGCTGCTCAAGACCCATAAGGCTGTGCTGCTCAACATCTGGGCCACCTGGTGCGGCCCCTGCCGCATGGAGTTCCCCTACATGGAGGAAGCCTACAAGCAGGTGTCCGACGATCTGGCCATCGTGGCCGTCTCCTGCGAGCCGACCGATACCGACGAGGTCATCGAGCAGTTCAAGAAGGACAACGGCCTGACTGTGCTGCCCATGGCCGCCGACACCATCGGCCTGACCGACTGGTTCGACTACACCGGCATCCCGACTTCCATCATGATCGACCGCAACGGCGTGATCTGCTGGCAGGAGTCCGGCTCGATCACCTCTGTGGATACCTTCATGCGCCTGTTCACCCCCTTCATCGCCGACGATTACAGCGAGTCTCTGGTCGGCTTTGAGATCCCGAAGGTCGCGCCCACTGTGGAAGCGCCCGCCGTCGAGGACGCCGCCAAGGCCCTGCTGGCCGAGGGCAGCGATCTGACCGTCTCCTTCGAGACCGAGGACGAGTATGCCTGGCCCTGGGTTGTGACCGAGGACGGCCTGAAGGCCTCCAACGCCGGCACCGATGATTCCTACGCCGCCGTCTATACCACGCTGACCGCCGCCGAGGGCGACGTGCTTTCCTTCGACGCGAAGGTTTCCTGCGAGGAAGGCTATGATTACCTCGAGGTCACCGTGGACGACAAGGTCGCCAAGCGCATTGACGGCGAGACCGACTGGGCGAACTACACCCTGGCGCTGACCGCGGGTGAGCACACCGTGTGCTTCACCTTCGTGAAGGACGAGGCCTCCTCCGAGGGCGACGACACCGCGTGGGTCAAGAATGTCAAGCTGGCCACCGGCGACGAAGCCGCCGCGCTGATCGCTGCGATGCCCGTCTATCCGCACGCGATCGAGTCCGGTATGACCGTCGAGGTTGATCCGGCGACGGCGCGCGAGATCGTGTTTGAATATGCCAGCGACGAGACCGCCGACATGTTTGCCTCCTACTTTGGCGACAAGTTCTATCTGGTCGCGGACGGCAGTGCCACGCTGAGCGTCGCCATCGGCGCGGACGTGAACCCCGAGTTCGCCATGCTGAGCAACAACTTTGACGGCACGCAGGCCGCGCTGAGCGACCTCGAGGTCAAGGACGACAAGTTCGTCATGACCGCCGGCGTGAGCGCGATGGACGTGGACGGCTATTCCAACAGCACCGTCGCGGTCTATAAGGACGTGACGAGCGACGATACGCCCGTGACCGCCATCACCTTCTTCGCCAGCGAGGAGAACGTCAACACCTTCCTGACCGAGATGGTGGGCGAGGACGGGCAGCCCATGGCGCTCTCCTGGAGCTATGCGGACGGAACCAAGCCCTCCACCGACGCTCTGGCCGAGGCCGGCGCGGACGTGGCCAGCCCCTACGCCAGCTACAAGCTGACCTTTGCGGATGAGGAAGGCAATCCCGTTGAGGGCGTTATCGCCAATGTGTGCGACGACAATTCCTGCCAGCCGATGACCTCCGACGAGAACGGCGTGGTCGAGTTCCAGGCCGTGCCCTTCGCCTATCACATTCAGGTCATCTCCGTGCCGGAAGGCTACGAGTTTGACACCAGCGCCGAGTACTACACCGAGGAAGCGGGCGGCGAAATGTCGTTCACGCTCACCAAGGCGGCCAAGTAAGACATAAAGTCTACAGCGAAACCACCGGACTTGAACGTTCGGTGGTTTCGTTTATGTGTGGGGCTTTCTGCCTGAAGGCGTTTGCCCGCGCCGGCTGTGCCGGTTCCACTTGCTGCCGCGCAGTGTCACATGACTTGCCAAACCATAAATTGGAGTTTGGCAAGTCTCCGATAGTGCGGAGTCCGGTTTCGCTTAAAGGCGTTTGCCCGCGCCGGCTGTGCCGGTTCCACTTGCTGCCGCGCAACAGAACACGACTTGCCAAACCATAAATTGGAGTTTGGCAAGTCTCCGATAGTGCGGAGTCCGGTTTCGCTTAGAAGCGGTTGCCCGCGCCGGCGCGGCGATGCGTTGTCGCTAATTATAGGATGGCGAATTGTGCGCCGGCGAAAGGCTGCGTTTGGCCGGATATAGGCCGGCAGGGGCGTGGGTGCGCGCGGGGGTCTGGCGGCGGGGCGATGCGGTTCTATTGGAATGTTTTGCGTTCGGTTTATGCCGGTCTTGCGTTCCTGATGCGGCGCTTTGCGTTCGATCACGCCTGTCTCTTTTCCTTCGTCAGGAAAAGAGAGACGGCTTGCGGTATCTTGCGTTTCTATTCCGCGCGGGTCGGGATCGCCGTTAGTACGTTCTCATGACTTTGTACGGTTATCGGGCTTCGTTGGTTCACTTTGGGATTGTGCGTTTCTTTATGGCGATCCCGACGGAGTACGAAGGGACGCAGAGACGCGGGGAACGGAGTCGGCGGCGCGGCCTTTGTGCGTTTTTGCGTAACCACATTGGCTTTGAAATGCTTTCCGCGGGGAGAACGCTGGGGCTGCGCGCCCCAGACTGCGCCAAAGAGTCTTCGACTCTCTGGACTCTCTTCACGCTGCGGCGGGGCTGCGTTGGTGCGTGTTCGCGGCGCTTGTGCGTCTTTGCGCAGCCGTATTGGCCTTGCCATGCTTTCCGCGGGGAGTCCGTTGGGGGCTGCGCGCCCCCAAACCTGCGCCAAAGAGTCTTCGACTCTCTGGACTCTCTTCACGCTGCGGCGGGGTTGTGTTGGTGCGTATTCGCCGCGCCGTCGCCCGGGTACACGGAGAGACCCGCCCGAGTCCAATTTATGCTCGGGCGGGTCGGGCTGTATATCGATGTTACCTATACGCGCCAACGTCCAGACTCGAGCCGCCCCCAAGCGGCGCGGAGTCGGGTTGCGTGCGCGAAGCGGTCTGGGGTGCAGGGGATCATCCCCTGCCTTAGGACCAGATGCGGTCGTTGGAGAATTCGGTGTTCCACTGGTCGGTGGGTTCCCACATGCCGGGGATTTTCGGGTTGATGTGCGCGCGCAGGAGGTCTTCGTTCAGGTCGTCGAAGCCGAGACCGGGCTTCTCGCTCAGGTTGATGAAGCCGTTCTCGATCAGCGGGCGGGGCAGGCCGATCGCCATGTCCTCCCACCACGGCACGTCGGCCGAGTGGCACTCCATCGCCATGACGTTGTGCAGCGCCGCCGCGACGTGCGCCGTCGCCATGCAGGCCACCGGACTGCCCGCCATGTGCAGCGCGCAGGCCACGCCGTGCTCGTCGGCATAGGAGCAGATCTTGCGCAGCTCCAGCGCGCCGCCGCAGGTCATGATGTCCGGATGCAGCATGGACACCGCGTCCGCGTCGATCAGCGCCTTGAAGCCCTCCTTCAGATAGATGTCCTCGCCCGTGCAGACGGGTATGCAGGTGCTCGCCTTGAGGCGCTTCCACTGCTCGGTGTACATCCACGGGATCATGTCCTCAATCCACGCCAGATTGTACTTCTCCATCCGCCGCGCAAAGCGAATCGCATCCTCCACGCAGACGTGGCCGAAATGATCCACCGCCAGCGGCACCTCGTAGCCGATTTCGTCGCGAATCTCGGCCACATACTGCTCGAGCCGGTCAAGCCCCTTCTCCGTTACATGAATGCCCGTGAACGGATGCGCCGTCGTCACCAGCTGATAGCTGCGCTGATGACGCACCATGTCCTGCGTCACCGAGCCGCCCTGCACGTTCAGTATGTGCGGGGCGTACTTCTTCATGTCGTCCAGAAGGCCCAGCGGCGCGGTCAGCGTGCCCGGCTCGTCCATCAAAAGGCCTATGCCCAGATCCATCTTCAGGAAGGTGAAGCCGCGCTCCATGCGCTCTTTGAGCGCCCTGCCCATGTCGCGGCCGGTGTGGCGGCCCTCTACGTCCGTGTCGCAGTAGACGCGGATCTTGTCGCGGAATTTGCCGCCCAGCAGCTGATAAAGCGGCACGCCGTACGCCTTGCCCGCCAGATCCCAGAGCGCCATCTCGATCGCCGAGACGCCGCCGCCCTGTCGGGAGGGGCCGCCGAACTGCTTGATCTTGTGGAAGATCTTGTCCACGTTGCAGGGATTCTCGCCGAGGATGCGGCTCTTGAGCATCAGCGCGTAGGTCTTTGATGAGCCGTCGCGCACCTCGCCGAAGCCGCATATGCCCTGATTGGTGTAGAGCTTGAGGATGGTGTTGCGCTTGGGCGCGCCGTCAATGTCCACAAAGCGCATATCGGTGATGCGCAGCTCGCTGGGGGAGGAGCAGGTGTTGACATTCTGGGAAATCATATCGCTGGCAGTCATGGATGGTCACTCCTTCAAACATATTATTCTCGGCCGCGCCCGCAGCGGTTTGCACTTGACAAAGCGGAGCCTGTGATTTATGATAACTGTATTATAGCGGATGAAAGCCCCTCCGCGCGATAACGATATTACGGAATCTGCAAACTATATTACGAAATATTGCGAGGTGACGGCCATGGACGTGAAAAACGCCTATCTCCCCGAGGCGGCGCATAAGCATTTCGAGGTGCGCCTGTTCAGCCGGTGCGTCGAGCCGTTCGAGCGCCCCTTCCGAGAGCATCGCCATTTCCCGTTCGAGGCGGCGCTGATCAGGGGCGGCAGCGGCCTGTACACGACGCAGCGCGCGGTCTATCCCATGCGGGCGGGCGACGTATTCCTCTTTGCGTGCAATGAAATTCACTGCGTCACGCGCATCGATTCCGGCGCGCCGCTCCAGCTGATGAACATCCATATCGACCCCTCCTTCCTCTGGCCGGAGAGCGGCGCGCCTCTGTCGCCCCGCTTCCTCGCCATGCCGTTTTCGCACAGCGCGGCGTTCGAGAACCGGCTGGCCGCCGATACGCAGGCCGCGCGCGATATTGCCGCGCTCATGCTGGACGTGGAGCGCGAGTTCGACCGCCGCGACAGCGAGTACGCGCTCATGGTGCGCTCGAAGCTCACCGAGCTGTTCGTCACGCTGCTGCGCGAGACCGACTATCTGGACGAAACCGCCGCGCAGGGCAGCGCCGTGCAGCACGCCGAAACCGTGCGCGCCGCCATCGACTATATCCGCGCGCATCTCATCGAGCCGATTGCGCTCAAGGATATCGCCGCCGCCGTGCAGATGAGCCCCAACTACTTCTGCTCGGTGTTCCGGAAAACCGCGGGCGTGACCCCGTGGGACTATATCACGTCGGCGCGCGTCGATCTGGCCATGCGCTTCATGGAGCAGTGCCCCGACGAGACGCTGCTCAATATCGCCGTACGCGCAGGCTTCAACAACACGCAGAACTTCAATAAGATGTTCGCCAAGCACACCGGCTGCACCCCCAGCGAGTACCGGCGCAGCGGCTATTCGCTCGGCGAGCTGTAAATCATATATATTGGAAAGGATGGACGAACCATGAACAAGGGCGCAATGACTCCCGCGCAGCTGTACGCGCACACCGACAGACCGGAATGGAAGGCCGCCGGGCGGCAGTGGCAGGGCATCCCCGCCATCGAGCGCACGGCGAAGGGCCGGCTCTATGCCTGCTGGTATTCGGGCGGCAAGACCGAGGAGCCGGGCAACATCATCGTCGTTGAAAAGAGCGACGACGACGGAAAGACCTGGAGCGACGGCTTTTACACCGTCGCGCACGACGATCCCGAGGTGCGCTGCTTCGATCCGGCGCTGTGGATCGATCCCAAGGGGCGGCTGTGGCTGTTCTGGACGCAGTCCTGGATGTATTACGACAACCGCGACGGCGTGTGGGCGGCTCTCTGCGACGATCCCGACGCGGAAAACGTCGTCTTTGGCGCGCCGCGCCGGCTGATGAACGGGCTGATGCTTAACAAGCCCATCGTCACGAAGAAGGGGGAGTGGCTCTTCCCCGCGGCGCTGTGGAGCAGGGCCTTCAGCCGGCCGTGGGAAGATCATCCCGAGTTGCGCGATGAGGAACTGGCCAATGTGTACGCGTCTCTCGATGCGGGCGAGACGTTCGAGCGGCGCGGCGGCGTGGACATGCCCGAGCGCGCGTTCGACGAGCACTGCCTTGTTGAGCTGAGCGACGGCCGCCTGTGGATGACCGTGCGCACGAAATACGGGATCGGCCAGGCCTTTTCGTCCGACGGCGGCAGGACGTGGGAGAACATCGGCCCGTCCGGCCACACCGGCCCCAACTCGCGCTTCTTCGTGCGGCGCTTGAAGAGCGGGCGGCTCATCATGGTCAATCACGTCAACCCCACCTACCAGACCAGCCCGCTGGACTGGAACGCGCGCAACAACCTCGTGGCCATGCTCTCGGACGACGACGGCAAGACGTGGCGGGGCGCGCTGGTGCTCGACACGCGGAATGAAATCAGCTATCCCGACGGCGTTCAGGCCGACAACGGCGATATATACATTATCTACGACCGCGAGCGCTGCGGCGCGCGCGAAATCCTCATGGCCGTGTTCACGGAGGAGGATGTGCTCGAGGGGCGTCTGGTCAGCCCGCGCGGCCGGCTGCGCCAGCTGGTGAATCGGGCGACGGGGGAGAGGGCGCAGTAAATGCGCGGCCGGGCTCATAGGCGTTCATGTCCGCGTCACAATATTATCACAGGCGCAGCGGGAAGCGAAACCTATTTTCTTTACAATGCGTCTGTATAATAGGACGAACACGGGACATGAAATCTCTCAACAGGAGACGGCGCGCCAAAAAGGGGACGCGCGCCCAGCCAATAAGCCATGAAAAAAACAGACCGCAAGGGGCGGGAGAACAGAGCGAAGCGCGTCCGCACGCCGCTGCGCCCGCTGCCCGACACATTCCTCAACCGCTGGCCGATACTGGCCATGCTGCTGCGCGGCGTGATTATCGATTTCGTGCTGGAGTCGCTCTGCCGCCATTCCGTGGTCAAGGCGCTTTCGTTCGTCGTGACCGCGCCGCATATGTTCCTGTATAACGTGCTGATTATCGCCATGACCTACTCCTTCTCGCTGCTGACGACGCGGCGGCTGTTTGTGGACATCGTCGTGACGGTGGTGTGGCTCGGGCTGGGAATCGCCGATTTCATACTGCTCTTTTTCAGAACCACGCCGCTTTCGTTCATCGATCTGACGCTCATCCCCTCGGTGAAGAGCATCGCCTATCACTATTTAAGCATTGCGGCGATGGTGTTCATCGTCATAGGCGTTGTGGGGCTGATCGCGCTGATCGTGATCGGACTGCTGCGCACAAGCCGCTATGCCATCCGCTTCAGTCATGCGATCTGCATGCCTGTGTGCGCGCTGCTCGTGTTCCTCACGACGGTGTTCTTCTCCCGCGCGGGGATACTGCCGCAGCATTACGACAATCTGATCTCCGCCTATGCCGAGAACGGCTTCGCTTACTGCTTTGCGCGCACGCTGCTCGATCAGGGCATCTCCCAGCCCGACGATTACGGCGAGAAGAGCGTGGAGGAAATCGTCGAGGAAATCAGCACGGGCGGCGAGCGAAAGACCGGAATCCGGCCCAACATCATACTGGTGCAGCTCGAGTCGTTCTTTGATCCGGCGCACCTCAACGGGCTGGAGCTGGAGGAAAACCCGACGCCGATATTCGTACATCTGCGCGAGAATTATCCCAGCGGAAAGCTCACTGTGCCCACGTTCGGCGGCGGTACGGTGAACACGGAGTTCGAGGTGCTCACCGGCATGAGCATACGCGATTTCGGTGCGGGCGAATATCCCTATCACACCGTGCTTCAGGACAGGCCGTGCGAGTCGATCTGCTATAACCTCAAGGAAGAGGGCTACTCGGCGCACGCCATCCACAACAACACAGCGGTGTTCTATAACCGCTACAAGGTGTACGCCAATCTGGGCTTTGACACGTTCACCTCGATGGAATACATGAACGGGCTGGAGCTGAACCCGACCGGCTGGGCGAAGGACAATGTGCTCACCGGCTATATCCTCACGGCGCTGGCCTCGACCGACACGCCCGATGTGGTCATGGCCGTCTCGGTGCAGCCGCACGGCAGCTATCCCGACGACGAGCTGCCCGACCCCACGCCCATAGACACGGGCACTGTGCCGGGCGACGTGCCGGGCAACGCCTTCGCCTATTACGTCAGCCAGATCAGGGAGACCGACGCGTTCGTGGGCGAGCTGGTCGGCGCGCTCTCTCAGCTCAGCGAGCCGACCATCGCCGTGTTCTACGGCGACCATCTGCCCAACTTCGCCATCACGGACGATATGCTGGACACCGGCAGCATCTTTGAAAGCGAGTACGTCATCTGGAGCAATTTCGACGTCGACGTGCCCGACCGCGATCTCAACGCCTGGCAGCTGTCGGCCTATGTGATGGACATCGCGGGCTTTGACGACGGGCTGATCACGCGGCTGCATCAGCACTTCAGCGAGAGCAGCAATTACGAGGACGCGCTGAAAATGCTGGAGTACGATATGCTCTATGGCGATCAGTCGGTCTATAAGGGCAATTTCCCCTATCAGCCCACAGACCTCAAAATGGGGCTGAGGGAGATCAGAATCACCGGCGCGCGCTGCGGCGACAAGCTGCTGAGCGTGTACGGAGAAAACTTCACAAAGAGCAGCAGCGTCTGCCTGAACGGCGCGTCCTGCTATACGGAGTTCGTTTCGCCCAAGGAGCTGCTGGCCGTGGCCGGCGCGCGCGTGGGCGACGAGATCACCGTGCAGCAGGTCAGCGAGGGCGTTTCGGTCAGTCAGACCAGACCGCTGGTGGTCGAGGAAGCGCATCTGGCGCGCTGAGGGCGCATCTATATCACACGAACGACAACATAAGGAGGACTTCCCCATGCTTGACACGCAATATGTGCTGGGAACACCGGCCGACCGCGACGACATCATCGACTTTGCCAACTATGTCTTTTCACAGGCGCACGTCCCGCATGATTTCAAAAAGCTGCTGCCCAAGGTCTATGCCGACGGCGTGGAGGGCATCGAGCAGTGGCATTTCCTCGCCAAGCAGAACGGCAAAATTCGCGGCATGATCGCCTGCAAGCCGCTGACCATGCATGTGCTGGACAAGACGCTGCATTACGGCAGCGTCGGCACGGTGTCGGTGCATCCCTATTCGCGCGGCGAGGGGCACATGAAGGTGCTCATGTCGCTGATGATCGCCGATTCCAGGGCGAAGAATTACGATATGCTCTTTTTGGGCGGCCAGCGCCAGCGCTACAACTATTTCGGCTTCGAGCAGGCCGGCATGGCGCTCAGCTGCTCGGTCAGCGCCACCAATGTGCGCCACGCGCTGAAGAACGTGGACGCGTCGGGCGTGACCTTCAGCGAGCTGACCGAGGAAAGGCCGGAGGAGGTCGACTACGCCTGCCGCCTTTCCCAGACGCAGCTTTTGCACGGCGAGCGGCCGCGCGGCGAGTTTCTCGCGATCATGCACAGCTGGAAGTCGAGCTGCAAGCTGATTCGCGTGGACGGCCGCATGGCGGGCTACATGATGGGCGACGGCCGCGAGCTGGTGCTCGAGGAGGAGAGCCTGCTGCCGCTGGTCATAAAGGCGCTGTTTGATCAGAATCCCGGGCGCGAGTCGCTGTCGCTGTTCGTGCCGCCCTTCTGCACGGAGCGCGTGCATTTTCTGGCGCGGCTGTGCGAGGGCGTGTCGGTGAAGCCGGTGGAGCTGATCAACGTGCTGAACTGGAAGAATGTGCTCGAGGCGTTCTTCCTGCTCAAGGCGGGCTATACGACGCTGGAGGACGGCGAGGCGTGCGTCCGCGTGGACAATCAGACGGTGACCATCCGCGTGAAGGACGGCGTGCCGGCGGTGACAGAGGGCGGCGAGAACCCGACCGAGCTGGAGCATCTGGAAGCGCAGCGGCTGTTCTTCGGCGTGGAGCAGACCGTGCTGCCCGATCTGCGGTATAAGAACTGGCTGCCGCTGCCGTTCTATATCTCGACTGCGGATACGTTCTAAGGCGGCAGTGCCCGCGGCCACTTATCAGAGCCGGGCGGGTCTACCCGTGTGCCCGGGTGACGGCGCAGCGAATTTGCGCCAACGCAGCCCCGCCGCAGCGTGAAGAGAGTCCAGAGAGTCGAAGACTCTTTGGCGCAGTCTGGGGCGCGCAGCCCCAGCGTCCCCCCGCGGAAAACATATCAAAGCCGATAGGCTCACGCAAAAACGCACTCACGCCGTGCCGCCGCTCCCGTTCTCCCGTACCCCGCGCCGCCGTCAAGAAGCGTACAGCCCAGAAGTGAACGCGCCATGTCGGATGACCGTATAAACGCTTGAGAACGTACAAATCGGCGGTGCGGCCACGGCGGAACAGGAACGCAACATTGCGCAAGCCGTCCTGTTTGGCGCTGTGCGTCAAACAGCAGGCGTGAACCGAACGCAAAGCATTCCAACAGAAACGCAAGGCAGGCGCGAACCGAACGCCAGACATCCCAACAGAATCCCATCCCCCCGCCGCCAGACCCCCGCGCGCACCCACGCCTGTGCCGGAGCTAAAACCGGCAAGGCCCAAACGCCGCGCCGGCCCGCAATTCACTATCCCACGAAAACAGCTAACGCATCGCCGCGTTAGCGCGGAACAACGTCCACCATCCCCCTCATATCCCCCCTCGATCGAAAAGGAGCCTTCACGCCATGCGAATGCGCAAGAAAAAATGGGCGCAGCCGGAGCTGGACGCCTGCCCGTATTTCATCGCCGACTGCGACCGATACAGGGGACAGTGGCGCACGCTCTTTCCCAAGGCGCAGCCGCTGCATGTCGAGCTGGGCTGCGGCAAGGGCGTGTCCACCGCCGCCATGGCGCACGCGGAACGGGACACCAACTTCGTCGCGATCGACCTCATCAGCGATGTGCTCGGCTCGGCGCGCCGCAATATCTCGGCGGCCTACGGCGCGGAGAGCGTGGACAATATCCGCATCGCCAGCAAGAACATACTCTTCATTCATCAGACGTTCGCTCCGGAGGATCGCGTCGAGAAGATCATCATCAGCTTCTGCAATCCGTGGGCGGAGCGCGAAAAGCATAAAAAGCGCCGGCTCACGCACCCGCGCCAGCTCATGCAGTACAGGGCGTTTTTGATCGACGGCGGCGAAATCTGGTTCAAGACCGACGACGACGATCTGTTCTATGATTCCATAGAGTATTTCAGGATGTGCGGCTTTACAATGCGCTATATCACGTTCGATCTGCACGCGTCCGGCTTTCAGCCCAACTACGTCAGCGAGCATGAGGCGCTCTTCAGCCGGCAGGGCGTGCCCATCAAGATGCTGATCGCCGTGAAAGGGCGGCTCGACAAAGCGCCCGATCTGCGTCTGCGGGAGGACAGAGACGATGACTGACGCGCCGAAATTGACCACGCTGTGCTATATCGAGCGCGAAAACCGCTATCTCATGCTGCACCGCGTCAAAAAGGCGGGCGACGAAAACCGCGACAAGTGGATCGGCGTGGGCGGACACTTCGAAAAGGGCGAAAGTCCGGAGGACTGCCTGCTGCGCGAGGTGAAGGAGGAAACCGGCCTCACGCTCACCGATTACGCCTTCCGCGGGATCGTCACATTCGTGAGCGACGACCACGCGGCCGAGTATATGCACCTGTTCACCGCGACCGGCTTTGCGGGCAAGCTCATCGACTGCGACGAGGGCGCGCTCGAGTGGATCGACAAGGACGCGCTCTATGCGCTGCCCATGTGGGCGGGCGACCGCATATTCCTGCGGCTGATCGCTTCGCCGCACCCGTTCTTCTCGCTCAAGCTGCGCTATGAGGGCGGCGCGCTGGTCGAGGCCGCGCTGGACGGAAAGAAGCTCGCGCTGTAAACGAAAAACGCATTCCTCATCGGGAGAGGGATGCGTTTTTTATGTCATTCCGGCAGAGAGAACGTCGTGTTGTTCATGACGAGGTTTTCGACGTTGCGCAGGACCACGGTCTGATAGGGCACGGGCTCATAGCGCGCCGCGCCCCAGCGGATGCGCTCGTTCTCGCGCGCGGCGGGATACTTTTCAAACCGACAATCCGCAAACGTGATGTTCTGGATCGGGCAGTCGGCCCGTCCGCTGATGAACGGCGCGCGGTGGGCGCGAGCCTGTATACCGGAAAACAGCAGATTGCGCACGGCGCGGCAGCGCGTCGTCTCGGCGGCGTGTATCTCGATGAATATCGGATAGTGCGCCATTTCGTCCATGACGATGTTCGAGAAGGTCAGGTTCTCGATCAGCGTGTCGTCCGATTCGGGCGGCTCGGCGCTGCGGTCGGGCAGAGACAGCCCGATACCCGTGCCCGAGCGGCGGATGACCAGATTCGAGAACACGCAGTTGCGGATTGCGCCGTCGTTCAGCCAGCCGACGCGTATGGCGTTGCACCATGTGGTCAGATTGCAGTTGGTCACCGTCACGCCGTCGCAGGCCTTCTTTTCGCGCAGGGAGGATGTGTTGGCGCGTACGATGATGCAGTCGTCGCCGCAGGTGATGTTGCAGTTTGAGACCGTTACGTTCCGGCTGCAGTTGATGTGAATCCCGTCGTTATTGGGATATTCCACCTTCGCGCGGATGTTCACGCGGTCGAAGGACACCTCATCGCAGTCGTGCACCCAGAACGCCCAGCCGCCCGGCGAGTTTTGCAGCGTCAGGCCGTCGACGCGCACATTCGCGCATCCTGCGAAGAACACCACCCGCGGCGGCGTGGGCAGATCGAGCTGCTTATAGGGCATCCAGCTGTTTTCAACCGGCCGGACGAAGAGATCGCCCTGCCCGTCTATGCGCCCAGGACCCGTCAGCGCGATGTTCTCGCATTCCTCGGCGAATATCAGGCTGGCGCTGCGCCGCCGGGGCAGGAACGCCGCGTCCACATGGCGAAGGTTCTGCCGCTCGGGATAATCCTTGCAGTCGCCCGAGCCGTACAGTATGCCGCCGGCCTCTATGTGCAGCTCGATATTGCTCCTCATTTCGATCGAGCCGGTGACGAACGCGCCGTCCGGCACGGTGACGCGCCCCCCGCCGCATCTGGCGCAGTCGTCGATCGCCGCCTGTATGGCCGCCGTGTTCAGCGTCTTTCCGTCGCCTGTCGCGCCGTAGGACGTAATATCGCAGTTCAGCATGGCTGTGTTCCTCCTTGATGCTAAAAATACTTCCCAAACATAGTATCATAACGCAAAACAAATGTCAATGTGCGCCCGCTCATTTTTCATGCAAATTGCGCGTTCGCCCCTTGCCGCGGGGGAGATTGTGTATTATAATAGTAGTAACCGCGCCCGACGCGGAAGCGCTTGACATTGAAATGAGGTTTTTGACTTGCCCATCAAACTGATCGCCCTCGATATGGACGGCACGCTGCTCAATCCCGAGGGCAGGCTCACCGCGCGCACGATCAGCGCCCTGAAGGACGCGCGCGCGCACGGCGCGGTCGTGACGCTTTCATCAGGCCGGATGCCCTGCGCGCTTCGGCCCTTCGTGAAGGAATTGGGGATCGACGCGCCGCTGATCTGCTATAACGGCGCGCTGACGGTCGATTCCCGCACGGAAGCGCCGCTTTCGTCCACGCCGCTTTCGCCGGAAATGGCGCGCGAAATCGCCCGCGCCTGCGAGGAGATGGGTCTGCATATTCAGGCCTATCGCGGCGAGGCGTTCGTCTGCGCGGAGCATGGACAGTTCGCGCAGGATTATCTCGATTTTCTGAAGGGCACGGGGCGGCTGGAGGTCACGGGCAGGCCGCTTTCCGAATGCCTTGATTTTGAAACGCCGAAAATGCTGGCCATCGATACGCCGGCGCGCATTGCGGAGCTGCTGCCCGCGCTGAAGGCGCGCTTTGAAGGGCGCGTGCGCGTGGCCACGTCCCAGCCGCGCTTTATCGAATTTGTCAATCCGGCGGCGGGCAAGGCGGCGGCGCTGGCACGGCTGAGCGAGCTGCTCGGCGTCGCGCAGGCGGACACGGCCGCGTTCGGCGACGGGCTGAACGATCTGGATATGATTAAGTGGGCGGGCACGGGCTTCGTCATGGCCAACGGAGCACCGGCCATGCTGGAGGCCGCCGATGTGATCGTGCCCTCCAACGCGGAGGACGGCGTGGCGCAGACGGTCGAGGGGCTGATCCGCGCGGGTCGTCTCGGAAAGGAAGGATAGCGCATGGTTGACGCCGCCGCCATGGTCAAGGCGCTCAAGCTGACCGAGCTGGTGCCCTCGCAGACGGGCTTTCTGCCCATCGAGGCCAGCGACATCAACCGGCCGGGCATACAGCTCGCCGGCTTCTGGGATCACTTTGCCGACGAGAGGCCGCAGATCATCGGCCTGGTCGAGACGAGTTATTTAGGCTCGCTTGACGCGGCGACGCGGCGGGAGCGGCTTGAAAAGTTCGTAAGCTACGATCTGCCCTGCATCATCATCTGCCGCGGACTGGGCGGGCTGGACGATCTGATCGAGCTGGCCCGCGCGCGCAAGATTCCGGTCTACCGCACCGGCGAAAGCACGACGCGGCTGATGATCGACATCATCTATTTCCTCAACAATCACCTCGCGCCGCGCACGACCATGCACGGCGTGCTGGTGGAGGTCTACGGCGTGGGCGTGCTGCTCACCGGCGAGAGCGGCGTGGGCAAGAGCGAGGCCGCGCTGGAGCTGGTCAAGCGCGGGCACAGGCTGGTGGCCGACGACGTGGTGGACATCCGCCGCGTGAGCGACAACCGGCTCGTGGGCGAAGCGCCGGAGATGATCCGCCACCTGATGGAGATCCGCGGCATCGGCATCATCGACGTGGCGACGATGTTCGGCATCGGCTCGGTCATGCGCACGCGCTCGATCGATCTCATCGTCCATCTGGAGCATTGGGTAGAGGGCAAGGAATACGACCGCGTGGGCACGGACGAAAAGACGCAGGAAATACTGGACGTTTCCGTGCCCATGATCCTGCTGCCCATACGCCCCGGCCGGAACGTGGCCGTGGTGCTCGAGGTGGCCGCGCGCAATCTCATGCTCAAGCAGCAGGGCTACAACGCGGTCGAGGAGCTGGAAAAGCGCATGTTCGCGCGCTTGGAAAAGACCGCCGCGCGCGCCGAGAAGATCGGCGGCGGGGACGGCGAATGAAGGGTATCCTGTGTGACAAAAGCACATGAGCAATAGGGGAGGATGTTTTTTATGTACTATGTGGGCATTGACGTGGGCGGAACCAACCTGAAGGCCGGCGTTGTGGACGAGAACGGCCATATCATCGCCAAGGTGGACTGCCCGACCAGGGTCGAGCGCGGCCATGAGGCCGTCGTGGCGGACATGGCCAAGCTGGCGCTCAAGGCGATCGAAAAGTCCGGCGTTTCAATGGACGAGGTGAAGTCGGTCGGCATCGGCATCCCCGGCATACTCGATCCGCGCACCGGCATCGTGCCGTTCTGCACCAATCTGGGCTGGCACAACGTGCCGCTGATCGAGCTGATGCAGAAGGACGTGCATAAGCCCATCTACGTCGACAACGACGCGACCGTGGCGACGCTGGCCGAGAACGTGGCGGGCGTGTCTGCCGGCGCGAAGAGCAGCGTGTTCCTGACGCTGGGCACCGGCGTGGGCGGCGGCGTGGTCATCGACGGCAAGGTCTATTCCGGCGCGCACGGCGTGGGCAGCGAGCTGGGCCACATGATCGTGGTCATCGACGGCGAGGAATGCACCTGCGGCAACAAGGGCTGCTGGGAGCGCTATGCCAGCGCCACCGCGCTCATCCGCATGGGCACCGAGGCCGCCAAGGCGCACCCCGAATCCGTGCTGAACGAGGCCAAGTCGATCTCCGCCAAGACGGTCGTGGACGCGGCCAAGGCGGGCGACAAGGCGGCCATGGAGGTGTTCGACCGCTACACCTACTATCTGGCGGTGGGCATCGTGAACATCATCAACTTCGTCGATCCGGAGATCATCGCCATCGGCGGCGGCGTGTCCGCGGCGGGCGAGTTCCTGATCAAGCCGGTGCGCGAGAAGCTCGCCAAGCTGGTGTTCTACAAGACCATGCCCTACGCGCGCGTCGAGCTGGCGACGCTGGGCAACGACGCCGGCATCATCGGCGCGGCCATGCTGGGCAAGTAAGCCGCATCGCATTGCAGCAGCGGGGGAGGGCGAGCGCTCTCTCCCGCTTTGATTTGCCCAAAATGCCGAATTTGTGCCGCAATGCGCGCCGCGTTTTGCACGAGAATAACTTGACGAAAAACGCTTTGTGGGGCATAATATTAGATGTAAAACTCTAGCATAAAGCCCCAGCTCTCGGTTTCAGGGCGGCTGTTTCCGCGCCGGAGGGGCGGCTCAGCATATGCGCGGCGGAACCGTCGGCGCATGGGCAGACCGTCACGCGGGAAGTCCGAATGGACAGAGCGCTGAAGCTGTCCCTGAGCTGTTCGCCCTGAAGCAGGCTCGGGCGAACAGCGCCGCGCCGCCGAACGGTTCCTGCGCCTTCTCCATTCGAGGAGCTTCGGCGAGAGGAAAACCTCGCGCGCATTATCCTCGTTTCACGCTTAAATGCGCGAGCAGACGATCAAAGACCATCAATCAATCGGAAAGGACGCGCCATGCCGCATAAGATCATCGCCGTTGAGGCGGGCAGCATCGCCGATCAGCTGGGGATTCGCCCCGGCGACAGCCTTGTGACCATCAACGGGAAAAAAATCATCGACTGGATCGACTATCAGGCCTTTTGCAGCGAGGAGGAGATCGATCTCGTCACCGAGCGAGACGGCGAGGAGATCGAATATTCGCTCGAAAAGGACGAATGGGAGCCGCTGGGGCTGACGTTCGATTCTCAGCTGCTGACAAAGGTGCGCGAGTGCGTCAATCGCTGCGCGTTCTGCTTCGTCGATCAGCTGCCCGATCATGTGCGGCCGTCGCTGCGCGTCAAGGACGACGACTGGCGGCTGTCGCTGATGATGGGCAACTTCGTCACGATGACCAACGTGAGCGACAGGGAGCTGGAGCGCATCATCGCGCGGCACGCTTCGCCGCTGTATATCTCCGTCCACACCACCAATCCCGAGCTGCGCGCGCGCCTCCTGGATCAGCCGCTGGCCGCCAAGATCATGAAGCAGCTGCACAGGCTGGCGGAGGGCGGCATATCGTTCCACACGCAGGCGGTGCTCTGCCCGGGGCTGAACGACGGCGCGGAGCTGGAGCGCATGATCAACGATCTCTCGGCGCTCTGGCCGATGTGCCAGTCCATGGCGATCGTGCCGGTCGGGCTGACGGGACACCGCGAGGGGCTGTTCCCGCTGCACAAATACAGCCGCGACGAGGCGCGCGCCGTGATGGACATGGCGCAGAAATATCAGAAGAAGTTCATGAGGGAGTTCGACACGCCGTTCGTGCTGCCCTCGGACGAGTTCTATCTGGCCGCGGACATTCCGCTGCCGCCTGATTCGTTCTATGAGGACTATTCGCAGATCGAGAACGGCATCGGCATGATGCGGCTCTTGCAAACAGAGTTCGACGAGGCGTATGAGGAGATAGAACTCACGCGCGCGCAGCCTGCGTCCGTGCTGATCGCCACGGGCACGTCGGCCGCGCCGTTCATGCGGGAGCTGATGCGCGCGCATCCCGTGCCGAACGTGACTGTGAAGGTGCTGGCGATCGAAAACGGCTTTTTCGGGCCGGAGGTGACGGTCGCGGGGCTGCTGACCGGCGGGGACATCATCCGCGCGACGAAGGATTTGAGCGCCGACCGCGTGCTGATTACGGAGTGTATGCTGCGCGACGACGAGGATGTGTTTCTGGACGACAGGACGCTTGACGAGGTGCAGGCGGCCATCGGCAAGCCGCTGATCAAGGTGGGGCGGCGCGGCGACGAGCTGCTGCGCGCGATCATGAATGTCGACATGGACGCGCCGAGGGATCAGCTCTAATGGCCGCGTAATGCGTACAAGCCCTCCCCGCGTGAAGCGCACTCACGCCGCGAATCAAATGAAGAGAGTCCAGAGAGCCAATGGCTCTTTGGCGCAGGTTTGGGGGCGCGCAGCCCCCAACGAACTCCCCGCGGAAAACACTGCAAAGCCAATGCGCCCGCGCAAAGGCGCACAAAGGCCGCGCCGCCAGCCTCGTTCCTTCGTAACCCCGTCTCTCGTCCTCCGCGTCCCCGGTAACCCCGTCGGGATCGCCACAAAGAAACGGACAAACCCGAAGTGAACCCACAAAGCCCGATAACCGCACGGCAATTCGAGAACGCTCTAAAGGCGATCCCGACCCGGCGGAATAGGAACGCAAGATACCGCAAGCCGTCTCTCTTTTCCTGACAAAGGAAAAGAGACAGGCGTGAACCGAACGCCAGACATCCCAACAGAACCGCACGGCAGGCGTGAACCGAACGCAAGACATCCCAACAGAACCGCACGGCAGGCGTGAACCGAACGCCAAACATCCCAACAGAACCGCACGGCAGGCGTGAACCGAACGCAAGACATTCCAGCAGAACCGCATGACAGGCGTGAACCAAACGCGAAACACCGCGATAGAACCGCATCGCCGGATAAGCTCGTTCCCCAAATTCCGAATTGCGCATTCCGCATTCCGAATTGCCCCAACCGTTCTCCCGCGCGCACAGACGCTTCTGCCGGAACTATAACCGGCCGGCACAAACGCCGCGCCGGCGCACAATTCACGATCCTGCGAAATGAACCGGCGCATCGCCGCGTCAGCGCGGAATAACATAATTCCCCAATGGAACCGGCACAGCCGACACAGACTCAGAATCGAAATCCCCGCGCGGAACCTAAAACCCCCGCGCGTACACAATAACTCATCTATAAAAAAGAAAGGAATCGGAGCAAACGCGCTCCGAGGAGGTGCAGGACATATGGCAAAACCGCTCGTGGCCATCGTGGGACGGCCGAACGTCGGCAAATCGACGTTCTTCAATAAAATGGCGGGACGGCGCGTCGCCATCGTCGAGGACACGCCGGGCGTGACGCGCGACCGCGTGTACGCCGACTGCGAATGGCAGAACTACCGCTTTACAATGATCGATACCGGCGGCATCGACCCCACAAGCGACGATCCGCTGCTCCAGCAGATGCGGCGGCAGGCAGAAATCGCCATCGAGACCTGCGACGTGATCCTGTTCTTCGTCGACGGACGGCAGGGACTCACCGCCGACGACGAAACCGTCGCCGATATGCTCCGCCGCGCCGGAAAGCCGGTCATGCTGGTGGTCAATAAGATCGACAACGTGGGCATGGAGAGCGAAATCTACGATTTCTATCAGCTCGGTCTGGGCGACCCGATCGGCATTTCCAGCGTCAATATGCTCAACTTCGGCGATCTGCTCGAGGAGCTGTGCAGGCACTTCCCCGAGCCGGACGAAGAGGAGGACCCCGACGCGCCGGTGCAGATCGCCGTGGTCGGCCGCCCCAACGTGGGCAAAAGCTCGCTGGTCAACCGCATGCTGGGCGAGGAGCGCGTCATGGTCAGCGACATCGCCGGCACGACGCGCGACGCGATCGACACCCGCTTCACCGACGAAATCGGCGAGGAGTATATCCTCATCGATACCGCCGGCATCCGCAAGCGCAAGTCGATCGAATATCAGTCGCTCGAACGCTATTCCATCGTGCGGTCGCTGGCCGCCATTGATCGCTGCGACGTGGCGCTGCTGCTCATCGACGCGCAGCAGGGCGTGACCGAGCAGGACAGCAAAATCGCGGGCTATATCGACGAGCAGGGCAAGGCCGCCGTCATCATCGTCAATAAATGGGACGCGATTGAAAAGGAAACCGGCACCATGGAGGAGCAGGTCAAGAAGATCCGCGAGGGGCTTAAATTCATGGCCTACGCGCCGATACTGTTCATCTCCGCGCTCACCGGCCAGCGCGTGAATCGCGTGATCGACGCGGTGCGCAACGCCCACGCGCAGGCCACGCGCCGCATTACCACCGGCCTGCTCAACGACATACTCACCGACGCGCAGGCCGCGCTCCAGCCGCCCTCGACCAGCGGCCGCCGGCTCAAGATCTACTACGTTACGCAGCAGCAGATCAAGCCGCCGACGTTCGTGTTCTTTATCAACGACCAGAAGCTCATGCACTTCTCGTATGAGCGCTATCTGGAAAATCAGTTCCGCAAGGCGTTCGGCTTTGAAGGCACGCCGCTGCGCTTCATCATGCGCGAGCGGGGTACGGACAAGCAGGAGTGATTTCCCTGAAGGAGGGATAAGGCAATGGCAATCGTTAAGGGTATTCTGATCGCAGTGATCGCGTATTTTCTGGGCAATATCTCGACAGGGCTGCTCGTCGGCAAGGCGGTCGGCCACATCGACATCCGCAAGACCGGCAGCGGCAACGCCGGCACGACCAACGTCATGCGCACGCTGGGCTGGTTCCCCTCCGTGCTGACGCTGCTGGGCGATGTGCTCAAGGCCGTGATCGCCGTGGCCATCGGCGGCGCGCTGCTGGGCGAGACGGGCAAATATATCGCCGGCGTGGCGGTGCTGCTGGGTCACAACTGGCCGGTGTGCTTCGGCTTTAAGGGCGGCAAGGGCATGGCTTCGTCGCTGGGCATCATACTGGCCACGGAGCCGCTGCTGGCGCTGGCGCTCTTCCTCATTCAGGTGGTCATCCTCGTGGCGACGCGCTATATGTCGGTCGCATCGCTCTGCACCGCCGTGCTCTATCCGCTGCTCGTCATCATATTCCATCACGGCAATGTGGGCTATGTGGTGTTCTCGATCATCGTGGGCGCGCTGGCCGTGTTCAGCCACCGCGCGAACATCAGGCGGCTGATGAGCCATACGGAGAACAAGCTGGACTTCTCCAAGATCACCCAGCTGAGCAAAAAGCTGCATAAAAAGTGAAAAAAAGACAGGCTTCGCTGCGTTTTCCGGCGGAGCCTGCTTTGAATGGAGGGTATTTTGACATGATCGGATGCACAACATGGAGCTATGCGCCCTATAAGCCGTTTTTCTTCGAGACCGGCGACATCTATCTCTGCCGCCTTGCGCCGGGCAAAACGAGCATCCACTGCGAGTGGCTGGGCGACGCGGGCGTGAGCTACGACGTGATGCTGCGCATCGAGGGGCGGGGTGCGTTTAAGCGCGCCGCGACGGTCGCCGTGCCCGAGGTCACGATCGACGGCCTGAAGCCCGAGACCGATTACGAGCTGTATGTCTGCGCCGGCGAAAAGAAGAGCCGCGTCCGGCTGTTCCGCACGGGGGACGCGGTCGGCACGGTGGTCAACTATCTGCATCCGCGCGACGACGCGTACGCCTTCTCCGGCCATTATCTGTGCTCGCCCTCGATGGTGCGCCATCCGGACGGCTATCTGCTCACGGCGATGGATCTGTTCTCGGGCAATCTGCCGCAGAATTTGACGCTGATATTCCGCTCGGACGACGACGGCGCGAGCTGGCACTATGTCAGCGAGCTGTATCCCTGCTTCTGGGGCAAGATGTTCATCCATAAGGGCGAATTGTATATGCTCTCCTGCTCGACCGAGTACGGCGATCTGCTGATCGGCAAGAGCACCGACGGCGGCCGCACGTTCAGCGCGCCGGTGACGCTGCTGCGCGGCTCGAACGGCAAAAACGGCGAAGCCGGCGTCCACAAAAATCCTCAGCCGCCGATTTACTATAAAGGCCGTCTCTACGGCACGCTCGAGTGGGGCTCGTGGGGCCGCGGCTATCACGCGCCCATGGTCATGAGCGCCGACGTAAGCGCCGATCTGCTCGATCCGGCTTCGTGGCACTTCACGCCGCCGCTCAGGTACGATCCCAGCTGGCCGGGCGTGGGCGAGGGGCCGAGCACCGGCAACATCGAGGGCACGCTGGCCGTCGCGCCGGACGGAAATCTCTACAACATCATGCGCTACGACATGAGCCGCTGCACGCCCAATTACGGGCTGGCGCTGGCCTACCGCGTCAATACCGACGATCCCGACGCGCCGCTGGCCTACGATCACGCCATCCGTCTGCCCGGCAACCACTCGAAATTCACCATCCGCCGCGACGATGTGACCGGCAAGTACGTCTGCCTGCTCACGCGCATACTGGACGAGCACTGCGCGGGCAACCGCAATCTGCTCTCGCTGATGGTCTCGGACGATCTGGAGAACTGGCGCGTCGCGGCCGATCTGATCGACAGGCGCGACGAGGATCCGCGCTTCATCGGCTTCCAGTACGTCGACTATTTCATCGAGGGCGACGATCTGATATACGTCTGCCGCACGGCGATGAACGGCGCGCACAGCTTCCACGACAGCAACTATCAGACGTTCCACCGCGTGAAGAACTTCCGCGCGCTGCTCGGATAAGCGCGCAAAACAGCGCCCCGCCGCCCTCGAACGTGAGGACGGCGGGGCGTTCTATGTCATTTCTCTTCGTCGATGATCGCCTTCAGCGCGGGGATGAGGTGCTCCGCGACGATCTTATGCCCGCCGCGCAGGGGATGCAGCGGCTCGGCGGGAATCCACACGCCGCCGTTTATGAAATGCACCGTGCGGCCGTGCTCTTCGGAGTACGCCCTGCACAGCGCCTCCAGCTCGGCGGCATACGCGCCGCAGAACGGACTGAGCGCCGCCAGCACGGCGCGGGGATGCTTCTCGGCGATCACGTCCAGCAGCGCCTCGTATCCGGCGAGGTATTTCTCCGCGCCCGCGCCGCGATCGTTCGCGCCGTGATTGATGACGACGTAATCGGGCTCTTCGCCGGCATAGGGCACGCCGTCGTAGACGAACGGATAGGCCGAGGCCGCCTTCACCACGCCGCCGCAGCCGCCGCGCGTCGCGCCCACAGCGCCGTAGCCCATCATGATCGGGCGCAGATTCAGCGCCTCGGCGGTCAGCCAGCCGTAGGTCGCGGTCACGTCGTCCTGATAGACGCGGTTGTGCTGATCCCAGGTGTAGGCGGGCTTTTCGGCATAGTTCGCGTCGATCAGCACGCCCTCGGTGATGGAATCGCCCACAAACTCGACGATCTTACGGTCGTCCGCGGGCAGCACGCCGCGCTCCTCAACCTCGATGCCGACAAGCGCCGTCCGCCCGACCAGCGGCTGGAACCAGCGCGGCTGCATCTCGACCGAGCCCTTCAAAATGACGCGCGCGACGTGATTGGCGTCCGCGTCCTTCGCGAACACGCGCAGATACTGATCGAGCGGCGCTTCCACGCGGCTCTCGCCGTCGATTTCGACGTACAGATGCGGATAGGGCGCGGCGTTGAGCGTCACGTCAAAGTGCATCACGGCCACGCGCCCCTTAAAGGCGAACTCGAAATACGAGCCGTTGGCGGTCGCCGTGGCGCAGTCGGGGTTGTTACGGCTCCAGCGGCCGGTCAGCCGCACGGCGGGATCGTTCCATTTGAGCAGCATAGAAAAAACACTCCTTTGTATCGCAAAAGTGCATGAGAAACGGGTGGGGGGAAGTTTATCGCGTCCGTCGCGGGAAGGTCAGAGAAAGCAAACGTCGTCCGTCGAGCCGCGCCGTGTGGGCAGCGCAATCAAGCTGCCGCAATCGCCGAACAACCGGCGTACAGTCCGCGTCTGAGCTGAAGCCCGACGCACATCGCGCGAAACTCAGCGCCCCTCCTCCAGCATCCCCAGCGCGAAGATCGCCGCGCCGCGGGCGGCCTCCTCGTCGTAGGGGGAGAGCGTCAGAGGGCGGCCGAACGTCTGCGCGAGGATCGATTGCAGCGCCGGATTGCGCTTTGCGCCGTTGCCCGAGGCGGTCAGCACGAGATCAGAACGCACCGGCAGCGCTGCTCTCATGGCGGCATAGCCGTCGCACAGCTCGCGCGCCATGCCGGTCAGCACGCCGCGGATGAGATGCGCCGCGTCGAAGTTGTCCTCGCCCAGGTTCGTGATCGACGCGCGCAGCGCCGGATCGCGCCGCGTGCCGCAGAAGCGCGTGTCCACAGTGAGCGGGTCGCTCTGCTCGGCCATGGCGAGGGCGTTCATCGCGCCGTAGAGCGATTTGCTCTCATCGCAGCCGGCCAGCGCCGCGCAGGAACGCAGAAAGCGCTCGAGCAGCGCGTAGCTCCGGCCGCCGCACAGGGGCGAGGAGACCAGCAGATACTTTCCGCCGATGAAGGGCCGCGTGTCGAACGCGTCGCTCAGGACGCACTTTTCGGCGCACAGTGATACCTGACTGCCCGTGCCGACGTTGACCAGCAGCGTCCGCGCGGGATCGTCCGACGCGCCGAGAAAGCTGGCCTGATTGTCGCCGATTGCAATGGCTACGGGCACATCATCGCGCGTTTTGCCCAGCCACACCGCCTGATCGGTGCTCTCGGGCAGCGCGTTATGGCTCAGGCGCACGGCGGCTTCATGAAAGGCGCGCGCCCGCACGTCGTAGCCGCCGAGACTCGCCGCGTCGCTGGCGTGCAGGAGCGGCTTCTTACGCCCCGTCAGGCGCATCCCCAGATAGCCCGCGGCGGTGGTCAGCGCGCGCGTGCGCGGATCGGCCAGATTGCGGCGCAGATTGTAGACGTGCGTGGCCACTCCGTAGCCGGATGCGACGCTCAGCCCCGTCTCGCGCGACAGAACATCGCAGACCGATTCGCCGTTTTCAATGAGTGCGCCGCGGCCGTCCTGCCATGTGTAGAGCGGCCCGACGGCCAGCCCGTTTTCGTCCACCGGCACAACGCCGTGCATCTGGCCGGTGAGCGCCACGGCGCTGAGGGGATATTCCCGCGACAGCCGCTCATAGACGGCGATTCCCAGCGCGGCCAGCGCGTCCGCGTCCTGAAGGCGCGCCCAGTTCTCGTTTGCGGCGATGAAGCCAGGCCCCTTGTGTGTCTCGCTGTGTATCACGGCGCGCGTTTTTTCATCCAGCACGACGGCGGACAGCGTGGTCGTGCCCAGATCAATGCCCAGTATGGCCATAATTCCCTCCGAAAAAATCGATATGAAAACGTTTATAGATTCGACGGGATGCGCGCATCTCCTGCCGCCCGCCGCAAAAATTCCCGAGAGCGTAGTTGCAAAGCGTCGGAGTCATTCTCTCATGCGCGCCTGTGGAAAATCTGCACGCGTCGCCCACTGCGCGGCTGAACCCCCAAATTTCGCGCCGTTCACCCTCAAGCCGCGCTTCCAATTATAAAGCGCACAGAAAAACGGCGCGGAAACGAATCCCGCGCCGCGTTTTATGAGTTTTACGCGTCGTCTGCGTTCGGCGCGCCGTCCAGACCGGCCTCCTGACGGAACTTGACCGGCGTCAGCCCCACGTTGGCCTTGAACAGGCGAGAAAAGTAGTTGGCGTTGGGTATGCCGACTCTGGCGGCGATCTGCGCGACGCTCTCGTCGGTGGTCAGCAGCAGCTCGCGCGCGGCCTCGAGACGCTTGGCGGTGACGTATTCCGAAAAGCCCACGCCGACGTGGTTCTTGAACAGCCGGCTGAGCGAGTAGGTCGATATGCCGAAGCGGTCGGCCACCTTGACCTGATTCAGCTCGCTGTCGGCATAGGCGCTTTGCAGATACTCGAGCACGTCGCCCTTGAGCTGATCGATCACGCGCGGCTCGCCCGGCGCGGCCTTCTTCGGCGCGAACGGCTCGAGCGAGGCGGCATAGGAGAGACGGATGTCGTCGATCGATTCCACGACCGGCCCGGCAGACAGCTCGAACGGCCGGTTCAGCCGCTGCGTGAGGTCGGCGCGGATCAGCGCGGTCAGCGGCCCCACGACGTTTTCCGGCATCAGGCAGATGATCACCATGTGATCCGCGCCCAGCACGTCGGTGATGAGCAGCGTCGCGTTCAGCTCCCGCTGTGCGCGTGCCGCCAGCGCCGTGCGGCCGTGCGTGTCGAGCCGCTCGCCGATGAGCGTCATGACGCAATAGCGCGCCGCATCGCTCAGCCCCGCGCGGCGCAGCATATCGGGCGGCACGGGCGCGCCGGAGAGCAGGCTGTTGATCAGACAGTCCATGAGCAAAAGCCGCTGTTCGGACAGATCGGAATTGAGCCGCTTTATGGCGTTCGATATGCCGGCCAGCTCGTCCTCGTTATCGTCGCCCTCAATGCTGTGGGACAGGCGGTGTATGGGCAGATAGTTGACGTACACCATGCTGATGCCCATCAGCAGGAACACCAGTGTTTCCAGCGCCAGGGAGAGCTTCATCGCCGAATAGAAGGCGTACATGCTGCTCTCGATGCGGTCGAACGGCACGATGGAGACGAACGTCATGCCGCGCAGGAGCAGATTGTGCCGCGCAAAGAGCGTGTAACCGCGTCCGTCCGGCGCGGTATGACGCAGCGGCTGGTCGACGCTGAGCGCCTCCATGTCGATCGGAAAGTCGATGGCGCGGTCGCCGGTCATGAACATCAGCCGTCCCGCCTCGTCGTATATGCGGAACTGCGCGTCGCTCGCCCCGGCGCCGGCGAACAGGCTGGGCTTCAGCGCGGTGACGCTCAGCTGAAAGATCATCACGGCCTCGCTGCGCGCCGCGCCCAGATAGGTGGGTATGGCGATGTAGAGTATGTCCTTTTCGAAATAGCAGCGCACGCCCTCCCGCGTGTCGAACAGCTTGAGGAACGTCTCGGGCGCGGCGGCGGCAGGGCCGACGGCGACGGCGGGATTGACGTGGTTTACATACATCGCCTCGATGGGCATGACCGCGCGGGACGAGGCGACGCGGTTCAGCGCGCGATAGTATATGTAGGGCGGGCGGTCGAGCGAGGCGAAATAGTCGCTCAGCGTCTCCGTGGCCTGCCAGAGCTCATAGCCGGTCGCATTGTTGTCCAGCGCCAGCTTGGAGGCCTCGTTCTTGCGGGAGCGGCTGTCCAGACTCACGCGGTATGTCCACTGCCTAAAGCTGCTCAGCTGCATGAGAAAGGCGCGCGAGAACGAATCGGTCACTTCATAATAGTAGGTCTCGTTGGCCTCGCGCAGCTGAGAATGCGCCCGCGCGACCATCAGGCTCATGACCAGCAGGCAGGGAATGATGAAAAAGACCAGACAGGTGGCGATCATGCGCGTTAAATATTTGTGAGATATAAATTTTTTAATTTTCTTCAGCAAAGGCATGGCGCGGCTCCTTTCCGACAGGCTTGCCCCTTTCTCTCCTATTTTAATATATTTTCTGTGAAAAGGCAATGGAAAAGCGCCAAATTAACCGTCAGGTTTTTGCATCGGCCTGTTTTTTGCGCAAAAAAGTGACCATGCAAAAGTTTCGTGTTGCGTTTTGACACATCATAGTGTTATGATATGGCTAAGGAAACGCACAACCATCGGGGAGGAATGATCGTGAAAGGCACACCCGCGTCCCAGTCTCTGGGCAGGCGCATTATGAAGTACCGGGCATACTATCTGTTTATACTGCCCGCGCTCATCTATGTGCTGATATTCAACTATGGCCCGCTGTACGGCATACAGATCGCCTTTAAGGATTACAAGGGCGCGCTGGGCATCGCGGGCAGCCGCTGGGTCGGCCTGCGGCACTTTAAGAGCTTCCTCACCAGCTACAATTTCATCAAGCTGATGAAGAACACATTCGCGATTTCGATCTATCAGCTGGCGGTGGGCTTTCCCATACCGATCATACTGGCGCTGATGCTCAACGAGATCCGCTTCCCGCGCTATAAAAAGGCGGTGCAGACCATCCTTTACGCGCCGCACTTCATCTCCATGGTGGTCATGGTGGGCATCATCATCACGATGTTCTCGCCCTCCGTGGGCGTGATCAACACCATACGGGAGCGGCTGGGTCTGGAGCGCGTCTATTACATGGCGCTGCCCTCGGCGTTTCGGCATCTGTATGTGTGGTCGGGCGTGTGGCAGGGCATGGGCTGGAGCGCCGTGATCTATATCTCCGCGCTCTCGGCGGTCGATCCCGAGCTTCACGAGGCCGCGCGCATAGACGGCGCGAGCCGCCTGCAGCGCGTGCTCTACATCAACCTGCCCACGATACAGCCCACGATCACGATACTCTTCATCATGTCGGTCGGCTCCCTGGCCTCGGTCGGCTATGAGAAGATCTATCTTTTGCAGAACGACCTGAACGTCGGCGTGTCGGAGGTCATATCGACCTATGTCTACAAGCGCGGCATACAGAACACCAGCTACTCCTTCTCCACGGCTGTCGGCCTGTTCAACAATGTCATCAACATCGTGCTGCTGCTGGGCGCGAACGCGATATCGCGCAGGGTGTCCCAGACCAGCCTGTTCTAAACGGAAGGAGGATGAAGCGATATGGCCATTAAGGAACCGCGCGGCGACCGGATTTTCGGCGCTGTCGTGTTTGTCATCGTGACGCTGCTCATGCTCATCGTGCTCTATCCGCTGGTCTATGTGCTCTCCTGCTCGGTCAGCTCGCCGACGGCGGTGGGCGCGGGCGAGGTGGTGCTGCTGCCCAAGGGGTTCACTCTCATGGGCTACAAGCGCGTCTTTCAGGAGCCGGATATACTGCTGGGCTATAAGAACACCCTCTTCTATACGCTCATCGGCACGGCGATCAATCTGTTCGTGACCGTGCCCGCGGGCTATATGCTCTCCAAAAAGGAAGTGCCCGGCCGCAATCTGTTCATGTTCCTGTTCATGTTCACGATGTACTTTTCCGGCGGCATGATCCCGAGCTTTCTGCTGGTCAAGAGCCTGCATCTCTACGACACGCGCGCCGTGCTGGTGATACTGGGTGCGTTCAGCACATACAACTGCATCATCTGCCGCACGTTCTTCGCCGCGCTGCCCCAAGAGCTGGAGGAGGCGGCCGCCATAGACGGCTGCTCGACGGTGCGCACGTTTGTGCAGATCGTGCTGCCGCTCTCGCAGGCGCTGTTGGGCGTTATGGTGCTCTACTTTGCCGTCGGGCACTGGAACTCGTATTTCAACGCCATGATTTATGTCAACAACGAAAAGTACAAGCCGCTCCAGCTCATACTGCGCCGCATACTCATCCTCGAGCAGGCCAGCTCGAACATGATGGAGGGCGGCGGCGACGAATACGCGGCCGAGCAGTTCAAGCTCAAGGAGCTGATCAAATACTCCGTCATCGTCGTCTCCTCGCTGCCGGTGCTTGTGCTCTATCCCTTCCTGCAAAAGTATTTTGCGCAGGGCGTGATGATCGGCTCGATCAAGGGATAATGCTTTTCGAATCTCTTCGCCGCGTGTCGGCGATGGATAATACAGTCTGGAGGGAAACTGCTATGAAGAAAACCCTGTCTCTGGTTCTGGCGCTGGTTCTGGCGCTGGGCGTGTTCTGCGCGCCCGCTCTGGCGGCCGAGTACCCGCTGGTGAGCGAGCCGGTCACCGTGGCCGGTCTGGTCGAGCGTGAGTCCGTCGGCGACGAGCGCATTCTCTGGAAGGAGCTGGAAAAGCTCACCGGCATCCATGTCGAGTGGACGGCGGTCGAATCCGATTCCATGCCCGTGTTCCTGGCGGCCGGCAACTGGCCGGACTTCTTCCACTTCACGCTGGATTCCGCGGCCATCAATGACTACGGCATTCTGGGCGGCAAGTTCGTCGACTACAACGCGCATCTGGACGAGATGCCCAATTTCGTTCAGAGCCTTGCGGATTACAGCGAGCTGGCCAAGGCGATCACCGAGACCAACGGCGCGATCTATCAGCTGCCCTACATCGAGGAATCCGCCACGACCTGCCAGGCGCGCGTGTACTATCGCGAGGACACGCTGCGCGACGCGGGCTGCGAGATGCCCACCACCACCGAGGAGTTCCACGATGTGCTCGCCAAGCTCAAGGAGTACAATGGCGGCGCCGCGCCCCTGATCGTGAGCATTTCCAGCGGTTCCTATTTCGAGCCGTTCATGTACGCCTCCTTCGGCCCCAGCCGCGTGCCGGATTTCGAGGACGACGGCGAGGGCAATGTGGTGTTCAACCGCACCTCCGAGCAGTACAAGCGCTTTTTGACCTACATGAACCAGCTGTATAAGGAAGGCCTGCTGCATCAGGAATACCTGACGCTGGACGGCACCACCCGCCTGTCTCTGGCTCAGGAAGGCCTGGGCGTGTTCATGGACGGCACCGCGCACAGCCTGACTGAGGGCGACTTCAAGAGCGGCAAGTGCGAAATCGGCGTTCTCGCGCCCCTGACCTCCGAGTTCGACTCCGAGCGCGTCGTCATGGGTCAGTATCCCTTCAGCGGCGGCAGCTACGCCATCAACGCCGATTCCAAGTACGTCTCCGAGCTGTGCAAGCTCTTCGACATCCTCTATGCCACGGAAGAAGTCGCGCCCGGCACCGGCCTGTACGGCGAGGCGGGCTGCTACGGCCCCGAGGGCATGATGTGGAAGTTTGCGGACGACGAGCACAACTACTACGAGTTCATCCTGCCCGAGGGCTATGAGGGCAGCACCACCAACTATCAGTATGAGCAGATGATCTTCACCAACAGCGGCCGCGCCACGGCTCTGGCGCACGCCGTCACCAGCACCCCCGGCAACGCGCAGTCCCGTCAGCTGGGCTTCGTCAACAACCTGATCCCCTATCACGAGGACACGCCCTTCCCGACCAAGTTCCTCAAGTTCACCGAGGACGAGCAGTTCGTGCTGGACAACAACTACGTTGAGATCAAGTCCAAGGTCGAGGAAATGCGCAGCCAGTTCATCACCGGCGTGGCCGACATCGAGCAGCAGTGGGACGCGTATGTGAACGAACTGAACGCCATGGGTCTGGACGAGGTTCTGAAGGTCTATCAGGCTTCCTTCGACCGCTGGAACGGCAAGGACTGATTCATAATTCCCCCAAGGGAGTCGCTGAAAAGGCGGCTCCCTTTTCATGTGCGGGGATTCGGAATGGGGGGGAACGATCTCAGGCAGCGGCGTTATTCCGCGCTGACGCGAAGATGCGTTGGTTATTTTCATGGAATAGTGAATTGTGCGCCGGCGAAATGTTGCGTTTGGCCGGTTATAGGCCGGCACAGGGGCCGCCGTGCGCGCGGGGGAACGGCGGGGCGGTCAGCCTCCCATGAAAGGGGAGGCGTCGCCGCAAGGCGACGGAGGGGTTAAGCCTGTGCGTCATTTATGCCGCGAGAAAAAAGCACAGCGCCGCTTGACAAGTCAGGCCGCGCCGTGCTATAATGTGGACATGAAGGGATGACGCTTTTGGTAGGGCTTCTTCCCCTCGAGTAAAGTTTCGAAGAGCTAAGTCGCCAACCGGCGTACAACCGGATGGCGGCTTAACTTATATCGTCATTTTTTCCTTCCGATGGCGTAGCCGATTGTTACAGCGGCAATCACCAGGGAAAAAACCATCATGAACTGCGAGAACATCTCAAAGTCACTCATGATAGTGTCCCCCTTTCACCTTTGTTGAGAGGTGTGAGGGGAAGGCGAAAAGCCAAGCGCCATCTGATTCCTTACATGCCATGGAGCCGTTTTACCAGCCCCATGGCATTATTTTATCATATGGATATATTCCTGTCAATCACATTAAACGATTTTACAGACTGTTTGTTTGGATGAGTACTCTAATTCCGAATTAAGCCACGCGCCGCTCACAGTTGCCCTGCGCGACGAAATATGCTATAATGGGCGTGAAATCAATCGTCACAGGGAGGATGTTTTGCATATGATTCACGATCTTCTGTCCTTTATGGAAAAAGCGCCCACGGCGTTCCACGCGGCGGAGGAGCTGCGCGCCCTGCTCGAAGCGGCGGGCTGCATTCGCCTGAATGAGAGCGAGAAATGGCACATCGAGCCGGGCAAGAAGTACGTCGTTACGCGCAACCGCTCGAGCGTCATCGCGTTTTCCGTGCCGGAAAAGGGCTTTGCGCCCATGCAGATCTGCGCCGCGCACAGCGACAGCCCGACCTTCCGCATCAAAGAGAACGCCGAGCTGGAAGCCAGCCATTACGTCAAGCTCGATGTGGAGCATTACGGCGGGCTGATCGTCAACACATGGCTCGACCGGCCGCTGTCGGTTGCGGGGCGCGTGCTGGTCAAGACGGATAAGGGCGTTGAGACGCGGCTGGTCAATATCGCGCGCGATCTCGTGCTCATTCCCAACGTCGCCATTCACATGAACCGCACTGTCAACGACGGCTATAAGTACAATCTCGCCGTGGACGCCATGCCGCTCTACGGCGGCGCATCGGCCAAGGGCAGCTTCAGGGCGCTGATTGCCGAAGCCGCCGGCGCGCGCGTCGAGGATATGGCCGGAAGCGATCTCCTCCTCTATAATCGCATGCCGGCGACCATCTGGGGCGCGAACAACGAGTTCGTCTCCAGCGGCCGGCTGGACGATCTGGAGTGCGCCTATCTCGCGGCGCGCGCCTTCACCGCGGCTGAGGGCGGCGATCACATCAACATGGTCTGCGTGTTCGACAATGAGGAAGTGGGCAGCGGCACCAAGCAGGGCGCGGATTCGACGTTCCTCTCGGACGTGATCCGCCGCGCCGCGTTCTCTCTGGGCGCGGGCGAGGAGGAAATCTGCCGCGCGTTGGCCTCGAGCTTCATGCTCTCCGCCGATAACGCGCACGCCACGCATCCCAATCATCCCGAGTATGCCGATCCGGTCAATCAGGTGTTCATGAACGAGGGCATTGTGATCAAGTTCAACGCCAGCCAGAAGTACACCACCGACGGCGTGTCCGAGGCGGTGTTCCATCGCATACTCGATCATGCGAACGTGCCCTGCCAGCACTACGCCAACCGCTCCGATCTGGCGGGCGGCTCGACGCTGGGCAACATCTCCGGCGCGCACGTCTCGATCAACACGCTGGACATCGGCCTTGCGCAGCTGGCGATGCACTCGAGCTATGAGACGGCGGGCGTAAAGGACGTGGAATACATGGAAAAGGGCGTCCGCGCGTTCTACGAGACGGAAATCGCCTGCACTGCGGACGGCGATTACACGCTGTCCTACCGCACGTAATGCGGCTGTATCTGGCGCGCCACGGCGAATCGACCGGCAACGCGCAGCGGCTCATATTCGGCCGGCGCGATTATCCGCTCACCGAAAAGGGCAGGGCGCAGGCGCGCGCGCTGGGGCGGTCGCTCGAGGACGCGCGCATTGAGCGCGTCGTTGCCTCGCCGCTCAGCCGCGCGCTGGAGACGGCGCGTCTCGCCCGACCGCACGCCGCGATCGAGACCGACGCACGGCTGATGGAGCAGGACATGGGGCGCTGGGAGGGCCTGACCGAAGCGGAGGTACTTGCCGATAACGCGCCGCTCTGGCGGGCGATGCTCTCCGACTGGACGCGCGATCAGGCCGCGCCGCCGGAGGGCGAGAGCTACTCGGCGCTCAAGACGCGCGTTTTTCAGGCGCTTGATGAGATTATCGCGCGCGGCGAGGACACGCTGATTGTGGCGCACGCGGGCGTGCTGGCCGCGATGTGCGAACTGCTGCTCAAAACGCCGCGCGAACAGTGCGCGCACGAGCATTTTCCCTGCGCGAGCGCCATAGCGCTGGAGATCGGGGAGGACGGCGCGGGAAGCGTCGCAAAGTAACATATATAATAGAAAAAGCGTCCCGTGTGCGCGGGGCGCTTTTACCATGGCCGAGTATTGTATGGCGGTGGCCACGGGGTGAACTGCCAATGCGCGTGTT
Organism: uncultured Clostridia bacterium; assembly: GCA_934631025.1. Classification (GTDB taxonomy): domain Bacteria; phylum Bacillota; class Clostridia; order Christensenellales; family Aristaeellaceae; genus Firm-10. The sequence goes on from CAKTXR010000008.1 coordinate 36,421, forward strand.
GCAGCGCTTCCGCGGGCCATCCTGTGTGCAACGAAAGAACGAATCGCGCCGCAACGCGCGTGCCCGTCGGCATATTTGCGGCGCACTCTGAACGACACGAAAAGCGTCCCGTTTATCGCGGGGCGCTTTGCCATGGCCGAGTAGTGTGCGGCGGTGGTTACGGGGAATATCGCTCGGAAGCAATGAGTACTTCTCTGCCCAATCGCACCGCATTGTAATGTTTCCGTAAGCCATTCCATGCGCGGCGAAAATCCCTACATTGCGCCGCAACGCGCGCGCCCGTCGGCATATTTGCGGCGCGCTCTGAACGACACGAAAAGCGCTCCGAACGATGCGGAACGCTTTTCATGCGTCATTCGTCCTTCTTCCCCGATTCCCCGTCGCGGTTCCGCTTTCCGATCAGCCCGCCGGTCAGCTCGCTCGCGCCGCCCGCGATTTTCGCGCCGAGGTTCTTCAGCGTGCCGGTGGAGGCCAGCGCATAGACGATCCCCGCCAGCGCGACGATGAAAATCGCCCAGAAGACGCCGCTGCCCGCGCCCTTCGCGCTCTTTGCGCCCTCGCCCTCGGCAGACGCGCTGTCGCCGTAGAGCACGGTGGTCAGCACGTCGGCCATGTAGCCGGTCGCGTCGATCGCCAGCTCCTTGTCCAGCGTGTGCGTGCCGAATTCCAGCAGAATCGAGCGCGGATACAGCTCCTGATTGTAGTTGCCCTTGCCGATGAATATGTCCTTGATCAGGCCGTCGTATTTTTCATCGGCGGTCGCCTTGATCTGCTTGGCGAATTCGCGGTTTGCATCCGCGTTCGGGTTCGAGCGCCCCACCAGCAGGCGCACCTTGCTCGTCTCCTCGCCGTCTACTTCCGTTTCGTATTCCGATTCGTCCGGAATGCCGTCGCGGTGAATGTCGAGTAGCGCGTCCGGCGCGAGCTTGAGCAGCTCCTCGGCGGTGCGGCGGGAGCGGCTGTAGGCCTTGGTGTCGTGCGGCAGGTGCGTGGTCGTGCTCAGCTCGACCGTCACGCCCTTTTCCTCGAGCGCCTTCTTGAGCGCGCGGTCCACGTCGTATATGCCGGCGTTCCTGGTCAGCGAGGCCGCGCCGTCGCCGTTTTCGTAGGATTCGTCGCTGTGCGTGGAGTACATCGCGATCAGCTTTTTGCCGTCGTCCTTTGAGCCGTCCTTCTTGTCCGCGCTGGCGAACACGGCGCGCGCCCTGTCCGCGTCGTAGGCCGGCTCCGCGCCCATGGGCATGGCCACCGCCTGACGCGCGGAATCGTCCACCGATATGACCACATACAGCTGATTGTCGCCGGAAATGTACTCGTCGCCCTCATAGATGCGCCCGTCCAGACTCATCACGGCCTGGCCGGACACGTCCACCATGCGGTAGAGCACGTCGCCGTCCAGCTCGTCGGCGCGGGCGCTCAGGGGCAGCGCGCAAAGAAGCGCCATCAGCGCGATCGTTCGCCTGAGCTTCACTTCGACCGCCCCCTTTCGCGGAAGTCGCCGCCGTCAAACACGCGCTTTTCGTCCTTCTGACGGCCGCGCGTCATGCGCTCGATGAGTTCGCCAACCAGCTCGGCCAGCAGCACCGCGGTCAGGCCCGATATGACGATCACGTCCGCCGCGCCCGCGCCGCCCAGCACGAGCGGCTGATTCACGCCGCTCATCCACACGTCGATCGCCGACCACACGTCCGCGATCATCGCGCCCAGTATGCCCGCCACGAACGCGCCGCGCCGCGACCGCCCGAACAGATAGGCCAGCGCGCCGCCCGCCAGACCATAGAGATAGTTGAAGTCGAAGGGCATTTCCTCCGGCTCGTTGGGCAGCAGCCGCCCCATGTAGTAGATGGCCACGCCGGTCAGCGCCGCGGCGATCAGCGTGCGCGCGACTTCCCAGCCGCTGCCCGCGCGCACGAGCAGATACACGCACAGTATCAGCGGAACCAGCGCGCCGCCGATGTTGAATGAAAACGCCTGTGTGACGCGGACGTCGGGAATCAGCCCGCCGATGAACAGCGCCGCCGTAAAGACGAGCGCCTGCCGGTCGGTGAGCCGCAGCCGGTCGAGCACGCGCTGCGCCACGCCGAAGAGGATCAGTATCCCCACGACCGCCAGAAGAATCAATCCTGCTGACATGAATAAAACCTCCTCACGTTGTGAACGGCTCTATTATGTCCGCGCGCGGGGAAATTGATGCGCGTTTCAGATGAGACGCGTTTTCCAGCGCGTTCAAACGCCGTATTTTATTCGCGCGCTATACCTTGCCGCGTCGTCTGCACGCTCGGCAGCCGTCTCAGGCAACTCATAGCCTTGCTTTCGGCGGGGGCACACGTCAACCGCCGTACGCATAACCGCGCGCCGTTGGCTCGATGCGTGTTCTGCCGCGATTGCTCTTTTCAGCGTACCGAAACGCCGCGTTTTTAGTCATGCGCCGCAGCTTGCTGCGTCGTCTGCACGCTCGGCAGCCGTCTCGGGCGGTACATGGCATCGCTTTCGGCAAAATGCGCCGCCCATCGCACGCCGCGCCTGCAAAAAAAGAATCCGCTCGGGCGAACCGAACGGATTCTTGCAAGGCAAAGCGTTTTGAAATTAGAAGTAGATGACCTCGCCGGTCTCCATGGACTTGTTGGCGGCGAAGGCGATCTTGAGCGACTTGAGCGCGTCGGCATAGGGGGAGCGGATCAGGCTGCGGTCGCCGGTCTTGATCGCGTCGATGAAGGCGCGGTCGAGATCGTCGGTCTGCTCATGGCCGCGCTTGATGTCGACGGTCTTGTGCGCGTCGGTGAATATGATGTTGTTGCGCAGGCGATAGTCGATGATCATGTCCTCCAGCGTGATGACGTAGCCGCAGTTGGGGCGCACGCCCTCGGAATAGCAGGAGCTGACCAGCGTCGCGGTCACGCTGTCCTTGAAGCGCAGCACGCAGGTGGAGTGATCGTCGGTGTCGTATTCCGGGCTCACGCCGTTCTCGCCGGGCTTGACGATGCCGGTGGACGCGGTGGCGTAGACGCTCAGCGGCTCGCCGTAGAGGTAGCGCAGGCCGTCCAGCAGATGGATGTTCTGCTCGACCAGCTGGCCGCCGCAGGTGGACTTCTTCTGCCACCACCACACGCCGGGGATGCCGCCGCACCACGCGCCGTACACCAGGCCGCCCTTCTTGTGCTTGGGCAGCTCGTCCTTGATCATGTTGACCAGGTCGAGATAGCGATCCTGGAAGCCGACGGCGGTGATGAGGTTCTTCTCCTCAATGGCCTTGGCGATCTTATCGCCCATCGCCAGATCGAGCGTCATGGGCTTTTCAACCAGGAAGGGGATGCCGCGCTCCACAGCGCCCATCTCGGTCAGCTCGTCGTGCGCGGTCGGCTCGATGCAGATCCAGATCGCGTCCAGCGTCTCGGCGCTCTCGTGGGCGTAGAATTCGCGGTGATCCTTGTACAGGCGGGTCGCGCCCATCTTCTGGGCGGCGGCGACGCGGCGCTCCTCAATCGGGTCGGCCACGGCGACGACCTGCACGTCGTCCATCTTAAGAAGAGCGCTCATGTGGGCGCCGCAGCGTCCGCCGGTGCCGATCAGGCCTACGCGAAACTTTTCCATGGTGGTGTTCCTCCTTAATGTGACATAGGGGATGTTGTTCATCAGTCAGAGGGACGCGGCGCTGTTTCGCCGCAATCCACGTCTATTATAGCATGACAACGACGCATATGCAATCAGAATTTACAAAAAACGTCCGGCAATTTTCCAATCGCTGGAAAGCTGCCGGACGAATGCCGCTGACAGGATTTGCGTGGGAGCACAGCGCCCTTCATGCCGCCTGAAAGCGTTCAGTCAGCCGCGCGCCCTGAGACGCGGGGGTTTTCTGATCGACGCGCGTTCTCGCGCCCAATGGCGTGTGGGAACGGCGTGGAACTTCCTTTGTCAGGCGCGCTTTTCTGCGCGGGGGCGGCGATAAGCGTGCCTTTGCGCGAAAGCTGTTCGCAGGCGGAAGGCCGACGGGCGTTTTGGCTCCGATGACGCGGCGAATGAACGCTTAGCGCTTGCTCATGACGTCCTTTTCGTACTGCTTGACGATCTTGAGCCACTCGTCGCCCACGGGCACGTTCTGCCTGGCGCAGTAGGCGTCCCACACAGCCGAGAAGGGCAGGGACTTGACTTCCTCCTGGAGCGCCAGGCGGGAGGTGTAGTCGCCCTCGTTTTCGGCCTTGCGCAGCAGGGCGGTGGGCTCGAGGTAGGCCTTCAGTATGGCCTTCTGGGCGTTGCGCTCGCCGATGACCCAGGCGGCCAGGCGGTTGATGGACGCGTCGAAGTAGTCCAGCGCGACGCAGACGTTCTTCTCATAGCCGTTGCGGACGATTTCGCCCATGATGTTCTGCAGCTCGTCGTCCAGCGTGATGACGTGGTCGCTGTCCCAGCGCACGCCGCGGGAGACGTGCAGCAGTATGTGATCCATGAACTGCAGGCACGCGGAGATCTTGGCGCTGATGACCTCGGTGGGATGGAAGTGGCCGGCGTCGAGGGTGACCATCTTGCCGCGGGTGAGGGCGTAGCCCATCATCAGCTCGTGGGAGCCGACGGTGTAGCTCTCAAGGCCCAGCGCGAACAGCTTGCTCTCAACGCCCTCGAGGACGAGCTTCTCGTCGATCTTCTCGGCGAAAATCTTGTCGAGGGAGTCGATCATGCGGGCGCGGGGCGCGGCGGTGTCGGCGGGGGTGTCCTTATAGCCGTCGGGCATCCAGTAGTTGATGACGCAGGTCTTGCCCAGCTGGCGGCCGAATTCCGCGCCGATTTCGCGGCAGCGCTTGCCGTGCTCAATCCAGAATTCGCGGGTCTTGTCGTCCGCGCTGGAGAGGGTGAAGCCGTTGTTGACCATGGGATGGCCGAAATAGGTGGGGTTGAAGTCGAGGCCGACGTTCTTCTCCTTCGCCCAGTCCACCCAGTTCTGGAACTCGGCGATGGTGTACGCGTCGCGGTCGATCTTCCTGCCGTTCAGCTCGGCGTAGCTGGCGTGCAGGTTGAACTTCTTCGCACCGGGGATCATGGACATGGCCAGATCGGCGTCGCGGCGGATCTCCTCGGCGTTGCGGGCGCGGCCGGGATAGTTGCCTGTGGTGGCGATGCCGTCGGTCGCGCCGGCGCCGGCGCCTTCGCAGCCCACAACGTCGTCGGCCTGCCAGCAGTGCATGGAGACGGGCAGCTGCGCGGCCTTCTCCATCGCGCGGTCGACGTCCACGCCATAGGCGGCGTAAAGCTCCTTGGCATACTCGTAGCCGGTCTGGATGGTCTTTTCGGAAGTGCTCATTGGGGTATTCCTCCTGTTTTGATATTTTGGTCGATGAGCCATTGGCTCGGGGGTGGATTGACGGGGGTGTTTTGCCGCGCGGCGCGTGGGGGGGGACAGGCGGCGCTGCATGGCGGCGTTCGTCCTCTTGGCGGGGTGCAGGCGTTCGTCCGCGCTGACGCGGCGATGTGCCGGTTCGTATCACAGGATAGTGAATTGTGCGCCGGCGAAAGGCTGCGTCTGGCCGGTTGCAGCTCCGGCACGGGCGTGGGTGCGCGCGGGGGCTGGGCGGCGGGGCGCTGCGTTCCTGATGGAATGTTCTGCGCTCGATCACGCCTGCTGTGCGGCTCTATCGCGGTGTTTTGCGCCCGATCACGCCCGCCGTGCGGTTCTATCGCGGTGTTCTGCGCTCGTCTCACGCCCGCCATGCGGTTCTGTTGGAATGTCTTGCGTTCGGTTCACGCCTGTCTCTTTTCCTTTGTCAGGAAAAGAGAGACGGCTTGCGGGATGTTGCGTTCCTATTCCGCCGTGGGTCGGAATCGCCTTTAGTGCGTTCTCATGACTTTGCGCGGTTATCGGACTTCGCCGGTTCACTTCGGGTTTGTCCGTTTCTTTATGGCGATTCCGACGGAGTGCGATGGTACGCGGGGAACGGAGCCGGTGGCGCGGTGTAAGTGCGCTTTCTCGCAATCACATTGGCTTTGCAATGTTTTCCGCGGGGAGTCCGTTGGGGCTGCGCGCCCCAAACCTGCGCCAAGGAGTCATTGACTCCCTGGACTCTCTTCATTTGATTCGCGGCCATGTGCGCTTGGCGCGGCGAGGGCGCTCGAGAACAACAAAGGCTTATCTTTTGTTCCCACGTCCCGCAGCACTCGGGTACACGGAGAGACTTGCCCGAGTCCGATTTATGCTCGGGCAAGTCGGGCTGTACAGCGATGATACCTACAAGCTCAAACGTCCAGACTCGAGCCGCCCCCAAGCGGCGAAGAGTCGGGTTGCGTGCGCGAAGCGGAGCGGCCGCCGGCACTGCCGGCTTAATCCTCGATCGCCGCCTTGCGGCTGGTGATCTCGCGGATGATCTTCGGATCGAACTTCGCGCGGCGGTCGTAGTAGTACAATCCGTTGCGCTCCTGCTCGACGTCGGTCAGCTGCGTGTAGCAGAAGCCCATGTGATGCGGGTTGTCCAGCAGCGCGTCGGTCAGCCCGCGATAGCGCGCGATGAACTCCTCCTCCGTCTGCGGCCCCTTGCCGTAGCTCCAGCCCGCCTCGTTCTCCGGATTCCAGCCGATGCCGCCGTACTCGCTCACGAACACCGGCTGCCCCTCGTAATGCTGGCGTGGACGGGACGCGTCCTTGCCGAATTGGTCGTATATGACCTCCGCGTCCGGCGCATAGCGCGCGCGGTAGACCGCCGGGTCGGATTCGTAATCGTGCGTGTCGAATATGTCGGTCTCGACATGGATGCCGCCGCTGGTGTCGATGCAGGGGCGGGTGGGATCGATCGCCTTGGTCACGCGGTAGGTCGTGCGCATGGCGGCGTCGCGCTGGCCGTTGTTCTCCTCGCCCCATGTCTCGTTCCACGGGCACCAGCCCACGATAGAGGGCGCGCTGTAGTCGCGATGCAGCACCTCGACCCACTCGTCCAGGAACGCGGGCAGTATCCAGCCGTCCTTGGGATCCGCGCCCCAGCTGGCCATTTCGCCCCAGCACAGATAGCCCAGCCGGTCGGCCCAGTACAGGAAGCGCGGCTCGAACACCTTCTGGTGCAGGCGCGCGCCGTTAAAGCCCATGGCGAGGGAGCGCTCAATGTCGCCCTTCAGCTCGTCGTCGGTGGGCGCGGTGTAAATGCCGTCGGGATAGAAGCCCTGATCGAGAATCAGCCGCTGGAACACGCTGCGCCCGTTGATCAGGCACTTCATGCCGTCAAAGCTGATCGTGCGCAGGCCGAAGTAGCTCTTCATCTCGTCGACGACCTCGCCGTCCTTGCGCAGCGTGAGCTGGAGATCGTACAGATTGCCCTCGCCGACGTTCCAGTAATGCGGATTTTCGATCAGCATGAGCATCCGCGCGGTGTTGCCGCACGCGTCGGCTTCCAGCTCGGCCTCATATTCGCCCTCAAAGCTGGCGCGCGCCGAGAGGGAAACGCCCTTCACGTCGCCGTCCAGCTCCGCCTCGATCAGCACGCTGTTGTTCACAGCGTCGGGCGTGAGCCGCACGTTCTTAATGCGCGTGCCGTTCGTCCACTCCAGCCACACCGTCTGCCAGATGCCGGTCGTGCGGGTGTAGGAGCAGCCGCGGGAGTGATAGTCGCTGCACTGCTTGCCGTAGGGCTGACGGCCGCCGCGCAGATCGTCGTCCGCGCAGACCACGACGGTATTTTCGCCCTCGTGAAGCGCGCTCGTAATTTCAAACTGGAAGCCCACATAGCCGCCGCGGTGCGTGCCGACGCTCACGCCGTTCACCCACACCTCGCAGGCATAGTCGACCGCGCCGAAGTTGATGAATACGCGCTTGCCCGCCGCCTCTTTGGGCAGCGTGAACGTGCGCTTATACCACACGGCGGCCATGAAGTCGACGTACTCCACGCCGGAGAGCCTGCTTTCCGGGCAGAAGGGCACGGTGATTTCGCCGTCGAGCTTTTCCTTCTGGACAAGCCCGCGCGCGCGTCCGGACGCGCCGTGATCGATTTCAAACTGCCACTGACCGTTTAGATTCATCCAGCCGTCGCGCACGAACTGCGGGCGGGGATATTCAGGCCTTGGAATCATGCTGTATAACCTCCCGTGAATGTCAAAGGGGATATTCGCCCAATATTCCGCTTCAATTATACCATAGCCCGCGCCGCAAGAAAAGAGCCTTTTTGACGGAATCCGCCACAAAAAAATCGCGCTCTCGGGGCGCTGAGCGCTTGCCTTTTGCCGGATGTATGTTATAATAAACGTGTTTTTTGCCACAAAATGAGACGACGGCGGGAGGACAAACCTATGAAGCGAAGCAGCGCGCGCACACGGCGCTCGTATATCGTCGAGGCTCTTCTGGAATACATGGTGTCTCTGCTGGTGACCGGCGCGTTTCTGGCTGCCATACTCAAGCAGGTGGGCGTGTCCGACGCGCTGACCGGCGTCGTATCGTCCTTTATCTCCTTCGCGTGCGTGGCGCAGCTCTTCTCGAGCCTGCTCGTCAAAAAGGGCGGCTCGGTGAAGCGGCGCATGCTCGTCCTCGCGCTGGTCAACGAGCTGATGTTTTCAACGCTGTATATCATCCCCTTCATGCCGCTGGGGCAGTCTGTTAAGACGGCGCTGTTCGTCGTCATGATTCTGGGCGCGTATCTGATTCTCAATCTCACCACGCCGGTCAAGTACAAGTGGCTCATGAGCTTCGTCGGCGCGAACGAGCGCGGCCGCTTCACCGCCAACAAGGAGATCGTCTCGCTGATCGGCGGCATGCTGTTCACGCTGGCCATGGGCCGGCTGGTGGACTACTGCAAGGAGATCGGCCGCGAGCAGACCGGCTTCATACTCTGCGGCGTGACCATGGTCGCCGTGTCGCTTCTGCACATGGCGTCGATCCTGCTGTGCGACGACGAGCCGGAGGATGCGCCCCGTCCGCAGGCCGACAATCAGCTGAAGGCCGCCTTTTCGATGATCGCGGGCAATAAGGCGCTGAGAAAGCTGCTGCTCATCGACATACTCTGGAAAACGGCCATCTATATGTCCACGCCCTATTACGGCACCTATCTGATCGGCGAGCTGGGCTTTTCGCTCACGTTCGTCTCGGCGCTGGGCGTCGTCTACGGCGTGGTGCGCGCGCTGGCCTCGCCGCAGTGCGGCCGCATCGCCGACCGGCGCGGCTGGTCGAGCCTGATGACGCTGTGCCTGATCGTGGCGGCGGCGGGCTTTCTGGTGAATGTGTTCACGCGGCCGGAGAGCCGCATGCTCTATGTGGTCTACTATGTGTTTTACGCCGTGTCCATGGCCGGCATCAACAGCGGCCTGACCAACATCACCTACGACTATATCGACGAGCGCTATTTCGCGCAGGCGATGGGCGCGCGCAATGCGGTCAGCGGCGTCGTGGGCTTCCTGGCCTCGCTCATGGGCGGCGCGCTCGTGAGCCGCATTCAGGCGGCCGGCAACACGCTCTTCGGCCTGAACGTCTACGCGCAGCAGGTCAACTCGGCGGCCACGTTCCTGCTGCTCATCGCGCTTCTGGCCTACACGCACTTCGTCATTGCGAAAATGCCGCGTCTTTTGGATGAAAAAAGCGCTTCGTGAGCGCATAAACATAAATATTCACACAAATCAGGGCTTGTCAGACGGGCAAAAGAATGATATAATAGTCTTGTTTTGAAATAGGCGGCGGTCGCTGGCAGGCTGCCCGAAGGAGGACATCGTTTTATGAAAGCGTTCCTGGTTATTACCCAGATTATTCTGGTCATTGACGTCATCGTGCTGGTTGCCTCCGTGCTGATGCAGCAGGGCAACAGCGCCGGCCTGGGCGCCATCGGCGGCGCGGCCGAAACCTTCCTGGACAAAAACAAGGCCAAGAGCGTTGAGGGCAAGCTGGAACTGGTCACGAAGATCACCGCGGCCGTGTTCGTCGTTCTCTCCATTCTGATGACCGCGCTTCAGTAATCCGGGCGTTTGTTTGATCGCGTGCTGAGGGAAGCCGTGGTGTATGCCGCGGCTTCTTTTTGCGCGTATGTGTTAAAAATGTCAAACTGGAGGACGGAAGAATGGTAAAAGCCGACTTGAAAATTGCAAAGGCGCGACTTGGTTCGCGCTGAATGCCGGTTTGAACGTTAAAATGCGACAAAACTTCAGGCGGACATCGGGAGCGGCGGGCTATGACGGACATTGCAGCGTTTATTAAGGGCTTCATGCGGGAGCATAAGCTGACGGAAAAGAAAATGGCGGCGCTCATCGGACTGCGCAGTCCGGCGGCGCTTCGGCAGCTGGCTGCGGGCAGGGGCGGCGGCGCTTCGGCCGTGGAATTTGAGCAGGCGATGCTGCGCAGCTTCGAGCTGACCGCGCCGGAGCAGGAGGAGCTGCGGCGCTGCGTCATGGCGGCGGCTGCGGGCAGCGAGAGCGAGGTCATCAGGACGCGCGAGATGTGGGCCTATCTGCGCGGCGATATTTTGCAGCAGGGCGAGTTCTATCTGGAGCAGCCGGACAGCGGCTGCCGGATGAGCGTGTTCGAGCGCTATGCCGGCGCGCGGAATCTGCATATCACGCTGCTCAACACGCCCTATTCGACGATCTATCCCGCTCTCATGCGCCTCATGAACGAGCGGGACGCGAAGATCGATCACTATGTGCTGGTGGGCGAGGACGACGCGCGCACCATCCGATTGACCAGCGACATTCAGCGCCCGATCACGCACGACAATTACGAGTGCTTCGTGCGCGTCGAGGAAAAGAACGAGCAGTGCTGCTACGGCCTTGCGCGCGCCGATCTGATGGTCTGCGTCTGGGAGGACGGCGCGGGCAGGCTGTGGCGCGATATGGTGGTGTTCACCGCGCCGGATCGCGGGCGGCTGCTGGCGCGCCCGGGCGTGGCCGAGCTGATGAACGCCATTGGCCTTGAAAAGGGCAAATACATGCGCATCAAGCGACGCTATCAGGGCAGCGGCACGCTGGACGACTATGTACACATGATTGAGACCTACGCCGAGATGGAGCGGGACAGCTCGATCTACGCGCTCAAGCCCGATCTGTGCGTCGCGTCCGTGCCGCCGGATACGCTGCGCGACGCGGCGCTTGCGGGCGGCATGATGAGCCTGAACGACGAAAACGAAGCGGCCATCGAGACGCTCACGCGGCTCTTTGAGCAGCGATACGCCAATCTGGAGCAGAAGCGCAAGCGGACGTGGCTCTTCGTCAAGCGCGGCGCGATGGAAAACTTCGCGCGCACCGGCGTGATGAGCGGCCACTTCTGGGGGTTGCGCCCGTTTACGCCGGAGGAGCGGCGGCGCATACTGGCCGAGCAGCTGCGCATCATGCGGGTCAATCCCGGCTACAGGCTGTTCTTCCTGCGCGACGACAGCGGCATTCGGGATCTCGATCTGTGCTGCTGCGAGCGTTTCGGCGCGCTGATTTCGAGCGGCTATACCGATTACAATCTCGACAAGGGCTACACCGAGATTCTGCTCGGGCACAAGAAGTTCATGAAGCTCTTCGAGGATTTCGTGCAGGACAAACTGGTCGCCCAGTGCAGCGGCGAGCAGGAAACGCGCGCCATCATCAAGAATCTGATTGCCATCGCCGCGGAGGCGGGCGACTGAGCGAAACGGCGCGGACGGGGCAATGTCTCGTCCGCGCTGTTTTTGCGCGTGAATGGGGCGGCAGACTTTCGGGACGGCTGTGAGCGCGGTTCCGTGGGATTTGATTGGGCGTGTCGAGTTACGGTTATTTCGGCCTGAGTTTTCTGTGTTGAAGCGTTCGTGGGCATATGAAAAGCGCCGTTGCGCTGTTTTGCACATGAACGGATGACTTTGCGGCGGACAAACTGCGCGGCGGCTGTGGGCGCGGTTTTTGAAAAATTCGCTTTGGCTTGTCGGGATGCAGCGCTTTTAACGCGGCTTTCCGCAGCGAGTCATCCGCGTGCCTATAAAAATTCGCCGTTCCTCTTCCATATCGGGAGAGGAACGGCGATTTCGTCAGGCGTAGACCTTTTCGCCCTCGTAGTCGATGATCCCGCCGATGTTCACGGCGTTCGTGTAGCCCATTTCGCGCAGGCGGCTCTCGGCCAGACCGCTCCTGCGCCCGCTGCGGCAGTAGAGGAACAGCGGCCTCATGCGCTCGGGATAGCGCGCGGCCGTGTCCTCGATGCGCTCGAGGGGGATGTTGACCGCGCCGGGGATGTGTCCGGCGGCGAATTCGTCCTCGTCCCGCACGTCGATGAGCGCGGCGTTCTCGGTGGTTTTCAGCGCGTCCAGGCAGGCGTTTATGTCCACTCCGGCCAGCTCTTTGGCAAGATTCATGGTTTAACGATCCTTTCGTATCGCGCTCTTATTTTTCGAGCAGCGCTTCGATCTCGGCGCGCGGGCGGTAGCCGACGGCCTGCGCGGCAATGTCGCCGTTCTTGAACACCATGACGGTGGGAATGCTGGAGATGCCGAAGCGCACGGCCAGCTCGCCCTCCTCGTCCACGTTGACCTTGCCGACCTTGACGTCGCTGCGGCTCTCGGCGATCTCCTCGATGATGGGCGCGAGCATACGGCACGGGCCGCACCAGGTCGCCCAGAAGTCGACCAGCACGGGCTTGTCCGAGGCGAGGACTTCCTGATCAAAGTTTTTATTGGTGATGGTGATTTCAGCCATGATTCTATCATCCTTTCGCGGGGCGGCGCGCCCCTTTCTTCTATATATATTGTACCAGATTGCGCGCGTCGGAAACGCCTTTTCACAAATTTATCAAATGCGCCGCGCGAAGAAATAACGCGCCGCAAGCAGCTTTGTCATGAAGTCGTGCTATAATCTCTCCATCAGTGAAAATGGGGAAGGGGAGAGACGATCATGGGCGTTTCAAAGCGCATTCTTCTCATGGCGCTGGCGCTGTGCCTTGCGCCGCTGGGCGCGCTGGCGGCGACGCTGAACGGCGATTCCAGCGTGTTTTCAAAGGAGCTGGCCATGCGCGCGCTGAACTGGAACAACGCGCAGTCGGCGGACGATTTCAGGGCGATTTTCGAAAGCGAGGGCCTTGAGGTCGTCGGCCAGTACAACTTTGACAAGGCGGCGGACGATCCCGCCCACACCTGCGCCTGGACGGCGGCGCGCGGGACGCTCGATACAGAGGACGGCCAGCGCGCGGCGCTCGTGATCGCCATCCGCGGCACGACGGCGGGCGAGTGGTATTCCAACGTCGATATTGCGCCCTCTCAGAAGGACGGCGGCGTGTTCGCCGAAAATTTCCTCTTTGCGGCGCAGGATGTGTTTGTGAATCTCCAGCCGATTCTCCAGCAGCTGGACGCGGACACGGCACTTGTCGTGACCGGCCACAGCCGCGGCGGCGCGTGCGCCAATCTGCTGGGGATGCTGCTCAATGAGCAACTCGGCATGGAGCGCGTCTACGTCTACACATCGGCCGCGCCCGCTGCGGTGAAATACACCTGGAGCGTGAACTACAGCAACATATTTAATCTGATCAACGCGGGCGATATTGTGCCGCGCGTGCCGCTCGCCGCGTGGGGCTATACGCGCCTGGGCGAGGACATTGTGCTCACGGCCAGCGACGAGGAGACCGCCGACGCGGACCGCATCGCCGATACGCTGGTCGCAATCGCGCCCGACGTGGCCTCCTATTACGGCACGCGCCATTCGCTGAGCGGATCGGGGCTGAGCGAGGACGGCGCGACGGCCTACGAGGTGATGCTCGCTGCCGCCGCGAGCCTGACCGGACTGGGCGCGGACAATGCCGAGCCGAGCGCGGATATTTCGTGGGACGCGCTGAGCGAGGATTCCGACTTCGCGCCGCTGTTTGATCTGTTCAAAAAGGCGGCGGAGGACGACTGGACGGCGGGCAGGGAAATCATGCGGCGGCACATGCCGGCGACCTATATGCAGCTTCTTTCGGCCGATGAGGGGGAAAACTGACATGTCGTATATCGAATTTAGGGACGTTTCAAAAATCTATACCATGGGGCAGACGCAGATCCGCGCGCTCGATCACATCAGCTTCGCCGTCGAGAAGGGCGAATTGTGCGTCATCGTCGGGCCGAGCGGCGCGGGCAAGACGACGCTTTTGAACATCCTCGGCGGCATGGACACGGCCACCGAGGGCACGGTGCTGCTCGACGGGCGCGACATCAGCCGGCTCAACAACCGCCAGCTCACCGCCTATCGCCGCGACGACGTGGGCTTCGTGTTCCAGTTCTACAACCTCGTGCAGAACCTCACCGCGCGGGAGAACGTCGAGCTGGCTTCCGAAATCTGCAAGGACAGCCTTGATCCGGTCAGGACGCTCGAGGGCGTGGGGCTGAAGGAGCGCATGGGCAACTTCCCCGCCCAGCTCTCCGGCGGCGAGCAGCAGCGCGTGGCCATCGCGCGGGCGCTGGCGAAGAACCCCAAGCTGATCCTCTGCGACGAGCCGACCGGCGCGCTGGACTACAACACCGGCAAGGCCGTGCTCAAGCTGCTGCAAGATACCTGCCGCGAGCAGGGCAAGACCGTATTGATCATCACGCACAACGGCGCGCTGACCCAGATCGCCGACCGCGTGATCCGCGTCAAGAACGGCGCCGTGGTCGACATGACCGTGAACGACGCGCCCATGAGCGTGGAAAGGATCGAGTGGTAGGCCGTGAAGAGAACGAGACGCAAGAACATCGTGCGCGGTATCGGACGCAGCCTCAATCGCTTTCTGTCGATCCTCTTCATCGTGGCGCTGGGCGCGGGCTTCCTCGCTGGTTTGTTCGCCACGTCGCCCGATATGTACGAGGCCGCCGACCGCTATATGGACGCATACAACTGGTACGATCTGGACGTGAAGGCCTCGCAGGGCTTTACCGAGGAGGACGCCTCGGCCATCGCGCAGACCGAGAACGTCTCTCAGGTGCAGGCGGCGCGCGTGGTCGATATGCTGCTCCTGGACAGGGATTCAAACAGCCTGACCGCCCGCGTCTATGCGCTGCCCCACGGCGAGGGCGCGATGAACGGCTACGAGCTGCTCGAGGGCCGCGCGCCGGAAAATGATACCGAGTGCGTCGTGCAGGTCGCGTCCGGCCGGTATGGCGGCGTGGCGCTGAACATCGGCGACACGCTGACCGTTTCGCACGAAAACGCGAATTACGACGCGCTGCTGGACGAGGTGGCCGCCGAGACGCTGACTGTGGTCGGCATTGTCGAGAGCCCGATGTGCATTTCGGTCGAGGCCGATTCCACCAGCATAGGCAGCGGTGCGATCGGCGTACTGGTCTTCGCGCATGAGGACTATATCGATCTGGACGTGTACACCGACGTGTTCGTCGCCGTGTCGGGCGCAAAGGCGCTCAACACATTCGCAGACGACTACGACGCGCTGATCGAGCCGGTTAAAGAAGCGCTGGACGCTCTGGGCGACGAGCGCGCCCCCATGCGCACGCAGGCGCTCAGGGACGATGCGATGAAGAGCCTGGACGACATGGACGCGCTCGTTTCCGCGCTGGAGAGCGAAGCGGCAGTGCAGCAGGGGCTTTCTCAGGACGCGGCCGCGCGGCTTGAGCAGAGCATGGCGGTCGCCGCGATTCTGGGCGATTCGCCGGTCTCCCGCGCAATCGCCAATACCGCCAAGGCCGTTCAGAGCGGCTTGACCACGCGCCAGAGGGCGGCGGAGGACGGCACGGCGCGGCTCGACCGGCTGAAGACACAGCTTGCCGACGCGTGCGAAGAGGCCGAAGCGCTCGAGGACGGCTTCTGGCTGACGCGCGATCGAAACGCGTCGGCGGGCTATGCCAGCTACAGCGACAATGTGGAGAAGGTCGCGGCGCTGTGCCGCATATTCCCGGTGTTCTTCTTCCTCGTGGCGCTGCTGGTCGCGCTGACCACGATGACGCGCCTTGTTGAGGAGAACCGCGCGCAGATCGGCACGCTCAAGTCGCTGGGCTTCTCGGACGCTCAGGTGCTGGCCGAATACATCCTCTACAGCCTGTCCTCGTCGGTGCTGGGCTGCGCGCTGGGCTTTGCGGTCGGCTTTAAGCTGTTCCCGAAGGTCATCAGCTCGGCCTACGGCATGATGTACACGCTGCCCGCGATTGAAACGCCCTTCCGTCTCGAGGTGGCGCTGCTGGTCGCGCCGGTGACGGTCGGCGGCATACTGCTGGCGACGCTGTGGGCCTGCTGGGGCGCGTGCCGCTCCTGCCCGGCGGCGCTCATGACTCCCTCCGCGCCGCCCGCCGGCAAGCGGATACTGCTCGAACGCATAAAGCCGCTCTGGAATCGGCTATCCTTCAGCCGCAAGGTGACCTGCCGCAATCTGTTCCGCTATAAAAAGCGCTTCATAATGACTGTGGTGGGCGTGGCCGGATGCAGCGCGCTGCTGGTGACCGGCTTCGGCCTGCGCGATTCCATACACGACATCGTGGACAAGCAGTTCGGCGAGATCTATCTCTATCAGCTCACCGTGCGGCTGGACGACGCGGACGCGCTCGAGACCGACGACACGCTGAAGGCGTTCCTTGACGAGCCGGATATTTCCGCGCTCTCCTTCGCGACGGAAAGCGGCCGTGTGGAAAAGGACGGAAAGAGCGAATCGGTCAGCCTGAGCGTGCCCAAGGACACGGCGGCGTTTGCCGATTTCGTGACGCTGCGCGAGCGCAGGAGCGGAGAAGCCCTGACGCTGGGCGGCGGCGCAATCCTCACCGAAAAGCTGTGCGAGCAGCTGGGCGTGCGCGCGGGCGATACCGTGACGCTCGAGGACAAGGACGGCAAGCAGGCCGAGGTGACTGTAGACGGCGTGACGGAAAACTATCTGACCGCGTTCGCCTACATGAGCCCCGAGGCCTATGAGAGCGCGTTCGGCCATGCGCCGGACTACACGACGCTTCTGTGCCGCCTTGAGGACGAAGCGCAGGCCGACGCGGCGGTGGAGCGCGCGCTCAAAAGCGAGCACGTAATCTACACGCGCTCGTCGCTGAGCCTGAAGGAGACGTTCGCCGATTCGGTGCGCAGCATCGATTCGATCGTGCTGGTGCTGATTCTCTCGGCGGGCATACTGTGCATGGTGGTCATGTACAATCTGACCAATGTGAATATCTGCGAGCGGCGCGGCGAGCTGGCGACGATGCGCGTGCTGGGCTTTTACGAGCGCGAGGTCGAGCGGTATATTTTCCGCGAGACGAACGTGCTGAGCTTCATCGGCGCGCTGGCGGGGCTGCCGCTGGGCATATGGCTTCATTCGTTTGTGGTTAAGACGGTCGAAGTGAACGCGGTGATGTTCGGGCGCACGATCAAGCCGATGAGCTATGTGTACGCGCTGGCGATTTCGGTGGTGTTCACGCTGCTGGTGAACGAGGTCATGCGGCGCAGCATCCGCAGGATCGACATGGTGGAGTCGCTCAAAGCCAGAGATTAAGGCCGGCAGTGCCGGCTTCCACTTGCTGCCGCGCAATGCCACACGACTTGCCAAACCATAAATTGGAGTTTGGCAAGTCTTCGATAGTGCGTGTAGATAACATCGATATACAGCCCGACCCGCCCGACCATAAATCAGAGTCGGGCGGGTCTACCCGTGTGCCCGGGTGACGGCGGCGCGTATACGCACCAACCCAACCCCGCCGCGTAAAGCGTACTTTGCTACTCGACCAGCCCCTGAAGAGAGTCCAGAGAGTCGAAGACTCTTTGGCACAGTCTGGGGCGCGCAGCCCCAGCGTACTCCCCGCGGTATCATAGCGAATCATAAATCTATAGCAAAAGGAACGCCACACAAAAACGGCGTTCCTTTTCGTATAGCTGACTCCGGTCGTAACTCCGTCGAGATCGCTATAAAGAAACGCACAAACCCGAAGTGAACTCACAAGGGCAGATAACCGCGCCGACACCGCGAGAACGCACGAATGGCGATCTCGACCCGGCGGAATAGGAACGGAACATATCGCAAGCCGTCCTGTTTGGCGCTGGGCGGCAAACAGCAGGCGTGAGCCGAACGCAAGACGCTCCAATAGAAACGCAACAGCCTGTACGTGCTTCTAACGGAACGCAAAACGCGTCGTATCCCATCCAAACAAACAGTCCGTAAAATCATCCAATGTGATTGACAGGAATATTCCGCTATGATAAAATAAAACCATGGGGTCGGAAACGGCTCCATGGCATGTTAGGAATCAGATGGCGCTTGGCTTTTCGCCTTCCCCTCACACCTCTCAACAAAGGTGAAAGGGGGACACTGTCATGAGTGACTTTGAGATGTTCTCGCAGTTCATGATGGTTTTTTCCCTGGTGATTGCCGCTGTAACAATCGGCTACGCCATCGGAAGGAAAAAATGACGACATAAGCTAAGCCGCCATCCGGTTGCACGCCGGAAAGCGGCTTAGCTCTTCGATACATTACTCGAGGGGAAGAAGCCGTGTGAAAAGCGTCATCCCTTCATGCCAACATTATAGCACGGCGCGGCCTGATTTGTCAAGCGGCGCTGTGCTTTTTTCTCGCGTCATAAATGACGCGGCGGCAGACGAGAATGCCGGACAATGCCATTCCCCGCGTCCCCAATTCCGAATTGCGCATTCCGCATTCCGAATTACTCTGCCGTTCCCCCCCGCGCGCACGGCGGCCCCTGTGCCGGAGCTATAACCGGCCAGCACAATCGCCGCGCCGGCCAACAATTCATGATCCTGTAAATCGGAACACTGCATGAAGCGGAAGCCGCACTGCGGCCGCGTCAGCGCGAAATAACGTCCCGCCGATGGCTCTTCCCGCAGCCCCAAAACACAAACCGCCCCGCCCGAAACCGGCTCATACCGGCCTTGGGCGGGGCAAAACGCATTTATAAGCGCGCTCAGCGGCGCACCAGCAGCGTCACAATCTCAAACGGCCTGAGCGCGAGCGACACGCGGCCATTCTCGCAGGGCAGATCGCATTGTTTCTCCTCGAGGAAGTTCACGCGCTCCACGCCCTTCACCGCGTCGTGCAGGGACACCTCGCAGCGCGCGGGCACGCCCTCGCATTCGTACAGGCGCAGCACATACGCGTTGTCCACGTCCTCCGCGCGCTTGACCGTCTCGCAGATCACATGCTCGCCATCGAGCGAGAACAGCGGTTCCATCGCGGCGGCCGTGCGGCTGGCGATCAGCGGCATATTGAACTTGTAGGCCGGCGCGATGACCGCCTCGGTGGAGAACGGCGCGCTGTGCGGCAGTATCGCGCACTTCATCTCATGCACGCCCTCGTCGCCGCGCGGGTCGGGACGGCAGCCGCCGTGCATCAGCGTGAGCGTCATCAGGCCGCCCTCGGCCGACATGCCGTACTTGCAGTCGTTGAGCAGCGCCACGCCGCCGCGCGCGTCCGACAGGTCGCTCCAGCGGTGATTGACCACCTCGAATTTCGCGCTGTCCAGCGAAGTGTTGCGCGTGGTCGGGCGGCTCATGTGGCCGAACTGAATCTCATTGCGCACAAAGTCGGATTTCACGTTCGTGTCGAACGCGATCTTCACCAGCGCGCGCCTGTCGTGCCAGTCGAGCTTTATGTCGTAGGTCACGGCCGGATCGGCGGCGTGGAACACCGTGTCCACCGTCGCCGTCGAGCGTTTCGAGAGCGCGTACACCGAGCGCACGCGCCATTCGACCGCGCCGTCGGAGACCACCTCGCGGGAGAGGAGCGTCCGCACGGGCTGCATCTTCATCTCTTCAGAGGGCGAAATCTCCCAGTTCTCGTACTGATCGGGCACGTTTTCGCCGAAGAGCAGCGTGCCCAGCGGCAGCGACGCGGCATACTGCCGGCCGGTCGCGCGCTCGATCAGGCTGATCATGTAGCCGCAGTCGTCAAACTCGGCCTCGTACAGCGGGGTGACGAGCCGCTTCCCGTCGTATTTGAACGGCGAGGCGGCGTTTATCTCCGCGCCCGCCAGCGCATGGGCGGCGGCATAGGCGTGGACGCGCAGACCGGAAAGCGCCGTGCGCGCGCGGCCCATCACGTCGACATAGCGCTGGGAAACCGCGCCCGATATGGCCAGATCGCCCTCGGCCTCGAACACATCGCTCTCCGTCCAGTTGAACGGCGACGCGTTCACGAGCGTCACGTCGTCCGCGCTCGCTTCGCCCAGATAGCCGGCGATGCGCTGGTCGATGGCGCTGATGAGCGCGCTCACCTCGGCGCGGGCGGTGTCGTTCACCTCGGCGATGGAAGAGCCGGGCAGTATGTCGTGGAACTGGTTGCGCAGCAGCTCCTTGTAGAGCGGTTCCACGTCGGCGTTGGTGTTATTCTCGTTGGCCGCGGCGAGGAACTCCAGATTGTGCAGCGCGATTTCCGCCTTGCGGTTGTTGCGCTTCACGTCGTGGATGCTGGTCAGCGTGCCGCGGTGGAACTCGAGATACAATTCGCCGTTGAAGATCGGATAGCGCTCGCGCTCCTCGTCCAGCCGGTTCATGAACGCCGAGACCGTCTCCGGACGCTGCTTCGGCAGGCCGGGCAGATCGAC
The DNA here is from genome assembly GCA_934631025.1 of uncultured Clostridia bacterium. Lineage (GTDB taxonomy): Bacteria > Bacillota > Clostridia > Christensenellales > Aristaeellaceae > Firm-10. The sequence continues at coordinate 56,799 of CAKTXR010000008.1, forward strand.
CGTGCGCTTCATGTACTCGAGCATTCCGTAGGTCGGGCCGCCGCCGCCGTCGCCGAAGCCGTAGGCCACAAGGCGGCTGTCCGCGGTGGTCTTGTCGATGATCTGATCGACCGCCGCCGTCACCGTCTGCGGATCGGGGATGGCCTGCATGGTGTTGAAGTGGGTCAGCACTTCGCTGCCGTCCAGACCGCGCCAGCGGAACGTGTCGGCGGACATTTTGTTCATGTCGTTCCAGCTGATCTTGGTGGTCAGGAAGTATTTCACGTCCGACTCGCGCATGATCTGCGGAATGGCGGCGTTGTAGCCGAACGTGTCGGGCAGCCAGAAGCTGTCGGCGGTGTAGCCGAAGCGGCTGCGGGTGTAGCGCTGGCCGTAGATGAACTGGCGCGCCATGGCCTCGCCGCCGGTGACGTTGCAGTCGCACTCGACCCATACGCCGCCGTTCGGCTCATAGCGCCCCTCGGCCACGCGCTTTTTAATGCCCTCGAAGATCTGCGGATAGTATTTTTCCATCCAGTATGTGTGCAGCGCGGAGGACTGGACGAAATCATAGTCCGGATAGCGCTCCATCAGGTCGAGCGCTTCGGCATAGGTGCGCGCGCACTTGCGGATGGTCTCCGAATACGGCCACAGCCACGCCGTGTCCATGTGCGAATGGCCGATCAGGCTCACGTTGCCGCGCGAGCCGTCATTGGCCGTGCTCTTTTCCAGCGCGGGCGCGATCAGGGCGCAGACTTCCTCGGCCGCTGCGTCCAGCTCGCCGCGCGTATGGTCGATGGGGGACTGTATAAAGTGCGGGAAGGCGGCCTTCAGCGCGCGGATCGCCCGGCCGCTGACAAAGTTATTGCCGTCAAGCTCGGCCAGCTGAATGACCGTGCTCAGGTCGAACACCATGCGGTTGATGGCCTCGTCCATGACGCACACGTCGACGCCGCCGAAGGCGAAGCGATAGTTCTTCTCGTCCGGCGTGTCCGCGCCGTAGTTGTCATAGGGGGCGCAGCCGGGGCAGAAGTGACCGGCGTAGCATTCGAGATCGACGCGCCACGTTTTCGGCGCATCGCTTTTGCCGACGTACATCGCCGAATGGCGGCCGCCGATGAAGTCGTTCTTGGAGTTGATGATGCCCGACGGCGCGCCGTCGCGGAAGCAGAGGATCTCGGTTGCGCCGGTGTGGGGGATCAGCCAGATCTGTTTGCCGAGCGTGTCCCCGTCCGCCGTCACATTGAGCGAGAGCCAGATGTTCTGCCACAGCCCGCCCCACTGATCGCCCTCATGGATGGGGGCGAGATTGTCGACCGGCGGCCGGCGCAGGTGCTCCTGCGTCCTGAAGGAGAGCGCGTCGGAAACGTGCCTGACCGGCGCAAAGATATAGCGGGCGTAAACGTCCAGCGCCTTTTTGTACTGGGTGAGGAGCTTCTTCGTGTAAACCTCGTAATTCACGGTGTTATTCCTCCCTGTGCGCATGCTTGCCCATGCGTCGCTGCCTTTATTATACACGCGCGGGGGAAAAGTGTAAAGAGAAACGTTATGCTTTTGTCTCATTCCGGCGTTTTAAGTTGAATTATTGCGCCGGATGATTTATAATAGTTCAAAATAGGCGCGGCATGAGCGCCGTACACAGACGAAAAAACGAACGGGCAAAGGAAAGGGATAGCATGAAAGTCGCATTGCAGAACCTGACGAAAACGTTTCCGGCGCGCGGCCGCAAGGGCGACGTTGTGGCGGTCGACAACCTGAACGTTGAATTCCCAGACGGCAGGCTGGTGGCGCTGCTCGGCCCGTCCGGCTGCGGCAAGAGCACCACGCTGTACATGATCTGCGGGCTGGAAAAACCCACCGCCGGCAAGGTGTTTTTCGGCGAGGACGATGTGACCGCGCTGCCGCCCGAAAACCGCGGCGTGGGGCTGGTGTTCCAGAATTACGCGCTCTATCCGCATCTTAACGTGCGGCGCAACATCATGTTCCCGCTCGAGAACCTCAGGGGCAAGGAGCGCCCCACCAAGGCGGAGATGAACGCGCGCGTCGAAGAGGCCGCCCGTCTCGTGCAGATCGAGGGGCTGCTAGACCGCAAGCCCGCCGAACTGTCCGGCGGCCAGCAGCAGCGCGTCGCCATCGCCCGCGCGCTGGTGAAAAGGCCGCGCGTGCTGCTGCTCGACGAGCCGCTCTCCAATCTGGACGCACGGCTGCGTTTGCAGACCCGCGAGGAGATCCGGCGCATTCAGCGCGAGACCGGCGTGACCACCGTGTTCGTCACGCACGATCAGGAGGAGGCCATGAGCATCTCCGATCAGATCGTGGTCATGAAGGAGGGCGCGCTCCAGCAGGCCGGAAAGCCGCAGCAGGTCTACGACGATCCGGACAACCTCTTCGTCGCCAAGTTCCTCGGCACGCCGCCCGTCAACGTGTTTGACGGCCGCGTGTCGGGCGGGCATATATATATTGGAAGCGAAAGCGTGCTGGACGCGCCCTCTCTTCCTGACGGCGCGGTCTATGTCGCCGTGCGTCCGGAGGGCTTTATCCCGAAGAGCGACGGCAGGCTGAGCTGCACGCTGCGCGCCGTGGAGGTCATGGGGCGCGATGTGAGCGTCGTGGCCGGCCATGACGCGAGCGAGACGGGCAAACTGCGCGCCATCGTGGCCGCGGAGAGCGCCGTGGATGAAAATGCCGAAACCGTGCGCTTCGATCTGAAGCCGAACAAGACGCTGCTCTTCGACAAGGAAACGCAGCGCCGCATCCGCATGGGGGCGAGGACATGAAGCAGCATAACGTCAAGGCCTGGCTGTATCTTCTGCCGGCCATACTGTTCCTGGGCGCGTTCATGGTCTATCCGCTGATCGACGTGTTTGTGTATTCATTCGAGGAGGGCTTCAATTCCGCTTCGCAGCGCTTCTTCGGCGTGGGGCTGTACAACTACAGCTATGTGCTGCACGATCCTTACTTTTTGCAGGCGGTCAAAAACACGTTCATCCTCGTGGCGGTCACCGTGCCGGTCTCGACCGGACTGGCGCTGCTCATCTCGGTGGGACTCAGCTCCATCAAAAAGCTGCGCGAGCTGTATCAGACCGTCTATTTCCTGCCCTATGTCACCAACACGCTGGCCGTCGGGCTGGTGTTCATGATTCTGTTCAAGAAAACGCCTTATACGGACGGCCTGGCCAATCTGGTGCTGGGGCTGTTCGGCGTCTCTCCGATCGACTTTATCGAGGGGCCGTATGCGGCGCGGATGTTCGTATTGTGCTTTTATACCGTCTGGGCGGTGCTGCCGTTCAAGATCCTGATCCTCACCAGCGCGCTGGCCGGGGTGAAGAAGGAATACTATCAGGCGGCGCGCGTGGACGGCACGCCCCGCGCCCGGATTTTCTGGCGCATCACGCTGCCCATGATCTCGCCGATACTGTTTTATCTGGTGATTACCGGCTTCATCGGCGCGTTCAAGGCCTATGGCGACGCGGTGGCGCTCTTCGGCACCGATCTGAACGCCGCGGGCATGAACACCATCGTGGGCTATGTTTACGATATGCTCTATGGCGAGGGCGGCGGCTATCCGTCCTATGCGTCCGCAGCGGCGATCATACTCTTCGCCATTGTGCTCACGGTCACCTGCGTCAATCTGCTGGTGAGCCGCAAGCACGTCCACTACTGAGGAGGGTCGGCTATGACAGGCGAATTTACCCGCATCGAGCGCGCTGAAAGGCGGCGCAGCCGCGTCCGCATGACGCTGACCTACGTCCTGCTCACGTTCTGGGCGCTCGTCGTGCTCTTTCCCTTCTATTGGATGATCCTCACCTCGCTCAAGAGCTACGGCGCGTACAACTCGGAATACACGCCGCGCTTCTTCACGCTCTCGCCGACGCTGCAAAACTACGCCGACGCGTTTACCGCCGCGCCGCTGGGGCAGTATCTGGTCAACACGCTGATCTTCACCGTGATCACCACCGCGGCGATGCTCATCGTCATCACGCTGGCGGCCTATGCGTTCGCGCGGTTCGAGTTCCGCGGCAAGAACATCGTGTTCACGCTCTTTCTCTCGCTGATGATGATTCCCAATGAGCTGGTCGTCATCACGAATTTCGTTACCATCACCAATCTCGACCTGCGCAATACCTTCCTCGGGCTGATCCTGCCCTCGGTCACCTCGGTGTTCTATATCTATCTTCTGAAGGAGAACTTCGCGCAGGTGCCCGATTCGCTCTATTACGCCGCCAAGGTGGACGGCACGTCCGATCTTAAATATCTCTTCAAGGTCATGATTCCCATCTGCCGACCGACGCTGATCACCGTGACGATCTTGAAGATCATCGAGTGCTGGAATTCGTATGTCTGGCCGCGGCTGATCACCGACGACAAGGCGTATTTCCTCGTGTCCAACGGCATTCAGGAGATCCGGGAAAACGGCTTCGGCCGCGAAAACGTGCCCGCGATGATGGCGGCGGTCGTGGTCATATCCGTGCCGCTGATACTGCTGTTCCTGATCTTTAGAAAGAAGGTCATGGCCGGCGTGGCGAGAGGGGGCACAAAGGGATGAAGAGGGCGCTTTCCATCGCTGCGCTTCTATTGGCGCTTGCGCTGCTGCTGACCGGCTGCCACGGCACGCGGTCATTATCGGCGTTCATGCTGCCGGACGCGTTTGACGAGACAAAGCAATATGAGGTGGTGTTCTGGGCGAAGAACGACACCAACAAGACGCAGACCGCCATCTATCAGGGCGCGATCGAGGACTTTGAGAAGCTCTATCCGAACATCGCCGTCACGATGCGGCTCTACACCAACTATTCGGACATCTACAACGACGTGATCACCAACCTCGCCACGGGCACCACGCCCGACGTGTGCGTGACCTATCCCGATCACATCGCGACCTACCTGACCGGCGAGAACACCGTCGTGCCGTTGGATACCTTCTGGGACGACGCGCGCTACGGGCTGGGCGGCAGCGAGATTCGCTTCGACGCGCCCGCAAAGGACGAGATCATTCCCGAGTACCTCGAGGAGGGCAAAATTGGCGATCACGTCTACGCCCTGCCCTTCATGCGCTCGACCGAGGCCTGCTATATCAACAGGACCTATGTCGAGGCGCTGGGCTACGATGTGCCGGACGTGCTCACATGGGATTTCATCTGGGAGGTGAGCGAGGCCGCCGCGCAGAAAGACGAGGACGGCACGTTCAAATTGAATGGCCAGAAGGTCATGATTCCCTTCATCTACAAATCGACCGACAACATGATGATACAGTATCTCAGGCAGTGCGGCGCGCCCTATTCGACCGACGCGGGCGAGGTCGAGCTGTTTAACGACGAGACGCGCGCCTTCCTCTATGAGATCGCGTCCCACGCCAGGACCGGCGCGTTCTCGACCTTCCAGATTTCCAGCTATCCGGCCAACTTCCTCAACGCCGGCCAGTGCGTGTTCGCCGTCGATTCGACCGCCGGCTCGACGTGGATGGGGCCGGACGCGCCGCTCTCCGACATCAGCGCGGACAAGATCGTCGATTTCGAGGTGGCCGTGCGCCCCGTGCCGCAGGTCGACCCGAATAATATGAAGATGATCTCGCAGGGGCCGTCGATCTGCCTGTTCAACAAGGCGGATACGGGCCGGACGCTGGCGGCGTGGCTCTTCGCGCAGTATCTGCTCTCGGACGACGTGCAGATCAATTATGCCGAGACGGAGGGCTATGTGCCGGTCACGTCCCGCGCGCAGGGGAACGCCGATTATCAGGCCTATCTCAGCGGCGGCGGCGCGGACAATCAGCTGCATTACGCTGTGAAGATTCAGGCCACGCAGCTTCTGCTCGACCACACGGCCGATACGTTTGTAACATCGGTGTTCAACGGCTCCGCGTCGGTGCGTTCGGCGGCGGGTCAGCTGATCGAGGGCGTGGTCAAGGCCGAGCGCCGCAAGCAGACGGTGGACGATCAGTCGATCGACAAGCTGTACGCCGACACGGCCGCGCTCTATCATCTCGATCAGATCAGCGCGGACAGCGGCGACGCGCGCGACAAGGGCGGCGATCTGGGGCCGCTTCCCGCCACGGCGAAGGCGCTGCTGATCGGCCTGCTGCTTGTGTGGCTGGCGATGGGCGGCTATCTGCTCGCGGGGGCGATTTCCCGAAAACGCAATGCTAAATCAATGAAAAGTGATTGATTTTGACCGCCGTTCGATGTACAATAGGCGTGTCCGCTGAAGAAGCGGGGGAAACAGACGACAAATGAAAGGAAGTCTGAATCATGAAGAAGTTTTTCGCCATGCTGCTGGTTCTCGTGCTCGCGCTGTCCTGCTGCGCCGCGTTCGCCGAGGAGACCGAGAAGGAAGTCAAGTCCGAGGGCGTTATGACCTATGAAGAGTACGTCGCCGCCGACGTCGATTCTCAGGTTGTCATCGAGGCCTATGTTCAGGCCAAGCAGTCCTGGTGGGACGACAAGGCCACCGTGTACACGCAGGATCATGACGGCGCGTACTTCTGCTACAACATGACCTGCTCTGAAGAGGATTACGCCAAGCTGATCCCCGGCACGAAGATCAAGGTGACCGGCTACAAGAGCGAGTGGTCCGGCGAGGTCGAGATCATCGACGCGACCTTCGAAATCGAAGAGGCCGAGCCGTACGTCGCCGAGGCGCTGGACGTGACCGAGCTGCTGGGCACCGACGAGCTGATCGCGCATCAGAACGAGTTCGTCGCCTTCAAGGGCCTGACCATTGAGGCCTATGACGAGAACGGCGCTGCGTTCGCCTACAAGAACGAAGCCGAGAAGACCGACGACCTGTACTTCAAGGCCTCCTACAACGGCACGACCTATGATTTCTGCGTCGAGTATTACCTCTGCGGCAGCGACACCGACGTTTACAAGGCCGTCGAAGCGCTGAACGTGGGCGACGTCGTCGATCTGGAGGGCTTCCTCTACTGGTATGAGGGCGCCAATCCCCATGTCACCTCTCTGACCGTCGCGAAGTAATCGCATTCACAAATCCCGCTGCGTCCGATTGGATGCGGCGGGATTTTTTTGTGTTCAGGGGGGGCGAAGGCGTGGACGGGCGGTGTTCCGCGCTGACGCGAAGAAATGATATTCCGCTTTATGGGTTAGTGAATTGTGCGCCGGCGAAAGGCTGCGTTTGGCCGGTTGTAGCGCCGGCACAGGCGTGGGTGGGCGCATATTCGATAGCGGAACGCTGCGGTTCTATTGTCGCGATCTGCGTTCGGTTCACGCCTGCTGTTTGCCGCATAGCGCCAAACAGGACGGCTTGCGGGATGCTGCGTTTCTATTCCGCCGTGGGTCGGGATCGCCATTAGAGCGTTCTCGAATGATGTGCGGTTATCGGACGTTGTGGGTTCACTTCGGGTTTGTGCGTTGCTTTATGGCGATCCCGACGGAGGACGAAGAGACGCGAGGAACGGAGTCGGCGGCGCGGCGTAGGTGCGCTTTGTGTGAGCCTATTGGCTTTGAAATGTTTTCCGCAGGGAGTACGCTGGGGCTGCGCGCCCCAGACTGCGCCAAAGAGCCATTGGCTCTCTGGACTCTCTTCATGTGAGTCGCGGCGTGGGCGCATTTGCCAAACATCACAATAACCGCTATCCCTGAACTATCGCACTCACGCCCCGCAACACTCGGGTACACGGAAAGACCCGTCCGGCTCTGATTTATGGCCGGACGGGTCGGGCTGTATAGCGATGACTCCAACTCGCACTATCGAAGACTTGCCAAACTCCAATTTATGGTTTGGCAAGTCGTGTGGCATTGCGCGGCAGCAAGTGTCAGCGGGCACTGCCCGCCTTTCGGTATTGGTCGGGGGTCATGCCGGTCTGGGATTTGAATTGACGCGTGAAGGTGAGCACGCTCGCCATGCCGACGCGCGCGGCCAGATCGGCGTTGCGGATGGTCGGGTCTACGTCCAGCAGCTCGCGCGCATGGGCGATGCGCAGCGCGGCGAGGAACGTGCTGAAATTCACGTCGTTCTCCTTCTTGAACCAGCGCGACAGATGCACCGGCGTGATGTGGAACTGATCCGCCACCGATTCCAGCGAAATGTCCTCCGCGTAGTGCTCTTCAATCCACTGTACAACCGCGTTCGGCGGCGCGGCGGGCGGCGTGTCCGCGGGCACTGATTCGCAGGCCTCGCGTACGGCGCGCGCATACTCGCACAGCGCGTCCAGCAGCCGCACGGGATGATAGATCTCCTCCGGCACAAACGCCGCCGGTATCGCGTCCTCCATCGGCTGCGGCAGGCGCTCGTTCAGACGCGCGATCAGCGTCTCGCCTAAGCGCTGCATCCCTGTGAGCGTACACGGCGGCTGACGATCGTAGAGCAGCGCGTTCAGGCGCGCGGTCGCCAGCGCTTCCCCGCCCTCCCACAGCGCTTCGATCAGATCGTCAATTTGATCGGAAGTTACAACAAACTCGCTGCGCGCCGCCGTCACCGCATCGGAGCAGATCAGCCGCCTGTCGGGCAGCAGGGGCAGCGCCATCATTCGCGCGGCAGCCTGCTCAAAGGCGCGGCGCAGGAACTTCGGCTCGGCATAGCTCGTGCTCAGCCCCACCCACGCGCGCCAGTCGCCGCCTGTGCTCTCGAAGAACTGGAGCAGTATGCCGGGCAGCTGCTCCGCGCCGGAACCGCGCTCGGCGATGAAGGTCATCCGTCCCTCGCCGGTCTGCGCGCCGCAGCAGCTGAAATGATCGCTCAGGAACTGATACAGCTGCGCGAACAGATCGGCGTTCAGCGGGGCGCGGGCGTTCTGTACGCCGATCGATATGACAAAATACCGGTCGTATTCCTCGGCCATTGTGGCGCTGATGGCGGTGTAATCCTTCTCCGCGGCGGTTTTCGTGGCCGCGGCGGCGATAAATCGCTCGATTTCGGCGCGATGATAGGCCGCGCGCTCCTGCACGATCTGCCGCAGGCGCTCGATGTCGCCGCCGGTCGCGCCGCGCGGACTGACGATCTGGCTGATCCGCCGGAAAAAGAACGTGTTCAGCAGCGTCAGGAGCACCAGCAGGAACGTCGCCGCGACGACGATCGTAACGCCCGTGTTCAGGCTCTGATAGGAGCGCTCGGGCGTGCGGCGGTCGGTCAGCAGCAGGAAGGAAAACTTGCCGCCGTCCAGTCGGGTGATCACATAGTCCACGCCGCGGAACGAATAGCTGTCGCCGGTCTGCATCGCGGCGTAGCGGTCGCCCATCTCGACGGCATAGAGCGCCGTGTTGAACGAGGAGGAAAAGTAATTCCCCTCCGCGTCCAGCACGACGATGTGCTGATCGGGGTTCGTCTTGTTGAAGGTGTTCAGGTCGGCAATTTGACCTGTTTTTACAACGGCGATGAGCGCGCTGCCGTTGTAGCCCTCCTGCACATAGAACGCAAAATTGCGGTAGGAATGCCAGCCGTTTTTCAGCGCGGTCAGGTCGGTCACGCTCTCGCCGGGCGCGAGCAGCTCGTTCAGCCATTGCGCGTTGTGGCTCATCGGCAGCAGAATCGCGCCCTCGCCGCTGAACGCGCGGTTCACGTTCGGCGCGATGAATATCAGCCGCGTGACGTTCAGGAGCGATTTCTGCGTCACGGCCAGCAGCGATATGGTCTGCATGGCGTAGTCGCTCATCTCCTGCCAGTCGCTGTACTGCCCTGCGGCCAGCATCGCCAGATTGGCGTTGGATTTGTCGAGCGCCATCACATCGCGCAGATGCGCTGTCTCGGCCAGAAAGCTCTCGGAAAAGTGCTCCAGCGTGCGCACGGTCTGGCTGTCCCGCTCGGCGCGCAGGCTCGCGGAGAGTGTGAGCGTGCTGGCGATGAACACGATCATCAGCACGAAGCCCGCGAGCAGATTGAGCCATGTCACGCGCAGCATCTGGCGCTGTTTGCTGGTGTTGTTCATGAGCCGTCGCTCCCTTTCGCGTTAAGTCTGACAGCATATTATCACAATCCGCCGAAAAAAGCAATGCGCGCGATCAAAAATGCGAAAAGAGGAGAGCGCGCGGCTCTCCTCACGGTGTGCGGCGGGAGATTATTTGGCAGTCTTGCCGGGGTAGAAATCGATGCCCTCGATGTACTTGTTGTAGATCTCGCACAGGCGGTCGCTACCATAGGCCTTGCATTGCTCGACGTACTTGTTCCAAACATCGTCGTCGTCCACATCCAGCTCGCCCTGATAGAACTTCGCCATGCTCTCGTTGACGTAAGTCCACAGCACGCCGCCGATCTCGGAAACCTCGGCATATTCATCGGCGGTGATGGAAGGCAGCGAAATGTCTACGCAGTTTTCAGGCTCCATGTTGTCGTAAGTCCAGTGATCGCGGCCAAACAGGTAACGGTTGGCTACTTCGATGGTGCCGTCGGGCATCAGGAAGCGGGTCTTGACGTCCAGACCGCCGGTGTTGGCCACGCTGAAGTTGGTCAGTATGCCGGAGGAGCAGGAGCCGTTCATCTGAAGGCCGAGCGCGATTTTCGGATTCTCTTCAGCAGTGGTGCCCGAGGCGTTCTTATAATCGCCGATGAATACCTTGGTGCCGTCCTTGTCGTAATCCCAGCTCTCGCCCTGAATGCCCAGCGCCATCAGGTTATGGCATTCCTCGGAGTAGAGGTAATCGACGATCTTGCAGCACAGATCAACATCTTTGGCATTGGCGTTGATGACCACAGAGTCGTTCGGCTGAGCGGCGATATCCTTCATAGAGCCGCGCATCTCCCACCAGCCGCCCTCGTTCATCGCCATGGCATAGGCGATGTTGACATACTGATGGCCTTCGATGCCGAAGGATGTGCTGTTCGAATAGCCGTTTTCATCGATGCTCGGATACCAGATGTGCAGGAAGATGAAGGAAGTGCCATTTTTGGTTGCAGCGTTGAACATATCGCTATCCCACGCGGCGTAGTCGGGGGCGATCAGGCCTTCCTCGTACAGCTTGTTGCCGTAACGCAGCATATTGCGGAATTCATCGCTGATGGCCTCAACCACATACTGCGTGCCGTCAAAGCCCAGCTGGCCGTTGCCGCGGGTGGCGAAGGCCATTTCGTCCAGACGGGAGACGCAGTTCTGAGCGCCGCCGGCCATAGAGACGATCGGAACGGAGTCGGGATAGATTTCCTTCAGCTTCTTGGCCGATTCATAGAGGGAGTCCAAATCGGTGGGATAGGGGATGTTGTTCTCATCGAATACCGTGCAGTCGATGACCGGACCGCGACGAGCCGCGTCCAGCGTGCCGCCCTGATTCTCGGTGAACGTGGGAATGTAGTACAGGTCGCCGTTCTCGTCATACATATAGTTGAACAGCGTACCGCACTCCTCGATGCGCTGCATCACATTGGGCATGATGTCTTTGTGATCCATGATGTTGACGAAATATCCGTCCTTGCCGTAACCATTGCGCAGGGAGGCGCTGCCCTGATATGTGCCGTCACTGCCGGACAGGCCGGTCAGATAGACGATGTCCCAGTTCAGGTCGGCGGCGTTTATGGCCATGTTCAGCTTCTGCGAGTATTCCTCGCCACCGGCATAGTAGGTGAACGCCAGATTGACCGGGCTGCCCAGATGCTCGTTCAGCTTGGCCAGAAACTCCTTCTGAATGGGCGTGCCCGAGGGATCGTAGTTGTTGTAGATGGGCTGAAGCACGGTGACGGTCGGAATATCGTCAGCCGAGGCCACGCTCATCGCGGGCAGTGCGGCGATGATCAGCAGCATCGCCAGGATCAGGGACAGGTGTCTCTTCATGGGGTCTCCTCCTTTTCATTTTCAACCGAAAGCAGAGAACGCTGCTCTCGATAGATTACAAAATGGCTTTTCGAGACGCACTCTAACATGAATTTACAATCCTGTCAACCCCCGTTTTCGCAATCGACAACGAAAAGCGCGCCTGCCGCATTGCGCAAAGAAGAGCGCATTTTAAGGAAGCGGAAATGCCGACGCGCTGAAAAGAAGGATGAATGTAAAAATTACATTAACTGACCGCGCGCCGCCCCAACGCCGCTTTTGCCGCGTTCCTAACGGGGAGCGGTCTTGCGCGTGGGGCGGTTCGCGATGACCTCATCCGCAGCCGCGCCCAGCGTTCGCGTGTGGAAAACGGCGCGTTTTCTCAAACTGTCAAAATATCCAACGCCGTCCCCGCGCGCTTGAGCGGAAGAGAGTTCCTTTACGATACAAAGCGGCGATACGGACGCAATTCAAGCGTTTTAACCAGCGAATCGACCGAAAATTGCCGAAAATCGGGCAAATGATAAAAAGTGATGCGGCGATGTTAAGGATTGATACTTGAAAATTGAGCCTTCCTGCCGCAAAATAGAAGTGTAAGCGGGGCAGTGCGCCGCAGAAACACATGATACGGAGGAGACGGCCATGGTCGCAAGGGGACGGGTGCATCGCAAGCATTTCTTGAAGAGAGTATGGGATCAGCGGGCGCTGGTGCTGATGGCGCTGCCGGCGTTCCTGATCGTGCTGGTGTTCAGCTATATCCCGATGTACGGCATATCGATCGCCTTTCAGAAGTTCAAGCCGCTCAAGGGCATGTTCAATATGAACGTGCAATGGGTCGGCCTGAAGTATTTTGAAAAGTTCTTCCAGTCGCCCTACATCTTCCGGCTGCTGCGCAACAATCTGCTGCTGGGCGTGTACAGCCTGCTGTGGGGCTTTCCGCTGCCGATCATATTCGCCGTGCTGCTCGATCAGCTGCACGCGCGCCGCTTCAAAAAGGTCGTGCAGACCATTTCCTATCTGCCGCATTTCCTCTCCGTGGTCGTGCTGGTGGGCATGATCAAGATGCTCTTCGCCTCGAATGGCATTGTGAACGACGTGATAAAGTGGACGGGCGGCGAGCCGATCTACTTCCTCATTTCCCCACGCTGGTATCGCACGCTGTTCATCGGCTCGGGCATCTGGCAGGGGCTGGGCTGGAGCTCGATCATTTATCTGGCCGCGCTCACGAACGTCGATCCGCAGCTCATGGAGGCCGCCGTTGTGGACGGCGCGAATCGCTTCCAGCGCGTCTGGAACGTCTCGCTGCCCGCGCTCATGCCGACGATCTCCATACAGCTCATCTTCTCGATCTCCGGCATCATGAGCGCCAGCACGGAAAAGACGCTGCTGCTCTATAACGAGGCCACCTACGAGGTCGGCGACGTCATCGGCACCTACGTCTATCGCGAGGGCATACTGGGCGGCGCGTTTGAATACACCACCGCCATCGGCCTGCTCATGAGCATCGTCTCGCTGGTGCTGATCACGCTGGCCAACTACGGCAGCCGCCTGTTCTCGGAAAACAGCCTGTGGTGAGGAGGAAACACGATCATGAAAAGCGCAACTAAGAATAAGATCAAAAAGCCGCTGGGCGAGCAGATTTTTGACGCCGCCAACATCGTGTTCATGGTGCTGATCATCCTCATCATGGCCTATCCGATGCTCTATGTGCTCTCCATATCGCTCTCCTCGGCCAACGAGGTCAACAAGGGCGGCTTCTTCCTGCTGCCGCGCGAATTCACCATCGACGCGTACACCATCGTGTTCAAGGAGCCGGGCATTCCGCGCAGCTACTTAAACACCGTGCTCTACACCGTCGGCGGCACGTTCTTTACGCTCCTCTTCACGTCGATGATCGCCTATGCGCTCTCCGTGCAGGATTTCGTGTTCAAGAAGTTCCTCACCGTGTATCTGACGATCACCATGTTCATAGGCGGCGGCATGATCCCGTCCTATCTGCTGATGAAGGAGCTGCACCTGCTGGACACCTACTGGGTCATCGTCATCCCCGGCTGCGTGGGCGCATATAACGTCATACTCTTCCGCACGTTCTTCAAGGGCAACGCCATGGAACTGCGCGAGGCCGCGATGATCGACGGCGCGAGCGAGTTCCGCATCTATTTGCAGATCGTCGTGCCGCTTTCTACCGCCATATTCGCCACGATGGGGCTGTTCGCCGCCGTCGGTCACTGGAACGGCTATTTCAGCCACCTGATCTACTTGAAGAGCAGCGAAAAATTCCCCTATCAGCTGATCCTGCGCCGCCTGCTCAATTCTGTCGCCGATCTGACCAACGCCAAGGAGCTGGACAACGAAATGGCGCAGGAGGCGCTGCGCAATCAGAAGTACAACGCCAAGAATCTGCAAATGGCCGCGATATTCATCGGCATGGCTCCGATCCTCTGCGTCTATCCCTTCGTGCAGAAGTATTTCGTCAAGGGCATGTTCGTCGGCAGTCTCAAGGGCTGACCTCAAACGGCGCTATATAGTTAGGAAGAAACTCCCGCAAAAATCGCCCTGCGCTCCGCCTGACCGCATCAGGACGGGGCGCTTTTTGGACGATAAATCGCGGTTAATTCTGGAAAACAGTGAAACAACGCGCGTTACCTTTTCGTCATATTCTGCGGATATGGAAATGAAGAGGTCTTGACTATGAAGCGCAAAAGACGGCAGGGGAGCTTCCTGTCGAAATTTTTTACCATCGTTATTATTGTGTGCATCGTGTTCATCGTGGGGCTGTGGGGTGCGCAGAAATCCATGATCGATGCGACTCGCAGCGACGTCACCAACACGCCCGAGCCGGCCGCCACGCCCACTGCCGCGCCGGCTCAGCCCACCGATATACCCCAGCCGACCGACGCGCCGACTGAAATCCCGACCGAAGCCCCGACCGAGGTTCCCACGCAGGCGCCTACCGATGCGCCCGCCGAGGTCGTCAGCAGCGCGCTGGTCACGCCCTCGCCGGAAAACGCCCAGAAGCTGGCGAGCGCCGTGCGGCCCGATGTGGTCGAGGGCTTCCTGCCGGTGTGCGACGGCAGCGTGACGCAGGACAAGGTGTACGCCATTACGATCGACGATTGCAATCAGCCGGACAATCTGCGCAAGATGGTCGACCTGATCGCCAGCTACGGCGGCCACGCGACGATCTTCCCCATCGGCGAGAACGTCGAGATGTGCAAAAAGGTGCTCAAGAGCGCGTGGGAGCAGGGCTTTGAGATCGAAAACCACACCTGGTCGCACTGCGGGCTGTATAACGTCGATGACGACGAGTTGGCCGCGCAGATCTGGCGGCAGAACGCCGCGGTGAGCGAAGCGCTGGGCGTGGACTATCAGATGCACTTCCTGCGCCCGCGCGGGGGCGACAACCGCTATGATCAGCGCACCCACGCCTATATGCGGCAGCTCGGCTATTACGGCATCGCCTACTGGACGCAGGTCGGCCTGAAGGTCAGCGCGAAATACCTCGACAATCACGCGCAACCGGGCAACATCATACTCTATCACACCACCGACGAGGATCTCCAGCAGCTCAAGGAGCTGGTGCCGCGCCTGAGCAAGGAGGGCTACACGTTCGTGACGCTCAACGAGCTGTACGGACTGCCCGCCAATGAAACCGCGCCGCTGAGCGACCACAGCCAGATTCCCGCGCTCGCGCCGTATACGCGCTTTGCGCAGATCCTGCGCCGTGAGGACTATCTGCACGATGTGCTGCTCGTGCAAAAGCGTCTGAGCGAGCTGGGCTACCTCAACGAAAACTACAACGGCTATTACGGCAAGGACACCGAAAAGGCCGTGCGCGCCTTCCAGCAGGACAACGGCCTGCAAGCCGACGGCCTGTGCGGCCAGGCGACATGGAACGCGCTCTTCGGCGGCTCGTAACGCGCCTGTATAATAGGAAGAAACTCCATACAAACCGCGCCCCTTTCGCTGGTTTTTTCGGCGAATGGGGCGCTTTTTAGACCGCTCGCCGACTCTGTTCAACGCTGTCCGCACAGTGAAGCGCGTCGTGCGCGACTCTGTTCCGGCACGGCTTTACCGCTCCAGCCGTTCACGATGCGCGCTATATAATAGGAAGAAACTCCCTATAAACGCGCGCCATTTCCGCGCCTGATCTGCTGATTTTTTTCGGCGGGCGGGCGCTTTTTGCGTGCCTGATGTGCTGTCTTGCGCTTCCATATTTTGTGGCGGCGGCCCCGCAGCGCGGCGGATCATCGCCGCGCGCCGTCACGGCCGCAATGTCGAAAAAAGCCGATTTGCAGGACACGTTGCCGCATCCTTCATTCAAAAAGAAGCCTGCGCCGTCATACGAACGCCCGAAATGAATGAATATGCGCCGATATAACTTGCGGCGGAAATGTGAAATGAATTTCTGAACCCGATTTGCGCCTGAATCCTGTGAAAAAGCCGCTGTTTTCTTGATTTTATGTAATTTTTTACTCTGATACTTGCAATTTTGCGCCTGTGATAGTATAATAAAGTGCAACAAGAGGTAAGGAGGAAGTCATTTATGAAAAAGGTTCTTGCACTCGTCGTTGCTCTGGTTCTGAGCTTCACTACGGTCGCCATGGCGGAGGATACCGTCAAGATCGGCGTGTTCGAGCCGTCCTCCGGCGATAACGGCGCCGGCGGCCGTCAGGAAGTGCTGGGCATCGAGTATGCCAATAAACTCAAACCCACCGTCGAAATCGGCGGCAAAACCTATAATGTCGAGCTGGTCGTCGTCGACAACCAGTCCGCGAGCGACAAGGCCGTTACGGCCGCGCAGTCTCTGGTCTCCGACGGCGTGTCCATCGTGCTCGGTTCCTACGGCTCCGGCGTGTCGATGGCCGGCGGCGACGTGTTCGCGGCGGCGGGCATCCCCGCGATCGGCATTTCCTGCACCAACCCGAACGTCACGCTGCTGTGCGATTACTACTGGCGCATCTGCTTCCTGGATCCCTTCCAGGGCAGCGTCATGGCCAACTTCGCCGCTGAAAAGGGCTGCAAGAAGGCCTATGTCCTGACCATGCTGGGCGAGGATTACGGCAACGGTCTGGGCTACTATTTCACCGACGCGTTCCAGAAGCTGGGCGGCGAGGTCGTCTCCGAGACCTTCCCCGAGGGCACGAGCGATTTCAGCGCCTATCTGAACAACGCCGTCAAGGCGGGCTGCGACGTGGTCTTCGCGCCCAGCGCCACCACCTACGCCTCCCTGATCATCGATCAGGCCGCCGCGCAGAACGTTTCCTTCCCGCTGATGGCCGGCGACACCTGGGAGAACTCCGTTATCCTGGACGCGGCCAAGGGCAAGAACGTCGACGTGTACGTCTCCACCTTCTTCGCCGAGGATGAGAGCAACGCCGCCGCGGTCGAGTTCGTCTCCGGCTTCAAGGCGTGGCTCAATGAGAACAGCGACAAGCTGACCAACAACGGCGGCAACGACATCGTCGCGGCTGTGTCCGTGCTGGGCTGCGACGCTTACAACGTGGCGCTGGCCGCTCTGGAGGCCGCCGGTTCCGCTGATCCGGCCGCTATCGCCGCCGCGATGCCCTCTGTGACCTACACCGGCATCACCGGCTCCATCGCCTTCGATGAGAACGGCGACGCCATGAAGGACATGGCCTACATCAAGAAGGCCGACGGCGACGCGGGCGCGTTCGTGTTCGAAAAGACGCAGTCCGTCGCCGAGCTGGACAAGTAATTTTGTAAAGCGCAACGTCGCCTTGGGCGAACCCGCGCCGGAAAGCGTGCGGGTTCGCCTGCCTTTTATGGACGGCGCACAAATGATTTCACGGAGGGACCAAGTATGTTTGACAAAATCCTGCCCTATCTGCTCGCGGGCGTATCGGTCGGCGGACAGTATGCGCTGATCGCCGTCGGCTATACGATGGTTTACGGCATACTGCGCCTGATCAACTTTGCCCACGGCGACATATTCACCGCGGCGGGCTTCTTTATGGTGTATCTGGTCGCGGCGATGCCGCTGGCCGTTTCGGTTCCTCTGGTGATCATTCTCACGGTGGCGCTGGGCTTTACCGTGGAGCGCGTCGCCTATAAGCCGCTGCGCAGCGCCCCGCGCATGTCGATCATGATTTCGGCCATAGGCGCGTCGTATCTGCTGCAAAATCTCATGTGGTATGTCACCGGCGGTCTGGCCAAGCAGTATCCCGTGCTGCCCTGGCTGTCGGACACTGTGAATCTGGGCGCGGCGTCCACCAAGGTGGTCACGCTGGTCACGCCGGTTTTGACCGTGGCGCTGGTGATCGGCCTGGTCATGCTGATCAAGCGTACGAAGATCGGCATGGCGATGCGCGCCGTCTCCCGCGATTTTGAAACGTCTCAGCTGATGGGCATAAAGATCAACTCGGTCATTTCGATGACGTTCATCATCGGCTCGGCGCTGGCCGCGGTCGGCTCGATGCTGTATTTCACGAACTATTCTACCGTCACGCCCACCGTCGGCGCAATGCCCGGCCTGAAGGCGTTCGTCGCGGCGGTGTTCGGCGGCATCGGCTCGATTCCGGGCGCTGTGATCGGCGCGTTCATCATCGGCATCTGCGAAAACCTGATCAAGGGCGCGGGCTATACGGCGTTTTCGGACGCGTTCACGTTCGCGCTGCTGATTGCCATACTGCTGTTCAAGCCTAACGGCCTGTTCGGCGAAAAACTCTCCGAGAAAGTGTGAGGTGAGGACGATGAAAAAGCAATCCGTAGCAAAGCCCATCGTATCGGCGCTCGTCGTGGCGCTGATCTTCGTCCTGGCCTTGCTGGCTGAAAAGACGAACGGCTCCAGTTCCATGCTGGTGACGGTGCTCAAAAAGGGCGCGGTCTATGCGCTCATCGCCGTGTCCATGAACCTGCTCAACGGCTTTACCGGCCTGTTCTCGCTGGGTCAGGCGGGCTTCATGCTGGTGGGCGCGTATACCTATGCGATTTTCACCATTCCGCTGGCCAAGCGCGTGGCCGTCTATCAGTATTATGCCGGCGGCTGCGTGGGCGTCGAGCTGAATTTCGTCATTGCGCTGGTGCTGGCGGGCGTTGTGGCGGCGCTGTTCGCGGCGCTGATCGGCTTCCCCGTGCTGCGGCTCAAAAGCGACTATCTGGCCATCGCCACGCTGGGCTTCGCGGAGATCATCCGCGCCATCGTGCAGTGGGATTCACTCGGGCCGGTGACCAACGGCTCCAATCTGCTCAAGACCTATCCGACGTTCAACAGCATCATGCCCAAGGATATGTCGGTGCTGTTCCCGTTCATCGTGGCGGGAATCTGCATCGCGCTGATCCTGCTGCTGATCAATTCGACCTATGGCCGCGCGTTCAAGGCCATCCGCGACGACGAAATCGCCGCTGAGGCCATGGGCATCAATCTGTTCCATCACAAGCAGATGGCGTTCGTCATATCCTCGTTCTTTGCGGGCGTGGGCGGCGCGCTGCTGGCGATGTATCAGGGCTCGCTTCAGGCCAACGCGTTCAAGTCCTCGATGACCTATGAGATCCTCCTGATCGTGGTCATCGGCGGCATGGGCAGCGTGTCGGGCAGCGTGATCGCGTCGTTTCTGTTCATCGCGTGCAGCGAGTGGTGGCTGCGCTTTCTGGACAACGCCACGTTCATCGGCGATTTCCAGATCCCGCTGCTTGGCTCGGGCTTCCGCATGGTCGTGTTCTCGGTCGTCATCATGCTGGTCGTGCTGTTCTTCCGCCGCGGCCTGATGGGCGATCGCGAGCTGTGGGAACTCAAGCGTGCGCCCCGCAGGGCGAATAAGGGGGTGAAGGCATGAGCACGACTGGAAAGACTGTACTGCGCGTCGAAAATGTGACGATGCAGTTCGGCGGCGTTGTGGCCATTGATAATCTGAGCATGGATGTTCACGAGGGCGAGATCGTCGCGCTGATCGGCCCCAACGGCGCGGGCAAAACCACCGCGTTCAACTGCATCACCGGCGTGTACGAGCCGACCAACGGCGCGGTGTATTTCGACGATCAGCTCATCGCGGTCAATCATCCCTCAGGCCGCATGAAACGCGCCTATGCCGGACAGAACGGGACGATGTACGCCGGTAAGCACGTCCATCTCACGCCCGACAAGATCACGAAGCGCGGCATCGCCCGCACATTCCAGAACATCCGCCTGTTCAAATCGCAGACGGCGTTCGAAAACGTGCTGATCGCCACGCATCTGCGCAAGAAGAGCAACGTGTTCACGGCGACCTTCCGCCTGAACTATAAGGAAGAGCGCGCCATGCGCGAAAAGGCGATGGAGCTGCTCAAGATCGTCGGTCTGGACGACGTGGCGGACGAAAAGGCGACCTCGCTGCCCTATGGCAAGCAGCGCCGTCTCGAAATCGCCCGCGCGCTGGCCACTGACCCGAAGCTGCTGCTGCTCGACGAGCCGGCCGCCGGCATGAACCCGCAGGAGACCGACGAGCTGGGCGCGTTCATCAAGGACATTAAGGAGCGCTTCAATCTGACCGTGTTCATGATCGAGCATCACATGAATCTGGTCATGGACGTGTCCGACCGCATCTACGTCATCGATTTCGGCAAGCAGATCGCTCAGGGTACGCCTGAAGAGGTGCGCGACAATCCGGCCGTCATCGCGGCCTATCTGGGGGTGGACGACGAATGAGTCTTTTGAAAATAACCGACCTTCAGGTGAGCTACGGCGGCATCGACGCGCTGGCCGGCATCTCCTTCGATGTGGAGGAGGGCGAAATCGTCACGCTGATCGGCGCGAACGGCGCGGGCAAATCCACGACGCTGCGCACGATCTCCGGTCTGGTGAAGGCGAAGGCCGGCCGTATCGTCTATGACGGGCGCGACATCACCAGCATGAACCCGCAGAAGATCGTCTCGGAGGGTATCGCCATGGTGCCCGAGGGACGGCACGTTTTCGACAACCTGACCGTCAAGGAAAACCTGCTCATCGGCGCGTATCTGCGCAAGGACAGGGAGAGCATCAACGAGGATATCGAGCATATCTACACGCTCTTTCCGCGGCTCCATGAGCGCGAATGGCAGCTGGCCGGCACGCTCTCGGGCGGCGAGCAGCAGATGCTGGCCGTCGGCCGCGCCATCATGACGCAGCCGCGTATCCTGATGATGGACGAGCCGTCGTTGGGCCTCGCGCCGATCGTCGTGAAGGAAATCTTCTCAATCATCCGCACGCTCAACGAGACCGGCATGACCATCCTCCTGATCGAGCAGAACGCCAACGCCGCGCTGCGCTGCTCCCATCGCGCCTACGTCATGGAGACGGGACGCATCACCATGAGCGGCCCGAGCGCCGATCTGCTCGCCGACAAGCGCGTACAGGACGCCTATCTGGGCGCAAAATAACGCTTTTCGCCCCCGAAACGCAGAAAATGAACGCGTTTCGGGGGCGTTTTTCGCTTGACGAACGGGGCGGCGCGGCTTACAATAAAAGAAAAAACAGGCATGGAGGGCGTTTGTATGGAGCTGTGGGACGCGTATGACCGCGACGAAAGGCGCACGGGCGGCGAGCTGGTGCGCGGCGAGCCGATCCCGGACGGACTGTATCATCTGGTGTGCGAGGTGCTGGTGCGGCATACCGACGGCGACTATCTGCTGATGAAGCGCGCGCAGTCGAAAAAGGGCTATCCCGGCCTTTATGAAGCCACGGCGGGCGGCTCGGCGCTGAAGGGCGAAGCGCCCATCGACTGCATCAGGCGCGAGCTGCGTGAGGAAACCGGCATCGAGCAGGGCGCGTTCACGCTCATCGTGCGCCATGTTTTCGACAGCGGACACTGCATCTGCTACGATTATCTCTGCACGACCGACTGCGACAAGGACGGAATCGTCCTTCAGGACGGCGAAACGGAGGGCTGGAAGTGGCTGAGCGAGGATGAATTCATCGCCTTCGTCAATTCGGATGAGGGGATACTCCCGCAGAAGGAGCGCTTCAAGCCGTATTTCACCGAAAATGGCTATCTGCGCGGGTGATCGCGGCGGGCGTTTTTCGCGCGGTTTGATACGCGTCAGATTTCAGGCTGCGCTTCATAGAAAGGCTATTCGCGCATGAGCAGGCGAGGAGGTATTTGAACGCATCGCATGGTTCAGGCGCATCCGTTCAGCTTTCTCGCATCTTGCCAGCGCATGGGTTGTGCGGGCGGCGTTTCGCCAGAGTTCAGTCGCGCGGGGTATCGCGGCGGTCAGTGTGCCGTACAGCCCAACAGCGTGAATGCGCCCTGAAGCGCACTCTCAAAAAGGCATATACCCATCGCAAAAGGACGCTCCCCAGCGCGGAGGAGCGTCCTTTTCATATGCAATTTCTTGCGATGTCAGCCCTTCTTGTCCGGCTGCCGCCCGTCGCCCATGAAGAACACGGCGACGGTGCCCGGCCCGCAGTGCGAGGCGATGATCGTGCCGATGTCGCAGATGCGGATCTCGCCTGCGATGTGCGGGAAGCGCGCCTGCACGGCGGCCTTCGTCTCCTCGGCTTCCGTCAGGCAGTTTGAGTGGCATATGAAGCACTTGCCAGCGTAGTTTACGCCGTCCTGAACGTGCGCTTCCATGGTGCGCAGCGTCTCGCGGATGGCGTTTTTCTTGCCGCGCACCTTGTCGTAGGCGATGATGCGGCCCTTGTCGTCCAGCCGCATGATCGGGCAGATGTTCAGGATTGCGCCCACGGTGGCCGCCGCGCCGGACACGCGCCCGCTGCGCTTGAAGTATTTGAGGTCGGTCGAGAAGAACTGATGATGCACTTTATTGCGGTTCTGCTCAACCCACGCGGCGATGGCCTCCATGGATTCGCCGCAGTCGCGCATATCGGCGGCCATGTCCACCAGCAGGCCGTAGCCAGAGGAGGAGCACAGCGAGTCGATTACGATCAGCCGGCGGTCGGGGTATTTTTCGCGCAGGGCTTCTGCGGCTTCCATGGCGTTTTTGACCGAGCCGGTCATGCCGGAGCCGAAGGCAATGTGCAATAGGTCGCCCTTCTGAAGCAGTTCCTCGAAAAACTCGGTGTACTGGAACGTGTTGAGCTGCGAGGTCGAGGGCAGCGCGCCGTTATTCAGCATCTCATAAAAGTGCGGCAGCGCCTCGGGGTCGCGCCCCATGTCGTCGATATACTCTTTGCCGTCCACAAGATAGCTGTAGAACAGCACGGGAATATCGCGGCCGGAAACGTACGAATACGGCAGATCAACCGTCGATTCGCAGGAAAGGATGAAGGAATCGGCCATAAAAAAGCACCTCAGCGTTGTTATACTGCGGAGCGCGCGCCGCCATTTTTGCGAAAGCGCGCTCCGCTGCCATTCAGTGTTCAGATTTCCGTCAGATGCGCGCCGCCGCTCACCGGCACGCTGATGAGCGTCAGCTCGTCTGCGGTCACATCGCGCGCGTCGACGGCGCGGCCCAGGCAGTCGATCGTCTCCACATGGAAGCGGCGGTTTTTGCCGCTGGCCAGCGCGACGCGCTTATCGGGCGTGGCGTTGAGCAGCCATATGTCGTGCGCCTGGGGCAGATCGACGATCCGGCCGCCGTCATAGAGCGCGATCACGGCCTGACCATCCTTTTCGGCCTTCACCAGCGGATAGAGGTTGTGCGGCGCGTCCACCTCGAGCGGCGCGTCCAGCAGAAGGCCGCGGTGCGCGCGCATGAAGTCCAGCCAGAACGTGAGCAGCGCGCGATGCTCGTCGGTCACGTCCTCCAGCCTGACGCTGATCTGCGGCACGGCGAAGATCACGCTCAGAATTTGCAGCGCCGCGGCCTCGGGCGTGTCGTCCTTGTGCCACATCAGCATGTCGGAATGCACGGCGGTGCTGCCCGAGAGCAGGCGCAGGTCGATCGAGCCGATGCGGTTGGAGATCGGGTCGTCCGGGCAGTCGCCCACGCGGAACATATTGCCGAACGTGCGCATCACCGGGCCGACGTAGCTCTGCCGGAACTCGATGAGGATGTTCGGCTTGATGGCCTTGAGCGCCTTCATCACGTCGGTCATCAGGCGCTCCACCGCGTCCTCAACCAGCGCGTAGTCCATTTCGGGCGTGAGCGGGGGCAGGGGATTGCTGCCGGGATTGAACGAATCGATGAAGTCGAGCTTGAAGCCGTCCAGATCCCACTCGCGCAGCGCCTTCACATAGGTGCCGATGAGATAGTCGCGCACGTCGGGATAGCGCGGGTCGAGCACGCCGGTTTCGAGACGGTCGATGCGGTTGAGAAGCTTGTCCTTGAAGTCCTCCCAGCGCTTCGACTTGTAGCCGACGAACGGCACGCTGTACCAGAGCATATATTTCATGCCCAGCGCGTGAATAGCGGCGACGTGCGCGCGCATATCGGGAATCTTGCGCGCCGCCACCTCCCAGTCGCCGCAGTAGGCGTAGCCGCGCCGGCCGTCCTCGGTCTGCCAGCCGTCGTCCACGATGACCGTTTTCAGCCCCAGCTTCGCGGCGCGGGCGCATTCCGCCTCGATTTCGGATGCGATGGTCGCCTGATGGAAGGAATACCAGCAGGAGTACATGGCGCTCCGCGCTTCGTCCGGCACGGCCATGGGGGTCATGCCGCAGCCGCATTCCCACCACGCGCTCACGCGGCGCAGCGATTCGGCGAACGACATATCCTCGTCCGTCCTGTAGAGCGTGACGGCGTACTCGTGCGTCGCGCCGGTCGCGTCGAGCGGAATCTCGATCTTGCAATAGAGCATTCCGTTTTCCTCGCGCACGCCCAGCGAGCAGCCCAGCAGCGTCTTGACGTCGTCGAGTGCCATGGTGAAGCGGTTGCGGCCCGCCGCGTTATAGAAGCAGTAGACCGGCGCGGAGGACGAAATCTTCGAGGTCACCGGCGCGTACCAGTCGACGTGCAGCGAGCGGTTGAACCCGCAGGTGGGGTACCACTCATACTGTATGTCGATCAGCGGCAGGCTCCACTCTATGGTCAGCTCGGGATGATCGACGCTGATTTCGTCCCAGCGCGCGCCGATGGTGATGAGATGCGCGCCGTCCTCACGCGCGGTCAGCTGAAGCGGCATATTGCCGTCTATTGTCAGATCCTTAAAAATCATGGGCATGACCTCCTTAAATAGGGGGGAATGGTCGGTTGATGTGCATCCTGTGCATAGCCTTATCGGCAGAATACGCGCCGTTTCGCGAACGCCGCTCTCGGTTCCGTGCGGCAGCGTGCTTTCATGTTTTACCGCGTGTACACACTTTAGAGTCGGGTTCGGTGCGCTTGCCGCGTTTTCGCGTTTCGGCGCGCGGCGGCTCTTTAGAGCCAAGTTGGCGTGCTTGCCGTGCTTTCGCGTTTCGCCGCCTGCCCGCTCTTTTTTGAGCTTATCCGGCGCATTTTTGATGGCTCAGCCTATTTACCTGCGCCGATCCACCGGTTCAGCACCGCCGCGTCGCGCAGCAGCGCCTCCTCCGAGTCGTTCTGTACAAACTCGAGCAGCGCATAGGTGTCCGCAGGCACGCGCTCGAACACGCGCGTCCACAGCGCTTCGCCGTCCGAGAGCGGCAGGCGGCCGCCGTCCGGCTCCCATGTGAACACGTGCAGGTGGCTGAGGCGCGGCAATACCTCGCCCAGCGATTCGAGACGGCTGTCAAGCGGCCAGTCCCAGCGCGGCTGCCAGTAGAATTTGAGCGCTTTCGCGCCCTTCGTCTCTTCCAGCAGGCGGCGCACGCTCGCGCGGTCGTCGGTCAGCGTGCCGCCGTGGTATTCGAGCGTCAATGTGACGTTCGCCGCGCCGGCCAGGGACGCGCATCTGGTCAGCGTCTCGACCGTGTCGGCGCGCTCGGCTTCACTCATGTCACGCGAAGCATGCAGGCCGCCCCAGACGCGCATCACCGGCGCGCCCAGCTTGACGGCGGTTTCGAGGTTCGCCTTGAACGCGTCCAGGCTCTGACCCACGCGGTAGTAGCTGCCGTAGGAGGCCACCTCCAGCCCGTGGTCGAGCGTCATGGCGCGCACGGCCGCCGCGTCGGCTTCCGGCGGGCAATGCACGTCGCCGCCCCATTCGACGGCGGAAAGATTCGCCTTCCGGCACAGCGCGCAGATTTCAAGCGGCGTTTTCTGCCGGAAGGATACGGAAACAAGACCGGATTTCATGGCGTCAGCCCTCCGTTTTCCTTGTAAACGTCGAATAGGATACGGCAAAGCGGTCGTGGAACGCCTCGCCGCAGGACACGCGCGCCAGTTCGGCCGCGGCCACCGCAGCGCCGAATACCGGCGGCAGGTCGGGGCGCAGCAGGCGATAGTCGGGGGAGAGCAGATCGCGCACGCCCTCGAGCAGGCGCGGGGCCTTCCACAGGCTGCCCAGCAGCGACGCAAGATACGGCGCGTTTTTGAGATGCGACGCGCAGGTGGAGATCAGCAGGCGCAGCTCGCGGCAGGCGTTGTCCACGATGGCCAGCGCCTGGCGGTCGCCCATGTCGGCGGCCTCGAACGCCAGCGGCGCGAACGACGCGACCGTGCGCTTGCCGCCGCGATAGATCATCGGCACAGCGCCCAGCACGTTGAAGCCCAGCTGCCGCTCGACCAGCTCGGTGAGCCGCGTGGACTCGCCGCGGCCGTCGCGCTCGCGGAAGGCGGCGTTCAGCACGGCGCGGCCGATGGAATAGCCGCTGCCCGCGTCGTCCACAAGATAGCCCCAGCCGCCCACCTGCGTGAGCACGCCGCCGCAGCGCACAAAGGCCGACGTGCCCGTACCCGCGATGACCACCATGCCGTCGCCCGCGCCCACGCCGGCGTACAGGCCGTTTAATGCGTCGCTGCCGTTGCTGATGGACTTGACGAAGGGCAGCTCGCGCGTCAGCACGGCGCGCACCTCGCCGGAAATCGCGGGCGCGCCGCCGCCGGACAGACCGGCAAAGAGCGCGTCGACCGTCTCGCAGTGTCCGTCCGTCAGTTCCCTGACCTGAGACGCGATGCGCTTGGCCGCGTTCTCGGGGCCGAGATCGGCGGCGTTGCTGCCCGGCGCGGTCAGATGGCTGACCACGCGGCCGTCGTTTTCACACAGCACCAGTTCATTCTTGGTGCCGCCTGCATCGATGCCGATAAGCATATGAAAGAACCTCCTTGCTGGAAACGAGTGTTACAGCGCCTTGAGATCGATTGCCGACAGCGCCGCGCCGCGGCAGTTTGACTTAAAGACAGAGCTGTAGATAACATAGAGCGTCCCGTTCGCCTCGCAGGCCACCGGATACGTCCAGTCCATGCCATAGAGCAGATCGGGCGAGCGATCCTCTTCGATGATGATCCCCTTGTCGAAGATCATCGTGTTCGGGCGCGAGAAGAACGCAGCCAGCCGGTTGCGGCGCGGATAGCCGACCTCGGGGGTCACGTCCGGCGGGAAGATGTTGCCCATGACGTAATTGCGGCCGTCCGCCAGCGTGCCGGAATAGATCTTCGCGTTGCAGAAGGGAATATCGTGCGCGATGGGCGCGCTCCACGTCTCGCCGCAGTCGCGCGAAACGTATATCAGCGGCACGCGGCGCTCGTCGTCGCGGCAGAACATGTAAACATCCTCGCCCTGCACCACCGCGGACAGCTCGGGATGCACGAGCTTCGAGCCGTCGGGCAGCGCGCCGTCCGGCTGAATCATGACCAGTCGCCACTCATCGTCGATCTTGCCGGAATCGGAAATCAGCACGGCGGGCGTGTTGGGGAAGCCGTCCAGCTCGGCGATGCGGCCGGGCAGCATCAGCTTGCCATTGGGCAGACGATAGACGTTCGTGTTCAGTTTGAAGGGGATGGGGCGCGACCAGAGGAACTCGAAGCGCTGAGTCTCTTCGTTATAGACATACAGATCGAGCGCGTGGATGTGATCGGGCGCGACCATCTCGTTCATCAAAAGATAGAGCCTGTCGTCGCAAATTCCGTACACCGGCGGGCAGTAGAGGATCTTCCCGCTTTCGTCGCGGGCGAGCATCTCCGTGTCCGTCCACGTCCTGCCGCCGTCGTGCGAGCGTCTGCCGCGGATGGGCGTGTCGCCGTGCAGCTCGATCTCAGGGCAGTTGTACCACGAGGCGAACAGCATGCCGTGATACTCTATGACGGCGGCTTCGTGCAGGAAGCTGTACAGCGTCGTGGGGTAGGTCACCTCATACGTTTTAACGCAGTCAGGCCGCGTCAGGCGCTCCGGATCGACGTTTTCAAGCAGCGTCATCTGACCGAGCAGCCTGTCCAGCGCGCGGTCTTCGGGGCGATAGAAGGGAAAGTTCATGCGCAGTCTCTCCTTATCGGAAATGAACAAGGGCGGACGCCGCGCCCGTCGGGATCGGGAAAACGGCGTCCGCCAAACGGGATTTACAGAAACAGCGTGCAGCCCGCCGAGCGATAGGCCTCGATCATCTCGTCGAGTTTTTCGCGCGGGATGTGAAACATATCCTCAAGGCAGGCAAAGCAGTACAGCTTCGTCGTGGCGCGGTTGATCAGCTTGCGGCTCAGGCCGGCCTCGTCGCGCTCGATCGGCTTTCCGCAGCGCGCGCAGGTCATCATCCGCGCACCAGTTGGGCGCGATAGACCGCGCAGTCGTGCGCCTGAACGGGAATGCGCATATAC
Organism: uncultured Clostridia bacterium; assembly: GCA_934631025.1. GTDB lineage: Bacteria > Bacillota > Clostridia > Christensenellales > Aristaeellaceae > Firm-10. The sequence continues at coordinate 84,997 of CAKTXR010000008.1, forward strand.
TCCTTATAGAAGCCCTCGTCCTCGCCGGTGAAGACGTTCTTCACCTTGAAGCCGTAGCCGGAATGGGCGGGCAGGCCGAACTCGCTGAACATCATGGGCATGCTCTTGTCCTTCTCGCCCATGTTGTAGAAGGCGATGGCGTACTCGTTGTTCTCGAGCATCTTGAGCATGACCAGCGAATTTTCATCCCAGACGCACTTGCGGATGATCGGCGGGCGGCACTCGCCGTCCTGATCGATGGCGATCAGCTCGCGGTTGGTGACCAGCTCGAGCGTCTGCCTGTTCATGTTTCGAATGTCGCAGCCCAGCATCAGCGGCGCGGAGAACATGCACCACAGCGAGAACTGGGAGCGATAGTCCGCGTCGTTGCAGCCGACGGAGCCGACCAGACCCTTGCCGTACATGCCGACGGTGAGCATGTCGATGTCGTTGTAGCAGCCGGGCGCGGAATAGCCGAACTTGTCGGCCTGGCTCAGCACGATATTGCGGTAGGACTCGGCGCTGTCGTTGATGTCGCCGGTGGAGCGGTACATATGAGCGCCCGCGCCGCGGATCCACGTCCACACGTCGTCGGTGCCCCAGTTGCAGGCCGAGAAGAGGATCTCGCGGCCGGATGCGCGCAGCGCCATGGCCATGCGGCGGTAGAGCGAGGGGCCGTCGGCGTTGTTGGGCTTGTAGCAGTTGTCGTACTTGAGATAGTCCACGCCGAACTCGGCGAAGGTCTGCGCATCCAGGAATTCGTGGTCGAACGAGCCGGGGTAGTCGGCGCAGGTGCGCACGCCGTCGCAGGAATACATGCCGAACTTCAGGCCCTTGGAATGAACGTAGTCGGCGACGACCTTCATGCCATTGGGGAACTTCTCATGATGGGGCACGATGCGGTCGGTGACCGGATCGCGGTTGTATTCGGACCAGCAGTCGTCGATGACGAGGTATTCGTAACCCGCGTCCTTCAGACCGTTGTCGATAAAGGCGTCCGCGCTCTCGCGGATCAGGGCTTCATTAATATCCTTGCCGAAGGTATTCCAGGTATTCCAACCCATGGGCGGTCTCTGTGCCAGCATAATATAATCCCTCCATTGACGTTTGTATCCAGCTCCATTATATAACATTCAGGCCGCAAATGCAACGAAAAAAAGCGGCGAATCTGCGCCGGCTGTGCCGGTTCCACTTGCTGCCGCGCAATACCACACAACCTGCCCGGCCATAAATTGGAGCCGGGCAAGTCTCCGATAGCGTGAAGTCGGC
>CAKTXR010000009.1 GCA_934631025.1 uncultured Clostridia bacterium
GTCTTGCCGTGGTCGACGTGGCCGATCGTGCCGACGTTGACATGGGGCTTCGTGCGTTCAAATTTCGCCTTCGCCATTTCAAATCATTCCTTCCATTAATAGCTTTTTTGATAACGGGCGGGAGACGGATCCCCCGCCCGACCGAACATAAATCAGCCCTTGATGCCCAGCACCTTGTTGGCGATGGAGCGCGGGACTTCTTCATACTGCGCGAACTGCATGGTGTAGTTGCCGCGGCCCTGGGTGCGGGATCTGAGGTCGGTCGCATAGCCGAACATCTCGGCCAGCGGCACGATGCCGTGGATGGACTGCAGGCCCGCATGGGCCTCCATGCCCTCGACGCGGCCGCGACGGGCGTTCAGATCGCCCATAACGTCGCCCATGTACTCGTCCGGCACGACAACCTCGACCTTCATCATCGGCTCCAGCAGGGCGCAGTCGGCCTTGCGCAGCGCTTCCTTGAGCGCCATGGAACCGGCGATCTTAAAGGCCATTTCGGAGGAGTCGACCTCGTGATAGGAGCCGTCGTACAGCGACACGCCGAAATCAACCACTTCGTAGCCGCCCAGAACGCCGCTCTGCGCCGCCTCGCGGATACCGTTGTCGATGGGGGCGATGAACTCCTTGGGCACGACGCCGCCGACGGTGTCGTTGGTGAAGAGATAGCCTTCACCGGGCTCGCGGGGATAAACCTCGATGCAGCAGTGACCGTACTGGCCGTGGCCGCCGGTCTGACGCTTGAACAGGCCCTCGGCCTTGACGCGCTTGCGCACGGTCTCCTTATAGGCGACCTGGGGCGCGCCGACAGTGGCCTCAACCTTGAACTCGCGCAGCAGTCGATCGACGATGATCTCCAGATGCAACTCGCCCATGCCGGCGATGATGGTCTGGCCGGTCTGCTCGTCGGTATAGGTCTTGAACGTGGGATCCTCTTCAGCCAGTCGCATCAGCGCGATGCCCATCTTGTCCTGACCGGCCTTGGTCTTGGGCTCGATGGCGACGCGGATAACCGGATCCGGGAATTCCATGGATTCGAGGATGATGGGCTTCTTTTCGTCGCACAGGGAATCACCGGTGGTGGTGTCCTTGAAGCCGACGATGCCGACGATGTCGCCGGCGCGCACCTCGTCAACCTCCTCGCGGTGGTTGGCGTGCATACGCACGATGCGGCCCACGCGCTCGCGCTTGCCCTTGGTGGAGTTATAGACATAGCTGCCCGCGGTCAGCACGCCGGAGTAAACGCGCACAAAGGCGAGCTTGCCCACGAACGGGTCGACCATGATCTTGAACGCCAGCGCGGAGAACGACTCATCGTCAGAGGCGATGCGCTCAGCCGGCTCGCCGGTGTTCTTGTCGGTGCCGGAAACCGGCGGGATGTCGACCGGAGAGGGCAGATAGTCCACAACCGCATCAAGCAGGGGCTGAACGCCCTTGTTGCGATAGGACGTGCCGCACAGCACGGGATTGAGCTTGCCGGCGATGGTCGCACGGCGGATGGCGGCCTTGAGTTCATCGATGGTGGGCTCTTCGCCCTCCAGGAACTTCTCCATGATCTCGTCGTCGGCCTCGGCCACGGACTCGATCAGGTTGGCGCGCCACAGCTCGGCCTCATCCTGCATATCGGCGGGGATGTCGGTCTGCTCCATGACGTTGCCCAGATCATCCTTATAGATCTCGGCCTTCATGGTGAGCAGGTCGATGATGCCGACGAACGACGCTTCGGAGCCGATGGGCAGCTGAATGGGCGCGGCATTGGCCTTGAGACGCTCCTTCATCATGTCCACGACGCGGAAGAAATCGGCGCCGGTGATGTCCATCTTGTTGACGTAGGCCAGGCGGGGCACGCCGTACTTGGTGGCCTGATGCCACACGGTCTCGGACTGCGGTTCAACGCCGCCCTTGGCACAGAATACGGCGACCGCGCCGTCCAGAACGCGCAGGGAGCGTTCGACCTCGACGGTAAAATCGACGTGGCCGGGCGTGTCGATGATGTTGATCTGGCAGTGCCGCCATTCGCAGGTGGTCGCTGCGGACGTTATGGTAATGCCGCGCTCCTGCTCCTGCTCCATCCAGTCCATGGTCGCAGCGCCTTCGTGAGTCTCGCCCAGACGATGTGTACGACCCGTGTAGAACAGGATACGCTCCGTCGTGGTTGTTTTGCCGGCGTCTATATGAGCCATGATGCCGATGTTGCGCACATGCTCAAGCGGATGAGTTCTCGACACGATCTATTGTCCCCCTTTAATTTCTGAAACGATGCGGCCGTCCCGCACTTTTTATTGTAATTACCAGCGATAGTGCGCGAACGCCTTGTTGGCCTCGGCCATCTTGTGCATGTCCTCACGGCGCTTGACAGCGTTGCCCGTGTTGTTGGACGCATCGATGATCTCGCCGGCCAGGCGATCGGCCATCGAGCGCTCGCCGCGGGTGCGCGCGAAGCTCACCAGCCAGCGCAGGGCCAGCGTCTGACGGCGCTCGGGGCGAATCTCGACAGGAACCTGATAGGTGGCGCCGCCCACACGGCGGGCCTTGACTTCGAGAGCCGGGGCGATGTTGGCCAGAGCGGCGTTGAACACCTCAATGGCCTCCTTGCCGGTCTTCTCGGCGACCTGCTCAAAAGCGGCATAGCACACGCTCTGAGACACGCCGCGCTTGCCGTCGTACATCATCTGGTTGATCAGCTTGGTGACGACGGTCGTGTTGTATACCGGATCCGGAAGCACTTCGCGCTTCGGAATAAATCCACGTCTGGGCATGGGTTGTCCCTCCTTATATGTTGTGACGTTCGACGGTGAAAAAACGATTCATCGCTCCGTTCGGGGCATTTGGCGCTGCCCCTCAGACCCGCTTGTCAAATACTTGCGGCCCTCCGCCCGACGTTCCTTCCGGGCATACTTCCGCTTTTTAAGCCGCGGCGGGATGGATGATGATTACTTCTTCGGCCGCTTCGCGCCGTAGAGAGAACGGCCCTGCATACGCTTGGCCACGCCGGCCGCGTCCAGAGTGCCGCGGATGATGTGGTAACGGGTACCAGGCAGGTCGCGAACCTTGCCGCCGCGGATCAGCACGACGGAGTGCTCCTGCAGGTTGTGGCCGATACCGGGAATATAGCAAGTACCTTCGGTCATGTTCGTCAGGCGAACACGAGCGATTTTACGCAGAGCCGAGTTCGGCTTCTTGGGCGTCAGCGTTCTGACCTGAAGGCAGACGCCGCGCTTCTGCGGGCATTTCTGCAGAATGGGAGAGTTGGACTTGGTCGTCCTCTTTTCCCTACCCTTGCGAATCAACTGATTGATCGTGGGCATTGGAGAACACCTCCTAAGTTTGTCAGGATATTGGGCTCTATATACGACCCCGCAACCCTCGGGGCATAATAGACTTTTGTGGTGCGCGGGAATTCCGCTCCTGCGGGAGCGGCCAAAGGGCTTTATGTGGAGCCGGCACTGCCGATCGCCCTTTGGAAACCTTCGCCGAAACCTCTCGCTGCTTATTCTAATGAAGAAAGAGGTTTTGACTTTGCGATTCAGCGCACGATCGCGGCGGCCGCGGCCTTGACCTGCACGCCGCAGGCATGACCCAGCTCCTCCATCGAGGGAACCTCAACCGGCTCGATATTGTGTGCGCGGCAGGCGTCGAAAACGCGCCGGGTGACAAAGACGTCGGCGTCCGTGGCCACATACACACGCGCGGCCCGACCGGCTTCGATCGCCTTGATGACCTGTCGGGCGCCTACGGCCTTCTTGCCTTCAGGCATGGACAGCATTGGTCTTCATCTCCTTGCCAGTATTTCCAAACTCGCAAATTATAACACCATGCAACATTGATTGTCAATCACTTGCCGATTAAGTTTTGTATATTGCACGGGCGGTATGCAAAGTTTTCGCGTCGGGAAGGGCCTTTTCTTTCTTTTGACAGGCACACGGCGGCGCGGCGGCCCGTTTTTTGGCAAGCCGTCGCGCCCGTGTTTGCTTTTGGGGGATTATTCCTCTTCCTTCAGGCTGATGTCGCTGTAGTACTTCAGGCCCGTGCCGGCAGGGATCAGCTTGCCGACGATGACGTTCTCCTTCAGGCCCAGCAGCGGATCGACCTTGCCCTTGATGGCGGCCTCGGTCAGCACGCGGGTGGTCTCCTGGAAGGAGGCGGCGGACAGGAAGGAATCGGTGGCCAGAGAGGCCTTGGTGATGCCCAGCAGCACGCGCTTGGCGGTTGCCGGATGCTCGCTGCCCTCCATGATGACGCGCTCGTTTTCGCGCTCGAACTTGAAGATGTCGACCATCGAGCCGGGCAGCAGGTTGGTATCGCCCGCGTCCTGCACCTTGACCTTGCGCATCATCTGGCGCACGATGACCTCGATGTGCTTGTCGGCCACGGCGACAGCCTGCGAACGGTAGGTGCGCTGAACCTCGCGCAGCTGATAATCCTGCACGGCGGCCACGCCCAGTATGCGCAGCACGTCCTGCGGGTTCTGCGCGCCGTCGGTCAGCGGGGTGCCGGCCGTGACGCTCTGGCCTTCGGTGACCTTCATCTTCGCGCCGAAATTGACCTGATAGGTACGCGCGTCGCCTTCGCTGTTCCGGATGGTGATCTCGCGCTTCTTTTTGGTCTCGCTGATGCTGACGACGCCGCCGATTTCGGCCAGCACGGCCTCGCGCTTCGGGCGGCGCGCTTCGAACAGTTCCTCGACGCGGGGCAGACCCTGCGTGATGTCCTCGCCGGCCGCGACGCCGCCGGAGTGGAACGTTCTCATGGTCAGCTGCGTGCCGGGCTCGCCGATGGACTGCGCGGCGATGATGCCGACGGCCTCGCCAACGTCGACCAGCTTGCCGTTGGTCAGGTTCGCGCCGTAGCAGCGGGCGCACACGCCGGTCTCGCTGCGGCAGGTCAGCACGGTGCGGATGTTCACCGCGGTGATGCCGGCGGCGGTGATGCGCTCGGCCAGCGCCTTGGTGATCAGATCGTTGGTGTGGACGATGATCTCGCCGGTGGCGGGATCCTTCACGTCGCTGGCGGCGCAGCGGCCGATCAGACGCTCCTCCAGCTCCTCCAGAACGCCCTGTCCGTCGGTGATGGTGGTCACGGTCAGGCCGCGAACCGGCTCGTGACGGGTGGCGGCGCAGTCGATCTCGCGGATGATGACGTCCTGCGACACGTCGACCAGACGGCGGGTCATGTAGCCCGAGTCGGCCGTCTTAAGGGCGGTATCGGCCAGAGCCTTACGGGAGCCGTGCGATGAGAGGAAGAATTCAAGAACGGTCAGGCCTTCGCGGAAGTTCGCCTTGATGGGCAGCTCGATGATGGATCCGGACGGAGAGGCCATCAGGCCGCGCATGCCGGAGAGCTGACGAATCTGGTTGGTGGAACCGCGGGCGCCGGAGTTCGCCATCATGGAGATGGGGTTGAACTCGTCCATGGAGTCCATAACCGCCTTGGTGATGTCGGTGGTGGCCTTGTCCCAGACGGTGATGACCGCCTGATAGCGCTCGTTGTTGGACAGACGGCCGCGCTTATACTGCTTTTCGATATTCAGGACGTCCTGCTCAGCCTGATGCTGGATGACGTACTTCTCCGGCGGCACGACGACGTCGGCAACCGACACGGTGAGCGCGCCCAGCGTGGAGTACTTATAGCCCATGGCCTTGATGGCGTCCAGCATGGTGACGGTGCGGGTGACGCCGTGCGCGCGATAGCACGCGTCGACGATCTTGCCCAGCATCTTCTTGTCGACGACCTTGCCCACCTCATGCTCGAACATGTCGTCGAGGGTCTTTCTCGGCGTCATGCCCATGTCCTGCGGGATCTGCGAGTTGAAGATGATGCGGCCGATCGTGGTCTTTTTCATGCGGGTGTATTCCTTGCCCTCAAAGACGCGCGTCATGCGGATCAGGCATTCCTCGCCCAGCAGCAGCTTCTTGGTCTGATAGGCCATGATGGCCTCGTTCTCGTCGGTGTAAATCTTGAGCGGATGGGTCTTTCCGTTATATTTGTTGGTGACGGGATCCAGCTCGCGCACCTGACGCACGCCGTTCTCGTCCGGATCGGTCTCCGGCTCGGTGATCTGGGTGAGGTAATAGCAGCCCAGAATCATATCCTGCGTCGGGATAACGACCGGCTTACCATCCTGAGGCTTCAGGATGTTGTTGGCCGACAGCATCAGGAAGCGGGCCTCGGCCTGCGCCTCCATCGACAGCGGAACGTGAACGGCCATCTGGTCGCCGTCGAAGTCGGCGTTGAATGCGGTACACATCAGCGGATGCAGCTTCAGCGCCTTGCCCTCGACCAGAATCGGCTCGAAGGCCTGAATGCCCAGGCGGTGCAGCGTGGGGGCGCGGTTCAGCATGACCGGATGCTCGCGGATGACCTCCTCGAGCACGTCCCACACCTCGGGGCGCACGCGCTCGACGGCGCGCTTGGCCGACTTGATGTTGTGAACAAGCTCCTTCTCGACCAGCTTCTGCATGACGAAGGGCTTGAACAGCTCCAGCGCCATTTCCTTGGGCAGGCCGCACTGATACATCTTCAGCGTCGGGCCGATGACGATAACGCTTCGGCCGGAATAGTCGACGCGCTTGCCCAGCAGGTTCTGACGGAAGCGGCCCTGCTTGCCGCGCAGCATCTCGGAGAGCGACTTGAGCGGACGGTTGCCGGGGCCGGTGACCGCGCGGCCGCGGCGGCCGTTGTCGATCAGCGCGTCGACGGCTTCCTGAAGCATGCGCTTCTCATTGCGGACGATGATGTCCGGCGCGCCCAGTTCGAGCAGGCGCTTCAGGCGGTTGTTTCTATTGATAATGCGGCGATAGAGATCGTTGAGGTCGGAGGTGGCGAAGCGGCCGCCGTCCAGCTGCACCATGCTGCGCAGCTCCGGCGGGATGACCGGCACCACGTCCAGAATCATCCACTCGGGCTTGTTGCCGCTCGAACGGAAGGCCTCGACGACCTCCAGACGCTTGATGGCCTTTTGCAGCTTCTGGCCCTCGGTTTCGCGCGCGCCTTCCTTTTCGGTCAGCTTGCGGATCTCGTCGCGCAGGGAGACGGACAGCGCGTCAAGGTCAAGCTCCATGAGCAGCTCCTTGATGGCCTCCGCGCCCATGCCGACGCGCAGCTGCGGCTCGCCCTCCTGCGGGGCGGGCATGGAATCGAGCAGTTCGCGGTATTCCGCGTCGGTGAGGATGTCCATCTTGTGCTTGCTGGTCTTGCCGGGATCAAGCACGATATACGCCGCGAAATAGAGCACCTTTTCCAGCGCGCGGGGCGTGATCTCCAGGAGCGTGCCGATGCGGCTGGGGATGCCCTTGAAATACCAGATATGGCTGACCGGCGCGGCCAGCTCGATATGACCCATGCGCTCGCGGCGCACCTTGGCGCGGGTGACTTCAACGCCGCACTTGTCGCACACGATGCCCTTGTTGCGCACGCGCTTGTATTTGCCGCAGTTGCACTCCCAGTCCTTCGTGGGGCCGAAGATGCGCTCGCAGAACAGGCCGTCGCGCTCCGGCTTCAGGGTGCGGTAGTTGATCGTTTCAGGTTTGGTCACCTCGCCGTGGCTCCAGGAGCGGATCTGCTCCGGAGACGCCAGGCCGATTTGAATGGAATCCAGATTGTTCAGATCAAACAAAGGGTTCTCTCCCTTCTATGAGCCGGACTTTTTTTGAAGCCCGAGTCGGCAATATACGTTTCCAGCGGTCGATCAGGCGGGAGGGACGCGCTTTACCGCCTCTCCCGAACCCGAAGATAACGCGTTACGGCATTTTGAAGATGTCCTCGTCGTCGATGCTGTCCAGATCGCTGTCGATATCGAAATCGTCGGGGATGTCCTCCTCGGCGTCGACGTCGCCGAGGCCTTCGTCGCCCTCGCCCATCAGCGCGGTGCTGTCATCCTCGATGTTGACCTCGCTCGCGCCCGGCAGATCGTCGTCGGTGTCGGCCAGCTCCATGGGCTTGCCCTCGTGATCGAGCACGCGGATGTCCAGCGCCAGCGACTGCAGCTCCTTGACCAGCACGCGGAAGGACTCCGGAATGCCCGGCTCGGGGATGTTCTCGCCCTTGACGATGGCCTCGAAGGTCTTGACGCGGCCGACCATATCGTCCGACTTGACGGTGAGGATCTCCTGCAGGACGTGGGACGCGCCGTAGGCGTACAGCGCCCAGACTTCCATCTCGCCGAAGCGCTGGCCGCCGAACTGCGCCTTGCCGCCCAGAGGCTGCTGGGTGATGAGGGAGTACGGGCCGGTCGAGCGGGCGTGGATCTTGTCGTCGACCAGGTGATGCAGCTTGAGGTAGTACATATAGCCCACGGTGACGCGGTGATCGAAGGGATCGCCGGTACGTCCGTCGTAGAGCTGGATCTTGCCGTCGACGTTCAGACCGCACTTGGAGAACTGAATGACCGGACGGCCGTTTTCGTCGATCAGGCCGGGTTCCCTGACCTCGGCGGCCTTCTTCAGGCACTCCTGAATGTCGTCGTAGCTCGCGCCGTCGAAAACGGGGGTGGCGACGTGCCAGCCCAGCGCCTTGGCGGCCAGACCCAGATGCACCTCGAGCACCTGACCGATGTTCATTCGGGAAGGAACGCCCAGCGGGTTCAGCACGATATCCACCGGCGTGCCGTCGGGCATGAACGGCATATCCTCCTCGCGCAGCACGCGGGAGACGACGCCCTTGTTGCCGTGGCGGCCTGCCATCTTGTCGCCCACCTGAATCTTTCTCTTCTGGGCGATGTAGACGCGCACGACGCGGTTGACGCCGGGCGACATCTCGTCGTGATTCTCGCGGGTCAGCTCCTTCACGTCCACGATGATGCCGAACTCGCCGTGCGGCACGCGCAGCGAGGTATCGCGCACCTCGCGCGCCTTTTCGCCGAAGATGGCGCGCAGCAGGCGCTCCTCGGCGGTCAGCTCGGTTTCGCCCTTGGGCGTGACCTTGCCGACCAGAATATCGCCCGCGCGAACCTCCGCGCCGATGCGGATCACGCCGTGCTCGTCCAGATCGCGCAGCGCGTCGTCGCCGACATTGGGAATATCGCGGGTGATTTCCTCCGGCCCCAGCTTGGTGTCGCGGGCCTCGGACTCATACTCCTCGATGTGGATGGAGGTATAAACGTCCTCCTTGACCAGGCGCTGGCTGATGAGGACGGCGTCCTCGTAGTTGTAGCCTTCCCAGGTCATGAAGGCGATCAGCACGTTGTGGCCCAGCGCGATTTCGCCCTCGTCGGTGGACGGGCCGTCGGCGATCACCTGACGCTGACGGACGTACTCGCCCTCGCACACGCGGGGACGCTGGTTGATGCAGGTGCCCTGGTTGGAGCGGGCGAACTTGATCAGCTTATACTGATCGACCTCGCCGTCGTCGGTGCGGATGACGATCTGATCGGCGCTCACGCGCTCGACGGTGCCGGCGCGCCTGGCCAGCAGCACAACGCCGGAATCGCACGCGGCCTTATACTCGATGCCGGTGCCGACGAACGGCGCTTCGGGCACGAGCAGCGGCACGGCCTGACGCTGCATGTTGGAACCCATCAGCGCGCGGGTGGCGTCGTCGTTCTCCAGGAAGGGAATCATGCCGGTGGCGACGGAAACCAGCTGACGGGGCGACACGTCGACGTAATCGACGCGATGGCGCTCGACCTCGGTGATCTCGTCGCGGATGCGGACGGTGACGCGCGGATTGGCGAAGCAGCCGTTCTCATCGAGCGGCTCGCTGGCCTGCGCGATGACGTACTTGTCTTCCTCGTCGGCGGTCATATAGATGATCTCGTCGAGCACCTTGCCGGTTTCCTTGTCGATCTTGCGGTAGGGCGCTTCGATGAAGCCGTACTCGTTGATGCGGGCGTAGGTGGCCAGCGAGCCGATCAGGCCGATGTTCGGGCCTTCAGGCGTCTCGATGGGGCAGATACGCGCGTAGTGAGAATAGTGAACGTCTCGAACCTCGAAGGAGGCGCGGTCGCGGTTCAGGCCGCCCGGGCCGAGAGCGGACAGACGGCGCTTGTGGGTCAGCTCGGCCAGCGGGTTGGGCTGATCCATGAACTGAGACAGCTGCGAGGAGCCGAAGAACTCCTTGATCGCCGCGCTCATCGGGCGGATGTTGATCAGATCCTGCGGCTTGACCTTGGCGGGATCCTGAGTGGCCATGCGTTCCTTGACGATGCGCTCCAGGCGCGCCAGACCCACGCGGATCTGGTTCTGCAGCAGCTCGCCCACAGAGCGCAGGCGGCGGTTACCCAGATGGTCGATGTCGTCCAGAGAGCCTACGCCGTAGGGCAGCGTCACCTGATAGCTCATCGAGGCGATGATGTCCTCGCGCAGCACATGCTTGGGAATGAGGTCGTTGATGTGCTCGTCGATCAGGCGCAGGATCGGCTCGCCGTCCTTTTTGGCGCGCTCGGCCAGCTCGACCAGCGCGTCCTTGAACACGCGCTCGTACAGATCGGGCAGCGTGCGGCCGTTTTCCGTCCAGTCGGCGACCTCCTGCTGATACTGTCTGTACAGCTCGGGATCGTAATGCTCGAGGAACGCGTCCAGATTGACGAAGCCGTTGCCGCGCACAAAGAGGATGCGGTTGTCGCGCTCGACCTTGACGAAATTCACGCCGCAGTTCTGGATATGCTCGGCCAGCTCCTCGGAGATGACGTGACCCGCGGGCGCGAGCACCTCGCCGGTGTACTCGTCCACGACGTCCTCGGCCGGCTTCTGATTGACCAGACGCGCGGCGATGGCGAGCTTCTTATTAAACTTATAGCGGCCCACGCGCGCCAGGTCATAGCGCTTGGGGTCGAAGAAGGTCATGTTGAGCAGGTTCTGGCCGGATTCGGCGCTGGCCGGCTCGCCGGGACGCTGGCGGCGGTAGATCTCCTCGAGGGCCTTGTCGGTGCCGTTGATGGAGTCGCGGGCGATGGTGGCGTTCAGGCTTTCGTCGTCGCCCAGCAGGTCGACGATTTCGGCGTTGGTACCGTAGCCCAGCGCGCGCAGCAGCACGGTCATGGGCATCTTGCGGGTGCGGTCGATGCGCACGTTCATCACGTCGCTCGCGTCCACCTCGTACTCCAGCCACGCGCCGCGGTTGGGGATCAGCTTGGTGGCGTAAGTGTCCTTGCCGCTCTTGTCGGCCACGCGCTCATAATACGCGCCGGGGGAACGCACCAGCTGGCTGACGATGACGCGCTCGGCGCCGTTGATGATAAACGTGCCGTGCTCGGTCATCAGCGGGAAATCGCCGATGAACACGTCGCTCTGCTTGACCTCGCCGGTTTCCTTGGCGGTCAGGCGCACCGTCACCTTGAGCGGCGCGGCGTAGGTCTGATCGCGCTCCTTGCAGCGCTCAATGGAGTTCTTCGGCGTTTCGTCGAGCTTGTAGTCGATGAACTCGAGCTGCATGGAGTCGTTGTAATCGGTGATCGGAGAGACGTCGTTCAGGACTTCCTTCAGATCAACCTTGAGAAAGTGCTGGTAGGAATTTTTCTGAACCTCGATCAGATCCGGAACGCCCAGCGCTTCCTCGATCTTCGCGAAGCTCATCCTCGTGCGCTTGCCCATCTGCACCGCGTGGATCATAAAAGCAATCACCCCTCAAATTGATTCGTGCCGTTTCCACTCACAAAAAACATCGCCGCCGCCCCCTCGCGGAGGACGTAAATTTCCTGAAAAATTTCGCTTGCATTTTCAGCCGAGATGGAGTACAATACTCTTGTTCATCCGGCCGGTCGGGTTCTCTGTGCCCGTTTTCGGGGGAGAAACCGGCAATTTGGCGATATTAGTACAATTATTCATAATAGCACACGAACGTTTTATTGTCAAGCCGTCTATACGGCCTTTTTTCCGGTCGAACGGCTTTTTTTTGACCCTTTTTGAGGTGTTTTACAAACATTTTACCTTCGGTCCTGTCCCATCCCCCTCGCGGAGCGATTGGAGGGCGGAATGAGCGGGATTTTGAATCGTGAATTATTTTCAGTCATACAGATGTCAGCATTGCAAGTTTATCATTCATTTTCACAGGGATTTGATCTGCTCGCTTACAGGAATTTGAGAAGGCGCGGGCTTTAATCATCCTTTCGCGCATACAAAAAGAGCGCCCTTACAAGAGACGCTCGATGAATCCTGTGCGCGGCCGTCCTCGGAACTAGAGCATGGAAAAGCCCAGCTTTTCGATCACGCGCTGCATTTTCACGTTGTCCTCCTCGGTGCGGATGGTGGCCGTCTTGCCGTGGGCGAGGATGTAATCCAGCACGAAGGCGCAGACCTGGAAGGCATAGCCCTTTCCGCGATGCGGCGCGGCGGTGCGCACATCGGCGACCTCCCAGGCGTTGAGGGCGTATTTTTCAACGCCGGCGCGCGCGACCATCTCGCCGTTCACAAAAAGGCCGCAATAGATTGTCCCCTCCTCATATATTTCCTTCCAGTCGGACTCGTCGAACGCGCGCTGGCCGCACAGCGCCAGATGATCGCAAAAGACGGCGTAATCCTCGAGCGACAGCCAGCGGACGGCGGGACTCGGCGCGGCGTTTTCAGCGGGCTTTCGCGTATAATACAGAATTTCCATGTCGACCTCTCTATCCCGGGCGGCTGACGCGCCCGATTCGTTTTGTCCTTCCATTTTGACGCGCGCTTGCAGGCCCCTATGCTCCCAACTGGGGCTGCGGCTCGGGAAACGTGAACATCCTTCTCGGGCGGCCGGCAATCAAAAAGCGGGCCGACGACCGCAGCGACCGTCAGCCCGCGCCATTCACTTGTCAGGGGGACTTCCATGATGAAGAAAAATGCGGCTTTCATGACGCGATTCGGCGTTCCGGCCTGGGGAAGGAGCGCACCCTTCACCATTCGCAGGGGAAAACATCACCTAATTCGCAGCGAAAGCCGCGTACCTTGGAAATTATTCTGTTGTCGTCCGGCCCAATCGGCCTTCAGCGCGTTTCTTCCTGCGCGGCGCTCCGACCGCTCCATGCGCGAAACGGGAAAGCTGGACGTTTCGCCTTCACATCGAATACGTTCGAATTGAAGTCCATCGAATTAAAAACGATTTGAAAACGATCGAATCAAGCTCATCTAAGCCAAAGCGTTTCACATCGGGCGCTCCTCTTCAGCGCCTCTGTCCTTCATTGCGGCAGTTCCATTTCCGAAAAAAACGATCTATATCATTCTTCCCTGAATTCATCAACTGTCTCATGAAGCGCCAAGCGAAGCCCGCGCGCGGTTCAAACGCGCCCGCCCGGTCTGCGCCGCCCTTTTGCAGCGCGCTCCGGCTGATCTTATCTCCATCTTATGCCGCATTAAACGCGGATACCGTCAGCCTGCGCGCCCGCTCAGGCGGCTCCCGCCGAGCGAAATCAGCCCCTCCTCAGGGCATTTTTGCTGGATCTCGGTTTCGTTCAACGGAATCACCTCTTTCCAGACCGCACAGTCCTATTTTAAGGAAGAGACTCTGCGCCCCCGCGGCTTCTCTCAGCCACCTGATCTGTCGTTCCGCGCGCCGCCCGTGAGCCGCGTCGCGTTCGTCGGGGCTTCCTTCCTCTTGCAGTTTTATAATAACACACTTCTTCGTGTTTGTAAATAGTGAATTTACGATTTTTGAAAATTATTTTTACGATCTCAGGATTCCTCCGTCCGTCTCGGAATTATAACGCAGATTTATTTGCCATTCGGCCCGAAAGTTGATACAATATCATAGGAGAATATTGAAGCGGTCCTTTGAGCCGCCTGAGAGGGTTATACAGATGAGTCGAATTATCGCCGTATCCAATCAGAAGGGCGGCGTGGGCAAGACCACGACGTCGGTCAATCTGGCCGCGTGCGTCGCCGAGAAGGGAAAGCGCGTGCTGCTGGTGGACATCGATCCGCAGGGCAACGCCTCGAGCGGACTGGGCGTGACCGAACGCTCGCCGTCGATCTACGACGTGCTGCTGGGCGAGGAGAGCGCCGAAAATGCCGTGCGCAAGACCGAATTTGACAATCTCAGCGTGCTGCCCTCCGACATGGCGCTGGCCGGCGCGGAAATCGAGCTGGTGGCCATCCCCGAGCGCGAGACGCTGCTGCGCAAAGCGCTCGAAACCGTGCGCAGTCAGTTCGACTACATATTCATCGACTGCCCGCCGTCTTTAAGCCTTCTGACGCTCAACGCCATGACCGCCGCGGACAGCGTGCTCATTCCCATACAGTGCGAATACTACGCGCTAGAGGGCGTGGGACAGCTGATGAACACATTGCAGCTGGTCAAGAAGCGCCTGAACCCCGCGCTCGAGATCGAGGGCGTCGTGCTGACCATGCTCGACGGCCGCACAAATCTCGGCCTTCAAGTGGTGCAGGAGGTCAAGAAGTACTTCAAGAGCCGCGTTTACGGATCGGTCATACCGCGCAACGTGCGCCTGAGCGAAGCGCCCAGCCACGGCGAGCCGATCAACGTCTACAATGCCCGCAGCACCGGCGCGGAGGCCTATCGCGCGCTGGCGGCGGAATTCATCGAATGGAACGAGGGCGAAGAGGAATAACATATCGGGAGGCTTGAATCTATGTCGAAGAACAGGGGCGGCCTGGGGCGCGGACTGGACGCGCTGCTGGGCGGAGCGCCCGACGAAGTGGAGCGCGCCAATCCGCTGATCGCCGCCGAAAAAACGCCTTCAGCCGACGCGGTGGTGAGCCTGCGCCTGAGCGAAATCGATCCCAACCGCGATCAGCCGCGCCGCCGCTTCAGCGAGGACGCGCTCGGCGAATTGGCCGCGTCGATCAAATCGGTAGGCGTGATCCAGCCGATCCTTGTCCATAAATCCGGCCGGCGCTATGTCATCATCGCGGGCGAACGCCGGTGGCGCGCGGCGCGTCTGGCGGGACTGACCGAGATCCCCGCCATCGTGCGCGACTGGGACGAGGTACGCCGTCTGGAGGCCGCGCTGGTGGAGAACCTTCAGCGCGACGACCTCAACCCCATCGAAGAGGCGACCGGCGTGAACCGGCTGATGGAGCAGTGCGGCCTGACGCAGGAGGCCGCCGCCGAGCGCCTGGGCCGCAGCCGGAGCGCCGTGGCGAATCTTCTGCGCCTTCTGACGCTGCCCGAACCGATCCGGCATATGCTGGAGGAGGGCGCGCTCACCAGCGGCCACGCCCGCGCGCTCATTCCGCTGCCGGAGGAGACGCAGCTGAAGCTCGCCGCCATGGCCGCAGAGCAGGGCTGGTCGGTGCGGCAGATGGAAAAGATGTGCGCACAGCTCCAGCAGGAGAAACCCGCCGAGGACAAGCCGAAGAAGGCCGAGCGCGATCCGGAATTCGTCAACCTCGAGCGTATGGCGCGGGACGTGTTCGGCGCGCGCGCGGAATTAAACGGCGACGCGAACAAGGGCAGACTGGTCATACACTATCAGTCGAGCGACGATCTTCAGCGCATCTGGGAGATGCTCGAATTGATGGAGCAAAATCAGGCGTAACGCGCGCTTCCCCCCCATTCCCGCGAAAAGTCAGCACAAAAACGCGGCCCTCTCGCAGGCGCCGCGTTTCGCGTACTCTTCAACCTTTTCGCGCGCTATAATATTTTCGCAGTACGGTTATCCGTCGATTTCTACGCGGCAATACAGTAATACGGGAGCAAGATTGACCATGAATGGCAAAAGCAATTTTTCCAAGGGATTTAAGGACGGCGTGCCCATCGGACTGGGGTATCTGTCCGTCGCCTTCACGTTCGGCATCATGGCGGTGCGCGGCGGTCTCAACGTCGTGCAGGCGGTGCTGATCTCCATGACCAACGTCACCTCCGCCGGTCAGCTGGCGGGGCTTGAGCTGATGATCTCCGCCGCGCCGCTGTTTGAGATGGCACTCACGCAGCTGGTCATCAACCTGCGCTATGCGCTCATGTCGCTTTCCCTCTCGCAGAAGATGGACGCGAGCATGACCGTGCCGCGGCGTATGTTCTTCGCCTTCTGCAACACGGACGAGGTGTTCGCCGTGGCCAGCGGGCAGCCGGGCACGGTCGGCATATCGTATCTCACCGGCCTGATGACCGCGCCGTATTTCGGCTGGGCGCTGGGCACGCTTTTGGGCGCGGCGGCGGGTTCGCTGCTGCCCGAGCTGATATTGAACGCGCTGGGCGTGGCGATCTATGGAATGTTCATCGCCATCATCATCCCGCCGGCCAAGAAGAGCCGCGCGGTGCGCGCGGCGGTGATCCTCGCGGCGCTGCTGGCCTGCGTGATGCGCTATACGCCCTGTCTCAGGAACATTTCGGGCGGCTTTGCGGTGATATTGTGCGCGGTGCCGGTGTCGGCGTTCTGCGCGAAAATGTTCCC
Organism: uncultured Clostridia bacterium; assembly: GCA_934631025.1. Lineage (GTDB taxonomy): Bacteria > Bacillota > Clostridia > Christensenellales > Aristaeellaceae > Firm-10. The sequence continues at coordinate 16,256 of CAKTXR010000009.1, forward strand.
CATCAGAGAGGAGGGCGACGAAGAATGAGCTGGTCGGTATTTCTGCCGCAGCTGGCGGTCATGGCCATCGTGACCTATCTCATCCGCATGCTGCCGCTGGCGCTGTTCCGCAAGAAGATCAGCAGCCGCTTCGTGCGCTCGTTCCTTTATTATGTGCCCTATGCGGTGCTGAGCGCCATGACGCTGCCCTCGATCCTCTATTCCGCCGGCTCGATTCCCTCGGCGGCCGCCGCGCTGGTCGTGGCGCTTGTGCTGGCCTGGCGCGAAAAATCGCTGCTCACCGTGGCCGTCGTCGCCAGCGCCGCCGCGCTGATCACGCAGGTGATCGTGCAGATGGTCTGATAAGGGTTAAAGAAGTCCCCGCCCCTGCGCGCGCTACAGTAAAAAGCGCGCTTGGGAGCGGGGATTTGTTTATCTCATCCGCGCGACTGGGCTTCCCGCCATGCGCCCCGAATCGCCGCAGCAGGCGTTTTCAGGCGGGGCCTGTTCTTTATATTTCGATTTCGTAGCGGTTCAGCGCGCCCCTGAACGGCGCGTACACGACGATGCGGCCGTGCGAATCCTCGTATACGCCGTGATTGGTGTAGTCCGCCGCGCCGTCCCGCGCCCGATCGATCACGCGCACGCTTTCGCGAATGACGCAGCGGCGCGTCCGGTCGATCTCGGCGATGCACAGCGGCGCGCGCGGGCCGTTGCCCTCGGGGTTGCGTTCGTTGATCACGCCGATATAGTACAGCCGTCCGCTCGAGTGCGCCCAGAGCTTGGGCACGCTGGAGGACGAGTACATCACGCCGCCGTCGTCGTAGTCAAGCGGCCGCGCGGCGCTCCAGTGCCGCCCGTCGTCCTCTGAGACGGCGTAAAACTTGCGCCCGATCAGATCGCGCTCGCGCCTGTAGTTCGAGCCGCGCATCACCATCAGCACGCGCCGTCCGTCCAGCCGCGCGAACGTCGGCTCGAACACGCCGCGCGTCGATTCCTCCGGAGAAACGCGGACGTAATCGCCCATATCCCAGTCGTAATCCAGCTTTTCCTCATGCCACGCCGCCCTCAGCGCGCCCGACTGGAAGAAATGAAAGCCAGCCGGCTCAATCAGCCCGCCGCTTTCGTCCGTCATCTGGCATTGCAGCGCCACGAGCAGCGCGCCGTCCGACGCGCGCAGCGTCTGCGAGGCCATGCTCAGCGCGAAATTGCGCCCGAACACCACATCCGGAATCGGCGCGTCCGGCGCGCGTCCCGGCAGCACGACATAGCGCTTGTCGGTAAACGTGCGGCCGCTGTCGAACGAAAGGCGATAGTACAGGCGGCTCTTGCGCTTTGTGCTCTCGTAATGGCCGGCCTCCCAGAACATTTCGTTGCCGGTGAAGAGGATCACGCCGGCCGCCGCATCGGCATAGAGCGCGGCGTTCCCGCCCATCTTGACCATGCTGCCCTGCCGGTCATAGCGGAAGGACTTTTCGATAAAGCCGACGCGCGCCCAGCGCTTTCCCTCGTCCTCGCTGCGCCAGAGCATATTGCCCACGCCGCTGTCCGAGCCGTCCGAAACCGACGCGGCCATGAGCAGCGCGCCGTCCGGCGCACAGGCAAACGTCGCGCCCAAGAGCGCATAGCCCTCCTCGCGGATCTGTTCCTGCGTCAGCGTGATCGTCATGCGTTTTCCTCCCTGCGGCGAATCTTCAGCACCGTTTCAAAGCAGCCGCGCGCGTCAACCAGCAGGACCGGCGCGTCGCCCACGCGGCCATGAACCAGCGCGCCCGCGTCCTCGAGCGCCGTCTGATAGCGGTTAAACGTCGCGGCGGCCGGCCCCCGGGTGATCAGCTCCTCGTGCGCCCACGACGCGCCGTCATAATCGGTCACGGTAATGACGCTCGAGCCGTATACCGTCGCGTCGATATATTCGTCCACGGCGTGCATGAACGTGTTGCGCGTCAGATCCACGCCCACGAGCAGAATCTTGCCGCCCGCGTCATAGAGCCGGCCATAGCTGCCGGTCATGGGCGTGCGGGTATGCGAGAGCCGGTCGGCGCGGACAAACTCCCGCGCGCCGCTCCCGAACGCCGCCACGGAATGGGACACATGAAGCGAGCGCACGCAGGCCGTCTCCCCCGCGTCCACGGCGCGATTGGCGCGCAGAACGGCCACGCAGGGCACCGTGCCGATGCAGGGCATGGTCGAGCGGATGTTGAACACAGGCCCGTCCTCGCGGATATTGCGGAAGGTGTGCGTCGGGATCAGCAGCAGCCCCTCGGGCACGGCGGCGCACATCGCATCGATAAAGACGTCCGCGCCGGTGCTGCCCGCCGCGTCGATCGCGCCGACCGCCTTGAGCGACGTATGGACGGTGATCACATCGTCCGGCCTTACGCCCAGCGCGCGGACGTCACGCGTGAGCTGAGATTGTGTATACATTTCCTTTTCCTCCTCGGAAAGCGCTTTTTCAGCATCAGTATAGCACAGCCGATCATTCCCTTCAAGGCGAAAAGGACGCGGCTTGACATTTCGGCAGGGATCATGTATACTGGCATTGTTTTTCAAAAATCAAATCAGCAGTCAGGATGTGCTCTTATGGAAAAAAGCTATTTTTCGCCGAATGATTTCAAGGACGCTTCGGACAGCCGCAAAATACAGGCCGCCATCAACGCCGCGCGCGGCGCGGGGCTGAACGAGGTGGTTATTCCGCGCCATAACGCGCAGAAGCAGTCGACCGTCTGGACGATCGACGAGACGATTCTCCTGCCCTCGCATATGACGGTCGTGATCGACAACGCCCATCTGCGCATGGCGGACGGCGTGATTGCCCGTATGTTCTGCAACAGCGAGGTAGACAGTGAATTGGGCCGCACTCAGGCGGGCGAACAGACCGACATACACATCGTCGGCCGGGGCGACGCGCTGCTGGACGGCGGCCTGCCCAACGGACTGGACGAGTTCACCTCCCTGAAGGACGGCATGCCGCACATCCAGATGAACGTCACCATTCACCTGCACAATGTGCGCCATTTCAGCATCGAGAATCTGCACATCCGCGACCAGCGCTGGTGGGCGATTGAGCTGCTCTTCGCGCGCGACGGCGTAATCTCGGACGTCCGCTTCGAGCTGACGCGGCACGAGCAGGACTCCTGCGCCCGCTGGCGCAATCAGGACGGCGTCGATCTGCGCGTGGGATGCAGCGACATACTGATCAGGAACATCTCGGGCGAAACCGGCGACGATACCATCGCCCTGACGGCGCTGACCGGGCCGCAGCACGAAGCGCGGCAGCTGGTCGAGGGGCGCGATACCGACATCCACGACGTACTGATCCAGAACGTCCGCGCCGTCACGAATATGTGCGCCATCATCCGGCTGCTGCACCAGTACGGCAACAAAATCTACAACATCTCCATGCGCGATATTTTCGACGTCAGCCGCCCGGGCGAGAGCAACCGCACGCAGATGGTGCTGCGTCTGGGCGAGAACGGCTATCACGGCGGCAATCCCGCCAACATGGCAAAGCCGTTCGATATGTACAACATCACCGCCGAGAACATACACTCCCGCGCCATGACCGCCGTACTGACCGCCTGCACAATCAAAAATTTCCATGCCCGGGACGTTTTCGTCCACACCGACGGCGGCTATGTCTGGACGTGCGGCGGCCATAACCTGCACATGAAGGGCGACCAGTGCTTCATCTATCTGCCCGCCCGCGAGGAGGAGGCGCAGCGGCGCAAGGTCTATCCGGGCAATGCCGGCGACGGCCTGATCGGCGAGAACATACTCATCGAGAACGTCTATCACACGGCGCGCAGAGCGGACAAACCGGCGGCGCTGTGCTCGTTCAACGCTTCTCGCGTCAAAAACGCGGTGGTGCGAAACGTCTGCTGCGAGGACGATCTGCCGCTCTACACGGTCTCCAATCCGGCCGGTGGGCTGGACGTACGCTTTGAGAACGTCCGCATCGCCGGAGAAGCGCTCGAGGACGAGCATCTGGTGATCTGACGGCGAAAAGAGCATAACAGCGCGGCCTTTCTCCTGACTTTATCGGGAGGAGGGCCGGTTTTTTCTCTGGCGCACGGGAATGCTCTCGCCGGATTCAAAGCCAGTATGAAGGGCGAAGGTTCAACTGCGCTGAATCGAGCGGCAGAAGAGGGACTTGCAGCTCAGAGTACGTTTGCAAAAGGAAAAGCCGCGCCCCTCGCTTGAAGGGACGCGGCGCGTTTTTTGATTATTCCATCAGGTCGGCCTCGGTGCGGTCGGCGGTTTCGGCCAGCTCAAGGCCCTCGTTGTTCTCCATGGCGAGGCGGATGCTCCAGTCGTTTTCAAACAGCAGCACGTCGCGGCCGGAGCGGTCGATGGCGGGCGCTGTGGTCGAGGTCAGGCGCAGCTTGTCGACCGGCTTGGGCGTTTTGACAATCCAGCGCACATGGCGGAAGGGCAGCGTCTCGCGCGTGACCTCCACGCCGTATTCGACCTTCAGCCGGTATTCCAGCACGTCCATTTGCAGCACGCCGACCACGCCGGCGATCATTTCCTCGCGGCCGATGTGCGGGCGCTTGAAGGTCTGGATCGCGCCCTCCTGAGAGAGCTGGTTGACGCCCTTCAAAAACTGCTTGCGCTTCATGCTGTCCACGGGGCTGATGCGCGCGAAGAACTCGGGCGCGAACAGCGGTATGCCCGAATAGCGCACGGGTTCGCCGGTACACACGGTGTCGCCCAGCCGGAAGATGCCGGGATCGAACAGGCCGATGATGTCGCCCGCGTAGGCCGTCTCGACGCTCTCGTGCTCCTGCGCCATGAACTGCTGCGGCTGGGCGAGCTTGATGCGGCTGTTCGTGCCCGAATGCCACACGGTCATGCCCTTTTCGAACACGCCGGAGCAGACGCGCATGAAGGCGAGCCGGTCGCGGTGGGCGGGGTTCATGTTGGCCTGAATCTTGAAGATGAAGCCGGTGAATTTATCGCTGTCCGGCGCGATTTCGCCCTTATCGGACACGCGCGCGGTGGGCATTTTCGTATAGGAGAGGAAGCGCTTGAGGAACGGCTCCACGCCGAAGTTGTTGGACGCGCTGCCGAAGAACAGCGGCGTGAGCTGGCCGGAGAGGATCTTGTCCAGCTCGAATGGATCGCCCGCCACGTCCAGCATTTCCACATCCTCCATCAGCTTGTCGTAATAGCTCCTGCCGATGGTATCGCACAGCGTCGGGTCGTCGATGGAGATGGTCTGAACCTCGACCTGCGTCTGGCCGTGATCGCCGCCCTTATACAGCTCGACGCAGCGGGTATCGCGGTGATACACGCCCTTGAAGTCGCCGTGCGTACCGATGGGCCAGTTGACCGGACAGGAGCGGATGCCCAGCACGTTTTCCAGCTCCTCCATCAGTTCGAAGGGATCCTTGCCCGCGCGATCCATCTTGTTGACGAATGTGAAGATCGGAATCGAGCGCAGGCGGCAGACCTTGAACAGCTTGATGGTCTGCTCCTCAACGCCCTTGGCGCAGTCGATCAGCATGACCGCGCTGTCCGCGGCGACCAGCGTGCGGTAGGTATCCTCGGAGAAGTCCTGATGGCCGGGGGTATCGAGGATGTTGATATGATAGCCGTCGAAATCGAACTGCATGGCCGAGGACGTGACCGAAATGCCGCGCTGCTTCTCGATTTCCATCCAGTCCGAGGTGGCGTGATGCGCGGCCTTGCGCGCCTTGACCGAGCCGGCCTGACGAATTGCGCCGCCGTAGAGCAGAAGCTTTTCGGTCAGCGTGGTTTTACCGGCGTCCGGGTGAGAGATGATGGCGAACGTGCGCCTGCGCTGCACTTCCGCCTGAAGTTCGGGATGCTCCATGTAACTGAACCTCCTTATTCGGCTTGAGCCGTCCAATGTGTTTTCATTTTTTAGCGAGCCGAAAGACGTCAATTCATAGCTCCCCGATCCTCCTCCCGATGCACTTTAACTTTAGTATTATATACCAGCTTCGCTCTTTTGTATCGCATAACTTCGTTAAGTGTTGCGGCGGCGGGGTCGTTCCGGCGCAAAAAACGGGGGGTTTGCGCGAATTTGCGGCTGTGCGGGCGGCGGGGCGATGCGGCTCTGTCGCGGCGTCTTGCGCTCGGTTCACGCCTGTCAATATGTTTCTATTGGAGTGTCTTGCGTTCGATCACGCCTGCTGTTTGACGCTGAGCGCCAAACAGGACGGCTTGCGGTATGTTGCATTTCTATTCCGCCGTGGGTCGGGATCGCCATTAGTACGTTCTCGAATGTTGTGCGGTTATCAGACTTTGTTGGTTCACTTCGAGCTTCTGCGTTTCTTTGTGGCGATCCCGACGGAGTACGAGGGAACGCGGAGAACGGAGTCGGCGGCACAGCGTGAGTGCGTTTTTGCGTGAGCCTCTTGGCTTTGCCATGCTTTCCGCGGGGAATACGCTGGGGCTGCGCGCCCCAGACTGCACCAAAGAGTCAAAAGTGGAAGCCGCACTGCGGCCTCTCTGGACTCTCTTCTTTTGATTCGCGGCAGAGTACCTTTTAGCAAAACATGGCAATACTTGCTATCTTTGAACAACGTTCCCTACGCCCCGCAGCACTCGGGTACACGGAAAGACCCTGCCGAGTCCAATTTATGCTCGGCAGGGTCGGGCTGTATAGCGATGATTCCTACTATATCAAACGTCCAGACTCGAAGCGCCCCCAAGCGCTGAAGAGTCGGGTTGCAGCGCGCGAAGCGAAGAGGAAGCGGCACAGCCGTCGGGTTGCAGCGCGCGAAGCGAAGAGGAAACGGCACAGCCGTCGTAGAGAGGCAGGTCCTGATCGTTCGCCCATTCGTCGTACAGCTCGCCGCGCGCATCGTTCAGCCGGTAGGGATACACATACGCGGCGTGCCCGCGCCCGTCGTCGCCGATCAGGCACAGGCAGTTTCGGATGATCTCGTCCGCGCGCGAGCGCCATATCTCCTCGCCGCTCAGCCGCGCATACGCATAATACGAGCGCGCCGTCAGACAGCTCAGATGATGCGGCAGCGTGTCGCCGAACAGCCGCTGCTTGCCAAACCAGAAATCGTCCCAGTACCGCACCGAAATGCCGTACAGATGAAAGCTCGGCTGCATCCCACAGAAGCGCTCGAGACACGCAAGGTGCTTTTTCGCCTCGGCCAGATAATGCGCGCGCTCCTCGCCCTCGCTGTCCTCGCCCATCTCGGCAATGCACTTCACCGCCGGCGTGACGATGGTCTGCTCGTAGTTTACCTCATGCTTGGGATAGTCCAGCCCGTTCTTCACCATGGCGTCGGCATGGCGCTTGAAATACGCGCGCATTTTCGCCCGCTCGGCCGGCATCCCCGCGTCGTCGAACGCGGAAAGGATGCGCCGAATCTCCACGGCGTTTGAATAGCACTTCTCGCCGCCGACGCCGTAATAGGTATCGGCCAGCCGCACAGCGCAGTCAAGCAGCCGCTTCTCATGCGTCACGAAATACGTCTCGCAGAAGAGGAACATCACGCCCGGCGCGTTGTACAGCCGCAGCGCGTTGCGGTTCTTGCGGATGGTGTTGAACACCTCGCCGGTCTCCTCGTCGTAGATCTCGCGGAACACGAAATCCACGAATCGGTCGAGCGCCGCCCTCAGCGCGGGATCGTCCCTGCGCTGGAGATATTTCGCCAGCACGAACGCCATGTTCAGCCGCTCGCGGCAGGCGTTATGGTCGGAATTCAGGTTGTCGAAATATGTGCGCTCCGTCGTGTTGTCGTAGATCAGGAACGCGCCGCAGAGCGGACTGTTTTCGTCGCGGCACTGCTGTTTTTCCGCGATGAAGCGCACGCGCTTTTCCAGCAGCTCCTCGAAGGGAATCTTCACGTTGAACTCGGCACAGGTCGCACCCTGCCCCAGCGCGATCTCGAAGCGGTGAACGCCCCGCCGCGTCGGCGCATAGTCCACATGATACGCGCCGCCCTGCTCCTGCACGGGCACGTCCCTGCCGTCCAGCGTCACGCGCGGAACGGCGGCGCACTGAATATCAAAGCGAATCCGCTCGCCCTCGAACACGGTAAAGTGCTCCGCGTGAATTACCGCCTGATTGGGGAAGCGCAAGAGATTTTTCTCAAACTCCGCCTGACTCTCGTGCCAGAACAGTTCCCACTCCCAGACATAGGATTCGCCGCTCAAAAGCGCCGCGCCTGCCGGAGAGAGCGAAAACAGCCCGCGCACATTGCTGCGGCAGCCGCTCTGCGTGTACCGGTCGAACGCGCCGCGCGCCAGCGCCAGACCGAGACTTTTTCCGAACGGCCCCATGCGCACGGCGTTGATCCACGCGCCCTCGCCGCCGCACCAGATATGCGTGTGGCAGTGCGTGCGCAGGCATTCGGCGGCATAGGTGTAGCTGTCCGGAAAGGGAAACTCGACGCCGAAGTTGTCCGCGTCCAGCACGACCGGCACATCGGAAGTATTCGCCGCGGTCACGCGCTCGCGCAGATTGCCGTTTTCGGCGAAGAACCGCTCGACGAGCACATGAAGCGTCCCGCCCGCATACTCGGCGCGGCAATGCGCTTCATCCTGCTCGAGCGACACAAGCGCCAGCGGCACGTCCTCGAACAGCGCCCTTGCGGGATAATCGGCAAAGCGGCGGCAGTCGATCCTCCCCCACGCTCCCTCGCCCGCGCACCAGTTCATGCGGTATTCATCCTCAGGATTGATCAGCGCGGCCATGCAGCCGGTTTTGGGGTCGATTTCAATCTCAAACAGCCTGTTTTTCATGCTCTGCACATCCTTTCAATCTTCTTCATTTCAATCAGATAGCCGCCGAAGAGCAGCACGGCAATCGCCGCCCACGCCGACGCGTCGGTCAGCGGCACGCTCAGAAAGCCCACGCCCCGTGCCACCATCGCCACGGGCGCGGCATAGCGCACGGCGATTTCCAGCACGCCGGAGAGCGTCGGATAGAGCGGCCGGCCCAGTCCGGTCAGCACCAGCTTGAAAACCGAAGCGACCGCCAGTATAAACATGGCCGTGCAGCGCACCTTCAGATACATGATTCCCGCCGAAACCGCCTTCTCGCCGTCGGTGATCATCAGCCGCAGAATCAGCGGCGATACGAAATACGAGAGGATAAAGAGAATCACATTGAGGCCGGTGAGTATGACGAGCGTCGTCTTTACGCCCTCGCGGATGCGTTTTGCGTTGCCCGCGCCCAGATTCTGCGCCGCGAACACCGCCGCCGCGCTCGAGAAGCCGGTGATGGGCGTGGTGATGATATAGCCGATGCGGCTGGCGCACGAATAGGCCGTGACATACTCCGTGCCGATGCCGTTGGTGACGAATTGCAATATGATCACGCCGAACGCCACGATGAAGTTGGTCGCCATGGTGGGCACGCCGACCGACAGGCACTCGCGGATCAGCGCGCCGTCGGGCAGCAGATCGCGCGCGGAGAAGCGATAGAGCGGCGCGCGATCGACCGTATAGAGCACGCAGGCCGCGACCGCCGCCGCCTGAGAGAGCACCGTCGCCAGCGCCGCGCCCGCCACGCCCATATCGAGCCGGATGAACAGGATCGCCAGCGCAATGTGCAGCACGGACGCGCCTGCGAAGAACAGCATGGGCGCGCGGCTGTTGCCCAGAGCGCGCAGCATCTCGCAGTAAAAATTATAGAACACCGTCGTGGAAAAGCCGGCCATAATCGCCGCGAAATAGATTGTCGACGCGTCGATGATGTCCGCGGGCGTGCGCATGAGCGCCAGCATGCCGCGCGCAAAGGCCACGCCCAGAACGCTCACCAGCACGCTCACGATCGCCGAGAGCAGCAGCGCGTTGGCGAACACGCGCCGAAGCCCCGCGTAATCGCCCGCGCCGTACCGCTTGCCCGCCACGACCGAAAAGCCGGACATGAGGCCCATGACGCTGCTGGTAAACAGCGACACGAGCGAACCGGTCGCGCCCACCGCCGCCAGCGTCAGCGTGTCGATCATCCGGCCGACGATCACCGTGTCCACGATGTTGTACAGATTCTGAAGGATCCCGCTCAGCACGCAGGGCAGCGCAAAGAGCGTCAGTCCCTTCGCCACGCCGCCGCGCGTGAGATCCAGTGTTTTTCCCGCCATGTGTCGACCGTCCTTTTTTTCCAAGTCTCCGCCGCTTCGCGCAGTCCGCGTTTCGGAAAACCGGCTTCCAAGCCGTCGCTCTCGAATCTCCCGCCCCGCGAGCGAAGTCAGGCTTTTGTCGGTTCCCAGAGCTTTTTCTCAGAAAGCATTTCGATTAAATCCGAACGTCGCGTCGCAAAACGGCGATTTTCGCGCCCGAGTCCGCACACTATGATACGCCCGCCGCCCGCAGACGTCAATGGATAAAACCGCGCGCCGGATTGTCCTTTTCGCATCGCTTTTCATTGACGCGCCGGCCGAAATCTGCTATCATAGCGGTGGGGAGGTGCGCCGGTATGGACAAAAACATCGTCTCGTTCGCCGCACTGAATACGCTGGATTTCGAGATCGCCGATCTGTTCGCCATGACGCAGAAATGGCAGCGCGGCGTAGTTTTCAGCCGGAACAGTCCGCGCCCCGTGACGGGAATCATCTATCTGAACGGCTGCACGGGGCAATATACCGCCGCAGACGGCGCGTCCTTCTTCGCGCCCGGGGGGAGCCTGATCTGTCTGCCCGCGCTCAGCCGCTATGAGGTGCTGAACATCGACTGCGGGCTGAGCCGTCCGGACGCGTGGCTGGTCGAGTTCAACATTATACAAAACGGCGCGCTGCTCACGCCGGGCGACGCGCCGTTCATGCTGGAGCAAACAAGCGCCGCGCTGGCGGGCGAATACATCGCGGCGGCGGCTCAGGCCTACGAATCGCCGGTACGCGCGCCTCTGGCCCTCAAGAACGCCGTGTGGCGGCTGATCGCGCTGCTGAGTCAGTCGGCGCAGCGGCCCGAAAAGGGCAAATACCAGCCGATCCTGCGCGGCGTGGAACTGATGAAGGAGCATGCGCTGACGGACACGCCCATCGAGGAGATCGCGCGGCTGTGCGGGCTGAGCGCGGGCGGCTTCCGCAAGCTGTTCCGTGAATATTCGGGGCAAAGCCCGATGCAGTACCGCATGGCGCTGCGCATGGCCATGGCGAAGAAGCTGCTGGAGGACAGCGACATGACGCTGGACGAAATCGCCGCCACGCTCAATCTGGAGAGCGGCGCGTATTTCTGCAAGCTGTTCCGCCGCCAGTGCGGTCAGACCCCCGGCGCATACCGACGGCAGTATCGCCGATAAGCGCGGCGCCCCGTCCAAGCTGAGAAGGTCGGCATGGGCGGGGCGGTTGGTTTTGGGGGTGGCTATAGAGCACGCAGTCGAGACGAACGTATCCGGCTCTCACGCGCGGGAACCGTACCGGCTACGCTTGGAGATTATTCCGCGCTGACGCGACGAAACGATATTCCGCTGCATGGGATAGTGAATTGCGCGCCGGCGAAAGGTTGCGTTTGGCCGGTTTTGGCTCCGGCACAGGCGTTTGTGCGCGCGGGGGGCGGGCGAGCGGGGCGGTTCTGTTGCGGCGGGAAACGATCTCATCCAGCCGTCACGGCGTTTATGGCGCGAGAAAAAAGCATGACGCAGCTTGACAAGTCAGGCCGCGCCATGCTATAATATTGGCATGAAGGGATGACGCTTTTGGAACGGCTTCTTCCCCTCTGATTTAAGAAATCAAAACAGAAGCAAAGCTGCCACCAGTTAGCGCTGGATGGCGGCTTTGCTTTAAAGCGTCTTATCGATGGTTAGATCGATTGTTTCTCTTGCTCTTCTGCGCAGGTTTGCGCTGGGAGCTGGAGGTATCTTTGGACAGCGTATAAACCGTCGTCACAAACATACACACCATAGAGAAGACGTCATGAATAATCGAGATAATCTCGGAAATATTCATAGCATCACCTCCAAGCATTTGTGCACAGAGGTGAAAAGCCAAGCGCCATCTGATTCCTGTCATGCCATGGAGCCGTTGCCAGCCCCATGGCATTATTTTATCATGGCGGAATATTCCTGTCAATCGTGTCGGGCGATTTTACGGTATGTTTGTTTGGATGGAAAACGCAGCGTTTTCCGCGGGGGAGTACGCTGGGGCTGAAATGTGGAAGCCGCACTGCGGCCGCCCCAGACTGCGCCAAAGAGACAAAAGTGGAAGCCGCACTGCGGCCTCTCTGGACTCTCTTCATGTGGTTCGCGGCAGAGTACCTTTTTGCATAACACAGCAATAATTGCTATCTCCAAACAGCCGCACTTACGCCCCGCAACACCCGGGTACACGGAAAGACCCGTCCGGCTCTGATTTATGGCCGGACGGGTCGGGCTGTATAGCAATGTTATCAACACGCTCCAACGTCCAGACTCTTCAGCGCCCCCAAGCGCTGAAGAGTCGGGTTGCAGCGCGCGAAGCGGAGAGGAAGCGGCACAGCCGCCGGGTTGCGTGCGCGAAGCGGTCTGGCCGCGGCACTGCCCGCTTATTTCATGGCGGTTTGATAGGCCTTTTTGACGGCGGCCTGATGGGCTGCGTCGAGACGGTTGCCCGCGTGCGTGCGGCTGTTCAGGAAGTGAATGCAGAAGCAGCCGTCAAAGTCGTTGTCGGGCATAGAGTCGCTCTCGCCGTGCGGCATGCCGTTCATCGACGCGGCGTAGACCTTGCCGTTGACTGTGACCCAGATCGCGCGGCGCGTCCAGGCCCACTTGCCGCCGTACGCCTTCAGCATCAGCGCCGTGTCCGCGCTGGTCAGCGGCTGCGCGTCGGCATGGTTGTTGCCGCCCGTGCGCTTGATCTGGAAGGAAATGCCGGTGTCCACGTCGGTTACCGTGGCCGTGCCGCCGCGCTTCAGGACACTCTGAATCTCGCCCGTCCACCAGTCGCTCAGGATCACCTCGGCCTTCGTGTCAGAAGGATTGTCCGGCACGACCGTGCCGCCCTGCGTAGTGACATACTTCGCGGAAATATAGCCGCGCACGCTGCCCTTCGTCATGCGGTACCAGCCGTTCGTCTGCTCATAAACGGTGATCTGCGTGCCCGTGCGCAGCGTGTCCACAATGCCGTAGTTCGTGCCCGCGCCCTTGCGCACATTCACGCTGCCGCCGGTCACATAAGCCGTCGTGCCCACAGTCACAGTGCTGCTGTCGTCCGGCCTGGCATTGCCGCCGTCGTTCGTCTTTTTCGAAACGTATGCCGAGGCCACATAGCCTGTCGTGTTGGAATATTTGACCTGATACCAGCTGCCGTTCTGGCCGATCACCGTCAAAACCGTGCCGCTCTTGAGCACGCGCAGCACTTCGCCCTCCGGCTCGGCGCGCAGATTGACTTCGACGTCGGTCACGCCCGTCCAGGAGACATAGGCCTCCGACGTGCCGGTGACCTTCACATAGCTCTTCGCAATATAGCCGTCGTAGCCGCCGCAGCGGACGTGATACCAGCTGCCCGCTTCGCCCACAACCGTCACGCCCGTGCCCGACGCCACGACCACCTTGCACCGGGAGGACGCGTCCGCCGCCGCGCGCAGATTCACACGCGCCGTCGTCTCGCCGGTCTTGGCCTGCGCATAGTCGGTCTCCTTCGCGCTGTCGCCGGTATTGCTGCCGTTATCGCCGGTGTTGCCGCCGTTATTGCCGTCCGAAGCGTTCTTTTTGATGTACTGCGCCGAGGCATAGCCGGTCCTGCCGCCGCTGCTCACCTTGTACCACGAGCCGGCCTCGCCCAGGATCGACACGCTCTCGCCGCTGCCGATCACCTTCAGCACCTTCGCGGAGGGCAGCGCTTCGGCGCGCAGATTCACGCGCGTGGTCGCCGTACCGGAAACCGCCGTGCCGTAATCGGTCGTGCTTTCAGGCTGAGAGGGCTGCGCAGGCGTGGACGGCGTTTCGTTTTTGCCGTCGTCGACCATCGTATCGCCGTTTTTCGTCACATAGGCCTTGAGCACATAGCCGGTCTTGCCGCCGTAATTGACGCGATACCAGTCGCCGCACTCGCCCAGCAGTTCGAGACTGTCGCCATTGCCGGCCACCTTCAGCGCCGTGCAGCCGCTCATGGGCAGCTCGCGCACGTTAAGGCGCGCCGTGGCCGTGCCGGTCACGCTCTGAGCATACAGACTCAGCGCGCCCGCCACATCCTCGACGATCTTGTCCTTGTCAATGTCCACATACTTTTTCATGACGTAGCCGGTCTTGCCGCCGATCGACACCATGATCCAGTCGTCCGATTCACAGACGTATTTCAGCGTTTCGCCCGCGCTGACCACGGTCACAGCCCGGCTGTCAGCCGTCGCCTCGCTGCGGATATTCAGACGTTCCGCCGTCACGACGACCGCATCCGCCCGGGCGCAGCCCGCGCCGATCATCGCCGCCATGAGACATATCGCGCCCATGCGACGGAAAAAGCCTGTATTCACTGTCATTCACGTCCCTTCGTTCATTGGCATGCCCCTATTATATTACAAATCTATTGCAATTTCAAGTACAAACGCGTCATTTCCGTCATTAATTTCTTATTTATTTGCGCGCGCGCGGACGGCCCGACGATGGATGGCAAGAAAACATAAAAAAGTGACGATCACGCATATTGTTCAGGCCGAAAGCGCATACTCTGTACCATAGTCATTCAATGGAGGCATAAAGAGATGGAACAGGCAAAGATCACATCAGGCGGCAGGCACAGCGGCTGGAGCGCGGAGGAAACGTCGCTCCTGTGGGAAACGGCCGACGAGGCGCTCAAAAACGGGCTGCCGCTCAAGCAGGTGTTTGAGCGCATCGCCGAAAAGACCGGCCGACGGCCGAACAGCATCCGCAACTACTATTACGCCCAGGCGCGCGCGCGGGAAGGCGAGGGGACGCATCTGATGCGCTTTGTGCCCTTCACTGAGGACGAGGTGCGCTCGCTGGTGGAGACGGTGCTGCGGCACAAGGCGCAGGGGCAATCGGTGCGCTCGTGCCTTCAGGCGCTTTCCGGCGGCGATCACTCGCTCATGCTGCGCTATCAGAACAAGTATCGCGCCGTACTGCGCACGCGTCCCGCGCTCATTGCCGAGCTGGTGGAGAAGCTGCGCGCCGAGGGCGTGGAATGCCCCCAGCCGCAGGTTCGGGAACGCGCGGCCGCGCACAGCGACGGCGCGCTCGATCAGCTGATGGCCGGCGCAAAGGAGAGCGGCGACCCCGAGCTGCTGCGCGCGTGCGGAGTGTTCGCGCGGCTCATCCGCAGCGGGCAGAGCGGGAACGATCAGGCGCGGCTGGACCGCATGGCGGTGCGGCTGGATCTGTACCGGCTGGCGCTGACCGACCAGACGCGCGCGCTGCGTTCGTTCTGCGAGACGGCCGACGAGCTGTCAGGCGTGATCAAGGATTTCCTCATTGCGGACAGAAACGAGCGCGCCGAAAGGCTGGACGCGTTCTGCGATCAGCTGAGCGAGCGCCTGGGTCAGCTCGAGGGCTGCGTCACGCAGGCGCGGGCAGTGCCCGACGGCAGTGCCGCTTCCACACCGCTTCGCGCGCTGCAACCCGACTCTTCAGCGCTTGGGGGCGCTTCGAGTCTGGACGATTGATGTAGTAGGAATCATCGCTATACAGCCCGACCCTGCCGAGCATAAATTGGACTCGGCAGGGTCTTTCCGTGTACCCGAGTGCTGCGGGGCGTAGGGTGCGTTGTTCAAAGACAGCAAGTATTGCCATGTTTTGCTAAAACGTACTCTGCCGCGAATCCAATGAAGAGAGTCCAGAGAGCCAATGGCTCTTTGGCGCAGGTTTGGGGGCGCGCAGCCCCCAACGTTCTCCCCGCGGTAACGCCGCGAATACGCAGTCACTGTGCCAGAGGAACACGATCGGCTTGCGACTCGATTGCAGCGCACGGCATTGGCTTTACGGGCTACGGCGCAGGGCTATAGTTTCTTTTCAAGGCTTATCCTCCCCCCAGAAGGCTTTCCGATCGCCTTCTGGACTTCTTCGGGGTCTCCGGCGGGACTTTCATCGTGACATTGCGTCGGGGAGTTCCGTCGGGATCGCCATAAAGAAACGCACAAACCCAAAGTGAACCAACTATGCTCGATAACCGCATACCATCCGAGAACGCTCTAATGGCGATCCCGACCCTCGCGGAATAGAAACGCAGCATACCGCAAGCCGTCCTGTTTGGCGCGCACGCGGCAAACAGCAGGCGTGAGACAAACGCAGAACGCGGCGATAGAACCGCAACACCCCACTCCCTGATATGCGCGCACCCACGCCCCGGCCGGAACTATAACCGGCCAGCACAAACGCCGCGCCGGCCAGCAATTCACGATCCTATAATCCGCGCCAACATATGCCGCGCCAGCGCGGAACAACGCTTTTAAGGTAAACTGGATTCCGCACTATCGGAGACTTGCCAAACTCCAATTTCTGGTTTGGCAAGTCGTGTGGTGTCAGGCGGCAGCAAGCGGAACCGGCACTGCCGGTACAAAACCCGCCTCCCAAAACATACGCTTTGAGAGGCGGGTTTCTACTATATATATGCTCCATCCGCCGCCCCAAAAGACGGCGGCGAGAGCGCTCTTACAGCGCCAGCAGATACGGCTTATAGCTCTCCGCGGTGAACTCGATGTGGCCGTCCTTCGCCGCGTACACCTCGCCGGTCAGCACGTTTTCTACGCTCGCCTTGTCCGTGCGCACGCGGACAGTCCGGCTCTCCGTCGCCAGATTCGAGAGCACGCCCAGCACGCGCGCGCCCCTGTACAGGCTCAGATACGCGTCCTCCGTTTCGCACGCGGCGACGTCGTTCTGCTCCCAGTAGGGCAGCCACGCCGCGTTCTCCACGCCGTATTCGTCGAACGCGCGCCAGATCTGCTCGATGTAGTCCAGATCGACCGCCATGCTCTCGGCCGTCGGCGCGCCAGTCTGACGCGGGCGCGGAATTACATCGTGGATCAGCGTGAGCGCGCACAGCTTCTCGATCGTCCAGCCGATCTCCGGGTTGGTGTAGGCGATGAACTGATCGATCAGGCCGAGGTTCTTGCCCATGTATTCTGTGCGGAAGGCCGGCAGGCTCAGGAAGGAGGTCAGCCCGCGTCCCTCGGTGATCGACTTGATCAGCGCGCCCTGAATGTTCTCGCCGTCGTAATAGCTGTCGCAATAGGCCAGCGTCGGGGCGATGCAGCAGGAGCTTTGATGCGTGTCGATCAGGCCGCCGCGCTCGTGAACGGCCTCGTACAGCCGGCGCACATGATCGCGCACGGCAAAGAGCGGGAAGGTCGCATGGCGCTGGCCGCGCTTGTCGGTATAGCCGCAGCCGTGGCGCTCGTTGGCGCACTCCCACGGGACGAACGTGCCGTCGGTGTAAATGCCGTCCACGCCGTATTCGTCCATGACGTACTTCACGCGCTCGATCATGTCCGCGCTGTAGCCGCCGCGATAGCACACCATGAACGCGCGCTGATCGGGCTTGCGCTGCCAGCCGCCGGTAAAGTGGCCGTTCGGCGTGCGGATGAGATAGTCCTTCGACTTTTCAAACCACGTCGGCGCGAGCGTCGAAAACTCATAGCCGAAATAGAGCATGGTCTTGATCCCGTGCCTATGGCAGTCGGCGATCAGCTTCCGGAAGCGCTCCGGCTCCTCGATCAGGCCGTAATTCTGCGCGCGGCTGCTGGTCTCATGGAAAATGACCCACTTCACGCCCGCCTTCTCCAGCCGCTCCAGCGCGCCGGGCACCTCGTTCAAATAAGCCGGGCCGGCCTTCGCGTCCTTGCGGTCGTTGAGCCGCATATCGCCGAAAACGTGGAACGCGCGCCACTCGCGCCTGTGCGCGGGCGTGACCGCCTTCACCGGCGTAGCCATCAGACCGATGCGGTAATCGATGGGCGTGAGCGCGTCGATCCAGCGGTCGACGCGGCCCTGCCAGTCCTCAGGCATACGATCGAGCAGATGAATGCGCAATATCACCTCGTCGCCGCTCGGAATGAACTCGCACACATTGCCGTCGGCCTCGATATGTTCGTCGCTCTCCATGCTCACGCCCAGCCCGCGGAACTCGTCGCCCAGCCACAAATACGGCTTGAACGGGAAGGCCGCGCCGCTTTCGGGCAGCGCGTCGGCGTTGACCACATTCGGATCGGGAATGATGCTGTTTGCGGCGTTCGGCCAGTAGTGATAGAGCCGGGCGAAGCGCTTCTTCATCGGAATGTCGATGTACAGCTTGTCAAGGCGCGGCGCGTTGTCGCCGTTGGCCGAAAACGACCAGAACGGAATCACCGAAAAGCAGATCTCGATAAAGCCGTCGAAATCGCAGGTCACGCGGCCGTCGATCACGGTGTTGCCCATGCGCGAGGCCAGCTGGAACACGGCGCGTTCGTCGCTCTTTTCCAGCTCGTAGTAGCTCAGCTCGCTCACGGCGCGCTCTATCGCGCCCGCATAGCGGCCGACCAGCTCGATGGGGCGCGAAAGCAGCTCCTCGCCGCCCGCCGTCACCGAGGTGGGGAACACGCTCTCCTCAAAGCGATAATTGCGGTTCCATACGCCGATCTCGGCCTTCCGAGGCTGAATATCGGCCTTTACAGGCTCCCAGGCAGACCATACGTCCTTCATGGTGGTTATCCCTCCCGTTTTTTGTCGAGCGCATCCTTGCCGCGCCCGCCGGTTTGCTTTTCAGTCGAGTTTTTTCCTGATTGCGCCGCTTTTCCCCTGCGCTCTTTTCGCCCGCCCCAAAACGTGCTATAATGAGGGCATCACGTTGACGGGAGGACGAGCCATGTTCACAGACACAGACCGAGCCATGATGGCGCTGGCGCTCGAGGAAGCGCGCAAGGCGCTCGAGGAGGGCGAAATCCCCGTCGGCGCAGTGATTGCGCGCGGCGGCGCGGTGATCGCCCGCGCCCACAACACCCGCGAGCGCGCGCTCGACCCGACCGGCCACGCCGAAATGAACGCGCTGCGGCTGGCGGCGCAGGAAATCGGCGGCTGGCGGCTGACCGGCTGCACGCTCTATGTCACGCTCGAACCGTGCTGCATGTGCGCGGGCGCGATCGGACAGGCGCGGCCGGACCGCGTGATCTTCGGCGCATACGACGCGCAGGCGGGCTGCTGCGGCAGCGTCTACCGGCTGACCGAAGAGCCGGCGTTTGCGTGGTACGTCCCCGCCGACGGCGGGCTGATGGCCGAGCCGTGCGCCGCGCTGATCCGCGATGCGCTGAAGCCGCGCCGCGCTCCTATTCTACCAACAATGCCGGAAAAAAGCAATCCCGAGACGAAACTTTAAGCCGATAAATTTATAGGATCGTTAAAAACGCACGCAGAGCCGCTTGGCAGGACGCGCCGCGTCATGCTATAATCGAAGCATGAAGAAGGGATGACGCTTCATAGGAGCAGGGTCGCCGCCGGTTTATGCCGGCAGGCGGCTTCGCTTTATTTTGGCATTGGAAACTCAAAAGCAGGATGATCCTTCGCCTGTTCCGCGCACAAAAGCGACATGCGGACTGAGAGGGCTAAGCACGCCGCGCCGCAAGGACAGCGCAATGTCGGCATGAAGGAACGAAGTGGGTAACGCGCTTCTTCTCCGCGAATTCGGAAAGCAAAAAGTTCAGCCGCCTGCCGATGTATGATCGGCGGGCGGCTGAACTCATATCAAAATGTCGTTTTTCCCTATGCCGTCGGACGCGAAATCCCTTGCGGCCTTCGATTTCAATACGCCGTTTTGCGCATTCCGGCTTCAGGAGCGCTCTCAAATAGAGAGAAAACACATTCCGCGGCAAAACGGAAACGTGCGCCTGTGCGAAGCTGCGGTCATTCCACGCTTCCCTCCGCCGCGAACACCTTCTTCAGGAACTGGCCGGTGTAGCTCGTCTCGTCCTGCGCGATCTGCTCCGGCGTGCCCTCGGCGATCACCGTGCCGCCCGCGTCGCCGCCCTCAGGCCCCATGTCGATGATCCAGTCGGCGATCTTGATCACGTCCAGATTGTGCTCGATCACCACCAGCGTGTTGCCCGCGTCGGCCAGCGATTGCAGGATCGAATTGAGCCGCGCCACATCCTCCATGTGAAGGCCGGTCGTCGGCTCGTCGAGCACATAGACCGTGCGGCCGGTCGCGCGGCGCGACAGCTCGGTGGCCAGCTTCACGCGCTGCGCTTCGCCGCCCGAGAGCTGCGTGGACGGCTGACCCAGCTTCACATAGCCCAGCCCTACGTCCACCAGCGTTTGCAGCTTGCTGGCGATGCGCGGCAGCGGCGCGAAGAACTCGAGCGCCTCCTCGCAGGTCATGTCCAGTACCTCGCTGATGTTCCTGCCCTTGTAGCGCACCTCGAGCGTCTCGCGGTTGTAGCGCCGTCCCTTGCACACGTCGCAGGGGACGTACACGTCGGGCAAAAAGTGCATCTCGATCTTGACGATGCCGTCGCCGCCGCAGGCCTCGCAGCGCCCGCCCTTGGTGTTGAAGCTGAAGCGGCCGCTCTTGTAGCCGTGCGCGCGTGCGTCGCTCGTGGCGGCGAACACCTCGCGGATGAGATCGAACACGCCGGTGTAGGTGGCGGGATTCGAGCGCGGCGTGCGGCCGATGGGGGTCTGATCGATGGCGATGATCTTGTCCAGCTGCTCCGTGCCGTCGATGCCGTCGATGCCGTCGTGCTCCAGCGCGCGCTCCTTCGAGCGGTTGAGCCGCTTCGACAGTTCGCGGTAGAGTATGCCGTTCACCAGCGAGCTTTTGCCCGAACCGGACACGCCGGTCACGCAGGTGATCACGCCCAGCGGGAAGCGCACGTCGACGTTCTTGAGGTTATGCGCCCGCGCGCCGCGCACGGTGATAAAGCCCGTGGGCGAGCGCCGCATCGCGGGCAGCGGCACGCGCCGTTTGCCCGAAAGATACTGACCGGTGAGCGAGGCGGGATTGGCCATGACCTCCTCGGGCGTGCCCGCGGCCACGATTTCGCCGCCGTGACTGCCCGCGCCCGGCCCCACGTCCACCAGATAATCGGCATTCAGCATGGTCTCCGCGTCGTGCTCCACGACGATCAGCGTGTTGCCCAGATCGCGCAGCTTCTTGAGCGTGCCCAGGAGCTTTTCGTTGTCGCGCTGATGCAGGCCGATGCTCGGCTCGTCGAGTATGTAGAGCACGCCGGTCAGCGCCGAGCCGATCTGCGTCGCCAGCCGGATGCGCTGCGCTTCGCCGCCCGAAAGCGTCGCCGCCCCGCGCGAAAGCGTCAGATAGCCCAGCCCCACATCC
Organism: uncultured Clostridia bacterium; assembly: GCA_934631025.1. Taxonomy (GTDB): domain Bacteria; phylum Bacillota; class Clostridia; order Christensenellales; family Aristaeellaceae; genus Firm-10. The sequence goes on from CAKTXR010000009.1 coordinate 37,399, forward strand.
TGCAAGAAGCCCAGCCGCGCATCGATCTCCCGCAGGATCTGCCGCGCGATGAAGGCCTGCTTTTCGTTCAGCTTCAGATCGGAGAAGAACGCGCGGCTCTTCACCACCGGCATATCGCTCACCTCGGCGATGGACCTGCCGCCCACCGTCACGGCCAGCGCTTCTCGCTTGAGCCGCTTTCCGCCGCAGTCCGGACAGGGCGATTCGCTCATGTACGCGCCCAGCTCGTCCTTCATCATCGAGGAATTCGTCTCGCGGAAGCGGCGCTCGAGATTCGGAATAATGCCCTCGAACGGCGATGTAAACGTGCCCTTGCGCCCGCTGTCGTTCTCATAGGCGATGGTCAGCTTTTTGCCCTTCGTGCCGTAGAGCACCGCGTCCAGCTGCTCCTTCGTGAGCTGCTCCACCGGCGTATCGAGCGAAAAGCCGTATTCCTGCGACAGGGCGGTCAGATATGCGCGCGCCATGCCGCTGCCGTTGTCGCCCGAGCGCCAGCCGCTCACCGACAGCGCGCCGTCGCTGAAGGATTTCGTGCGGTCGGGAATCACCGTGTCGGGGTCCACGCCCACCACCATGCCGAGGCCCGTGCAGGTCGGGCACGCGCCGTAGGGATTGTTGAACGAGAACATTCGCGGCGACAGCTCCTCAAGGCTCACGCCGCAGTCCGGACAGGCGTAGTTCTGCGAAAAGAGCATATCCTCGCCATCCATGGGCGCGACGATCGCCAGCCCGCCGGCCAGCCGCAGCGCCGTCTCGAGCGAATCGGTCAAACGCTGCTGGATGTCGCCGCGCACGACCAGCCGGTCGACCACCACGTCGATTGTGTGCTTTTTGTTCTTGTCGAGCGCGATTTCCTCGCCGATTTCGTAGATGCTGCCGTCCACGCGCACGCGCACGAAGCCCTGCCGCCCCATGTCCTCGATCAATTTGACATACTCGCCCTTGCGGCCGCGCACCACCGGCGCCATGACCATGACGCGCGTGCGCTCGGGCAGCGTCAGCACCTGATCGACGATCTGATCGACCGTCTGTCGGCTGATCTCACGCCCGCAGACGGGGCAGTGCGGCGTGCCCGCGCGCGCATAGAGCAGACGCAGGTAATCGTGAATTTCGGTCACTGTGCCCACCGTCGAGCGCGGATTGCGGGAGGTCGTTTTCTGGTCGATCGAGATGGCGGGGCTGAGGCCCTCGATGGAGTCTACATCCGGCTTGTCCATCTGCCCCAGAAACTGCCGCGCGTACGACGAGAGCGACTCCACATAGCGCCGCTGTCCCTCGGCATAGAGCGTGTCGAACGCCAGCGAGCTTTTGCCCGAGCCGGACAGGCCGGTCACGACGGTCAGCTTGTCGCGCGGTATGACCAGATCGACATTTTTGAGATTATGGACGCGCGCGCCCCGAATGATGATTTGACTGTTCATGCTTTATCTCCGTCAGGCGGCTCTGCGCCGCGTGTTTTCCTTTTTTATACGCATGATTCTCTGCGCCGAAAACTGCCGTGCTCTGCCTGTCACCGCTTTCCCCGCTGCTTGCGGCGGCTGCGGCGCGATTTTTCGCCGTCGGCGCGCGGCGCTTCGCCCTTGAGCGCGAGCAGCTGATCACGCAGCGCGGCGGCCTTCTCGAAATCGAGCCGTTCGGCGGCCTCGAGCATGCTCTCCTCGAGCCGTGCGATCGTGGCCTGCGTCTCCGCGTCGTCCAGTCCGGCGGCGGCCATCGCCGCGTCCTCGTCGGCGGGACGGCTGATCTCCATCAGCTTGTGCACAGCGGCGCTGACCGATTTGGGCACGACGCCGTGCTCCTCGTTATACGCCTGCTGTATGGCGCGGCGGCGGTTGGTCTCGCCGATGGCCTTCTCCATCGATTCGGTCATCGCGTCGGCATACATGATGACGCGGCCGTCCACATTGCGCGCGGCGCGGCCGATCGTCTGGATCAGGCTGGTCTCGGAGCGCAGGAAGCCCTCTTTGTCCGCGTCGAGGATCGCCACAAGGCCGACCTCGGGCAGGTCGAGTCCCTCGCGCAGCAGGTTGATGCCCACCAGCACGTCGTATTCGCCCAGCCGCAGACTGCGCAGAAGCCGTATGCGCTCCAGCGTGTCCACGTCCGAATGCAGATATTCCACGCGTATCCCCATCTCGCGCAGATAGTCGGTCAGGCTCTCGGCCATGCGCTTTGTCAGCGTGGTCACCAGCGCGCGCTGGCCCTTCTTCGCGGTCTGGCGCAGTTCGCCCAGGAGGTCGTCCACCTGTCCGGTCGCCGGGCGCACGACGATCTCCGGATCGATCAGGCCGGTGGGGCGGATGATCTGCTCCACCACCTGCTTTGCGCGCTGCATCTCATAGGGGCCGGGCGTGGCGGAGACGTAGATCACCTGCCTGACGCGCGCCTCGAACTCGTTGAACTTGAGCGGCCTGTTGTCGAACGCCGAAGGCAGGCGGAAGCCGTAGTCCACCAGCGTGCGCTTGCGGGCGTAATCGCCGTTGAACATGGCGCGGATCTGCGGCACGGTGACGTGCGCCTCGTCGATGAACACAATGAAATCGTCCGGAAAGTAGTCCATCAGCGTGAATGGCGGCTCGCCCGGCTGACGGCCGTCGAAATAGCGCGAGTAGTTCTCGATGCCGGTGCAGTAGCCGATCTCGCGCAGCATTTCGATGTCGTAATGCGTGCGCTGCTCCAGCCGCTGGGCTTCGAGCAGACGGCCGCTCTCGCGGAAGAGCTCAAGCCGCTCCTCGAGATCATGTTCGATCATCTCTATGCTGTGCTCGAGCTTCTCGCGCGATGTCGCGTAGTGCGATGCGGGATAGATCATGGCGTGCTTTAAGTGGCGCAGAACGCGCCCGGTCACCGCGTCCACCTCGGATATGCGCTCGATTTCGTCGCCGAAGAACTCCACGCGCACGGCGGTCTTTTCCGAGTTGGCCGGTATGATCTCCACAACGTCGCCGCGCACGCGGAACGTCGAGCGCTTAAACTCAAAGTCGTTGCGGTCGTACTGTATGTCGGCCAGCCGCGCGAGCAGCTCGTCGTGGTCGCATTCCTCGCCCTCGCGCAGCGATATGGACAGCCCCTCGTATTCGGCGGGGTCGCCCAGGCCGTATATGCAGCTCACCGAGGCCACGATGATCACGTCGCGCCGCTCGCTCAGCCACGCCGTGGCGCTGTGGCGCATCCGGTCGATCTCGTCGTTGACCGCCGAGTCCTTCTCGATGAACGTATCGGTCGAGGGAATGTAGGCCTCGGGCTGATAATAGTCGTAATAGCTGACGAAATAGCCCACCGCGCTGTCCGGGAAGAACTCGCGGAACTCGCCGGCCAGCTGCGCCGCCAGCGTCTTGTTGTGCGCGATGATCAGTGCCGGCCGCTGCGCCGCGCGGATGATATTGGCCATGGTGAACGTCTTGCCCGAGCCGGTCACGCCCAGCAGTACCTGATCGCGCAGCCCGTCCTTGAGGCCCTGCGCCAGCTTCTCGATGGCCTGCGGCTGATCCCCCTGCGGCTCAAACCGGCTGTTCAATTCAAACATCGACGAATCCCCCTCCTCCCGCGGCAGGCCGTCCCTGCCCGTGCGTGTCTTACATATAATCTGTGAACGGCTTTTTGTTCCCCCCCCGCGCACCCACGCCTGTGCCGGGGCTGTATCCGGCAGGCACAAACGCCGCGCCGGCGCGCAATTCACTGTCCCATAAAGCGGAACAGCGCCGCACTGTCGGAGACTTGCCAAACTCCAATTTATGGTTTGACAAGTCGTGTGGCGTCCGGCGGCAGCAAGTGGAAGCGGCTCAGCCGACCGTCTCTGCTCTATCGGAGACCTGCCTGACTCTGACCTATGGTCAGGCAGGTCGTGTACTGTTGCGCGGCAGCAAGTGGCTGTCGGCACAGCCGACCGGCAGCAAATGAAAGCAGGCTCAGCCTGTATTATACCACATTTTCCGCGCATATCCAGTGCGAAGCGCGCCGTCGCAAGGATTTAAACTCGCGTTCGGTTTTGCGATGAGGGCGCGTTCTCCCGCAAGATTAACTCACCCACCCTTGCGATAGAGCAAAGCATGAGATATAATCATGCGTGCATACATTCATAAAGGAGAGATGTTTCCCATGTGGTTCTGGCTTGCCCTGATTACGCTCCTGTGCTGGAGCGGAAGCGACCTGTTCAGCAAAATCGGCTGTCAGGGAGAGGACGATCACCTCGCGCACCTCAAGATGGTCATCGCCGTCGGCACGGTGATGGGCCTGCACGCCGCCTATGAAATCTTCGTCGGCGGCACGGAGATCAGCTTTTCGATCATACTCACCTACCTGCCCGTCTCGCTGCTCTATATCGGCTCGATGACGCTGGGCTATATCGGCCTGAGATACATCGAGCTGTCGGTGTCCTCGCCCATTTGCAATTCCTCCGGCGCGCTGGTGGCGCTGATGACGCTCATCTTCCTGGGCGGCGAGGACTATTCCCCGCTGGCCATCGGCGCGATACTGCTCGTGTGCGTCGGCGCGATCGGTCTGGGCGTTGTGGACGCGACCGAAGACCCCGCGCTGCGCGCCGCCCGTCAGGAGCAGGGCAACCGCAAATACGCCAAGAGCTTCCTCGCGCTGGCGCTGCCCGTGGCCTACTGCCTGCTCGACGCGGCCGGCACATTCGCCGACAACCGCGTGCTGGAGACGCTCAACGAGGGCAGCGCCAACTGCGCCTATGAGCTGACCTTCCTCGCCGCCGCGGTGCTTTCGTTCATCTATGTGGTCATCATCCGCAAGGATCGCCTGCTGCCCAAACGGGAAGCGCCGAAGTTCCTGGGCGCGATCTGCGAGACCGCCGGTCAGTTCGCCTATATCTACGCCATCGCCGACACCGAGCATCTGGCCATGTCCGCGCCGATCATCAGCGCCTACTGCGCCGCCAGCGTGCTCTGGAGCCGCCTGTTCCTGAAGGAGAAGCTCTCCTGGAAGCACTATCTCATGATCGCGCTGGTCGTTATCGGCATCGTCATCATGGGCGTGTTCGATCTGTAATCCCCCGCACTTTGAGCGAGCGTCTGTCGTCAGGCGCTCGTTTTTTGTGCAGCGAGTGGGGCCGCAGTCGTTTCGATCCCTTGCGCCAAAAGTCAGAAGATAACCAGCAGATCAAGCTGCGCAAACGGAATGCCCTCCTGCGTGGCGGCGCCGGTACTCCCGCATACAGCGCATGGAGCGCCGCTCTTCGTCCCTCGCGGCGGAAGTCACAGATTTCCGTGTTCATATGCCAGCAGCTTGAGCCGCCCCACACACAGCGAACGACCCGCGCGACATATCGCCGTACGGGTCGTTCGCTTTATGAAAGGAGAAGAGCGGCTGCCCCTGACCCGCCCTCGCGGCGCGTCAGCATCCGGTGGTGACAGTGCTCGATGACAGTGCGCCTGTTACGGTGCTGAGGATGACAGTGACTGGAGGAATCGAACCCCCTCGGTATGCCTCGTCATACCCGCCAATCTGAGTGGCCGCCTTGCCCCGCGGCCGAAGGGTTGATGCTCGCCCGCGCCGCTACCGCCGCTCTCCCGCTCAGTTTTCGATCAGTTCGGTCGCCCAGTTGGCGGCCTGAATGCGGTTGTCCAAGAGCCGGAAATCGCGGCTCAGATCGTCGGCCTGCCTCTGCAGCGCGCGCACGTCCACGGCGGGCAGCTGGCGAATCTCGTCGCCGCGCGAACGCTGAGCCAGACAGCTGGCCTGACTCACCGCGTCCCGCAGGATGCTGATGCGCATTTTCATCACATCGCGCCGCGCCAGCGCGTCGGACAGCGGCGCGTCGTCCACGATCGCCGCCATGTTCGTGCGGTTGATCGCGATGATCAGCGTCTCCAGCCGCTGCAATGCCGCGTCCAGCTCGGTCAGCAGCGTCTCGGGCGGCTCCACGGGCTTCACGCCCTCCTGCATGACCACATTGTTGGACAAACGCGCGCGCAGCTGCTCGACGCGCCGGTTCAGATCCGCGCGCTCCTGAAGCGCTTCGGCCAGTTTCATATCGCTCACCTCGTTTTTCGTGTCGTTCAGGCTTTTTCTTCCTGCCGTATATCTCTTAGTCGCAGTTGCCGCGCCGTTTGTTGCGTCATTATGCAAACAGGCCGGTCTTATTCGACTTTGCGCCGCTCTCACATGGGAGAAGGTTCGGAACGCGTTTCCCGAAGCCACGGCAAAAGCGCCGGTCTTTTGAGAAAGCGCCAGCCGCGCACAGCGGACGCAATCTTCCCGCTCCAAGCTCATCAGATGAGGTCATTCCGCACAAACAGGGGATAACTCGCTTCCGCGTAAGCCTTAGTATGCGCGCCAACCACAGCCTTTTGGAAAACCGCTGTCCACCGGCGACAGATGCGGCCGTTCCCTCGCCCTTCCTCGTCACCCGTCGTACGAATAGCTCCACGCAGCTTTCATCTGATCGACCAGAGTCTGCGCGTCCCAGCTTTTCGCGCTGTTCAGGCGGCTGTTGGAATCGTTCACGCGCACGCGGCCATCGCCGTCAAGGCCGGTCAACACGATGAAATGGCCGGTGTATGTGAAGTCGCCCGGCTTCATCGAAGCGATGATCACGCGTCCCCGCGCCAGCGTATCGGCGATCGCGTCCGCCGACAGTGTGACGCGCTCCGCGTCCAGCCCGTAATGCGCCGCGCCCTGCGTCATCAGCGACCACGACGTGCCCGAGCCGGGCGTGTAATAGCCCTGTTGCTCCGAATAGCAGGCCACGGCATAGGGATTTGCATCGGTCTCGCCGGTCAGGCCGCACACCACCATCGACAGGCACGTCGGCCCGCAGCCGTTGACCGCGAGATAGTTGCCGCCATAGTCCTCATAGCCCCAGCGCTCGTCCCACTGGATGAACAGCGGCACAACGCCCTTCTTCACCTCGCCGGACACGTCCTTCGAGGGATGATCGCGGTAATGCGCGGGATAGTCGCTCACAAAGCCCGCCGCTTCTGGATACTTCTCCGCGAATACTTGCAGCGCTTCGGGAATCTCGACCGGCCGCGAGCGCCCGCCGACCGCCAGAACCGCAATCAGCAGCACGCCCGCCGCGCAAAGCACAGCCGCCATGCGCCGAATCCTGCGCGCGCCGCCAACGCGCTGCCTGCGTCTCACGCCCGCCGAACGCCCAGCGCCCGCCGCACCGAATGCAGCCGACTCGCCGCGCGCACTTTCGCCGTCCGCCGTATCCGCAGTGCGCGTCTCGACGCTATCAACCGCAGCCTGCCGCGCTTCGCTGCGCCGCGTCTCATTGCACGCCAAACGCGCATCCTCCCGCCGCACAGCGTCAACCGCGCCGCTTCCATGGGCGGGGGATTCTTCCCGCGTCCCGCTCTGCGCAGGCCGTCCGGCGCTGCTCCCCTCGTCCGCACTGCAAGCAGCAGCCTGCCGTGCAGCCGCATCGCCGCTGTCAGCACGCCGCAGCCGCACCGCGCGCCGGATCACAAAAAACGTGCCCCACGCCGCCCAGAACAGCAGGCTGAACAGCAGCGCGCCGGTCTCGTCGATCACGCCCGCCATGCCCAGCGCCAGCGTCAGCCCGATCCAGAGCGCGCCGCTCAGGACCATGCCCGCAGCGCCCCACACCAGCCGCGCGCCGCGCCGTCTCGAGCGCCCCCGCTGCCTGAACGCGAGCGCCATGCCCCACGCGCACAGATAGAGCGCCGTGAGCGGTACAGCGTCCTCCGCAGTCATGCCGTGCTCCCACGACAACAGCTCAATCATCACAAGCCAGAGCGCCGCGGCCAGCCCCAGCAGCCCCGCCGCGCGCAGCAGCCTTTTTATCATCCTCACAGCGACGACCTCCACCCATTCCGGCCGAGTTCCCCTCGGCCCTGTCTTATCATTAGACGAGATCGCCGCCGCCCATGATGAGCGCGCACCGTGTTAAATCCCCGCGCCGCGCCGAACCTTCCTGAAGAACAGCAGATCAATCAGCGCGCCGTCGATCACCGCGTCGTATATCCGAAAGCCGCCGAACAGCACGACGCTCGAGAGCGCCGCTGCGGCCACAACGCCCGCGGCGATCACGCGCCCCAGCCAGCCCTTCTCCTTCGTATACCAGACCAGCGCGGCCATGACCGGCGTACACAGCGCGAACACCGTCCAGCCTATGATGAACGTGCGGCTGTACACGCCGTGCGTGAGCGCCGCCGCCGCGTAATAGGTCGCGAGCATTCCCAGACAAAACAAAAGCACATTGACCGCCGCGCGCTTCGGCGAAGAACTGTATACGCTGATGAGCGCGCCCAGCAGTATCCACACCGCCATCTGCGAGAAGATTTCGCCCAGATTCTGCGTGTAAATGTCCAAGAGCCGCGCGATCACGCCGATCGCCAGCCCGCACACCGCCATGACCGGCGGCGACAGGAGCTTTTTTCTCATAAGGGGTTCCTCCTCTTTCCCAAATGCCTTTCAAAAAGTCCATCGATCTGTCTTGGCATCGCTTTGCCGCCCAATCCGGAGATTTACAGGCAATGCCGCGCCCGCCGAAAAAATCCTTGCGATCCGCTGATCTTTTCCCAATAAAACGCGCGCCTTTCACCGTCAGCCGCAGCCCTCAGTCCGCTTCCTGCGCCGCTTCATCCCAAATCGATCCCCAATCGCCGCGCCCAGCTGACCCGAATGACAGCCCGCCGCTTCACGTCCTCGCGGCGCATCACGCTTTTGACGCGTTTTGCGCACCAAATGTTGCATTTCCTCCGCGCGGCGCTCAAAAAAGGACGCATCCTTCGTCATGCACATTCAACATTTTATGCTCATTGTTTTTTTGTTGACATTTCTTTCCATTTATGTTAATGTAGTGTCATAAGTCCTGCCGCCCGAACAGGATTGCGATCAAACACAAAAAGGGAGGGGTTCGCCTTGAACCACACTCAAAACGTCAACCGGATCATCCGCAAAAATCTGCCGCACTTCTGGCTGTACATCGCCATGTCGTTCGCAGTGTCCGTGGTAGTGCGCATACTGGCGCTCCTGCCGGCGCTGCTGATGAAGCGCATCATCGACGTGTACATTCCCGCGTCGAACGGCAGCGCGGTTATCCGCAACATCGTGCTGCTGGCGGTCGTGGCGCTGGCCAACGGCGCGATCACGGCGTGGTACCGCAAGACGACGATCGTCACCGGCCGGAACATGGGGCATCTGCTCTTCGCCAAGTGCTTTGAGAAGATCCTCTATCAGCCGATGCGCTTTTACGACGAGAACAACTCGGCGGAGGTCGCTTCCTACTGCCGCTCGGAGGCCATGGAATATGTGCTGCTGTGGATCACGGACATTCCGCAGCTGCTCTCGAGCCTGTGCGTCGGCCTGATCGTCTTTGCGTCGCTGATTAAGATGAACGTCGCCGTCGGCATGATACAGCTGCTCTACATCCCGATGCTGCTGATTCCCTGCAAGTTCCTCGCGGACAAGTCGCAGGGCTACGGCGAGCGCATCGCGGCCAACCGCGCCAGGACGAACCAGATCCTCAGCGACACCTTCCGCGGCATACGCTTCGTCAAGACCATGCTGATCGAGAAGCTCCAGCTGAAGAAGCTCAATCAGGTCAACGACGACACCATTTCCGTCTGGGGCAAGATGGTCGCGCTGGAAAACGCGCAGGGCATCTGGATGACCACGCTGGTGGACTCGCTCTTTACGGGCGTGACGTTCGGCCTGGGCGCGCTGTATGTGCTCGGCGGCCGGCTCTCCATCGGCTCGCTGGTGGTGATACTGGGCTTCCTGCCGCAGCTCTTCGACATCATCAAGGGCGTTTCCAAGACCAACTTCAACTACAAGAAGATGCTCGGCTCCTATGCGAAGCTGTTCGAGATGATCTCCATGGAGGACGAAAGATCAGCGCCGTGCGAGAACAAACCGTTCGTGTTCAATCGCTCCGTGCGCTACGATCATGTGGCCTTCCGCTACAGCGAGGCGCGCGGCAGCGTGTTCACCGACTTGACGTTTGAAATCAAACGCGGCGAGTGGGTGGGCATCGTCGGCGAGAGCGGCGCGGGCAAGAGCACGATGGCCGATCTTTTGCAAAAGTTCTACACGCCCACCGGCGGCCACATCCTGATCGACGACACCGACGTGAGCGCCATCGATTCGAACGCGCTGAGGAAGAACATCATCAGCGTCGCGCAGGACACGTTCCTCTTCCCCGGCACGCTGCGCGAGAACCTGCTTTTGGCCAATCCGCAGGCGGGCGACGACGCGCTGACCGACGCGCTCGCGAAAGTTCGGCTGACCGAGCTATTGCACGAGCTGCCGCACGGTCTGGACGAGGAAATCGGCGAAAACGGCGTTCAGCTTTCCGGCGGACAGCGCCAGCGGCTGGCCATCGCGCAGGCGCTGCTGCACGGTTGTCAGATCCTGATTCTCGACGAGGTCACGTCGAATCTGGACGAAAAGACCGAGAGCGAAATCGCCGATATGCTGAAGGCGCTCAAGGAGAAGGAGAATCTGACGATCCTCTGCATTTCGCACAGGCCGCGCATACTGACCTACGCCGACAGAGTTATGACCATCGAGGGCGGCAGGGCCAGACTGTAAGCGCCGGTCAACACCCCACATTTCACGCCCTCCGGCTCAGCCGCGGGGCGTTTTTGCAGCGTACTCGCATTGTTGGAGAGGGTGTTTCCGCTAAAATACGCGCAGCATCGGAATGAAAGCGCGCGGAGCCATTCCTTCCGGACTTCCGCATTTCACGTTCAATGCAATCGCCGAGCTTCGCCAGTTAAACAGCCATGCCGATGAGCTGTTTGAGCAGCCGCATTCCGCGCCAGCCAACCGCCGCTTATCCGAACCAACCAGCCGAGCGGGCGCGCCGCCAAGCCGTCAAATTGCGCTGGTCAAGCCGTTCAACATCCCAATTCCACGCCCTCCGGCTGAGCCGCGGGGGTGTTTTTACGGCGCACTCGCATTGTGGAGAGGGTGTTTCCGCGAAAATACGCGCAGCATCGGAATGGATGCACGCTAAGCCATTCCTTCCGGAATTCCGCATTTCACGTTCAATGCAATCGCCGAGCTTCGCCAGCCAAACAGCCATGCCGATGAGCTGTTTCAAAAGCCGCATTCCGCGCCAGCCAACCGCCGCTTATCCGAACCAACCAGCCGAGCGGGCGCGCCGCAGCATTGCAATGCACTCAGGCCGCCGTCAAACGTCATTTTCCTCGGCCAATCAGCCGCATTGACGGCGGTACACAGCATTTCCACAATTCATCTCAAATCCACGAACCTGTACCGCCAGACAAGCCATTTCGTCCGCGGCATCGCAGAACGTTCAAATTCAAGCGCCGCTTCTCACGCTCAATCTTCCGCGCCGTCACAGCGAAATTGCCGTTCCTTCAGAGCACAAAAAAAAGAAGCCCGCCGCAGCCGACGAGCTTCACATGCTGAAGACGGGACTCGAACCCGTACGGATCGCTCCGAGAGATTTTAAGTCTCCTGCGTCTGCCATTTCGCCACTCCAGCCTATCCTGTTTTATGTCATGCGCCGCGAGATTATCCCGCTCCGCCCGATACGTTCATCCATCGTTCCCGCATACGTCGCGCACGCCGTCAAAGGCAGCGCCGCATCCGAAAAATCCGCAGCAGCAGTAAAATCTCCCGCCTGCCCGACCGGAGTATCGCGTTCGGCGCAGGCACGCTGCGTTCTATCAAGCCCATCGCCACAGCCGTTCAGACAGTTGATCGAACCAGCGAATATACTTTGCCGCGACCACGACCGGCCAGTTCAGAACAGGCTGCTTCTTCCGTGAGATCCACTACAAACGTCCCGTCTGCGCCAGCGTTCGTGCGCATCGCCGCTTCAGACAGGTCGAAAAACCATGCGGGATACATCAAAAAAATCAGATCCGAACGAATTCGGATCTGATCAATGGAGGCACCATCCGGATTCGGACCGGAGCATCAGGATTTTGCAGACCCTTGCCTTACCACTTGGCTATGGTGCCATATTATAAATTGGAGCGGTAGACGAGACTCGGACTCGCGACCTCCACCTTGGCAAGGTGGCGCTCTACCAACTGAGCTACTACCGCATAAAGTATGCCTTGGGGCGGAGTCGAACCACCGACACGCAGATTTTCAGTCTACTGCTCTACCAGCTGAGCTACCAAGGCATATGGCGACCCGGAAGGGGCTCGAACCCTCGACCTCCAGCGTGACAGGCTGGCGTACTAACCAACTGTACTACCGGGCCACATTTGTGAATGGGAACAACAGGGCTCGAACCTGTGACCCTCTGCTTGTAAGGCAGATGCTCTCCCAACTGAGCTATGCTCCCACGTTCGCAGCATTCTGTTGCCGTTTCCCTCGCACGCATCATCGCGGCGACAAGAGATATAATACACTATGCCGCGCATTTTGTCAATACCTTTTTTCAAAAAAATCCCGCTTTTTTCCGCGTTCGCCCGTGTGAATCCCAATCCCCCCCTTCAGGAGAGCCGAGCGGCCGCTGCGCCCAAGGATATATCCTCAAATCAAGATCATTGCTTCAATCGCGAATCATCTCATCCCCGTCCTGCCATATCAATTTCCGTTTACTGGCCGCTGTCTCATTTCTTTCTCCGCAAGCATTTCAAACTGCTTTTCCAAATTGTAACGAATATCCCCCTCCATCGCCTGAGCAAAGGGACGAACGACCGTCGTTTCCAGCATTACAATCGCGTCGCAAATTTCAGGGTATTTCACATTGTTTTTCAGAATCTGCCTTTGCGCGGAATCGCGGTCAAAGGGCTGCTTTTGAATCTCATTCAATGTATCCAGAATGTCCTGCTCCAGCGGCGTAATCTGCTTTGTCTGCCGCAATCCTTCAATCAACAGGCTGAAATCCATCATTTTTTCCCTCCTTCATCGCCGTTCAAAATCCTTTCAACGCCCCGTATTAGAAGCATGAAGAGCATTATACGACAGCGGCGGGGGTATGTCCGCAGTATCCGAACATATCCCCCGCCGCATCCGTATTACTTCAGCTGATAGCGCACGAGCTTGCGTGTCGCCACTTCACGCGTGCTGGACGCCGTATAGACCGTATCGGACCATGCAGACCACGCGCCGACATTGGCCTTCTGGCTGGACGTGCGCGTCGCATAGCGATAGCCGGTTCTCGCGCTGCCGCCGTCCGTCCACGCGAACATTCTCGTATAAGCGCCTGTATCAAGGCAGGTTCTGCCCGTTCCATACCAGTTCGAGGTTCCGCTGCTCCACGGCGTCGTGCTCCACACAATATGATGATCCGTAGACTGAATGTTATCGCCGCCGCATCCGTCGCCGGGACCCCATGTCTTGGAGCAGTCGATCGCCAGGCCGGAATAGACGTGCCAGTGCCGTCCGCAATTCGGGCACTGGAACCAGTACCATCCGTAGACCGTCGCGCTTTCTTCCTTCTTGAGATCGGACGTCGATTCCCGCGTCGTCGTCCAGTCGCCCCAGCTGCTCCAGTCCGAATAAACCGTAGTGTAGGTCGTGTCTCTGTACTGATACTGCGTCTTGGAATCGACGATGCGCGCATTGCTCGGCACGGAGGATTCCGTTACCCAGCCGGAGTACGCATTCGCCGTCCACTGCGCATACAATGTCACGGACGAGGTAAAGGTCGTAGTCGTCGCTATCTTCGTACCGCCCGAAGCCGCCGTGTACCAGCCGTTGAAGGTATAATAGTCCCGTGTGGGCACGGGCAGCGTCCCGATGGCGTCGCCGCAGTTCAGCGTCCTGCTGCCCGTCGTGCATACGCCGCCGTTTGCGTTATAGGTGATTGTACACGTTTTCCGCGTCCATTGCGCATACAGCGTCGTCGCCCCGTCGAACTCCGTCGTGGCTTCCGCTTTTACGCCGCCCGAGGCCGCCGTGTACCAGCCGTTGAAGGTATAGTTTTCTCGCGAGGCGGCAGGCAGCGTCCCGATGGCCTGGCCTTCATAGACGTTCATGCTGGCCGTATTGCAGCTTCCGCCGTTTGCGTTGAAGGTGATCACGCTGTACCATTTCGCATGGAGCGTCAGCGATCCGATCGAGTCGTTGACGACGGTATCCTCGTTCACCGGCGAATCGCCTTCGTCATACCAGCCGTCAAAGCTGTATCCATTCCTTGTCGGGACAGGCAGCGTTCCCAGCGGCTTTCCGACCTCCGCCGTAAAGCCCTCCGTCCCGCATTTTCCGCCGCGCGCATCCAGCGTTACGGTGAAACGCCCCTTGGGATCGCAGTGATACAGGCCGTTCGTCTCGGCATACTGCGCCGCATAGCTGCCATCCTCCGCGACGATGCAGAAATACTGCGTATCGCAGCCCTCAAAGGCGTCGTCAGCGATAGAATTGACGTCCTTGGGAATCGATACAAGCAGCAGCTCTCCGCAGCCCGCAAAAGCGCGGGAACCGATTCGCGTCGTTCCATCGGGTATGACGATCTGCTGCATATCCGCGCCGACAAAAGCTTCGTCATCGATCGTTTTCAGCGCGTTCGGCAGCGCCAGTATGCGATCGCTGCCCACGCTCTTCTGCGGCAGCATTATTTCATTGCAGGTTCTGCAGCGGAGGCCGATACTCAGGCCGTTCTCGGTCTTTGTCGCCAATATCGGACGATCCATCGCGATCGTATGGCTGTGCGCCTCGTTGACCGTAACCGTACACACTGCGGAAACGCCGCTTCCATCCGTCGCGCTGCATACAATTTTCGCCGTGCCGGGGCCGACGGCGGTTACTGTGCCGTTCGAAACCGTCGCAACGCTCTCATTGCTCGTCGTCCATGCGGGCGCGGGATTGTCGGCATTGCCCGGCAGAACCGTTGCGGTCAGCGTCTGCGCATCTCCCATTTCCATGGTCAGCTCCGTCTGGGAAAGCGAGATCTGCGTCACATAGATCTTGTCCCTCTGCCAAACCGCATAAAGCGTAACGCCGGAATTGTTCGTATAGCTGTCGCCCGGCTGATACTGCGCGGCCGTCGCCGTGGACGTAGTTGCCCAGCCCATAAAGGTATAGCCGCTGCGGGTGGGCTTGACAGAGGACAGCGTCAGCGCGGCATTCTTCACCTTCGTCTGCGCCGCGGGCGCGCCCGTGCCGCCGTTGGCATTGAAGCTGACTGTGTAGGTCGTGGAGAAACTCAAAACGACTTTGACAGACGAATCGGAAATCGTTCCTTTGGTCGATCCCGAGTAGACGCCGTTATACTGATGTCCCGCCAGCGCTTTAATATCCCGAATTTCATAGGTTGTCCCAACGGGATGCTGCGTACAATAGTCGCTTATATCATCGCCTACACAAGTTCCGTTAATATATAGATCAAACGTTCCGTAGGAATCGATATTTCCCGACTCTTTTCCGTCCAGCCAGCCATTCACGTCAACATAGTATTTAGGTGTTTCATATTCTTTTCCGGCCGTCGTTGTCGATGTCGAGCCAGAACTCACGACCTCAAAAGTCATCGGCAAAGTCAAACTTCGCCCTGCTGAATCCTTTCCGACGAGTTCCCATGTATAAGTGCCTGTGCCGTAGCCCTTTGAATAGATATATGAAAACCGCACACCATTATCTGCACCGCTGTAATCATCAAGACCTTTTATCGCATATGATTTTCCAGAGATCGTTTTCGTACAAGAAGATACGGTTGCTCCATCCGAATTGCGGTAAATGCGACTTGAAATACTTGTCAATTCAACGTCAGAGGCAAGGATGCCCGTGGTAAGACTCCAACCAGAAGAACTCGCCACCCATCTTTGGGGATAAGCAACGTTAGCAAATTGAAGAGTATCCGCATCAGATACTTCCCTCGTATACAGAACCGCTCCAATAATTCCGCCATAGTATGTGTTGTATCTATTAAGATAGTCAGACAATGTCAACACCTGTGGTTGCCCTTCTGAATATCCGTAACCATCAAAGCTCTCAGAAAAATAAACTTTTCCATCAACAATTGCATGAATAAAATTTGTATGGCCATACCCAGGTGAACTAGCCGAATGATTGTACTGATGAACAAAGCTTACAACAATGTTTGTAACCTCTGATCCGTATTCGCTTACTATTGTATTCAATGCGTCTCTGCCTGCATATTTCTTCTGAATATAGCCGCTTGGAGTTACAGCATCGGCTGTCATACAATAAAATATTTCATTTCCATTGTAAGAACCGCTTCCAACATAACCAATTCCCAGCGCATCCAACTGATAAAGGACATATCGCCCACAGTAACCGCTAAAGCTGCCTCCATTTCTGTTCTTGCATACCGTATATATGTTTTTTATTTGTGATGAATAGTCTGTGGCAAACGCACTGCCATTCACCATGGCAAGCAATAAGGTTAAAACAACCACTGCCATCAAACCGATCCTGAGCATCCTTTTCATCATACATTCCTCCTCTGTTGTTCTATCACTTCGATCAGTACGCCCATCGATCGCAAATCGCAAGCAATTCATTTGCCATATATTTTAACACATCTACATTGAAAGCGCAATCGTGCTTTGACGATTTAACAAAAATACAGTGTCATGAAGTATTTTATATTATGTTCTTTTCTAATCAAGTCACAAAACAGTCATATCAATCCGACCGTTCGCATCATCCTGATGCCTTTCATTACGCACGAGACCCTCGCCATATAAAAAAACAGCACAGCCGCCGAAGCGACTATGCCGTATTTTCCCAATATTATGAACTTACCAAGCCACGGGCTACTTTCTGCGCCGTATCTTATGCCTCGTAAACGCCCACACCAGCAGCGCGATCGCCAGCACGAAGCACACGACCCCGCACCACGAAAAGCCGCCCGTCCAGCCCGTGCCGCTCTCGATCAGCGCGCCGGAAATCAGCAGCGCCGCCGCCAGCAGCGACGCGCAGAACTTCATCATCAGTTCGCGCAGCAGCTTCGCCGCGTCGTCGCCGATGTGATGCTCGAACCCGATGTTCGAATCGCCCTTGAGCACCGTGCTCAGCACATCGGCCAGCAGCGCTGGAATCTCCAGCGACTTGTGCGCGCTCTCGTACAGCGCCCGCCCGTCCTGAAGCAGCTCGCTCTTCCAGTCGATGTCGTTAAACAGCTGACTGCCCACGCGCGCCGTCACGACGCTCATCACATTGATCTCCGGACTCAGGTCGGCCACGACGCCCTCAATCGTCGCCAGTCCGCGCGCCAGCATGGTCAGGCTCGCCGGCATGGCGATGCCGTTCTTCTTCATTACGGCGGTCAGGTCCTCGAACACCTTCGCGATGTCCATGTCGCCCAGGCTCGCCGCGCCGTATTTGTCCAGCAGCTCCTCGACGTCGCGGTAGAGCTGCCGCTTGTCCGCCGCGCCCTTGAACTCGCCCAGCCCCAGCACCGCATCGCGGCAGAGCGTGACGTCGCCGCGCGCCACGCCGGTGATCGCCTTGCCGATCAGGCCGCGCTCGCGCTCGGACAGGCTGCCCATCATGCCCATGTCCAGCCAGACGATCTTGCCCTCGCGGATGCGCAGGTTGCCCGGATGCGGATCGGCATGGAAAAAGCCGTCGGTCATGATCTGCTTGACGTAGTTGTCGGCCAGCTTCGCGCCGATTTCGGACAGATCGTAGCCGCCCGCCGTCAGCGCGTCCCTGTCGTCGATCGCCGCGCCGTCGATGCGCTCCATCACCAGCACCTGCGTCGTGGTGTATTCGCGGTAGAGCGCCGGCGAGGTCACGAACGCCACGTCCTCGTTGAGCTTGTGGAATTTTTCGAGGTTGGCCGCCTCGGTCTGAAAGTTCATTTCCTCCTGCGCGACCACCCACATCTCGTCCAGCACCTGATTGAAGTCCACCAGCCCGCCGGCCGGCGTGTACTTGAGCAGATTGCACGCCTGCTTGAGCAGCGTGATGTCGCGGTTCATCACGTCGTGTATGCCCTCGCGCTGAACCTTCACCACAACGCGTTCGCCGCTCTTCAGAACCGCCGCGTGCGCCTGCGCGATCGAGGCGCTGCCCAGCGCATGCTCGTCGAAGGAGGCGAACACCTCGTCCAGCGGCCGCCCGTAGGAGCGCGACACGATGTCGGCCACCTGCTCGTAGGGCATGGGCGCGACGCTGCTCCTGAGCTTCTTGAGCGCCTCGCAATAGGCTGCCGGCAGAATATCCGACCGCATCGACAGAATCTGGCCGAGCTTTATGAACGTCGGCCCCAGCTCCTCGATGATCGCGCACAGCTTTTCCGGCGTGATGCCGCCGCGCACAATCTCGTGTTTGCGCACCACCTCGACAATTTCCGCCAGCCGCTGACGGTTCTCGCTGCGATTTTCTCCGCGCTGCGTCATGACCGTTTCCTCTCGCTTCCTGATATTATATAGTAGATTTTTCCCACGCCGCCGCTTTTTCCGGCCAAAAAGGATTCGCCGCGTCTTAAGCCTGTTTTCTACGCGTCCCCTGACATAAAAAGCGCAGCGCACGCCCCCGCGCGGAGGAAAGGCACGCTCTCCCCCGTGCAAAGGCGCTGCCGGACGGGGCGATCCTCCCGTCCGAATTACAGCTTACTTATTCTCTTCGGCCGGCTCGTCGGTCTTTTCTTCGGACGCGCAGCCGCACGCGCACTTTTCCGCGGGCGCTTCTTCAGCGTCCTCGGTCTGGCCGCAGCAGCAGGGTTCCTCGGCTTCGTCGGTCTTTTCGTCGGCGGGCGCGGCCTTGCGGGCCTCCTCGGCGGCGCGGATGCGCTCCTTGAGGGCGGCGAGAGCGTCGTCGTCCATGTCGTCCACGGCGCTCATGAGATCGTCCGAGGGCGTGACGACGTGTACGGTCACGTTGTCGCGGATGGCCTCCTTGACGTTGCGCTTCAGCTCCTCGTTGAGCACCTTGCCCTGCTCGACGGTCAGCTCGCCCTTCTTCACGAGGTCATGCAGCATGCTCTCGCCCTTTTCCTTCGTCACGGCGGCGGCTCCGATGCCGGCCAGTATCAGCTTGCGAATGCTTTCTCCCAGTTGATCCATGATTTTTCTCTCCTTTCGCGTCCAGCGGACGGTTATGCTTATTATGTTCTTTCCGCGCCGCGCAAATCCTGCCGGAGAGGGAATTTTTACCATGCGCGGCCTGAAAAATCAAAGCGCCGCCATATTTTCAGCGACGCTTTGAACCCTTTGATATTTGCTTTTTTTACTTGGCCACGCTGTCAAACTCGGCTTCGATTTCCTTCGAGGGCTTGCCCGTGGCGAGCGATACGGCGACGATCATGATGCAGCTGACGATGAACGCCGGCAGCAGCTCGTAGATGCCGAACACGCCGCCAATGGGCTTGATGAGCAGCTTCCAGATGAACACCATCGCGCCGCCGGACACCATGCCCGCGATCGCGCCATACCAGTTGGTGCGCTTCCAGAACAGCGAGAACAGCACCAGCGGGCCGAACGCCGCGCCGAAGCCCGCCCAAGCGAACGAGGTAATGCCGAACACGGTGGAGTTCGAGTTCCATGCGATGACCATGGCGACCAGCGTGATGGCGACCAGCGTGATGCGGGAGCACCACATGACCTGCCTCTCGGTCGCGTCCTTCTTGAAAATGCCGCGGTACAGATTCTGGCTCACGGCGCTGGCGGCGATCAGCAGATAGGAATCGGACGAGGAAATCGCCGCGGCCAGCACGCCGGCGCAGGCAAAGCCGGCCAGCACGGGGGGCAGGAATGTGGTCGCCGCGTCTATGAACACGTTCTCAGCCGCGCCGTTGGACAGATAGTCCAGCCCCGCGACACTGCGGCCGACGATGCCGATCATTATGGCGGCCGCCATGGAGATGGTCACCCAGATGATGGCCACGCGGCGGGAGCGGCCCAGCTCTCCCTCAGAGCGGATGCCCATGAAGCGGAGCAGCACCTGCGGCATACCGAAGTAGCCCAGACCCCACGCCAGCGTGGAGATGATCGTCAGAAAGCCGTAGCTCCTGCCCGTGCCGAATGCGTTGATCTCGGTCTCGGAGGGCGTGGCGGTCTTAACGAGCGACAGATAGCCGTCGAAGCTCTTCGCGTTTTCAATGACCGTCTTGAGACCGCCCGCCGCGCCGATGGACAGCGCCATAATCAGCACCAGCACGGTGATCATCACAACCGCCTGCATGAAATCCGACGCGCTCTCGGCGAGGAAGCCGCCCAGGAACGTGTAGAGCAGCACGAACACCGCCGCGACGATCATCATGCCGCTGTAGGACAGGCCGAACAGATTGGCAAACAGCTTGCCGCACGCGCTCAGGCACTGCGCCGCATACACCGCGAAGAACACGATGATTGTCAGCGAGGAAATCATCATCAGCACTTTCTTCTTTTCATGGAAGCGCCTGGAGAAGAAATCCGGAATCGTGAACGCGTCCACCGCGATGCTGTAGCGGCGCAGGCGCTTCGAAACGATCAGGAAGTTCAAATATGTGCCCAGCGCCAGGCCGATGCACGTCCAGCCCACGTCGGCCAGACCCGTCCAGTACGCCAGACCGGGGAGACCCATCAGCAGATAGCCGGACATATCCGATGCCTCCGCGCTGAAGGCCGTCACCCACGGGCCCAGGCTGCGTCCTCCGAGGAAATAGCTTTCCGTGTCCTTGTTCGCCCGGCGCGCAAACACCACGCCGATGACGATGACCGCCGCCATATAGATGACCATGGCCAGCAGATGCTGAAGATTGGCTCCCGTCATTTTTTTCGATCTCCCCTCTTGACTTTTCACGCATGAAGGTTTATAATGTTATTCATGAACACTTCAAATGTGATGCGCTTATGATAGCACTTCATCCGGCCAAAGTCAAGGGGGAAATTCAAGAAATGGACACGAAAAAGTATGAAGTTTTCGAAAAGACCGTTGACTGCGCGTCGCTGACCCGCGCGGCGGAGGAGCTGGGGCTGACTCAGTCGGGCGTGAGCCACATCATCGCTTCCATAGAGAGCGAGCTTCAGCTGCCGCTGCTCAAGCGCACGCGCGCGGGGGCGCGGCTCACGCCGGAGGGGGAGCGGCTGATGCCCTTCATACGTGAGATCGCGCGGCAGGAAAGGCTGATGCGCGCCGCGGCAGAGGAGATGCGCACTCAGGTGAGCGGCACGATCCGCATCGGCACGTTCACCTCGGTGGCGACGCACTGGCTGCCGGCGATGATGATGCGCTTCCAGCAGGAGTATCCGCAGGCCGATTTTCAGCTGTTCAACGGCGATTATCACGACGTGGAGAACTGGGCGACCGACGGCAGCGTCGATCTGGCCTTCATCGCGCTGCCCACGCCGCTCAAGTGCCGCTGCCTGCCGCTGTACAACGATCCGCTGGTGGCGGTGCTGCCCAAGGGGCATCCGCTGAGCGCGCAGTCGGTCTGCCGCGTAGAGGACGTGGCGAAGGAATCGTTCATCTCGCTGCTGGAAGCGTCCAATCACGACGCGCGGCGGGCGCTGGACGCAGTGGGCATGAGGCCGAACATCCGCTTCCGCACGAAGGACGATTACGCGGTCATCGCGATGGTGCGGCAGGGGCTGGGCGTGAGCATCATGCCGTCGCTGCTTTTGCGCGGCAACGGCGAGGGCATCGAAATTCGTCCGATCGACCCGCCGGTCAGCCGCACGATCGCGCTGGCCATTCCCTCGCCCGATCCCAGCGCGGCCACGCGGCGCTTTGCCGATTTCGCCGCGGCATGGGTGAAGGAAAACGCAGGCTGAGCCTGCATCCACTTGCTGCCGCGCAATACTACACGACCTGCCCGACCATAGGTTGGAGTCGGGCAGGTCTCCGATAGTGCGGAGTCGATTTCACTTGAAGGCGTTTGTCCGCGCTGACACGGCAGGCTGAACCTGCACCCACTTGCTGCCGCGCAATACTACACGACCTGCCCGACCATAGGTTGGAGTCGGGCAGGTCTCCGATAGTGCGGAGTCGATTTCACTTAAAGGCGTTTGTCCGCGCTGACACGGCAGGCTGAGCCTGCACCCACTTGCTGCCGCGCAATGCCCCACGCCTTGACCGGCCATAAATTGGAGCCGGTCAAGTCTCCGATAGTGCGGAGTCGGTTCAGCTTAAAAGCGTTTGTCCGCGCTGACGCGAAGAAATGATATTCCGCTTCATGGGATAGTGAATTGCGCGCCGGCGAGATGTTACGTTTGGCCGGATATAGACCGGCTGGGGCGTGAGTGCGCGCGGGAGGCTGTTCTGCGGGGCGATGAACTTCTATATTGCGGCGTTGGGCGTTCGGTTCACGCCCGCCAATACGTTTCTATTGGAATGTCTTGCGTTCGATCACGCCTGCTGTTTGACGCACAGCGCCAAACAGGACGGCTTGCGGAAGGTTGCGTTTCTATTCCGCCGTGGGTCGGGATCGCCATTAGAGCGTTCTCGGATGTTGCGCGGTTATCGGACTTGCTTAGTTCACTTCTGGATTGTGCGTTTCTTTATGGCGATCCCGACGGAGTTACGGAGTCGGCGGCGCGGTTTAGATACGTTTTTGCGTAAGCATATTAGTTCTGGCATGTTTTCCGCAGGGAGTACGCTGGGGCTGAAATGTGGAAGCCGCACTGCGGCCGCCCCAGACTGCGCCAAAGAGCCATTGGCTCTCTGGACTCTCTTCTTTTGATTCGCGGCAGAGTACCTTTTGGCGTAAGTCTATTAGCCTTGCAATGCTTTCCGCGGGGAGTACGTTGGGGGCTGCGCGCCCCCAAACCTGCGCCAAAGAGTCTTCGACTCTCTGGACTCTCCTCATTTGATTCGCAGCATAGTACCTCTTGCCAAACCTCGCAATAACCGCCATCCCCGAACCGCCGCACCCACGCCCCGCAGCACCCGGGTACACGGAAAGACCCGCCCGAGTCCAATTTATGCTCGGGCGGGTCGGGCTGTATAGCGATCATATCAACACGCACGAACGACCAGACTCGAGCCGCCCCCAAGCGGCGAAGAGTCGGGTTGCACGCGCGAAGCGGTGTGGCCGGCGGCACTGCCGCCTCAAAGACCGCTGGCGCCGTAGTTGGAGAGGACACGGGCGGAGGGGTCGGATACGTCGCAGCCCTTCCACGCTTTGTTGGGCATCCAGAAATCGGCGACCATCGCCGACTGGCCGGGATAGTACTTCTCGAACAGCTCGCGGTAGAGCAGGCTCTCCTTCGTGAAGGGGCGCGCATGATCGTATTTGCGGCGCTTTTCCTCAAATTCCGCGTCGGTGTACGTCTCCTCGGCCAGCGCCTTGAGATCGTCCACCATCGAATGCCCTACCGCGTCGCTGAAGGCCGCCTTCTGCCGCCAGAGAATCTCGTCCGGCAGAATGTGATCGCCCTCGAACGCCTTGCGAATCAGATATTTGCCCATGTCGTGGCGGTTCATCTTCAGCGCGGGATCGATGCTCATCGCATAGTCCACAAAGGCCAGATCGCCGAACGGCACGCGCGCTTCGAGCGAGTTCACCGATATGCAGCGGTCGGCGCGCAACACGTCGTACATATGCAGCTCACGGATGCGCTTCTCCGCCTCGTGCTGGAACGCCGCCGCGTCGGGCGCAAAGTCGGTGTACTTGTAGCCGAACAGCTCGTCCGAAATCTCGCCGGTCAGCAGCACGCGGATGTCCGTCGTCTCGTGAATCGCCCTGCACACCAGATACATGCCGATGCTCGCGCGGATTGTCGTTATGTCGTATGTGCCCAGAAGCGCCACCACCGGCTCCAGCGCCGCGAGCACATCCTCCTTCGAGATGATCACTTCCGTGTGCTCGCTGCCGATATAGTCGGCCACCATGCGCGCGTATTTCAAGTCAATCGCGTCCACATCCATGCCGATCGAGAACGTCCTGATCTTGTGCGGCAGCCTTTTCGCCGCAATCGCGCACACCAGCGAGCTGTCCAGCCCGCCGCTCAGCAGAAAGCCCAGCGGCGCGTCCGCGTCCAGCCGCTTCTCCACGCCCGCAATCAGCAGCCGGCGCAGCTCGCGGCACACCGTGTCCTCGTCCGCCATCGTGAAGCGATCGACCTTCGCCGGATCGGCATAGCGCACAAACGCGCCGCCCTTCCAGTAGCAGCCGGGCGGGAAGGGCAGGATCTCGGCGCACAGGCCGATCAGGTTCTTCGCCTCGCTGGCGAACGCCATGCCGCCCTCCTCCGTCACGCCGTAATACAGCGGCCGGATGCCGATCGGATCGCGCGCGGCGATCAGGCCCTCCTTGCTGTCATAAATCACCAGCGCGAACTCCGCGTCCAGCGCCTTGAACATATCCAGACCATATTCCTCGTAAAGGGGCAGCAGGATCTCGCAGTCGGACTGGCTCTTCAGATCGTACTTCTCCGCATAGCGCGCCCGCAGCGGCCGAAAGCCGTACAGCTCGCCGTTGCACACGACCGCGCGGCCGTTTAACTCAAACGGCTGCATGCCGCTCTCGTCCAGCCCCATGATCGCCAGCCGGTGAAAGCCCAGCACCGCGCCGGGCAGCTTCATCACGCGCGTCATGTCCGGCCCGCGCGAAACCGTGCGCGCAAAGCATTCCTCGATCTTCTCCTGCGAAAGCTCTTTCACCTCAATACCCATGATGGAACACATAAAAAGCACCTCCGAACTTGTAAAGCGGCAGACTTCATCCTCTTTCAGGACGAATGCCGCTGTTCGTGGTGCCACCTGATTTGCTTCTCGCGGGCGATCCTATATTATGTAGAATCCCCGGCGGCTTTAACGTGCCGCCGCGCCGCCTCGCCTACGGGCCGCCCTTGGCCTTCGGTCCGGAGCTCGGAAGGGTTCTTTCGGCCGGAGCGCGCGCGTTCGTCTCAGCGGTGGAACGCTCTCTGTCGGGCGCATATGAAAACAGCCTACTTTTCTTCCTCATTGCCTTTATTGATTATGGATGGAATTATAGCACGGCGCTCCCCTGCTGTCAAGCCGTAAAAATGACTGTGCAGCGTAAAAACAAAGTCAAAAAACAGGGATAAACGCGCGTTTCGGCGTGGAAAATGAAGAATTTGAAAAATCTATCTGCAAATCCTTGACGGCGCGCCTTGCCGGTGCTATAATTCCATCCATCAGAGCAAGGGCGCTTTTGAGGCTGACTCGTGCTCTGATTTTTTATTTTCAAATTGAAATTTGGGAGGGCCGTCTCATGAGCAAGTACAGCAAGGAAGACATCATTCGCATGGTGAAGGATGAGGACGTGGAGTTCATCCGTATGCAGTTTACGGACATCTTCGGCCAGCTGAAGAACGTGGCCATCACCGCTTCGCAGATCGAAAAGGCGGTGAATAACCAGATCATGATCGACGGCAGCTCCATAGAGGGCTTCGTCCGCATCCATGAGTCCGATCAGTATCTGCGCCCCGATCTGGATTCCTACGCGGTTCTGCCGTGGCGGCCGCAGCATGGACGCGTCGCCCGCCTGATCTGCGACGTGTATAACCCCGACGGCACGCCGTTCATCGGCGATCCCCGCGGCACGCTCAAGCGCACGCTGGAGCGCGCGGCCAAAATGGGCTATTCCTTCAACGTCGGCCCCGAGTGCGAGTTCTTCCTCTTCCAGACCGACGAAGCGGGCCGCCCGACCACCAGGACGGGCGACGAAGCCGGCTATTTCGACCTCGGCCCGCTCGATCATGGCGAGAGCACCCGCCGTGAAATCTGCATGACGCTCGAGCAGATGGGCTTTGAAATCGAGGCCTCCCATCACGAGGTCGCCGCCGGACAGCACGAGGTCGACTTCAAATACGCCGACGCGCTGACCGCCGCCGACAACATCATGACTTTCAAGCTGGCCGTCAAGACGCTGGCGCAGAAGAACGGCCTGCACGCCACCTTCATGCCCAAGCCGGTGTTCGGCATCAACGGCAGCGGCATGCACACCAATATGTCGCTGTTCAAGGACGGCAAGAACGTGTTCGCCGATCCGAGCGACTCGCTGGGCCTGTCTAGGGAAGCCTATGCCTTCATCGCGGGCCTGCTGCACCATGTGCGCGCCATGACCGCCGTCACCAACCCGCTGGTCAACTCCTACAAGCGCCTTGTGCCCGGCTATGAAGCGCCCTGCTATCTCGCCTGGTCGGCCAGCAACCGCTCCGCGCTGATCCGCATCCCCGCCGCCCGCGGTCAGGCGACGCGCGTCGAGCTGCGCTGCCCCGATCCGGCCTGCAACCCCTATCTGGCGCTGTCGGTCTGCCTGGCGGCCGGCCTGGACGGCATCGAGAAGGGCATGACCCCGCCCGCCGAGATCACCGAGAACATCTTCGCCATGGACGAAAAGACCCGCGAGGCGAAGGGCATCGCCAGCCTGCCCGGCTCCCTGAAGGAGGCCGTCGACGTCATGCTCTCCGACAAGCTGATCTGCGACACGCTGGGCGAGCACATCGTGAGCCAGTATTCCGAGGGCAAGTACAAGGAGTGGGACGACTATCGCACCCATGTCAGCTCCTGGGAGACCGATCGCTATCTGACCGTCTACTAATCTGCAAAACAATCGCTTAAATACGCAATGGGCGCGGGCGGGCGAGTCCTTCCCCCGTCCGCGCCCATTTCATTTGTTTGAGGAGGCGTTCCCATGGCGAAGATCATCACGGCCTTTCGAGACAGGCAGACCGCCCGCCAGATTGCGGCCGCGCTGGAAGCCTCCGGCCTGTCGGTCTTTCGCGTCTGCGCGACCGGCAACGAGGTTATGCGCGCCTTCAATCAGTGCAGCGACGGCATACTGGTCTGCGGCACGGCCTTCGCCGACCGCACCGTCGATTCGCTGTGCGAGGATCTGGGCGAGCGCGCGCTGGTGCTGGCCGTGGGGCGGCCGGAAAATCTGGACAACTGCGAGTGTCCCGCGCTGTTCCGGCTCACATCGCCCTTTTCCCGCAGCGAGCTGATCGCCTCGGTCAATATGCTGGTGCAGCTGCACGCCCAGCGCCTGCCCCGCAGAAGCGGCGAGGATCGCGAGCTGGTGGAGCGCGCCAAGAAGAAGCTCATGGACGAACAGCACCTCACCGAGGAGCAGGCGCACCGCCTTCTTCAGTCCGAGAGCATGCGCCATGGCGTCAAGATGACCGAAAGCGCGCGCCGCGTACTGGGTGAAAGCTGAAACCACACGGGCGGCCTGAGCGCCGCCTTTTTATTTCAAATTTTCAAATTCTGCTATTTCGTATTGTTTAAGGGGGAACGAGCATGGGGCAGTTCTATCCGCTGTATGACGAGCGCATGGAGCACGAGGCCTGCGGCATCGGCGCGGTCGTCAATCTGAACGGCATCGGCGATCACCGCGCGGTCGACAGCGCGCTGACCATCGTGGAACGGCTGGCGCACCGCGCAGGCTGCGACGCGGAGGGCACGACCGGCGACGGCGTGGGCATTATGACGGAGATTCCTCATGCCCTGTTCAGCCGCTGGGCGGCGGCGCAGGGAATAGAGCTGGGCGATAAGCGCGATTACGGCGCGGCCATGCTCTTCCTGTCCGCCGACGCAGCCGCCGAGAAGGCCGCGTTCGAAGCCGCCTGCCGCGCGGAAAATCTCACATTCATCGCCTGGCGCGATGTGCCGGTCTGTCCCGAGCTGCTCGGGCGCGGCGCGCGGGAAACCATGCCTGCGATCGTGCAGGGCTTCGTGGCGCGCCCGAAGGACGTCGAGCGCGGCGCGGCGTTCGACCGCCGGCTGTACGTCCTGCGCCGCCGCTTTGAGAAGGCCGCGCCCAAGGCGTACGTCTGCTCGCTGTCCTCGCGCACGATCGTCTACAAGGGCATGATGCTGGTGACGCAGCTGCGCGCGTTCTATCCCGATCTTCAGCAGGACGACTATACCTCCGCCGCGGCGCTGGTTCACTCGCGCTTTTCCACCAACACCAATCCCAGCTGGAGCAAGGCGCACCCGCACAGGATGCTGCTGCACAACGGCGAAATCAACACCATCCGCGGCAACGCCGACCGCATGCTGGCGCGCGAGGAAACGATGTCCTCCCGCCTGCTGGGCGACCGCGCGGAGACGATCTACCCCATCGTCAATCCCGCCGGCTCCGATTCGGCCATGCTGGACAACGCGCTGGAGTTCCTTTCGATGAACGGCGTGCCGCTGCCGCTGGCCGGCATGATCCTGGTGCCCGAGGCCTGGCAGGGGCGCGCGGAAAAAACGCCGTGGCAGGCGATGTATCACTATTATTCCACGCTCATGGAGCCGTGGGACGGCCCGGCGGCGCTGTTGTGCTTCGACGGCGACAGCGTACTGGCCATGCTCGACCGCAACGGCCTGCGCCCGCTGCGCCGCATGGAAACCGACGATCACCGGCTCATACTCTCCTCCGAGGCGGGCGTGCTGCGCGAGGAGGAAGCGCACGTCCTGCGCCGCGGCCGTCTGCGCGGCGGCGAGCTGATCTGCGCCGACCTTCATCAGGGCAGGCTCTATGAGAGCGACGAACTGAAATCGCATTTCGCCGCGCTGCTGCCCTATGAAAAGTGGCTCGAGAAGGGCGTGCTCCATCTGAGCGACCTGCCCCTGAGCGACGCGGGCGCGCCCGCCTACGATCCGCACGCGGCCAAGGCGCTGGGCTACACCTATGAGGACTATTTCAGCGTGCTCATTCCCATGGCCGAAAAGGGCACGGAACCGATTGGCTCCATGGGCGCGGACATCCCGCTGGCGGCGCTCTCAAAGGCGCATCCGCCGCTGTTTTCCTACTTCAAGCAGCGCTTCGCGCAGGTGACCAACCCGCCCATCGACGCGCTGCGTGAAAAGAGCCGCACCGACACGTCGGTCTATCTGGGCGATCACGGCAATCTGCTCGCGCCCGACGAGCGCGCCTGCCGCGTGATCGAGCTGGCCACGCCCGTGCTGAGCGCAAGCGACATGCAGCGCGTCAAGGCGCTGGATAAGGACGGCCTGCGCGCCGCCACAGTATCGCTGCTCGTCGATACCGCCGCGCATGAGAGCATGGAGAACGCGCTGAAAAGGCTGTTCGACAAGTGCGACCGGCTGCACGCGCAGGGCGTGACCGTCGTCGTGCTGAGCGACCGCGGCCTCGACGAAAGCCATGCCGCGCTGCCCACGCTGCTGGCCGTCTCCGCGCTGGAGCAGCACCTCGTGCGCACGAAGAAGCGCACCGCCGTGTCCGTCGCCGTGGAGTGCGGCGACGTCCGCGATGCGCATCAGGCGGCCATACTCGTGGCGTTCGGCGCGCGGGCCATCGCGCCCTATATGGCCGAGGCCGCCGTCCGCGATCTGGCCGCGCGCGGTCTGATCAAAAAAACACCCGACGAAGCCGCGCGCAGCTACTTAAGCGCGCTCACGGCGGGCATACTTCACATTTCCTCCAAGATGGGCGTATCCACGCTCGGCGCGTATCAGAGCGCGCAGCTCTTCGAGGCGGTCGGGCTGAACGCCGATTTCGTCGAGCGCTATTTCACCAACACGCCGCATCATCTGGGCGGCGCGGGGCTTGAGCACATCGAAAGCGAGACGCTCTGGCATCACGAGCGCGCCTACTCTTCGACCGATACCGCGCCCGACAGCGTGGGCTTCCACAAGCTGCGCACGGGCAGCGATACCGAGGAGCATCTCTATTCTCCGGAGGTCATTCACACGCTTCAGCAGGCGCTCTGGAACGACGATCCCGCGCTGTTTGAAAAGTACGCGTCGCTTGTCGAAAACGACGGCCCGCGCACCATCCGCTCGCTGCTCGATTTCAACTTCGACGCGTGTACGCCGGCGCCGCTCGAGGAGGTGGAGCCGGCGTCGAGCATCGTTCATCGCTTCAAGACCGGCGCAATGTCCTACGGTTCGCTTTCCCGCGAGGCGCACGAGTGTCTGGCCACGGCGATGAACCGGCTGGGCGGCAAATCGAACACCGGCGAGGGCGGCGAGCTGGCCGAACGCTTCGGCACGGAGCGCAACTCGGCGATCAAGCAGGTGGCCTCGGGCCGCTTCGGCGTGACCACGCCCTATCTGCGCTCGGCCAAGGAAATCCAGATCAAGATGGCGCAGGGCGCAAAGCCCGGCGAGGGCGGCCATCTGCCCGGCGCAAAGGTGTCGGAAGAAGTGGCGAAAACCCGCTGCTCCACGCCCGGCCTGTCGCTGATCTCCCCGCCCCCGCATCACGACATCTATTCCATCGAAGATCTGGCGCAGCTGATTTACGATCTCAAGTGCGTCAATCCGGCGGCCGATCTGTCGGTCAAGCTGGTATCCTCCTGCGGCGTGGGCACGGTCGCGTCCGGCGTGGCCAAGGCCGGCGCGCAGGTGATCCTGATCTCCGGCGGCGAAGGCGGCACGGGCGCGGCTCCGCTCACCTCGATACACGGCGCGGGCCTTCCGTGGGAGCTGGGGTTGGCCGAGGCGCATCAGACGCTGTGCAAGAACGGCCTGCGCGCCATGGTGAAGCTCGAAACCGACGGCAAGCTCATGACCGGCCGGGACGTGGCCATAGCGCTGCTTCTGGGCGCGGAGGAATTTGCCTTTGCCACGGCGCCGCTGATCGCGCTGGGCTGCCGCATGATGCGCGTGTGCAATCTGGACACCTGCCCGTTCGGCGTAGCGACGCAGAACCCCGAGCTGCGCAAGCGCTTCAAGGGCAAGCCGGAATACGTCGAGCGCTTCATGCTCTTCGTCGCCGAGGAGCTGCGCGGCATTATGGCGCGGCTGGGCGCGCGCACGGTAGACGAGCTGGTCGGCCGCGGCGATCTATTGCGCGTCAAAGCCGAATGCCCCGTCGATCTTTCCGAAATCACGAATTTTTCCGACAATCATCGCTTCAACCGCGCCAAGACCTATGACTTCCGTCTGAGCGAGCGCGCCGACGCAGCCTATAAGCCGCGCGTTCATCTCACCACGGTCGATCGTTCCTTCGGCGCGATGCTGCCCGAAACCGACGCGCCTCGCGCCATCGAATGCACGGGCTGCGGCGGGCAGTCGTTCGGCGCGTTCCTGACCAAGAACTACACCCTCACGCTCACCGGCGTGGCCAACGACTATGTGGGCAAGGGGCTGTCCGGCGGCACGCTGGTCATCCGCCCCGAAACGTATGCCGAGAGCCGCCGCGGCGACGCGCTGATCGGCAACGTGGCGCTCTTCGGCGCGACGGGCGGCAGCGCGTACATCGCCGGCGTGGCGGGCGAGCGCTTCTGCGTGCGCAATTCGGGCGCGCGGGCGGTCGCCGAGGGCGTGGGCGATCACGGCTGCGAATACATGACCGGCGGCCGCGCGGCGATACTGGGCGGCGTGGGCGACAACTTCGCGGCGGGCATGTCGGGCGGCGTGGCCTATGTGCTGGACGACGGCGCGCTGGAGAGCCACGTCAACACCGGCATGGTGGACATACTGCCCGTCGAGGGCGATTTTGAGCGCGAGCTGCACGACATGATCGGCGAGCACGCGCGCCTGACCGGCTCCCCGCTGGCGCAGGATATACTCGATCACTGGGATGCGCGCAAGGCGCATTTCCGCATGATCATTCCGCGCGAATACAGACGGCTTCTGGAAGGACGGTGACAGAGATGGGCAAACCGACGGGATTCCTCGAAATACCGCGCGAAGAAAACCCCTTCCGCGCCTGGGACGAGCGCATCGGCGATTTTGCCGATCTGCACACGCCCCTCTCCGACGCGGCGCGCCGGGATCAGGCCGCGCGCTGCATGAACTGCGGCGTGCCCTACTGCCAGAGCGGCTACGGCTGTCCGCTGCACAACCTCATTCCCGAATGGAACGACCTGATCTATCGCGGCGCGGTGCGCGAGGCGTTCGAGCGGCTGATCAAGACAGCGCCCTTCCCGGAGTTCACCGGCCACGTCTGTCCGGCGCTGTGCGAAAAGGCGTGCATGCTCGCCCCGACGGACGGCGGCGCGGCCAACCGCGATACCGAGCTGTATCTCATCGAGACGGCGTACAAAAACGGCTGGATGAAGCCGCGTCTGCCGCTTCGCCGCACGGGAAAGCGCGTCGCAATCGTCGGCGCGGGGCCGAGCGGACTGGCCGCCGCCGACAAACTCAACCGGCTGGGGCATTTCGTCGACGTGTACGACCGCGCCGACCGGCCGGGCGGCCTGCTGACCTACGGCATCCCGAACATGAAGCTGTCCAAGGAGATCGTCGCGCGGCGCATCCGACTGATGGAGGAGGAGGGCGTTCACTTCCACATGAGCGCGTCCGTTTCCCCCGAAACGCTGACCGGCTACGACGCGGCCCTGCTCTGCTGCGGCGCGCGCCGTCCCCGCCCGCTGAACGTCGAGGGCGAAACGGCGAAAAACGTACTCTTTGCGGTCGACTACCTCACCGAAGCGACCCGCGCGCTGCTCGGTCATCGCGAAAGCCGCCTGAGCGCCGAGGGAAAGCATGTCGTCATCATCGGCGGCGGCGATACCGGCAACGACTGCGCGGGCACGGCGATCCGGCAGAAATGCGCCTCAATCGTGCAGCTCGAGCTGATGAGCGCGCCGCCCGTCGACCGCCTGCCGAGCAACCCCTGGCCGGAATGGCCGCGCACGCTGCGCACCGATTACGGCCTGACCGAGGCCATCGCACGGCAGGGCGCGGATCCCCGCCTGTACTGCACGACGGTCAAACGCGTCATTCCCGATGAAAGCGGCGCGGTCAAAGCGCTTGAAATCGTGTCTGTCCGCTGGGGCGCGCGCGGCTTTGAGCTTCTGCCCGACACGGCGCGGATCATCCCCTGCGACATGGCGCTGATCGCGGCGGGCTTCCTCGGCTGCGAGAATGCCACCGCGGAGACGTTTAATCTCGCGCTGACAAAGCGCGGCGCGGTCGAAACCGACGGCACGCATCGCATTTCCGGCGCGCTGTTCACGGCGGGCGATATGCGCACGGGGCAGTCGCTGGTGGTACGCGCCATGGCCGACGCGCTCGCCGCCGCGGATGAAATCCACGCGTTCCTGTCATAAAATCTCATTTCCCCTTCAAAAGGACGAGGGCGTCCGACCGAAGCTTTTTCGGTCAGGCGCTCTCTTTCTTTATATTTTTCCCCCACCACGACAACGGAAAGGATGGTTCTCATGACATTCAGTTCGGTCAACACCATTTGGGTTCTGCTGGGCGCGGCGCTCGTGTTCTTCATGCAGGCCGGCTTCTCGATGTGCGAGGCCGGATTCACCCGCCCGAAAAACACCGGCAACATACTGATGAAAAACCTCATGGACTTCTGCATCGGCACGCCCGCCTACTTCCTGCTGGGCTTCGGGCTGATGTTCGGCACGGGCAGCGCGGTCATCGGCTGGCTGGATCCGGGTATTGCGCGCGACTATTCGGCGATACTGCCCGCCGGCGTGCCGCTGTGGGCGTTCGCCATATTCCAGACGGTGTTCTGCGCCACCTCGGCGACCATCGTTTCCGGCGCAATGGCCGAGCGCACGCGCTTTTCAGCCTACTGCGTCTATTCGGCGGCGATTTCGCTGCTGATCTATCCGATCTCCGGCCACTGGATCTGGGGCGGCGGCTGGCTTTCTCAGCTGGGCTTTCACGATTTCGCCGGCTCGACGGCCGTGCACATGGTGGGCGGCGTATGCGCGCTCATCGGCGCGAAAATGCTCGGCCCGCGCATCGGCAAATACGACAAAAACGGCAAGCCGCGCGCCATACTGGGGCACAACCTGAGCCTGGCGGCGCTGGGCGTGTTCATACTCTGGTTCTGCTGGTTCGGCTTTAACGGCGCGTCCACGGTGGGCATGGATTCGGACGAGCTGGTCACCAGCGCGGGCCTCGTGTTCTTCAACACCAACATGGCCGCGGCGGTCGCCTGCTGCACCACGATGATCATCACCTGGATCCGCTATGGCAAGCCCGACGTGTCCATGACATACAATGCGGCGCTGGCCGGCCTTGTGGGCGTGACAGCCGGCTGCGATGCGATCAGCCCCGTCGGCGCGGCGATCATCGGCCTGACCACGGGCACGGCAATCGTGTTCGCCGTGGAGCTCTTCGACAAGAAGCTCAGAATCGACGATCCCGTGGGCGCGATCTCCGTTCACGGCGTGTGCGGCGCGCTGGGCACAATCATGACCGGCCTGCTGGCCACGGGCGTTTCAACCGAGAAGGGACTTTTCTACGGCGGCGGCTTCCATTTCTTGGGCGTGCAGCTGCTGGGCGTGCTCTCCGTCGCGCTTTATGTGGCGCTGATCATCACGGCGGTGTTCACGATCATCAGACGCACCATCGGCCTGCGCGCCGACCGCGCCGACGAACTGACCGGCCTGGATGTTTCCGAGCACGGCCTGCCCAGCGCCTATGCCGGCTTTGCCATGTCGCCCGACGCGCTGCCTGAGGACGACGCGCCCGTCGTCGTCGACGGCGATATTCCCGCCGCCGAGGCCGTGCCGGTCAAAACGGTGGAGAGCGGCGCGCTCACGCGTCCCAAATTCACCAAGGTTGAAATCATCTGCAAGGAGGGCCGTCTGGACGCGCTCAAGAATGCGCTCAGCGCCATCGGCATCACCGGCATGACCGTCTCGCATGTGCTGGGCTGCGGCCAGCAGAAGGGCAAGCCCGAGTTTTACCGGGGCGTGCAGGTCGAGCCGACGCTGCTGCCCAAGGTGCAGCTGGACGTTGTCGTGAGCAAGGTGCCGGTCTCCAGCGTCATCGCCGCGGCCAAGAAGGTGCTCTATACCGGCCATATCGGCGACGGCAAAATCTTCGTCTACGATGTGGAAAACGTCATCAAGGTGCGCACCGGCGAAGAGGGCTACGACGCGCTTCAGGACGTCGAATAATCCGTCCCCCCGCACCGCGCCGGGCGCTCTCCCTCCCTTTCGCGCCCGGCGCACTCACAAATACGCCCCGCCCTTCCGAAAAAAATCCGGAAGAGCGGGGCGCTTTTATAGCTCCTGCCGGCAGGCGTTCGCATAGAAAAAGCCAATCAGCACAAATCGCTTTTTTATCAGTCCACAAAGGAAAGTCACAGGCCGGGCGGCGCTGAATCGACATTTCCCCCGCCGCAGCGAACGCTTCCTCCCCCCCCGCATTCGCATCCGGTGCGCGCAAAACGCCCCGCCCTTCCGAAAAAATCCGGAAGGCGCGGGGCGCTTTCATATCGTCTGTCAGTCGTTCACATCATAGGTCACGGTGACGGAGGAGGTCACGCTCACCATGCCGCCCATCAGCGAGGTGGACGCGCCGGCCGCCGCGTCCATGGTATAGGCGCGGGCGCTGCCGCCGTCGTAATAGCTGGAGTTTTCCTCAACGCTCTCGGGCAGGGCGGGGAGCGTCACGCCCGCGGCCTTGGCCATAACGCCCGCGCGGCGAATACCGTCGGCGACGGCCAGTTCGAGCGCCCTGTCCTGAAGCGCGGTCAGATCGGCCACGCCGAAGGTCACGCCGCCCACCTGATTCGCGCCGGCGGCCACGGCCACGTCGATCATCTCGCCGGCCTTGCTCAGATCGCGCACGATCACGTTGAGCGAGCAGGACGCGACATACTGGATGTCCGAGGGATCGTCGTAATTATAGTTGTTGTAGATGCTGTAATAGCCGGTCTGGACGTCCTTTTCGTCGATACCGGCGTTCTTGAGCGCCTCGACGACCGCGGCCAGCTTCTCGTTGACCAGCGCCTGCGCGGCGGCCACGTCGCTCTTCGTCTCCTCAACGCCCAGCGACAGCGTGACCATATCCGGCTCGGCCTGCACGGTGGCGCTGCCGGTCACGGCAATCTTCGTGTCGGCCAGCGCGGCGGCGGGCAGCATCAGCAGCAGAACAAACAGCAGGGACAGGAACTTCTTCATATCATTCATCTCCTTTTCAAGAAAACGGCTCGTTTTTCGCTTTCCGTTTCGCTCTCTAAGGCGCGCGATTCTCTCAAAAAGTTCCCGACTTTTCTGTGGCTTTTTCACGCGGGATTCCCCACCCCGCCGCTTGAAACCGATCCAGTGCAGCACACGGGTCTTTCCGCGCCGCCTAAAACAGATCGAGCGTGTTGCTCAGATAGATTTCCTCGCGCACGCGCAGCTGATACTCCGGCTTTGTCATGTAATAGAGCAGAAATTCGAGGATCAGCGCGCTGCCCAGCCCCCGCCCCTCGATCTTGAAATTTGAAAAGCCCATGGGCAGATACACGCGCCGTATATCCTCCGCGCCGATGAACCCCTGATTCTCCATCGCCCGCGAAAAGCGATAGCCCTCGCGCGCGTCAGGCGAGCGGCAGATAAAGTCGCTCTCCTCGCCCAGACTCTTCCGGCTCACCGCCTCATAGCAGGCCTTCCGATCCTTGCAGCCGAAAAAGCAGCACTCGTTGACGAGGAACTCCGCCTTGTCCTTCTGCGCGTTCGTCAGCGTCTTAAGCCGGTCAAACGCCCGATTCAGCCGGAAATCCGGCACGACATAGCGAAACTCCTCCCGATCCAGCTCGCGGCGCAGATCGTCGAAATCGGTCAGCACCTTGGTCGTGGAGGAGACGAAATACAGCTTCGGATACCTTGCCCGCAGATACTCAAGCAGCCTGTCCGAATGGACGATCACGCCGCTTTGCGTTTTATTCGCTTCAAACAGGCGGCAGAGCGCGTTGCATTTCGCGTCGGCAAGGTACTCCTCATTCAGAAGCGAATTGCTGAACGTCAGCCGCGCGGAAAGGCCGTATTCCCGCGTGAGCGCCAGCACTGACCGCGCGTCGGCCTCGCCGTTTTCCACGCGGCCGCCGCCCCACAGGCAGTCCGCCGGCGCGCCGTAGATCGACGCAATATCGCACCAGTCATAAAAATACTCCCGATGCGCGCGGTAAAGCGGCAGAAACGCGCAGTAAAAATCATAAAACTCAAACAGTCCCGGCAGATGATAATGCGCAATGTTTCTCGAATCGTTCATGGCTCTTCGTCGTCGGCCAGCAGCCTGTTCAGCACGGCCCGCCTGTTGTTGATGAACATCTCGGTGATCCTGTAGCTCTCCGTGTCCTCATAAGTACACGGATGGATGCGCCCTTCGTCGAAGCAGTAGATCTGCGCGTCCGGCAGCCCGAGCAGAATCGGCGAGTGCGTGGCGATCAGAAACTGCGCGCCCGCTTGTGCGTATTCGTGTATCTGCGCGAGCAGCGCCAGCTGCCGCTGCGGGGAGAGCGCCGCTTCCGGCTCGTCCATGATGTACAGGCTGTTTTCCCGCAGATTGTCCTCCGCCAGCGCCATGAAGCTCTCGCCGTGCGACTTTTTGTGATACTCCTTTGACGGATGCGCCGGGTCCACATAGTCCTCTTCCTTGGTCGCGACGTTATAGAAGCTCTCGGCGCGCAGGAAATAGCCGAACTGCTCCCTGCGCCAGCCCTTGATGACGCGGATGGCGTTATGCAGCTCGGAATGCGAATCGTATGTGGAGAAGGCATAGTTCTTCGTGCCGCCCTCGGGATTGAAGCCGTGCGCCACGGCGATCGCTTCGAGCAGCGTCGATTTGCCGCTCCCGTTTTCGCCGACGAAGAACGTGACCGGCCCCGCGAAATCAATCCGCTCAACGCCGTCGAGCGCTTCTATGTCCCTTAAATAGCTGTATTCGCCGATCCTGCTCCAGTCGATCGTTACGCCGCGGATAAACAGCTCGTTCATGTGCCCTCCGCTCATTCGATCACGCGGTAGATCAGCGGCCGCGTTTGCGCCATTGGCTCCTCCGAAAGCGTCAGCGCGCCCGAGAGCCGCTTCTGCGCCGCCGCCACGTCCGAGCGCGCGCCGACGTGCAGCTCGCACCACGCTTCGCCCTTCTCGACGAACTCGCCCAGCCGCTTCTTCATGATAATTCCCGCCGCCGGATCGATCACGTCGTCGGCCTTCTCGCGCCCCGCGCCCAGCGCCTGCGCCGCATAGCCGATATCCGATGTGGCGATCGCATGCACATAGCCGCTCTTTTCCGCCGCGACGTCAATGCGCCTTTCGGCCTGCGGCAGGCGATCCGGCTCACAGGCCACGCGCCGGTCGCCCCCCTGCGCTTCGATCATGTCGGCCAGTTTTTTAAGCCCGCGCCCGTCCGCCAACGCCGCGCGCAGCATGGCCATGGCTTCGTCCGCGCTGTCCGCCAGACGGCACGACCTGAGCATCTGCGCGCCCAGCTGGAGCGACACGTCGAGCAGCGCCCCGCCCGCGCGGCCGGAGAGCACCTCTATGGCCTCGCGCACCTCGAGCGCGTTGCCCACATACAGCCCGAGCGGCTGATCCATGTCGGTCACCAGCGCGCTGAAGCGGCGGCCCGTGCCGCGCCCGATGCGCACCATCGTCTCGGCCAGCTCTATGCTCTTTTCCAGCGTGGGCATGACCGCGCCGGAGCCGGCCTTCACGTCCAGCACGACGCTCTGGCAGCCCGCCGCGATCTTCTTGGACAATATCGACGAGGTGACCAGCGGCAGCGAATCGACCGTCGCGGTCACGTCGCGCAGCGCGTAGAGCTTCTTGTCGGCGGGGGCCAGCTCGCCGGTCTGCCCGATGACGGCCAGGCCAATGGCGTTCACCTGATCGATGAACGCGCGCGCGCTCAGATCGACCCGCACGCCGGGGATCGATTCCAGCTTGTCCAGCGTACCGCCGGTGAAGCCCAGCCCGCGGCCGGACATCTTGGCCACCTTCGCCCCGCAGGCCGCGCACAGCGGCGCGACGATCAGCGTCGTGGTGTCGCCCACGCCGCCGGTGGAGTGCTTGTCCACGGTGGGGCCGTTGATTTCGCCGAGGTCGAGCCGCTCGCCCGAATCGGCCATTTCCATCGTCAGCGCGACCGTCTCGCGGTCGCTCATGCCCCTGATGCAGACGGCCATCAGCATCGCGGAGAGCTGATAATCGGCGAACGAGCCGTCGCACGCGCCGCGCACGAAGGCGTGGATTTCCTCGCGGCTCAGTTCCTGTCCCAGCCGCTTTTTCATAATCACGTCGCAGGGATTCATTTCGCATTCATCCTTTCCGTGCGTCCGGCAAAGGCGCGCCGCCACGCCTCGAGCTTTTTTTCAAACGGCAGCGTGTAGGCCGGACTGGTCGAGGGCAGGCGCTCGATATAAAGCCCCGCCCGCTCAATATTCATCTTTGAAAACAGCCTGCAGGCCTCGCCGCCGTTGAGGAATATCCGCTCGATATGCGGATACTTTTCCAGCAGCGCGCCCACGTCGTTGAGGATCACGTCCTTCATCGCCGCGTCCAGCGAGCCTTCCCGCTCGCAGGAGGCCGCCGTGTCCCAGAGCGCGACGCCGTGCCGCAAAAGCATCGCCTTTTTGTCCGCGATTGTAATCGGCGCATCCTCGCCCAGCACGCGCGCCATGACCGGCCAGAAGGCGTTGCGCGGATGCGCGTAGTAAAACGCCCCCTCGAGCGATTTCACGCTGGGCATCGTGCCCAGTATCAGCGTATGGCAGCCCCCGTCGATCACCGGCGGGAAGGAGTATATGCGTTTCGTCATGGATTGTTTTCCTTTCGCGGCGGCGGGGTCAGCACGGCCGGCAGCGTCAATATCGCCTTGAGGGCGTTCCCGTCGCGCTCATAGCGCAGGCCGTACTGCGCGCCGAAGAGCAGCTTCACGCGCTGATCGACGTTGCGGATGCCCAGCCCCGTCGAGTGCGTGGCCAGCTGCACCTCGCCCGCGAGATGGCGCATGATGAGCGCCGCGTCGCCGTCGTCGCCCTCGCCCGCGACGACGATGGTCAGAACGCCCTCGCGCACGCGGCTGCTCACGGTGATGCGCGGCGCCGTGCGCACATGGACGGCGGCGTTCTCGATCAGCGTCTCGACCGACATTTTCGGCATCAGGCAGGCCATGCTCTCCGTCGCCAGATCGTACGTCACGCTCAGCTCGCCGGCGCAGCGCACCGACTGTATGCGGATGTAGCTCTTCACCGTCTCCATTTCGGTTGCGAGCGGCACGAGCCTGTCCGGCTCCTTGAGGTTATAGCGCATGATGGCGGCCAGCGCGCCCATGGCCGAAGCGATGTCGTCGCACCCCGCGATCAGCGCCATGCAGCTCACGCTGTCCAGCGTGTTGTAGATAAAGTGCGGGTTGATCTGCGCCTGTAAAAGCCGGAAATCCTGCTCGCGCTTCTCCCGCTCGATGGCGCGCATATCGTCCATCAGCTTCATGATGCGCGTGTTGCGGCTGTTGAAGCTCTCGTAAAGCGTGTTGGTCTCCACGATGCGGCGGGCCAGCGGCGGCGTTTCGATGCTCTCCAAAAGCCCCTCCTGCATGTGCCGCGACAGCCGCCGGATCGGCCCGAGCGCCGTCCTCACCAGCAGCACCGTGGCGATGAGCAGCACGATCAGTATCACCGTAAGCGCCACCAGCACCAGCCGGAGCGATTCGAACGCCATCTGCCGCACCCGCGCGCCGCTCACCAGCGTGGTCATGACCAGCCCGTCGCCCAGCGGCGTCGTCCAGCGGAAGCAGGTCTCGCCGCCGTAGGCCGCCAGCTCGCGCCCGCTCTCGTCGGTTTCCTCGGCGGGGACGCACAGATCGGCGGCGGTCAGGCCGGACTGCGCCGCTTCGGAGGGATACACCA
Organism: uncultured Clostridia bacterium; assembly: GCA_934631025.1. Taxonomy (GTDB): domain Bacteria; phylum Bacillota; class Clostridia; order Christensenellales; family Aristaeellaceae; genus Firm-10. The sequence continues at coordinate 77,666 of CAKTXR010000009.1, forward strand.
CGTCCTCGCCGGCGGTAATATAGACCGACGCGTCCTTCAGAAACACGTTCTCATTGAGCCGCGCGCCGATCCAGTCCATGTTGAAGCCGATCAGCATCACGCCCAGATCATAGGTCTTGACGCGGCCGTATTTGAGCGCGGTCTGCCGCACAGCCTGCGCCGCGAAGAGCATATCCGGCATATCGGGATTGGTGAACCACACGGTCGCGCCGGAATCGGTCAGCGCGGCGCGATAGAACGCCTCGTCCTCGAAATAGGCGCTGCGGCTCACGCGGCTCAGCTGCGGGTCATGCTGCATCTCCTCAAAGACATAGCTGGGCCGCAGCCTGGTGCAGATGGAGGACATGGGCATGGAATCGTCCATGATGAACACCATCGCCGCGCGCGAAACCTCGCTGGACACGATCACGTCCAGATAGTTGTCGATCTTGTCGCGAATCTTGACATAGCGCTGATAGCGCTCGTACATATCGCCGCCCTCATAGAGCAGCGCCGTAAGCGTGTCGTTCTGCATGTCCGGAAACAGATTGACGCATGAGCGCACGCGCACCACCAGATCGGACAGGGAATTGGCGTTGCTCTCCACGGCGCTGTCCAGCGTGGAAAGCATGCTCTTTTGCAGCGTCCGCTGAAAGTGCCTGTAGGTGATCAGGCCGAACGCGCTCACCATGACCACCATCAGCACGGACAGCGCCCCCGCGATGAGCACGTTCAGCGGGATCCGGCGCATGGAGGTCGTCTCTTCATGGCTCTGCATGGCGTTTTTCCTCATTTGTCGATGATCGCACTACTGGGCGTGCGCGCTGCGGTATTCCTGCGGCGTCATGCCCGTGCGCTTTTTGACCAGCTGCGTCAGATGCCCCGCATTGGCGTAGCCCACCGCTTCGGCCACGGCGCGCACATTGAACAGCGTGTCCTCAAGCAGCTTGAGCGCCTCGCTCACGCGCCTGTCGGTGATGCAGGTGAGCACCGTGTCGCCGGTCGTCCTGGCGAACAGCCGCCCCAAGTGATCGGGCGAATAGCTGAACGCCGCCGCCACGGCGCCAAGACTGAGATCGGGGTCGGCATAGTGCCGGTCGATATAGGCGCGCACCTGCTGGCACAGCTCGCAATAATAGGAATCCTCCGCCCGAGCCGCGCCCGCGGAGTACAGATCGATCGTCGTGAGCAGCATGTCCATGGTGAATTTGGCCTCGCGCACGCTTTTGAGCGCTTCGCAGCGGCGTTCGCGGGCGGCGGGCGCGTCGCCCTGCGCGCGGAAGTAGAGATCGATCAGGCGGATGCACAGCGCGCGCACCAGTGCCGGCTCGCGCGCCAGCATGGCCGAATCGGCCGCAATACGCCGAAACAGCGCGCTGAAATAGTCGCTGTCCCGCTCCGCGATGGCGCGCAGTATCTCCTCCTCGTTCTCCTGCTCCCATGTCACGCGGAAGAAATAGTCCTTCTCGTCGCTGTCGCGCTTCAGCGTGCGCAGCAGGTTGGTCAGATAGTCGATCTTCTTGCGGTCGATGGGCTTTAGCACATAGTCGGCCACATGATAGCGCATCCCCAGCCGCGCGGCGGAAAAGTCCTCGTAGGCGGTCAGGAAGATGAACGCCACGTCGCTCATCACGTCCATGATCCGCTGGCAGAAGGCCGCGCCGTCCAGCCCGGGCATCACCAGATCGGATATGATCACGTCCGGCATGACGTCGATCGCCAGCTGGAAGCCCTCCTCGCCGCTGTAGGCCACGCCGGAAAGCTCCATGCCGATTTCCTCCCACGGGATCAGCCTCTTCAGGCACAGTCCAACCTGCCTGTCGTCGTCCACCACGATGACCTTGCGCACGGCGGCCGCCTCCTTCATATCATTCTGCGAGAGTGTGCTGCCAAAAGGGAAAGCTGCAAGTTCGAGTGGATTTTTCGTCAGGTCAAGGATGGAAGCCGCAGGTTTAGTGGAGCTAAATCAAGGCTTTCAGACGCAGAGATGGCGGAAAAGACGCCGAAATTGCTGCTTAAGGAATTTTGGAAACACACTCTAATTATAGCATGGATTGTTAAAAAAGCAAAGGGATCGCCGCGCATTATTTCGTAAAAGCCGCGCATCATAACGCCGTTTTTCCAATTCTGCAACGCCCGACGAATTTCCAGCCAAATTCGCGCGCCGTTTTTCGGCCATAGCGCCCGAGTTAACACAAAATGACGGAATTGCGTTGTCAATATCGGAAAATCGCTATTTAATAGTCATATAACCCTGTGCTATACTTTATATATTCCAAACGCGAAGGAGAGATCAGTCCGACATGACGCGGCTCAAGCATTTTTTCAGGGAGTCCTTCCGGAATCGGGCGCTCATCATCATGGCGCTGCCGGGCATCATACTGGTTTTCATGTTCAACTATATGCCCATGTTCGGCATATCGATCGCCTTTAAGAGCTTTAATTACGGCAAGGGCATACTGGGCAGCCCCTGGTGCGGGCTGGACAACTTCAAGATGCTCATCACCAACATGAACGTCACCAGCCGCATCGTAAGGAACACTCTGGGCTACTATTTCCTCTTCACGGCGGTGGGCACCGTCGCCAATGTGGCGCTGGCCATCGCGCTTTACGAGTGCGTGTTCAAGCGCTATGCCAAGGTGACGCAGACCATCATGATCATGCCCACGTTCATCTCCTTCATCGCCGTCACCTACATCGTCAACGCGCTGCTCAACAACGCGACCGGCATGTTCAACAACATCCTCAAGTCCATGGGCAAAAGCCCAATCAACTGGTATCTCTCCCCGCAGTACTGGCCGGCGATCCTGACTGTCGTCAACGTCTGGAAGGGCACGGGCTACGGCTCGATCATGTATCTGTCCGCGCTCTCGGGCATGGATCAGGAGATCTTCGAGGCCGCGCAGATCGACGGCGCGACCAAGGGCCAGCAGATCCGCTATATCACGCTGCCCATGCTGACCGGCATGATCTGCATACTGCTCCTGCTGGGTCTGGGCGGCATCATGCACTCCAACACCGGCCTTCACTATCAGGTCACGAAGAACGTCGGCCTGCTCTATTCCACCACGCAGACCATCGACGCGTTCATACTCAACGCGCTCACCTCGGGCACGTCGAACTTCGGCATGAACGCGGCGGTCACGTTCTTCCAGTCGGTCGTCGGCTGCATCATGGTGGTTGTGACCAACCTCATCGTGCGCCGCTGGGATCCCGACAAGGCGCTGTTCTGAGCGGGAAGGAGAGATAAATCATGCGCGAAAAAGAACTCACCCACAAAAAGCCCGCCCGCGGCCAGTATGTGCTGGCCTTTATCCTCGGCCTGTTTACGCTGTTCTGCTTTCTGCCGGTGCTGCTGGTGGTCATCGTCTCCTTCAGCGCCGAGACGAGCGTCGCCGCCAAGGGCTTCAGCTTCTTCCCCACGGAATGGTCGACCAAGGCGTACGACTATGTGCTCAAGTTCGGCCGGCAGCTGCTCGTTTCCTACGGCGTGACCACGTTCGTGGCCGTGTTCGGCACGCTGCTCTCGCTGTGGCTCACATCCATGTTCGCCTATTCGCTCAGCCGCAAGAACTTCAACTGGAGAAACGGCCTGTCGGTCTATCTGCTCATCACGATGCTCTTCTCCGGCGGCACGCTGGGCGGCTATCTCATCAACACCAATGTGTTCCATCTCAAGAACACGCTCTGGGTGCTGATCCTGCCCGGCTGCATCACGACGATGAACGTCATCGTCATGCGCACGTTCATCAACACCAACGTGCCCGATTCGCTGGTCGAGGCCGCCAAGATCGACGGCGCGTCCGATTACCGGCTGTTCTTCGTCATCATCGTGCCGATCATGGCGCCGGTGCTGGCGGCGCTGGGCTTCATGACCGCCATCGGCCACTGGAACCAGTGGATGACCTCGTATCTCTACATCACCAAGTCCGAGCTGACGACGCTGCAGCATATGCTCATGAAGATCGAAAAGAACCTCGATTTCCTGAAGGAGCAGCTCGCGCAGGGTCAGCTCAGCCCCGAGCAGGTGGAGGAGTTCAAGAACGCCCCCTCCGAAACGGCGCGCATGGCCATGCTGTTCTGCACGCTGGGGCCGGTGCTGGTGGTCTATCCCTTCTTCCAGCGCTTCTTCATCAAGGGCATGACCGTGGGCGCGGTCAAGGGATAAGTCAAAGCAATGTTTGCGCCCCCCGGGCGTATGCATAAATAGAACAAGGAGGACACCTCAATGAAGAAAATCCTGTCTCTGGTTCTCGCGCTGGCCATGGTTCTGTCCATGGGTCTGATCGGCGCCGCTCAGGCGGACGACGCGGACGTCACGCTGCGCATCTTCCTGCTGGACAAGCCCACTCCCGATGATCAGATGGTCACCGACGAACTGACCAAGTACGTCTTTGACAAGCTGGGCTTCAACATCGAGCTGGTCAAGACCGACGGCTACGGCTCCCAGCTGCCCCTGCTCCTCGCCTCCGACGAGCAGATGGACGCGTGCTTCGACGCGGGCTGGATGGACTATTACAATCGCGTCCGCACCGGCGCGTACGCCGAGCTGACCGAGCTGCTCAAGCTCACCCCCAAGCTGGTTGAAACCATCCCGGACGTGTTCTGGGAGGGCGCGAAGGTGGACGGCGGCATCTACGGCGTGACCACCTATAAGGAAACCGCCACCACCTGGGGCGTTTACTGCGAGAAGGAATTCATGGACAGCGTCAGCTTCGACTACAATTCCGTGGACGAGCTCTCCGACGTGGAGCCCCTGCTGGCCGCGCTGAAGGAATCGGGCGACCGCCCCGGCTTCATGCTGACCAACGGCTCCTCCCCCACCCAGCTGGTGAAGGTCGACATGTATCATAACTTCGACATGGTCGCCGGCGACTCTTCCTTCATGTCGGTCGTGCGCCGCACCGAGCCGGAAACCGTCCTCAACTACTACGCCACCGAAGAGTACAAGGCGTTCGTCACCATGATGCACGACTGGTACAACAAGGGCTACATCGCCGAGGACGTGCTCACCCGCACCGACTATAAGGAATACACCAACGCCCAGAAGATGGGCCTGGCCTGGTTCGAGTCCGCGCCCCTGTCCGACTATGCGCAGACCGCTTCCTACGGCAAGGAAATCGTCGTCATGAGCACCTCGCCCGCGTTGAGCGAGACCGCCTCCGCCACCGGCTCCATGTTCTGCATCCCCGCCAAGTCCAAGTATCAGGAGCAGACCATCAAGTTCCTCGAGCTGTGGAACACCGATCCCTATGTCAAGAACACCATCTGCTACGGCCTTGAGGGCGTACACTACACCGTCAACGACGACGGCCGCATCACCCGCGCCGCCGACGCCGGCGAGAAGTTCTCCGGCCAGAACTGGACGACCGGCAACTCCATGATCTCCTACGTTCTGGACAGCGAGCCGATCGACAAGTGGGAGCAGTACAAGGAATTCGGCGAGAAGGCCATCAGCGCCGTGACGCTGGGCTTCGCCCCCGACACCACCTCCATCCTGGATCAGATCGCCATGTGCCAGGCCGCGGTCGTCGAGTACGGCAACCTGCTGTCCCTGGGCACGCTCGATCCCGAGCAGTATCTGCCCATCTTCCTGGACGCGCTGAACGCCTCCGGCGCCGAGCAGATCACCGCCGAGTTCCAGAAGCAGTACGACGCGTGGCGCGCCGCCAAGTAATCTCCATTTCGCTCATTCGGGCGGAGGGTCATATCGATCCTCCGCCCGATTTTTTATGTCTGCACGCAAAACCGGCCATGCAAAGTCCGTTTTTGCGTCTTGACACCGCGCCTTATCCGCATTACAATACACTCATAACAACGCAGGCCGAATTTCCGCGGCGCATTCCAAGCGTCTCAAGCACACATATAAGGAGGACTTCCCCATGAAGGATTTCAACGTCCACATGCCCCCGCTGAAGGTCTACGGCGTGCCGAATTTTGAAAAGAACGGCATTCTGGAGCGCGTGCCCCGCGCCGTGCGCGAGCAGGTGCCCTCGCTCGACTATCTCGGCCGGCGCACGCCCGGCGCGCGGCTGGCCTTCCGCACCGATTCGGAGCATTTTGAGCTGCGCATCCGCTTTGAGGTCATCAATCCGGACATCGGTATGTCGCTCTTCGCCTGCCAGTCGGCCAACGTCTATGTGGACGGGCGCTATCTGGGTCTTGCGCGGCCGGACAACTACTCGCAGCCGCTGGCCGTGGGCAAGTTCACCAAGGACAGGGCCATGCAGGACGTGATGATCTATCTGCCGCGCAACGAGATCATCTGCGACATCGTCGTTTCGATCGACGACGACGCGCGTCTGGAAGCGCCCACGCCCTACAAGCACTCCGTGCCGGTGATCTTTTACGGCTCCTCGATCACCGAGGGCGGCTGCTGCTCCCGCCCCGCCAACGCCTATAACGCACTGCTGTCGCGCTGGCTGGATTTCGATTATGTCAATCTGGGCTTCTCCGGCGCGGGCAAGGGCGAGCTGGCAATCGCCGATTACATCAACACGCTGGACAAATGCGCTTTCGTGTACGATTACGACCACAACGCGCCCAGCGCCGAGCATCTCGCCGCGACGCACGAGCCGTTCTTCCGGCGCATCCGCGAGCACAGCCCCGAGCTGCCCGTGCTGATGCTCACCAAGCCGGACGCAGATTACGATCCCGATGCGGGCAGGCGGCGCGACATTATCCGCGCCACCTATGAGCACGCCGTGGCCGCGGGCGACAAGCGCGTGTGGTTCATCGACGGCGCGACCTATTACGGCGATACCGACCGCGACGCGTGCTCAGCGGACACCTGCCATCCAAACGACCTGGGCATGTACCGCATGGCGCAGACCATCCGGCCGGTGATGGAGGAAATTTTAGCGCTCGTCAACCGCTAACACCCTGCGGCGCTTTACGCACTCACGCCGCGAATCAAAAGAAGAGAGTCCAGAGAGCCAATGGCTCTTTGGCGCAGTCTGGGGCGTGCAGCCCCAGCGTACTCCCCGCGGTATCATATCGAATCAGCAGACCATAGCAAGAGAAGCGCCCACCCAACGCGGCGCTTCTTTTCGTATAGCCGACTCCGTTCCCCGCGTCTTTCCGTCCCCCGTCGGGATCGCCACAAAGAAACGGCCAATCCCGAAGTGAACCCACAAAACCCGATAACCGCACAACATCCGAGAATGCACTAAGGCGATCCCGACCCACGGCGGAATAGAAACGCAACCTCTCGCAAGCCGTCTCTC
>CAKTXR010000010.1 GCA_934631025.1 uncultured Clostridia bacterium
GCCTCAAGCCCGTTCAGCGCCGCATACTCTTCACCATGCACGAGCTGGGCCTTACGCCCGACAAGCCGCACCGCAAGTGCGCCCGCATCGTCGGCGACTGCCTGGGCAAATATCACCCGCACGGCGACAGCTCCGTCTACGACGCGCTGGCGCGCATGGCGCAGGATTTCTCGCTGCGGCAGACGCTGGTGGACGGCCACGGCAACTTCGGCTCGATGGACGGCGACGGCCCGGCCGCCATGCGATACACCGAGGCGCGCATGCAGCCGCTCGCGCTGGATATGCTGCGCGACATCGAAAAGGACACCGTCAACTTCAGCCTGAACTTCGACGACACGCAGAAGGAGCCGGACGTGCTGCCCGGCCGCTTCCCGAACCTGCTGGTGAACGGCGCCAGCGGCATCGCCGTGGGTCTGGCCACCAACATCCCGCCGCACAATCCCGCCGAGGTCATCGACGGCGTTGTGGCGCAGATCGACAATCCCGACATCACCACGGACGAGCTGATGCGCTTTATCCCCGCGCCCGATTTCCCGACCGGCGGCATTCTCCTGCGCGACGCGGAGATGCGCACCGCCTATGAAACCGGCCGCGCCAAGCTCCAGCTGCGCGCGCGCGTCCACATCGAGGACGGCTCGGCGGGGCGCAAGCTGATCGTCATCACCGAGATCCCCTATCAGGTGCCCAAGGCGGCGATGCTCGAAAAGATCCTCCACCTGAGCGAGGAGAAAAAGGGCGTGCTCTCCGGCATCTACGACATCCGCGACGAGTCCGACCGCACCGGCACGCGCGCCGTGATCGAATTAAAGCGCGACGTAGATCCCGACAAGGTGCTGGCCTATCTGTACAAATACTCCGATTTGCAGGTCACCTTCGGCGTGAACATGGTCTGCATCGCCGACGGCAAGCCGCGTCAGCTCGGCCTGAAGGCCATGATCGGCTATTTTATCCAGCACCAGAAGAACGTCGTCACCCGCCGCACGCAGTACGACCTCAATCAGGCGCTCAACCGCGCGCATATATTGGAAGGGCTTATCGTCGCGGTGGACAATCTGGACGAGGTCATCCGCCTGATCCGCGCCAGCAAAAACCCGAAGGAGGCGCGCGCGGCGCTCATGCAGTCCTTCGCGCTCACCGAAATTCAGGCGCAGGCCATCCTCGATATGCGTTTGCAGCGCCTGACCAACCTCGAAATCGTCGCCCTGCGCAACGAATACGCCGAGCTGCAAAAGCTCATCCGCAAGCTGCAGGGCATCCTCAAGAGCGAGAAAAAGCTGATGGACGTGATCAAGAGCGAGCTGCTCGAGCTGCGCGCGCGCTATGACAGCCCCCGCCGCACCAGCATCGAGGACGCGAAGAAACACGAGATCGTCATCGAGCCGGAAGCGCCCGTGGCCGACGAGGCCGTCGTGCTCTATAACCGCGCCGGCTTCCTCAAGCGCCTGCTGCCGAAAAACTACGAGCGCCAGCTCGCCGCAGAAACCGACAGCGAGCCGCCGGTCAAGCTGTTCAGCACGACGACCGACCAGAAGCTGCTCTTCTTCACCGATCAGGGCAACTGCTATCCGCTCATCGTCAGCCAGATTCCCGAGTGCCGCCTGAAGGATCGCGGCATGGCTCCCGGCGGCGTATTGCAGGGGCTGGACAGCCGAGAGAAGATCATCGAGATTTTCTGCGTCACACCGGACGGCGGCTGGACGGGCGATTTGATGTTCGTCACCGAAAACGGCATGATCAAGCGCACCGCCTTCTCCGAATACGCCGTGCGCAAGCCCAAGTTCGCCGCGATCAACCTCAAAAACGGCGATAAGCTGCTCTCAATTCTCCCCATCACGGACGATGTGAAATCGCTCATGCTGATCAGCCGCGCGGGCATGGTCATTCACTTCCCCATCGGCGATGTGGCCGCCATCGGCCGCGTGTCGGCGGGCGTGAAGGGCATGCTGCTCTCCGCAGGCGACCGCGTACTGTCCGCCGTCATCGCGGGCGATGTCGGCGAGCTGCTGCTGCTCACCGACAAGGGCTACATGAAGCGCTGCCTGATGGTCGATTTCGAATTGCAGGCGCGCGCGGGCAAGGGCGTTCGCGCGTTCAATCTGCTCAAAAACGGCGCAAACGGCAAGGAAATCGTGGCGGCGTTCAGCGTAAAACAGCCGTTCACCTTCCACGTCGTGCAGAAGGACGGCACGCGCACGCCGGTCGACACCGAGGCCGTAAAGATCGAAATGCGTTCCGGCAAGGGCCAGCCGTTCGTGCTCGTCACGGGCGACAACACCGTGACCGGCGTCGAGCGATAAACCGCATAAAAGCAAAAAGGCGAGTCAGATTCCGCATCCGGCTCGCTTTTTATGCGCTACAGAAAGCCCGTCTCAATATGACGATTCGATATGCGTCCCAATATATAATGCGTTCATCTGCGGTCGTTTTGCTCGCATCGTGTGAACGCTTCTCGCAGCTGCCCCGCGCGCCGGTGCGCCCATACAAAAAGCAGACCCGAAGCGCGTTCGAGTCTGCTTTTTCATCGTGATGATCAGTCCTTGATGGTGCCGTCGGCGTTGAAGAGGGGCAGCTGCTCAAGATAGAGGATGTCCTTGCGGAGCTGAGCGTCGCCCTCGGCGAGGATCGCCATCTTGCCGACGATCTGGCCGCCCGCCTTGGTGACCAGCTTCTCGACGGCCAGCAGGGAATCGCCGGTGCTGATCACGTCGTCCACGATCAGCACGCGCTTGCCGCGCAGATATTCCGCGTCGTCGCCGTCCAGGCAGAGCACCTGCATCTTGGCGGTGGTGATGGAATGAACCTCGGTCTGGAACACGTTCTTCATGTACAGCTTGGGAGCCTTGCGGGCGATGATATAGCGGTTCACGCCTTCCTGACGCGCCATTTCATAGGCCAGCGGGATGCCCTTCGACTCGGCGGTGATGATCACGTCGTGCTCGGGGGCGATCTTCAGCAGATCGCGGGCGCAGTTGACGGTCAGCTCAACGTCGCCGAAAATGACGAATGCGCCGATATAGAGCGTATCGGACACGCGGCACAGCGGCAGGCGGCGGGTCAGGCCGGCAATTTTCATCTCATGATACATATTTTTCACTCCTTTTCATAAACACGACATGGGGCAAGCGCCCTTTCGGACGCTCCCCCATTCGCTTGAACCAATATGAATGACTCAGCCTTCCACGTCGGGCATGGTGTCGCCCGCATCGGCGGCGTCGTCCACGTTCTCAACGACGGGCGCAGGCTCGTCGACGGCGGCGGCCGGCTCAGGCAGGCCGGTAAGCACATACATGGCGATGAAGAGCACGCTCAGGATGTACATCAGAGCCGGAATCTCCTTGAACTTGCCGCGGAACATCTTGATGAGCACATAGCTGATCACGCCGAAGCCGATGCCGTCCGAGATGGAATAGGCGAAGGGCATGATGGCGATGGTCAGGAAGCAGGGCAGCGCAACCTCAACGTCGAACCAGTCGATCTTGGCGGCGTTGCCGATCATGAGCATACCCACGATGATCAGCGCGGGCGCGGTGGCCTGCGTCGGGATGATGCCGGCGACGGGCGCAAGGAAGATGCTCAGCAGGAACAGAATGCCGACGACGACGCTGGTCAGACCGGTGCGGCCGCCCTCGGAAATGCCGGTGGAGGATTCGACGAACGTGGTGACGGTGGAGGTGCCCAGGCAGGCGCCCACGCAGGTGGCCATGGCGTCGGCGATCAGCGCGCGGTCGCCATGGGGCAGGTTGCCGTCCTTATCGAGCATACCGGCGTTGCCGGCGGTGCCGATCAGCGTACCGACGGTGTCGAAGCAGTCGCACATGGCGAACGTCACGACCGACGTGGCCAGCGGCAGCAGACCGACCTTCACCAGGCCGGGGAAATCAAACTTGAACATGGTGGAAGCCATGCTCACATGGGACATGGTGATCTCCTCAGGCATCTTGGTGATGCCCATGGGGATGCCGATGATCGTGGTGGCGATGATGCCGATGACCATCGCGCCCTTGACCTTCCAGGCCATGAGGATGCCGGTGATCACGACGCCGATCAGCGCCAGCAGCGGGCCGGCGGAGGTGATCGCGCCCATGTCGGAATAGTCGGTGGCGACGACCACGCCGTCAACGACGGTATCGCCGATCAGCTTGACGATATCGGCGTTCAGCAGACCGATGAAGGCGATGAACAGGCCGATGCCCGCGCTGATGGCGCTCTTGAGCGGAGCGGGGATCGAAGAGATGATCTTCGAGCGGGCCGGAGACACGGTGACGATCAGGAACAGGATGCCGGAGAGCAGAACGATGGTCAGGCCCTGCTGCCAGGTATAGCCCATGCCGAAGCACACGGTGTAGGTGAAGAACGCGTTGAGACCCATGCCGGGCGCCTGCGCGAACGGCACGTTGGCCAGGAAGGCCGTCAGGAAGCAGCCGATGGCGGCGGACACGCAGGTGGCGACCAGAACGGCCGTGTACTCCATGCCGGTGGCCGACAGGTAGCTCGGATTGACGAAGATGATGTACGCCATGGCAAAGAACGTCGTCAGGCCCGCGATCAGCTCCGTGCGGACATTGGTTCCGTGTTTTTTGAGACCGAAGATCTTCTCAAGCACTTGAACAAACCCCTTCCAACATCATTTGTTGTTCCGTGGGAAACGATGACCCTGCTATTGTACGGAAATGTGGCGCACGCGTCAAGACATTTTCACATGATTTTACATTACATTCGTTCTATTCCGATCATTCCTGGCGATTGCCCGTTTGAACGTTCCCATTATTGCCACGCCGATCACCTGAATGCACACCGACGTGCCAATCATGAAGCGCACGCCGCGCGAATCGATCAAAAGACCCGCCGTCTGATTGCCGAACAGGCCGCCGAAGTTCGAGTAGGCCATGTCGCCCAGACCGTGGACGCGGTTGAGAGCGTTTTCGGGCGCGATTTCATTGACGAACTGACGGCGCGCGGGCAGAATCAGCCCGTAGCCCATGCCGTTGAGGAAATAGACGATGTAGAGCACCCACACGCTGCCCGCCAGCCCCATCATGATGGTCGATGCGATATAGACGCAGCCGGCCAGCAGCATCCTGCGGCGGGCTGTGAGATTGCGATACGGCCTCGGAAAGCGCATCACGAGGAACTCGGCCACCGTGTTGAACGCCGTGGCCACGCCCATGGCCGCCACCGTGCCGCCGACATTCTCTATGACCAGCAGGTTCAAGTTGATCAATGGCGAATTCGCCAGACCCATGACGCCCATGCAGGCGATGAACAGCCACACCACCGGCGGCAGTGTCCGAAGCGACGCCTTTTTCACGCTCTGCGCTGCTCTCTCAAGCGCCGGTATTTCTGGCGTGCGCGTCGCGACGAAAATGGCTGCGCAGGCCAGCAGCGACGAATAGATCGGCATGACGATATGCCCGATCTTTTCCACCGAGAAGCCCATGACGATCATCACGCCGGCATAGGACAGGCTGCCCAGCGCGCGGATGGGAGAATACGCGTCGCGGTCGTTCGGGAAGCTGCGGATCAGCCAGGTGTCCAGCACCGGCGAGAGCGCCTGCTGCACAAAGCCCAGCGCGACGTAAAACGCGCCCAGCAGCCAGAGCGAGGGTGAAAAGTAAATGCCCAGCTGCAAGAGAATCGTCGCGGCCATGCCGATGATGAACACGCGGCGGTTGTTCTGCCTGCGGTCGCACACAGAGCCTATGATAAACTGCCCCGCGCAGGCGCTGGCCATGACCAGAGCGAGCATCAGCCCCGCGCCCGACGCGCTCACGCCCCGCACGGATGTGAGATAGGACACCATGTAGGTGTTGAACGAGCCGCACGTCATCCAGTAGAACATCTCGAGCAGCGTAAAGCCGCGCTTCAGCGCCTTATCTTGCGGCATTGACGTCACCGGCTTTCTCGGGATCGAGCCGCTCGAGGAACAGCCCTGAGCGCGAGACCGGCTCGCCGCCCGCATAAAGATGGGAGGTATCCCCCATCTGCATACATTTAAAGAACACCTCGCCCTGCACGCGCTCCTCGGTCACGAACGTGGTCACCGAGCTTGTGGGCAGGAAGAAGCTCTGCCACATCACGGGCAGCGCCGCGCCTGTCATGTGCGCGATGATCGCCATGCCCAGCGCGAAATGGCAGAACAGCACGATCGTGTCCTCGGTGTTCTCCTCGCAGCGGAAAATATGGCCGTCGCGGCGATAGCCGTATTTTTCCAGCAGATCGTCCACGCCGCGGCAGGTCTCCTCATAGATTTCGCGCACGTCGCCCGTCGCCATCAGCGGATGATCGAGCCATTCGTTCTTATTGAACAGCGCTTCCTGACGCGTCCAGTACTGCGGCGCGAGATTCCACGGAATGCGCTTTTTCTCGCTGAACGGATCGGCCACATGGCCGCGGAACTCGTGGAGCCACGGCAGGATTTGCAGATCGTTTTCGCGATTCAGCCGCCTGAGCGTCGGCCTGGCCGTATCGCGCGCGCGCCCCAGCGGCGAGCAGTAGAAATCGCGGATGTTCAGCTTTGAAAGCCGCTCGCCCAGCAGCTCCGCCTCGCGCCAGCCCTTTTCGGTCAGCGAATCGATGGAATAATCGGGATCGCCATGTCTGATGATCAGCAGTTTAATGGGTATCCTCTCCTTTGTTTTTCATGTCGCGCAGCATATCGTCAAACGCCGCCTTGTCCGCAGCGCTGATTTTATAGGATTCCCTGATCTTTCGCACTGCGCGGGATCGCACGAACGGATCGATCCCGCCGCGCAGAAAGTCCGTCACGGCGCTCGCGTCCGCCGAGGCCGTCTCGGCCAGCAGCCACGCCAGCGCCACACGCGCATAGTAATTTTCGCCGCACTGCGCCGTCCGCGCCGCTTCAAGCACGCGCGCCGTCCAGTCTCCCTCCCGCGCGAAATGATCGCACAGGCAGACCAGCGCGAAGCGGACGGTAAATTCCGCGCCGCTCTCCAGCAGGCGCATAATCCACCGATAACCGCGCGCGCGGTCATCGCGCAGAAAGCGGCAGGCCGAGCACACGCCGTCGCACACGCCCCAGTTATCGATGCGCGGAAGGAACGCTTCCATGGCGCGCGCATGCTCGTCAAAGGGCATATCAGCCTGCGCCAGTATCAGGCCGCGGATCATCATCTCCTCGTACGGCGCGTCCGCGTCCGGCTCCGGCCAGTTTTCCCAGCGCCCGTCCCTGAGCGCCTGCTTCACATAGCCGCGGACGAGAGGCATCCGCACGCCAACGATGTTTTCAACGCCCGGCAGCAGCTTTCTCTGGAACGCCGCGTAGCCCTCGTCCCGCGATGAGAGCAGAAACGCGCGAAGCTCCCTCATGCCCTTTCGCCCCGCTTCGGCCACGGCTCGAGCCGCTCGCCCTTCACCAGAAAGGCCGTCTCCGCGCGCATCGCCATGGGCGTATCGTGCAGCGAGTCGGAATAGAAGCGTTCCACCCGCGCGCCGGGGAACGCCGCGTCGAACGCGCGCACCTTCTCCGCGCCGTCGCAGTTTTTACCGGTACACACGCCATTTTCAATATCGACCGGCGAACCGAGGACGTATTCAATGCCCAGCCGCCGGCACGCGGGCCGCACGAAATCGACGGGCGATGCCGTGATCACCACGTCGTCCGGCCTGTGCGCCTCCAGATACCAGTGATGAACCATGCCGATATGCTCATCCCAGAAGCGCTCGATCTGTTTCTTCGGCTCGGGCACGTCGCGCAGGAAGCGATAGAGCGCCTGCTTGAACGCCGTCTTGTCGCACTTCCCCAGCGCCATCTTGAGCGCCGCGATCAGCGTTCCGGGCAGAAAGCGCAGCATTTTCGGCCAGCGCCTGAGCGACCAGAGATAGAACTGCGCCGTGGTGTCCTTATGGAAGATCGTCTTGTCGAAATCGTAAACGTTCATTCTATCACCAGCTCCACCGGACAATGATCCGATCCGTAAATCTCATTGTGGATGGACGCGGATTTGAGCCGCGCCTTCAGCCGCTCGGACACGACGAAATAGTCGATGCGCCAGCCGGCGTTCGTGGCGCGGGCGTTGCGGATATAGCTCCACCAGCTGTACGCGCCCGTCTCGTCCGGATGGAAATAGCGGAACGTATCGATGAAGCCGCAGGACAGCAGTTGAGAGAACGCCGCGCGCTCCTGATCGCTGAAGCCGGCGTTCATATGGTTGGTTTTCGGATTTTTGAGGTCGATTTCCTCATGCGCGACGTTCAGATCGCCCGTGAGAATGACCGGCTTGACGCGATCGAGCCGGACAAGATACTCGCGGAAATCGCGTTCCCAGCTCATGCGGTAGTCCAGCCGCGCCAGCTCCCGCTGCGCGTTGGGCGTATAGCACACCACCAGATAGAAATCGTCGTATTCGGCGGTGATGACGCGCCCCTCGTGATCGTGCTCGTCAATCCCGACGCCGGTCGTGACGCTGATCGGCTCCGCGCGCGTGAACAGCGCCGTGCCGGAATAGCCCTTCTTGTCGGCATAGTTATAGTAGGCGTGATAGCCCTCGAGACCGTCCTCGAACTGCCCCGCCTGGATTTTCGTTTCCTGGAGCGCGATCACGTCCGCGTCCAGCGCCGCCATGCTCTCGAAAAAGCCCTTGCCCACGCACGCGCGCAGGCCGTTGACATTCCATGATATGAGTTTCATGCGTCCCCTCCGCCCCGTGAATGATCTCCTGTCATTGTAGCAGAAAAAGCGCCCCGCCGCAATCGGCAGGACGCTGAAAATCAAAACTTTGCTTTACCCGTTCTCCTCCGCCGTGCGCTCCAGCACGCAGATCTGCCGTCCCGCTTCGAAATCGCTGGGCGCAAGGCTCGGATTGAGCCGCAGAAGTCGGCCCGGCGTGACGTTCAGTTTGGCCGCGATGCTCTCCAGCGTCTCGCCCTCGGCGATTATGTAGCTGCTCGCGCCGCCCGGACAGATGCGCCGCGTCCCCTCCGGCGGCACGCAGTAGCGCTGGCCGGCCGAGAGCGACGTGGGCGACAGATTGGGATTGCTCAGCCGGAACGCCTGATAGGAAATGTTATAACGCCTGAGCAGATCGGCGTAGGTCTCGCCCGCCTGCACCGTGCCCGCAGTATAGCCGTCGGGGCATTCGCGCGCTTCCGCCTGCGTCTCGCCCGGCACGCACAAAAGCTGTCCGGGGCTGAGCCGCGACACGTCCACATACGGATTCAGCTCGGCCAGTTCCCCCGCCGTCACGCCCTGCGCGCGGGCGATCGAATTGAACGTATCGCCCGCCTTCACCGTGTACACGCTGCCCGCCGTGCAGACCACCTGATTGCTTCCTTCCATGCGTCATTCCTCCTTTTCACCTACGCAGACATACTATGTCGCCGCCTGCATGGGCGTGACCGGAAAAGGAAAGAATCGGCGGCGGCAGATGATTTTTCGCGGATGCGGCGTTCCGATTCCCCGCCTTTGACCGAAAGCGGCTTCCGCAGGGGACTCAAAGAATTCGGCGCGTAAATCACGCCCGCGCGCTGAATGGGCGGTTTGACCCAGCCTCCTGAGGGCATATTCCTTGAAGCCGCCCGCCAAACAGGGCGTCGAAGAAAATGGCCGATCATGCTCTCCGCTTCGCAAATCTCCTTCTCGGGGATTCGTTCAAGCTTCTTTCGCGCCCTGCATATTCTCAATATCCTGCCATTTCCCTGTGGAACCGCGCCCGCCGTGCGGCTCCATGGCTTTTGCTAAAGCGCTTTTTCATACCCCCGCATTTGAACTCGGGGATTTATAACGCCTGCTCATCTCACATAAAAGGCGCGGGGACGAAATTGCTTTTCATCCCCGCGCCGGTTCTTTAATCCGTATAGACGATGTGGAAATCCATATCTGGCATATGCTTTTTCATGTCGGCGGTCATATCGCGCTGACCGGCTCTGGGCGCGCCCAGCACCAGTATCGCCGCGCCGACGCGTCGAGCATGGGTTTCGACAGTCTTGACGACCTCGTCCGAGCGGATGACCGTCATGGCCGCGCCGTATTCCGTCGAGACGTGGAACAGATATTCCAGCGCCTCGGCCTCGGAAACGTTGCCCAGCAGCTCTGCGCCGGGCTTTGCGATATGCACGACCGACAGTTCAAGCTCGCGCTCGATCGCCAGCCGGCTGCCCTCGCGGATCAGCCGCTCGCACGTTTTCTGGCCGGTAACGCAGACCAGCACGCACTTTTCTTCCATTAGAAGGCTCCTTCCCGCCTATTTGACGTCCAGCGCGATGACGTAATTGCCGAACGCGCGGATGTGGAGCGGCTGCTCCTTTTCAAGCGGCGGCAGCGTCTTGTCCGCGTCCCAGAACAGGAGCCGCTCGTTGTCGGCGTTCTTCGCGCCGTCCAGCCGGATCACCATCTCGTGGAACGCCACGCCGTCGCTCATGCGCTCGCCGCCCGAGATCGACACGAAGCGGCAGTCCATATCGTGCGCGCGGCCGCGGCGAATGTCCCGCTGATACAGGCCGTAGCGCACCCAGGGCATCAGCTGCGTCGCAAAGTAAAAGTAGAACAGCGCCCCGCCCAGGCCGCTCGCCAGCATGGCCAGCGTCACATTGCGCCACACCGTGACGAAGAGCGCCAGCAGCACCGCCACCGCCGCCAGAATCAGCGCTGCAATGACGATGCGCACAGTAATCGCGCGCTTCGCGTCGGCATAGTCCTTATCGCTGTATAAAACCATGGTCATTTCTCCTCTCCGCAGGCCTTTTCCAGAAGGCGCATGGCCTCGGCCGCATCCGACGCAAACGCATAGGACGCGCGGCAGCGTTCCTTCGCGCCGCCCCGCCGGAACATCTCCTCGAAAAAGTCGTTCAGGCGATCATAGTAGCCGAGCGTATTGACAATCGCCACCGGCTTTTTGCAATAGCCGATGTTGTTGAGCGAGATCACCTCGGCCAGCTCGTAAAGCGTGCCGAAGCCGCCGCTCATGACGCAGAAGCCGTCCGAAAGCGCCGCCATGCGCGCCATGCGGTCGCGCAGATCGCGCGTGACGATCACCTCGTCGCAGTGCTCGAACACGCCCTCCGAATCGCGCAGCTTTTCGGGAATCACGCCGGTCACCCTCGCGCCCGCTTCATGCGCGCCCGAAGCCGCCGCGCCCATCACGCCCCATTGGCCGCCGCCGAACACCAGCTCATGGCCGCGCTCGCCCAGCAGCCGTCCGAAAAGACGCGCCTCGTCGTAGACCGCGGCATCAAGATCGTTCCCCGCGACGCCGAACACGGCGATTTTCATACCCGCTCACCTCATATATCCACTATAAACCGTCCGGCCGCGCCTGTAAAGAGGGCGGCGGCAGAGTTCACATTTATTTCGCAAGTTTACCGCAATTACAGCTTCAGCGCGGCCAGGCCGACCTTGCGGCGCACCTTGAGCAGCGTGCGCTGAGCCAGCATATTCGCGCGCTCGGCGTTCTTCGTCATGACCTCACCCAGATAGGCCTTGTCGGTGGAAATCTTCGCATAGCGCGCCTGGATCGGCTCCAGCTCAGCGATCACCGCATCGGCCACCGCGTCCTTGAACGCGCCGTAGCCCCGACCGTCGTATTCGGCGGTGATTTCATCCATGCTCTTCCCCGTCACGGCGGAGAGTATGCTCATGAGGTTCGATATGCCCGGCTTGTTTTCGGGATCGAACACCACGGAATTGTCGCAGTCGGTCTGCGCGCGGCGCAGCTTCTTGCGGATGACGTTCGGCTCGTCGAGCAGCGCGATGTAGGTGTCCTCGGGATCGGACTTGGACATCTTGCGCGTCGGCTCCTGCAGCGACATGATGCGCGCGCCCACCTTGGGGAAATAGCCGTCCGGCACGACGAACGTCTCGCCGTACACGCTGTTGAAGCGCTCGGCCAGATTGCGCGCCAGCTCGAGATGCTGCTTCTGATCCGCGCCGATGGGCACCATGTCGCTCTGATAGAGCAGAATGTCGGCCGCCATCAGCGAGGGATAGGTAAACAGGCCGGCGTTGATGTTGTCGGCGTGCTTTGCGGACTTGTCCTTGAACTGGGTCATGCGGGACAATTCGCCCATATAGGTGATGCAGTCGAGGATCCAGCCCAGCTCGGCATGGCCGGAAACGTGGCTCTGGAAATAGATCAGGCTCTTGTCGGGATCAAGGCCGACGGCCAGGAACAGGCTCATGACCTTCAGGCAGTTTTTGCGCAGCTGCGCGGGATCCTGCCGCACGGTCAGCGCGTGCAGATCGACCACGGAAAACAGGCAGTCGTACTGATCCTCCAGAAGCTTGAAATTGCGCAGCGCGCCGATATAGTTGCCCAGCGTGAGCGTGCCGGTGGGCTGGATGCCGCTGAAGAGCCGCTTTTTGCGTTCGACCTGAGTCTGCTGTTCCATTGTAAATTCCTCCCATTTCACTCTTTGCCGCGTCGTGGAAATCCGAGACAAAAAACAGGCGCCCATCCCCATCCGGGACAGGTGCCGACTCTGTGCCACCCCGATATTCAACATGACGCCATCACGCCTGCGCCCCTTAACGCGAGGCTCGCGTCGCAGCCTGAGAAAGACCTGTCGGCCGTCCCTCGGTGCGCCCTCAAAGGCCCATTCGCCGCCGTGCTCTGTCGCCGCGCTCGCACTGTCCGCAGCTCGCTGAAAACCGCCGCGCCGGTTACTCTCCCTCTTCATCGGTGTAACTGTATTATACATCATGCCTCCCCTTTTTGCAAGACGAAATCAGAATTTTCCCAACTGCCCTTTGACAGAAACGCCCTTCTGGCTTATCATTATGGCAGGAGGCGAAAATTTCATGAGCAAAACCATACTCATCACCGGCGGCTCGCGCGGCATCGGGCGCGCCTGCGTGGAGCTGTTCGCGCGCAAAGGCTGGCGCGTGGTCTTTCTCTGCCGGACGCGGGAGGACGCGGCCAAAACGCTTGTGGATAAGCTGCGCGCCGAGGGCTGCGACGCGGAATATTTCCTGTGCGATGTTTCCGACCGGACGCGCGTAAACGAGGTCGTCGGCGAGATCCTGCGCCGCTGTCACCGCATCGACGCGCTGGTTAACAACGCCGCCATATCGCAGATCAAGCTGTTCACCGACCTCACGCCCGAGGACTGGCGGCGTATGTTCGCCGTCAACGTGGACGGCGTATTCAACTGCACGCAGGCCGTGCTGGGCGGCATGATCAGCGAAAAGCGCGGCGCGATCGTCAACATCTCCTCGATGTGGGGGCAGGTCGGCGCATCCTGCGAGGTGGCCTATTCCGCCGCGAAGGCCGCCGTCATCGGGCTGACGAAGGCGCTGGCCAAGGAGGTCGGCCCGTCGGGCGTACGCGTCAACTGCGTCTGCCCCGGCGTGATCGACACCGACATGAACGCCGCGCTGGACGAGGAAACCCGCGCCGCGCTGATCGACGAAACGCCGCTCGAGCGCATCGGAACACCCGAGGACGTCGCCCGCGCCGTCGCCTATCTCTGCTCGGAGGAAGCGTCGTTCATCACGGGGCAAATTCTGGGCGTGAACGGCGGCATGATCATCTGACGCGGCGTACGAAGTCAAAGCGCCCTCGCGCCCGAATGCGGCGTGCAAAACCGTTTTCCTAACATCCCTCGTCAAACCATGGTCTGTTTTTATCTCTTCAGACCGAAGTCCGTTCTGTCTAGAGTAAAGAAAAGGCCGAAGCCTGCGAATTCCGCAGACTTCGGCTCCTTTTATGCGGCTTGTCAGCGCACTTCCTCGAGCGGCTCGACGCACTCGCTGGCGCGATAGTTCTTCTTCTCGATGGGCTTGGCCCAGTAGATCGCGTTCTTGATGACGCGGATGACGTTCGGATTAAAGAAGGAATTGCCCGTCTCGTGGCCCGGGTGGAAGTAGAAGATCTTACCGGCGCTGCGGGTGAACGTGCATCCGCCGCGGAACACATGGCCGTCCTGATACCAGGTGACGAAGATCAGATCGTCCGGATCGGGAATGTTGAAGTACTCGCCGTACATTTCCTCAACGTCCAGCGTGAACTCCAGCGGCACGCCCTGCGCGATGGGATGGGTGGGCTTGACCGTCCAGACGTGGGCGCGCTGATTGATGCTGTTCCATTGCAGCGAGCAGGAGGTGCCCATCAGCGCGCGGAAGGGCTTGCTGTGGTGCGCGGAATGCAGCGCGATGAAGCCCATGCCGTTGCGGACGTGCTCCACGACGCGCGCAACAACGTCGTCGCGCACATCGTTATGGCGCGCATGTCCCCACCAGAGCAGCACGTCGGTGTCGTTCAGCACGTCCTCGGACAGGCCGTGCTCCTCGTCCTTCTCCAGCCAGGCCGTGCGGATCTCGAAATCGTCGCAGGCCAGCATCCGCTTGAGATGCTCGTGCATGCCGTCCGGAAATTTCCTGTGAACCTCTTCGTTAGTCTTTTCATGGCAAAACTCGTTCCAGATGGTTACCTTAATCATGGTCGCTTCCTCCGTTATCGTATTGGGTGAGCGCCCCCGCGCCCGTTTTTATAAAGCAGACTTCAGTCTGTTTATAGTTCATCCGACCGGATCCTGCACATAGGCCTTCACCAGCCTGAGCGTGTTGTCCACGCCCTCGGCGTGCGTGCGTTCATAGCCGTGCGAGGCGAACACGCCGGGGCCAATGAGCGCATGGCGCGCCTCGAGACCCGCGCGCATGGCGGCGCTGGCGTCGGAGCCGTAGTGCGGATAGATATCGGCGGCGTAATGAAGGCCGTTCTGCTCGGCCAGCTCGATCAGGCGGCTGGTCATCTCGTAATTGTATGGGCCGCTGGAATCCTTGCAGCAGATGGACACCATGGTCTCATCGCAGCCCAGATCGTCGCCGACGCAGCCCATGTCGACGGCCAGCATATCCTCTATGCCCTCCGGCACAGCCGCCGCGCCGTGGCCGACCTCCTCGAACACGGTAAACATGATGGTCACGCGCCGCGCGAGTTTCACCTGTCCCTCGGCCACGCCCCTGGCCAGCGCCAGCAGTATGCCGCTCGAAGCCTTGTCGTCCAGATGGCGGCTCTTCAGGTAGCCCGATTCGGTCAGCACCGTGCGCGTATCCCAGCTGACGAAGCAGCCCGCCGTGATGCCCAGCTTTTTCACATCGTCGGCGCTGCGGACAATTTCGTCGATGACGATCTCCATGTTCTTGTCGTCGCGCGGCTTGGCTCCCATGCCGGAAAAGACGTGCTGCGAGGCATAGTTCGACTGAACCGTGCCGCTGTAGCTGCGGCCGTCGCGCGTGTGGATCGTGCAGTTTTCCGTCTCGACGGTCGCGTCCTGCCAGCCGCCGATCTGCGTGTAGGCCAGCCGTCCGTTCGGCTTGATCGAGCGCACCATCGCGCCCAGTGTGTCGACGTGCGCGCTCACCAGCAGCGGATGGCCCTCGCCGCCCAGCGTGCAGACCACCGTGCCCTTGCGCGTTTTTTCGGGCTTAAAGCCCATATCGGTCAGCGTTTTAACCAGATAATCGGTCACTTTCGCCGTATAGCCCGTCGGGCTGGGGATGGCGAGCAGCGCCTGAATCTGCTCCATGGCATACTGAAGCATATCGTTCACCTCATTTTTCATTCGTGCGCGCGCCTGCCGGACAGCGCAGCTTTCTTCTATTATAATCGGAAAGCGCGTTTCTTGCAACGCTTGACAAAAATTTTCCCGTGTGATATGCTTGCAGAGATTTTGCACAGGGAGGAGACCGCCATGCAGCGCATATTATCCCGCGCGCTTTATGAGGAAATCACCGTCGAGGACCGGACGTTTGTCGACGAACACGCTGAGGGGCTTGAGGACCATGCACTCGAATGCGCCGGATGCACGTTTGAGCGCTGCACGTTCGCCGATTTTCGGATCGACCGCTATGACTTTGCCGGCTGCACGTTTCGCGGCTGCGATCTGAGCGGCCTGACAATGAACAACAGCCGCCTGAGCCGCGCGGCGCTGATCGACTGCCGTCTGTCCGGCCTGACGATCACGGACGGCCTGCTGCGCGACGTGTCCTTCACGAACTGCCGAATGGACTACGCCGCCCTGTCCGCTTCGAAATTCACGCGCGTCGATATGACCGGCTGCTCCCTGCGCCACGGCATACTGGGCGACGTGAAGGCCGCCGGCTGGTCGATCAGCCGCTGCGATCTCACCGAAGCCGAAATCGTGCGCACGCCGCTCAACGGGCTTGACCTGAGCGACAGCGCGCTTAACGGCCTGCTGATCGATCCCGCCGATCTGCGCGGCGCGACGGTCAACGCCCTTCAGGCGCTCGCCTTCGCGCGGCTCATGGGGCTGCGCATTAAGGATTGAACATAAAAAAAGCGATCCGGCATAACGTCGGATCGCTTTTCATATGAGGTCTTACAGCTCGCTGGCCGCGTCCTCGTCCAGCAGGAACTGGACGTTGGGATGCACCTGCAGCAGGGACGCGGGCATCCTGGGCGTGATGTTGCCCTTGATGGCCTGCGCGATGGCCTTGGCCTTGCCCTTGCCGGTCGCCAGCAGGATGATGCGCTTGGCCGCCATGATGTTGCGGTTGCCCAGCGTGATGGCCTGGCGCGGCACATCCTCGCGCTTCTCGAAGAAGCGGGTGTTCGCGTCGATGGTCATGTCGGTCAGCGTGACGATGTTGGTGCCGGACACGAACTCGTCGCCGGGCTCGTTGAAGCCGATGTGGCCGTCGTGGCCGATGCCCAGGATCTGCAAATCGATGCCGCCGGCCGCCTCAACCGCCGCGTCGTAGGCCTTCGCGTCGGCCTCGTGATCCGCGCCGACGCCGCAGGGCACATGCGTGTTGGCCTTGTCGATGTTGATGTGGTCAAACAGCTGCTCGTTCATGAAGCGGCGATAACTGCACACATGCTCGGGCGACAGGCCGATATACTCGTCCAGATTGAAGGAGCGCACCTTGGAGAAATCCAGAATGCCTTCCTTGTTCATGCGGATCATTTCCTGATAGGTCGGAATGGGCGTGGAACCGGTGGCCAGACCCAGGATGCAATCCGGCTTCTTCAGGATCTCGGACGCGACGATCATGCCCGCGGCCTTGCCGACTTCCGCTTCATTCTTGTAAACAAATACCTGCATGACAATACCCTCCTTAAAGGCTTGTGATATGTAAACCGCCGAAGAGCGCGCCCGAAAGCGCCCCCTTCTGGTGTGGTTTCCAATGTGTGAACACGCTGCCGCGCGGCGCTCCCCCTTTTATCGGGAAACGCCGCGCGTATGCCGTTTTTTAGTCCAGCGCGTAACGGCCGTCAGCCTCGCCGTGGCGGTGGATCCACTCGCCGTCGGTGAAGTCCGGAATGGCCACGGGCGCGCTGCCCGTCGCGATCGACATCTCG
This sequence comes from uncultured Clostridia bacterium, assembly GCA_934631025.1. Lineage (GTDB taxonomy): Bacteria > Bacillota > Clostridia > Christensenellales > Aristaeellaceae > Firm-10. The sequence goes on from CAKTXR010000010.1 coordinate 17,277, forward strand.
CTCAGCGCCGTGATGCTCAGCCACGAGGCCGCGTCGTACACGTCGATGGGCGGATTGGTGCCGTTCTGCACGCTCTCAACGAACGCGCGCAGCACCAGATAGTCCATGCCGCCATGTCCGCCGCGCAGGCCGAACTCTTCATATTCCTTCCACAGCGGATGCTGATACTTCTTGAGATAGCTCTCCTCGCTCACCCAGGTGTGCGGCTCGATCGGCGCGCTGTTTTCATCCATCGCGTCGGACAGTCCGCCCTCCAGATAAATCGACTGATTGTCCTCCATCCAGATGCCCTTGGAGCCCTGAATGCGGCCGCCGCGGGAATACGGGCGCGGCGTGGTGCAGTCGTGGGTCAGCACGATGGTCTCGCCGTTGGCGCACTTGATGAGCGTGGTCACGACGTCGCCCTCGTGGACGGGCTTATTCGTCACCTCGTCATTCGGGCGGTTGTTCCTGAACCACTCCTTAAGGCCGGCGCTCTTACTTGCCATGCTGACCAGCGACACCATGCGGTTGCCGCGGTTGATGTTCAGATACTTGGCGATCGGGCCCAGCTCGTGGGTGGGATACAGCTCGCCGTTTCTGTTCAGGAAGTTATCCTGACGATAGTGGCGGCGCACGTCGCCCCAGCCGATTTCGTCGCGCAGGTCGTGCTCATAGCCGCCCTGGCAGTGGGTCACCTCGCCGAACACGCCCTGACGCACCATGTTGAGCAGCGCCATTTCGCGGCTGTTGTAGCAGCAGTTTTCCAGCAGCATGCAGGGAATGCCGGTTTCCTCGCTGGTGCGCACCATGCGCCAGCACTCCTCCACCGAGCCTGCGCCGCCGACCTCCATGGCCACGCGCTTGCCGGCCTTCATGGCGGCGATGCAGATGGCGATGTGCGTCGTCCAGCTGGTCATGACCACGCACGCGTCGATATCGCCGCGCGCAACGACGCGCTTGTAGTCGGTATCGCCGTCCGGCTTGAAGCCCTGAATTTCCTCGGCGATGGTCTGCGCGTTCTCGATGCGGTCCTGATAGACGTCGCACACCACGCGCACCTTCACGTCGGGCATCTGGAGCAGCGTTTTCATCTGGCCGCAGCCGCGTCCGCCCAGACCGATGATGGCCAGATAGATCGTGCGGCCCGCTTCACCCATTTTCATAGCGTTTGTCCTCCAATGTTTTCTCAGCACTCGACGCTCGTCCACTCGCCGTTGTTCAGCGCGGAATTGCGCTCGGCGGTGGCCAGGCAGATCGTGCGGTAGGTGGATTCGTTGTCGGCCGTCTCGATGGGCTTGTCGTTCAGGATCGCGTCGATGAAGTACTTCACCTCGCGGTAGTAGCCGTCGTCGCCGCCGCAGTCGTCGGCCTTGAACGCCTTGCCGTCCACCGGATAGACCATGGTCGCGCCGTCCTCGAACACCACAGCGCCCTTTTCGAAATTGGCGCGATAGGTCATCTTGAAGGGGAACTCGGGGCTGTTGATCGACCAGTCGTCGGCGGTGTTGACGATGAAGCCATCATAGCGATACTGCGTTGTCACCGCGTCGAAGCCGCCGCCCGGATTGACGTTGCGGCCCAGCGTGGACACCGCCTCGGGCATGCCGAAGAGCCAGTTGACCATATCGACGTCGTGGACGTGCTGATCCAGCAGGCAGCCGCCGGAGCGGTTCTCGTCGAGCAGCCAGTCCTGGAAGGACCACTTGGGCCAGCCGCCGCCGCGATAGAAATAGCAGAACACGGGCTTGCCGAACTCGCCGGAATCGACGTAATGCTTGAGCGTCTCATAGGCCGGCCAGAAGCGCAGGCACTGGGCGATCATGAGCTTTTTATTGTTCTTCTTCGCCGCGTCGATCATCATGCGGCACTGGGTGGGATTGATGGCCATGGGCTTCTCGCACAGCACATGATGGCCGGCATTGAGCGCCTTCACGGTATAATAGCAGTGCAGATAGGTGGGCAGCGCGATGTCGACGTAGTCCAGCTCCTCGCTTTTGAGCATCTCGTCGAAATCGTGATAGAGATGGAACTGGGAGAAATCATACTGAGCCTTGCCCAGATCGCCCATGTTGCCGCCGGTGAACTGCTCGTGGAACTTCCTGTCGTCCACGTCGCACAGCGCGACCAGCTTGACCGGCGCGCCCTCCTTCATCAGGCGCAGATACTGATCCAGATGACCGTGACCCATGAACCCGATACCGACCAGACCAACCTTCAACATAATAACAACTCCTTTTTTCCAGTGTCTGTGCTGTCCGCAGGCCTTCAGACCCGCGGGCGTTTGATCACGCATTCATTCATCGGGCGCGGCTTCTTCATGCCCCCGCGCCCGGCCGGCTCTCCGCCTTCAGCATTCGACAATGCGCTCAAGCGCATCCAGCGTGCGCACGACCACAGCGTCCGTCGCGCAGGGGAAGCCGTTCATCTCCGCAGTCAGATAGCCGTCGTAGCCGCAGGCGCGCAGCTCCTTCATGACGGCCGGGAAATTCGCGTCGCCGCCCAGCAGATCGACGAAGCCGTTGATGTTGCCCACGATCGTGCGGAAATCCTTGACGTGGACGCGCGCGATGCGATTGCCCAGGATCTTCACCCAGTGCTCGGGATAGCCGGTCACCAGCACGTTGCCGATGTCGAAATACACCTTCACATAATCGGAGCCGATCTTGTCGATAAAGTCGCGCGTCTCCAGCGGAGAGAGCAGGAACTTGTTCCAGACGTTCTCCAGCGCGATGACCACGCCGGCCTCCTCGGCGTCCTTGGCCAGCTCTTTGCAGGCCTCGAGCGCGCGGTCATAGGCCACGTCATAAGGCACGACCGGGCAATCCGGAATGAAATCCGCGCCCACGCAGCCGGGCACGACCAGTATCGCGCCGCAGCCCAGCACCTTGGCGGCATGAAGCTGGAAGCGCACGGTGGCCTTGGCCTGCTCGCGGACGGCGGGATCGTCGTGCGTCAGGGGCGTGCCCCAGTAAAGGCCGCTGGCCAGCGAGCTGATCTCAATGCCCAGCTCGTCCGCCAGCGCGCGGAAATGAGCAATCTCTTCATCGCTGCTTTTCAGGCTCAGCGGGCCTTCGGCGTCCAGAGACAGCTCGATGCTGTCATAGCCGGTCCTGGCGGCCAGGCGCATGCAGTCCTCGGCGGACATACCGGCGGGAAAAGACCAGACATTAATGCCTTTTTTCATGAATCGATTTCCTCCTTTGAGCGTCTTGTGACCCCTGTCTTTATTATAGCAGACGGCGACGCGCTTTGCGTGAGCAATTTGGACGGCTTTTTTATCATTTTGGTCGCAGTTTCTCTTGCTTTTCGAGTTTGTATCGGCTAAAATGAAAAGGGAGCGCCGCGGCGCGCTTCATACTATAATAACGGAGACGCAAATAACGTGAATTACGAACCGCTGAAAATCGAACGGCCGCTGCGCGTGGGGCGGCTGTACAGCCTGCACTACTTTCAGTTCGCCGCGGGCTACATATTCCCCGGCGAGGCGCACGATTTCTGGGAAATGGTCTACATCGACCGGGGCGAGGCCGACATCGGCGCGGGCAATGAAATCGTGCGGCTGCGCGAGGGACAGGTGTTCTTCCACAGGCCGGGCGAATTTCACACGATACTCGCCGGATCAACCGGGCCGAACATCATGGTGCTCTCATTCGACGGTTCTCTCTCGCCGCTGCGCCCGCTCGCCCACCGCGTGCTGCTGGTCGCCGCGCCCGAAAAGGCGATTCTGCGCCAGATCATTCAGGAGGGCGAGGCCTGCTTCGGGCCGGTGCTGGACATTTCCGATCAGCATCGGCTGATTCCGCTGGAGGGCGCGCCCTTCGCCGCCTGCCAGCTGATCGAGACCTATCTCACGCAGCTTATCATACTGCTGGTGCGCGGCGAATCGCACGCTCAGGCCCGCATGAACGCCGTTAAAAGCGCTCAGCAGCCGCTGACCGGCGAGGAGGACGCCTCCGCGCTCACGCTGCGCCTGGCCGCGCTCATGCGCGAGCATCCGGACGGCAGCCTGACATTCGAGGCGCTCTGCCGCCATTCCGGCCTGTGCGCGACGGCGCTCAAGAGCGCGTTCCGGCGCGTGAACGGCATGGGCGTTATGGAATACTACCGCAGGCTGCGTCTGGAGGAGGCGCGCCGCCTGCTGCGCGAGGGGCGCTACAACGTCACGCAGACCGCTGAAAAGCTGGGCTATTCGAGCGTCAATGCGTTTTCAAGGCAGTTCCGGGCGCTTCTGGACGTCACGCCGACGGGCTATCTGAAGAGCGTGCGGAAATAGCGTTGTTCGGAAATCGTCCGTGTTTTGAGCGCGAATCCAGTCGTTTTTGTGAGAAATGCAGCACAATGTTCGGATTATCGGCGTGTGCCGTTTATCTGTTCACGCGATTGTTCGGAATCATCTTAACACAAAAAGCACCGCCGACGCAAAAAAGGCCGGCTTTTTTACAGGAAGTCAATGCCGTTTTCATCGCAGATGCGATCCGCTCTGATATACTGCATATACGTCGGCTGATAACACACGACACTGAAAGGGGATACTGCCGCAATGAGCGAAGTTCAGAAAGTCTTTGATTTGATCCGTCTTGAACAGGAGCGCCAGTCTCAGACCATCGAGCTGATCGCGTCCGAAAACTTTGTCAGCGAGGACGTGATGAAGGCGACCGGCTCCTGCCTGACCAACAAATATGCCGAGGGCTATCCGGGCAAGCGCTATTACGGCGGCTGCCATGTGGTCGATCAGATCGAAAACCTCTGCCGTGACCAGTGGAAAAAGGTCTTTAACACCGATTATCACGTCAACGTCCAGCCCCACAGCGGCAGCCAGGCCAACTTTGCCGCCTACGCCGCCATTCTGCAGCCCGGCGACACAATACTCTCCATGAGCCTGGACAACGGCGCGCACCTGACGCACGGCTCGCCCGTCAATTTCTCCGGCAAGCTGTACGACATGGTGTTCTACAGCACCGACGACAACGGCTACATCGACATGAACGACGTGCGCGAAAAGGCGCTCGCCTGCCATCCCAAGCTGATCCTCACCGGCGCGAGCGCGTATCCCCGCGTCATCGACTTCGCCGCCTTCCGCCGCATCGCCGACGAGGTGGGCGCGTATCTGATGGTGGACATGGCGCACATCGCGGGTCTTGTGGCCGCGGGCTGCCATCCCTCGCCGTTCGAGGCCGGCTGCGACATCATCACCACCACCACGCACAAGACGCTGCGCGGCCCGCGCGGCGGCCTGATCTTCTGCAAGCCCGAGCTGGCGAAAAAGATCGACAGCGCGGTCTTCCCCGGCTCGCAGGGCGGCCCGCTGGAGCACGTCATCGCCGCCAAAGCCGTCGCCGCGATCGAGGACAGCCAGCCCGCGTTCCATGAGTATGCGAAGAAGATCATCGTCAACTGCAAGGCGATGGCCGACGAGTTCGTCCGTCTGGGCTACGATCTGGTGACCGGCGGCACGGACAATCATCTGTTCCTGGTCGATCTGACGCGTCAGGGCGTAACCGGCAAGGCGCTGCAAAACGCGCTGGACGAGTGCAATATCACGCTGAACAAGAACTGCGTGCCCAACGAGCAGCGCTCGCCGCAGGTAACCTCGGGCGTGCGCATCGGCACGGCGGCCATGACCACGAAGGGCATGACGGCCGAGGGCTTCGTCGCCACGGCGCGCGTGATCGACAAGGTGGTCAGGGCGCTTCAGGAAAAGCGCTTCGACGAGGCGTTCATCGAGAGCGTCAAGGCCGAAACCGCCGCGATCCTCGCCGGAATCAGGTAAACAAAACGCAATCGGACGTTCCGCGCCGCATGGGTGGAACGTCCGATTTTTATGTTTCGGGAGTACGGGACGGCGCATTCAGCATTGTCCGCGATTTGAGCGCCTTTTCTTTTCAATGGAACCGCGACGGAATCTACCAGCTAAGCATTTAAGCGGCTTCTAATCACAGCAGCGCCGCGGCTAAAAGGCCGAAATCGCTTTCTCACGGCAGGCCATGGCAGGCATTTGCGACGGCGCAAGAGCCATGGTATGATGTTAATATTTTCAAAATCGCTTGACTTTTGGCAGGCATCGTATATAATAAAATACGTTGCTCAAACGATCCATTAGCTCAGTCGGTAGAGCACCTGACTTTTAATCAGGGTGTCCGGGGTTCGAATCCCCGATGGGTCACATCGAAAGCCCCGCAGTCATCGCGATTGCGGGGCTTTTTGTACGCTTCAGACTCGCAGATCAATCCATTATCCTCAAACCGCCCGCGCGCTTCATGTCCAGCCGTTTTCTCATGACGCGGAAAGCTTCCCCGCCCGGCAGTCCTCTCCCCCCGCCCTTTTCAGCGCATAATCGCCGCTCCCCGCCGCCATGAACGGCGATGAGGAGCGGCGATCTGTATACACGCCGTTATTTCAGGAACTGCTTCAGATCCTCCTCCGGCGTAGTAATGGGTGCAAGGCCGAAGTTCTCCACGAGGTAATTCAGCACATTCGGCGAAACGAACGCCGGCAGCGTGGGGCCAAGGCGAATGTTCTTAATGCCCAGATGCAGCAGCGTCAGGAGAATGCACACCGCCTTCTGCTCATACCACGACAGCACCATGGACAGCGGCAGGTCGTTCACGCCGCAGCCGAACGCGTCGGCGAGCACAAGCGCAATCTGAATGGCGCTGTAAGCGTCGTTGCACTGCCCCACGTCCATCAGCCGCGGCAGACCGCCGATCGTGCCGAGATCGAGGTCGTTGAAGCGATACTTGCCGCAGGCCAGCGTCAGCACCACCGTATCGGCCGGGGTCTGCTTCACAAATTCCGTATAGTAATTGCGGCCGGGACGCGCGCCGTCACAGCCGGCGACCAGAAAGAAATGCCTGATCGCGCCCGATTTCACCGCCTCGACGACTTTATCCGCCGCCCCCAGCACCGCGCCGCGTGCAAAGCCGGTCATGACTGTACCGCCGCCGTTGATGCCGGTGAACGCCCTGTCCTCAGGATAGCCACCCAGCTCGATCGCCTTTTCAATGACCGGCGTGAAATCCCTGTCCTCGCCGATGTGGGGCATTTCAGGATAGGAGACCGCGGCCGTTGTGAACACGCGGTCCGCATAGCTGGCCCTGGGCGGCATCAGGCAGTTGGTGGTGAACAGCACCGGCGCGGGAATATCCGCAAATTCCTTCTGCTGGTTCTGCCATGCCGTACCGAAGTTGCCCTTGAGCTGCGGATACTTTTTCAGCTCCGGATAGCCGTGGGCGGGCAGCATTTCTCCGTGAGTATAGACGTTGATCCCCCTGCCCTCGGTCTGCTCCAGCAGCCGCTTCAAATCATGCAGGTCGTGGCCGGAAATCACGATGAACGGCCCCTTTTCGACGGTCAGCGGTACGGTCGTGGGCGCGGGCGTGCCGTAGGTCTCGGTGTTCGCCCTGTCCAGAAGCGCCATGCACCTGAGGTTCTTCTCGCCCACCTCCATCACGATGGGCAGCAGCGCGTCCATATCCCAGTCGTCGCCCACGGCGAGCAGCGCCTTTGCAAAGAAGCGGTTGACCTCCTCGTCGGCATAGCCCAGCGCCATGGCGTGATGCGCATAGGCTGCCATGCCGCGCACGCCGAAGAGAATGAGCGACTTGAGACTGCGAATGTCCTCCGGCGCGTTCCAGAGCTGCGCCATATCGTAATCGCTGGTGCGTCCGCACGCGGCGGTGCAGGCGGCGCAGTTGGGCACGAGCCGCGCCTTTTCCGCGTGTACCCGATCGATCAGCGCGCGGATGGTCTTTTCGTTGAAATTCACGTTGGTGACAGTAGTAAACAGCCCCTCGATCATCAGCCGCCATGTGAGCATATTCACGTCCGGATTGTTGTCTGCCGCCCGCGCCAGCCCGATGAGCGCGCCGGTCAGCGCATCCTGAAGCCGCGCTGCATCGGCGGTCTTGCCGCAAACGCCGGCTCTTCCCGTGCAGCCGGCACAGCCCGCCGTCTGCTCGCACTGATAACAAAACATCTTATTTTCCATTAGAAGCCCCCTCCCGCCCGCTCAAATTCAGTCGAGTATTCTGCCGTCGGTGGAAATCGTTACGACCTGCCACGGAATGAATTTCCCGCTCCGCTGCAAGGCCGTTTTCGCCGCGTGCTCCAGCCCACCGCAGCAGGGAACCTCCATGCGGACGACGGTGACGCTCTTAATGTCGTTATTTCGGATGATCTCGGTGAGCTTCTCCGAATAGTCCACGCCGTCCAGCTTCGGACAGCCCACGAGGGTGATATGCCCCCTGATGAACCGCTCGTGGAAGGCGGCGTAGGCGTAGGCCGTGCAGTCGGCGGCGATCAGCAGCTTCGCCCCGTCAAAGTACGGCGCGTTCACCGGCACGAGCCTGATCTGCACCGGCCACTGTGCCAGCCGGCTGACCGGCTCCGCATGAGAAACCGCCGCGCCGGCGCATTCCGCGTGCTCGATCTTTTTCGACTGCGTGCCCGGGCAGCCGCAGGGCAGCGTCATGCCCTCTTTTCGCATCTTTTCCTGCATCTTTTTGCGCCTGTTGTCCATGGCGGCCTTCTCGTCATAGGCGACCGCCTCGCGTTCCACAAAGGAAATCGCGCCGGTCGGGCAGGCAGGCAGACAGTCGCCCAGTCCGTCGCAGTAGTCGTCGCGCATCAGCTGCGCCTTGCCGTCCACCATCGCGATCGCGCCCTCGTGGCAGGCCGCGGCGCAGGCTCCGCAGCCGTTGCATTTATTTCGATCGATTTCAATAATCCGTCTCTTCATTGAAGTCCCCTCCTTGCTTATCTGCGCTCATTATAGTATAATGGAGTCAACAAGTCTGTTGAATTTTCAACGCATCGAGGTTTTTTATGAACAATTTTCTGTCCGTCATCCGCTCCGCACCGCTCTTTTCGGGCGTTTCCGAGGACGAGCTGACCGCCATGCTCGCCTGTCTCAATGCCGAAACGAGGGACTTTCCCAAGGACGCCTTCATACTGCGCGCCGGCGATACGGCCGAATCGATCGGCCTTGTGTTGTCGGGCAGCGTGCTGGTCATACAGGAGGACGTCTGGGGCAACCGCAACATCCTCTCCAAGGCGGGGCCGGGGCAGACCTTCGCCGCCGCGTTTGCCTGCGCGTCCGGCGCGGCGCTGAACGTGAGCGTGATCGCCGAAACGCCCGCCGCCGCGCTGTTTTTGAACGTGAAGCGCATACTGACCGTGTGCCCCTCCGCCTGCGCGCATCACAGCCGGATCATCCGCAATCTGCTGGGCGAGCTGGCCGAGAAGAACCTGCGCTTCAGCGAAAAGCTCACGCACATGGGCCAGCGCACCACGCGCGCGAAGCTGATGTCCTATCTCTCCGCCGAAGCGCAGCGGCTGGGGAAATACGAATTCGACGTTCCCTTTTCGCGGCAGCAGCTGGCGGATTATCTCGCGGTGGAGCGCAGCGGATTGTCGCTGGAGCTGGGGAAAATGCGCGGCGAGGGGCTTATCGATTTCCACAAGAGCCATTTTGTTTTGAAGGTGTAAGGCGCTACATCTGCCGTTATCTGATAGCGCCCTATAAAAATGTACAAAAAAAGAAAGGCGCCGCAATCAGCGCATCGTTGAGATGACACTGATCACGGCGATCATCAGCTTGGTCACTGCATTGATTAACATGCTGGCCGCATTAATCGATCGGATGACCAGATGATGGGAGGGGCTTTAAGCCCCTTCCCCCTTTCAAAATTATAGCGTTGCCCGCTGTCGTTGTCAATGGAAACTTTTATGCTGATCGTCCAAATCGTCAATGTTGTCAGCTCGCTCGCTCTTGTCATTATGCTGGCACGTATTCGCAAGGAGATGAAGAAGTAATGATCTTGCACAAGGTATCCCGCAAAGGCTGCCGCATCACCGCGTACACCGTAACGATCGGCTCTGCCGAAGCCCGCAAGGCCGGCTTTCTCAACGAAAACGGCACCTCAAAAGAGCTTGAAAAGCTCGTCGACGAAAAGGCCGGAACCATCACAATCCGCGTCGCGCGCCCTGCCGAAGAGCAATCCGAATAACCCCAAGGCCGGTTTCTGTACCGGCCTTTTTCCTTGCCGCCCCGCCTTGACAGACGCGGGACGCGCGGCTATAATGGAACCATTCATTCCGCAAAAGGAGATTGCTTTTTCAATGAAACCGGTCTGCATCATCGCCGGAGCGGGCGATTTTTATGAGGACGCGCCCATCGCGCCGCGCGCGGAGGATTTCGTCATCGCCGCCGACGCGGGCTATACGGCGCTCTGTCAGCGGGGCGTGCGCGTCGACGAGGTCATCGGCGATTTCGATTCCATGGGCCACGCGCCCGATCACCCGAACGTCTATCGCCTGCCCGTCGAAAAGGACGACACCGATATGCTGTTCGCGCTGCGCGTGGGGCTGAAGCGCGGCTACAGGGAGTTTCACCTCTACGGCGGCGTGGGCGGCCGACTCGACCACACGCTGGCCAATCTGCAATGCCTCGCCTGGCTGGCGCGCCAGGGCTGCCGCGGCTATCTCTACGGCGACGGGTGCGTCCTGAGCGCCATCTTCAATGAGACCATTCGCTTCATGCCGCTCAAAGACGGCATATTCTCGCTCTTCGCGCACGGCGGCACGGCGCACGGCGTGACGATCAGGGGGCTTAAATACACGCTGGACGGCGCGGACGTGGGCTGCGATTTCCCCATCGGCGTGAGCAACGCCTTTATCGGACAGCCCGCCGAGGTATCCGTGCGCGACGGACTGCTGATCGTCTCCTTCCCCTATGGCGCGCTCAGAGACGATGGCTGATCCGCTGCGCCGTCTGAACGCCGTTCGAGCGCCCGGAGCGCCGCTGCCGCTCGGGACGCGCATTGTCTGCACGCTGCTCGTTCTGCTCCTCGGCGCGGGCATGGGCGCTGTGGCCAAGGCGCTGGACTGCACGCCGTCGAACGCGCTGCCCTTCCTGCTTCAGCGGCTCGATCTGCGCAACGTGTTCAGCCGCGCCGGCATATGGGCGCTGATCGGGCTGGGGCTGTCGGTTTACGCGCCCTCGCCCCGCCGCGCCGCGTTCAATGTGTTCGCCTTTTTCGCGGGCATGACGGCGGCCTACTATCTCTATTCCGCGCTGATCGCCGGCTTTTTTCCCGCGCGCTACGCCATGATCTGGTTCGGCCTGACGCTGCTCTCCCCGATTCCCGCCGTCCTCTGCTGGTATGCCGCAGGGCGGGGACGGATCGCGCTCGCGCTCTCGACGCTTATCGTCGCGGCGCTGTTCGACATGACGTTTTCATTCGGCTGGTTCTATGTGGACGCGGTTTCGCCGGTTGAGGCGGCTGTTTTCATCGCCGCGCTGGTCGTGCTGCGCAGAAGGCCCGCCGAAATGCTGATCATGACGCTCAGCGGCTGCGCGCTGGCCTTTGTGATTGCGCCGCTGCTGCCCTTCAGGCTCTGACGATCGCATTCTGCGCTTCGCAGTTACCCCGTCTGAGGATTTGCGTGCTGGCATTCCCATTGAACGGAAGCCTGTCAGCGCCCGCCCTCATGACAAAAACGGACGCTCCTCTCATTGCGAGAAGGAGCGTCCGTTTTCATTTATACTATACGATATTACTTTTTGCGCCAGAGCGTGACGCGGCCGCCCAGTCCGGGCCGGTTCATCGCGACGAACGTCGAGAACGCATCGCGCTGCCTGCGCGCCAGCGTCGTGGAGACGACGATTTCGAGCGTGTTGCCGCCCTTTCTGCCCAGCCCGCTCAGATCGAAGCGGTAGGGCGGGCAGATGCGATGCCCCGCGCACTGGCCGTTCAGATACACCTGCGCCGAATCGCCCACCTCGTCCAGCTCGAGCGCGGCGGCGTTTTCGAGATCGTCAAGCCGCGCCGTATAGCGGATGCGCCCGGCGAAATCCCAGATATCCTTTTCGACCGTACGCAGCGGACTGTTCTCGGCCAGCAGCGCATAGCGCGTCATATCGGTGCAGTCGGCGGTTTCGATCGTCCAGAGCATCTCGAGCGCTTCCGGCTCGAGCGCCGGTTCCGCCGGAGACTGCGCCGCGTCCGCGCCGTCAAAGACCAGCACGACCGACTCGTACGGCGCGAGCGACACGGCCGCACGGCCGTCCTCCGCCGTCAGGCTGCGGGCCTTTCCGCCCTGCCAGTCGAGCAGCGTATACGCGCCGCGCACCGGCAGATGCACGACCGTCTCGGCGCGGCGGTCGGTGGCCTCGTTAAAGAACATGAACAAATGGCTGCCGTCTGCCTTTTCCTGGTGCATATAGCGCAGCAGCGTGCAGGGCGTTTCGAGCGTAATATCGGCCTTTCCGCGCGCGATCAGCTCGCCGGCAAGACGTTCAAGCGGCACGACCTCCACCGGCGCGTTCTCCGTCGCGCGATCGACCTCGATGACCGTAACGCCGTGCTCCCTGAGCACCTCAAGGCCGTCCAGCACGAACTGCGGCAGATACTCGGCGTACGGCACGACCAGCGCGTCGTAGGCGGCGCTGCCCGCCAGCCAGCGCCCGTTCTCGAACACGGCGGTTTTCAGCTCGTCGGCCGGCACGATGTCGAAATCCAGCTGATGATCGAGCAGCTCGACCGCCGGCCAGTCATCCAGCATACATTCCCTGCCCGACCACTCGCCCTCGGCGTGATAGAGCAGCGCGATGCGCGCCACGCGGTTGCCGTCTAAAAGCGTGCTCATGGCGTTGGTGTAGCGCATCAGCTTTGCAAAAGCTTCGAACTGCGGGTTTTCGCCGTCCGCGTCGAAATGCGGCGGGCAGTCCGGATTGGGATAAATCGGCGAGAAGGCGTGCGGCACGAACCAGTTCACGCCGCGCACCAGCAGGTAATCGATCAGCCACTTCATCATGGCCGAATCCTCCGCCCAGCCGTACGCGCCGAACACCTCGCACATGGCGCGGTTGTTCATATGCGGCCGGATGTGCGCCAGCGACGGCGCAAGCTTGCCCAGCACATACTGGAAGAACGCCGGATCGGCGCGATGCCCCGCGCAGATGGCCGAGCTGACGTGATGCGCAAAGCCGGGCATGACCTGATGCAGCACGATGTCTATGCCGGCCATGTCCTGCCCCTCGAGCGCGCGGAAGTAGTGCCCCGCCGAGCAGCCCAGACGGGCGTGCGCGTTCTGATCCTCGATGATGTGGCCGATGTACATAACGCCGTGCGCGCGGCACCAGTCGCCCACGCGCTTTGTGAAGCGCTGGCCGTAGAGCGTCGACACAACGTCCATATACGCTTCGCGCAGCTCGACGCTGCCCTCGCCCTCATACCAGAGGAGCGGCAGAATGTCGGTCACGTCGCGTCCCATCTTGGCGGCGAGCCGGTCGAACATGTCGGCGCACCAGGGCATGGCCAGGCCGGGCTGGCCGGGCTTCGAATCGTAAAAGCCGCGGCTGGGCATGGAGCCGAATACGTTGGCGTTGCCGATGCACGGCTCGTCCGAGAAGAAGCCCACCAGCTCCCTGCCGAAATACTCGCCGACATGGCTGTAATGCGCTTCGTAGACCGCCTCGATGAGCACGTCCACGGAGGACGCGTCCAGCATATTGATGTAAGGCGTTTTCGGCCCCCACGCGCCGGCGTGCGTCAGCCAGAGCGAGAACACGCGCCAGCAGCCCTCGGGCAGATCGCAGGACACGAAATGTCCGCTCTCATCGACCTTGAGCAGTATGCGCGCGCTCATGTCCAGCGCCTCGTCATAGCCGCTGCGTTTGACGGCATAGGCCGCGACGAAGCGATCCTCGGGCGTGAAGCCCTTGATCAGCACGTCCGCGCGGCGCGGGCCGATCACGTCGGTGTGCTGCTCGGCCAGATGCAGCCGCCGCTTTTCGGGATATTTCTTCTCGACCATGCCCACGGCCATGCCGGTGGGAAAGTGCTTGTCGTCGAGAATCCACACCTTCATATTCAGCGCGCGGGCCTCGGCCAGCACCTTTTTGAGCGTTTCCCACCATGTCTCGCCGCAGAAGTCCTCGAATGTGCGCGATTCCAGGCACATGGCGCTCACGCCGCAGTCGTGGATGCGGTGGATCTGCCGCTTCGTCTTTTCCCAGTCCTCGCCCATCATCCAGAGAAAGGGCAGGATGTGATTTTCGCTTTCGCCTTTTATGATGTTGTCAAGCCATTTCTGCATATCTCTTTACAGCGTGATGTAGACCATCGTCTCTCCGTCCAGCTGCAGGACGTTGTCGTGAATGAGTTCTCTCTTCTCCATGCGGCGGTGCGCCGAGGTTTCCTCGCAGACGGCCTGCGCCAGGTCGCAGCCCAGCGCCGTCAAATCGATCGAGCAGCCGCCCTTCGTATTGACGATCATGATCCCCTTCTTCTCGCCGTTTGTCGCGGCCACGGCGTAAACGCCCGCGCGGTCGCAGTCGAGCGCGACCTGCTCGCCCAGCTGAAGGAGCCGGCCGAACATCACGAACGCGTCGTAATCGGCGTAGGGCTGGCGCGTGATGGGGTTGAACAGGCTGCCGTATTCGGACGTGCCGATGCGCGCGTCATAGAAGCAGGCGGTGTCCACCGGCGCGTTCTGGAAGGCGCAGAGCATACCGCCCACATAGGCCGCGTGCTGCATCAGGCCAAACACGCGCGGCGAGGGGTTCCACTCGTTGAGCTGCGTCTCCACATCGGCAAAGCCATAGCTGTCGAGCGTCCTGCGGCAGTAGTCGGCGTGGATCATCGTGGTTTCGACGTCCGCGTAGCTGTGCCACGAGAAGAAATCCAGCGGCGCCTTGTGCTCCTCCGAGGAAATCCACTCGAGGAAGCCGGTGAAGAAATCGACGAAATACTGCTGGCGCGGGCTGGGCTTCTCCTCGGTGATCGCATAGAAGCCGCAGCTGGCAAAGCCGCCGATCTTGAGATGCGGGAAGCACTTTTTCAGATGGCGCGCCGTGACCTCGTAGAGGCGGTAGTAATCCTCCCTGCTGCCCTGCCACATGGCGTTTTCCCTGAGATCGAAGCTGTTGTCCGGCTCGTTCCAGATCTCCCAGAAATTGATCTTGAAATGATAGCCGTTCGCCCAGCCCTCGGTGTAGTGGCGGATGATGTGTTCGCAGATGCGCGCCCACTTCTCGTAATCCTTCGGCGGGAAGATGCGCGGGCTGGCGTAGCGGTCGACGATGTTCTCAATGGCCACGCCCAGCCGGTAGACCGGCTCCACGCCCGCCTTGTCGAGCGCTGCAAGCAGCCAGTCGGTGTACGGGAAGAAATAGCTCGCCGGATCGTTCTCGTCCGCGTCGAAATTCGGGAATACGTTTGGAATATCGACAAAGCGGCCGCCGCCGAACGTACCGCCCACGTCGTGCAGGCGGGAATACGGTATGTTCGCCTCGGTCAGGAAATGAAACAGATCGTCATAGGCCGCGCCCCAGATCGGCGGCTGACCCACGCCGTTGACCTTCTTGATCGGGCCGACGGGCTTATTGAAATTGACTGTCATCGTCGCCATGGTTTTCGTCCTCCTGCAATATGTCTGCTGATTTAAGGAATCAACGCGCTCTTAACGCGCCGCCTTCATTATAACAGCCGCGGCGCGCAATTTCAATACGTCCATTGGATTTTATATGAACGCGCTTGATTTTCTGCTCCGTGTGAGGTATACTGGTTATGTATCTCTATAATAAGGCTTTTTTCAGGCGCTTTCACTTGCCCGGAAGGCGCGATCCGTCAAATTGGAGGATTATTTTCATGCTTTATAACACCATCAAGGGCATACTGCCCCAGTTCCGCCTTGAGGGGCGCTATGTCTCGTGCAGCGAAATCTGCTCCGGCAACATCAACACCACCTATCATCTGGTCTACGCCCTGCCGGACGGCGCGCGCCGCGAATATCTGCTCCAGCGCATCAACGGCTACGCCTTCAAGGATCCCATGGCCGTCATGCACAATATCGAGCTGGTCACCGGCCACATTCAGGCGGCCTATGAGGCCGAGGGCGTCGATTCCAGCCGCCGTATGCTGCAGGTCATCCACACGAAGGACGATTCGCCGCTCTACCGCGATCCGGAGGGGAACTGCTGGCGCGTCTACAACTACATCGACAACGCCACCGCCTACGACAAGATCGAAAAGCCCGAGCACTTCTACGAGGCCGGCCGCGCGTTCGGCGAGTTCCAGCGCCTGCTGACCGACTTCCCCGCCGCCGAGCTGAGCGAGACCATCCCCGATTTCCACAACACGCTCAAGCGCTTTTACGCCTTCGTGGCCTCCGTGGCCGCCGATAAGGCCGGCCGCGCCGCGTCCGTGGACGACGAGATCGAGTTCTTCTTCGATCATCGCCGCATGATGGGCCAGATCGTCAAAAAGCTCGAGAGCGGCGAGCTGCCCGTGCGCGTCACCCACAACGACACCAAGATCAACAACGTCATGATCGACAACGCCACCGACAAGGCCATCTGCGTGATCGATCTGGACACCGTCATGCCCGGCAGCGCGCTCTACGATTACGGCGACGCCATCCGCTCGGGCGCGTCCACCGCCGCCGAGGACGAGGAGGACTTCTCGAAGGTGTCCATCGACGTGGGGCTGTTCGAGCAGTTCACGCGCGGCTTTTTGAGCGAAGTGCGCGGCATCCTCACCCCCGCGGAGATCGAAATGCTGCCGCTGTCGGTGAAAGTCATCACCTGCGAGCTGGCCATGCGCTTTCTGACCGACTACATCGACGGCGATCTGTATTTCAAGGTGCGCTCCCCCGAGCACAACCTCATCCGCGCCCGCAACCAGATGAAGCTGCTCACCGACATCGAGAATAAATACGATCAGCTCGCCGCCATCTGCCGGGACATCGCGCAGAACGGCTGAGCGTCCCCAGTTAAACGTTAATTTATCGAAAAACACCGTCTTACAATTTGACAACGGCTTGAACAGCGTGTAAAATATCAGTTGCTGGCAGAGTATTGAGAGAAGCCACAGCAAATTGAGTCCATCCATGCGATTGGCTCTGGTTTGTTGTGGCTCTTTTTATGCAAATGAGGAGTTGATTGAAAATGCCCCAATATGACGTCGCCATTATCGGCGCGGGCGTGGTGGGCTGCGCCATCGCGCGTCAGCTGTCCCGATACGACCTGCGCATCGCCCTGATCGACGCCGCCGAGGACGTGGCCATGGGCGCGTCGCGCGCCAACAGCGCCATTGTCCACGCCGGCTACGACTGCCCCAGCGGTTCGATCGAGGCGCGCATGAACGTGCGCGGCAACGCGCTGTTCACATCCTGGTGCCGCGATCTGGACGTGCCGCTTCAGCGCGTCGGCTCGCTGGTCGTCGGCTTTAACGCGGAGGAGGAAGCGTCGCTTCAGGCGCTTTACGAGCGCGGGCTCAAAAACGGCGTGCCCGGCATGAAGCTGATCTCCGGCGACGAGGCGCGCGAACTGGAGCCGTCCCTCTCGAAGGAGGCGACCATGGCGCTCTACGCGGCCACCGGCGGCATCACCTGTCCCTATCAGCTGACCATCGCCTGCGCGGAAAACGCGCGCGACAACGGCGCAAAGTGGCTGATGAACCACCCCGTGACCGCCATGCGCCGCGAGGAGAACGGAATCGTCGTCACCGCGGGCGGCGAGGAGATCGAGACGCGCTATGTGGTCAACGCCGCCGGCGTGTTCTCCGACGAGGTGAGCCGCATGCTGGGCGACGATTCGTTCAGCGTGCATCCGCGCAAGGGCGAATATATGCTCTTCGACCGCAAGAACACCTGCGTCAGAACCGTGATCTTCCAAACGCCCTCCAAGCTGGGCAAGGGCATACTGGTCTCCCCGACCGTGGACGGCAATATGTTCATCGGCCCGACCGCCGTGGACATGGACGACAAGCGCGACACCGCCGTCACCGCCGAGGGCATTGCTCAGCTGACGAAAATGTCGAAAAAGAGCGTGCCGGACGTCAATCTGCGCGCGGTCATCACGTCGTTCGCCGGCGTGCGCGCCCAGCCCTCGACCGGCGATTTCGTGATCGGCATTTCGAAGGCCGAGCCGCGTCTCATACAGGCCGCGGGCATCTGCTCGCCGGGCCTGACCTCCTCGCCCGCCATCGCCGAGGAAATCGACCGGCTGCTGCACGTCGCCGGACTGGTCATGCACGAGAAGGCCGACTACAATCCGATCCGCCATGCCATCCCCGAGTTCCGCAAGCTCGATAACGCCGAACGCGCCGCCCTCATCGCGAAGGATCCGCGCTACGGCCGCATCATCTGCCGCTGCGAGACCATCAGCGAGGGCGAAATCGTCGAGGCCATTCGCCGCGGCGCGCGCTCTCTGGACGGCGTAAAGCGCCGCACCCGCGCCGGCATGGGGCGCTGCCAGGGCGGCTTCTGCTCGCCGCGCGTGATGGACATACTCGCCCGCGAGCTGAATATCCCCATGACCGAGCTGACGAAATTCGGCGGCAAATCGAAGCTGCTCGCCGGAAAGCTGAAGGAGGTCTGAGCCATGAACAGATCGTTTGACATCGCCGTGATCGGCGGAGGCCCCGCCGGCCTGGCCGCCGCGCTCGAAGCGCACGCCGCCGCGCCGGAAAAGAGCGTCGTCATCATAGAGCGCGACAGGGAGCTGGGCGGCATACTCCAGCAGTGCATCCACAACGGCTTCGGCCTGCACTTTTTCGGCGAGGAGCTGACCGGCCCCGAGTACGCCGGCCGCTTCATCGCAAAGCTCAGGGACACCGGCATCGAGGTGCTGACCGACTCCATGGTGCTCAATCTGAGCGCCGATAAGAAAATTCTCGCCGTGAGCGCCGCCGAGGGGCTGATCGAAATTCAGGCGGGCGCGGTGATCCTCGCCATGGGCTGCCGCGAGCGCACCCGCGGGGCGCTGAACATCCCCGGCACGCGGCCGGCGGGCGTTTACACGGCGGGCTGCGCGCAGCGGCTGGTCAACATGGAGGGCTATATGCCCGGCAAACGCGCGGTCATACTGGGCAGCGGCGACATCGGCCTCATCATGGCGCGCCGGCTCACCTGGGAGGGCGCAAAGGTGGAGGCGGTCGTCGAGCTGATGCCCTATTCCTCCGGCCTGAACCGCAATATCGTGCAGTGCCTGACCGACAACAGCATTCCGCTCTACTTCAACCACACCGTCACGCGCGTCATCGGCCGCGAGCGCGTCGAGGGCGTCGAGGTGGCCGAGGTCGATCCCGCCACGCGCCGCCCCATCCCCGGCACGGAGATCACCTACGACTGCGACACGCTGCTGCTCTCCGTCGGCCTGATCCCCGAGAACGAGCTGAGCCAGTCGGCGGGCGTTCAGATGGACCCCGTAACCAACGGCGCTGTTGTCGACGAGCACCGGCAGACCTCGATCCCCGGCGTGTTCGCCTGCGGAAACGTTTTGCACGTCCACGATCTGGTGGACAACGTATCGGCCGAAGCCATGATCGCCGGACGCGCCGCCGCCGCGTATGTGCAGGGCGCGCTGAAGCCGTCCGCGCAGTACGCCGTGCGCGGCGTAAACGGCGTGCGCTACGCCGTGCCGCAGCACATCAGCGCCGCCGCCGAGGGCAAGATCGACATTTACTTCCGCGTGGGCAGCGCCTATCGTCCGGCGACGCTCGCGGTCAAATGCGGCGATACCGTCGTCATGACGCGCAAAAAGCAGATCATGACGCCCGGCGAAATGGAAAAAATCAGCGTGGACATGTCGAAAATCACCGGCGACGTCACGCTTGAAATCGAGGAGGCGCGTCCGCAATGAACAAGCGCGAAATGATCTGCATCCGCTGCCCCATGGGCTGCCATCTGTCCGTGACGCAGGATGAAAACGGCTGCACCGTGACCGGCAACACCTGCCCGCGCGGCCGCGAATACGGCGTTCAGGAAATGACCTGCCCCACCCGCGTGGTCACGTCGTCCGTGCGCGTGGAGAACGGCCGCCGCCCCGTCTGCTCGGTCAAGACGGCGACCGCCGTGCCCAAGGCCGACATTCCCGCCGTGCTGGCGGCCATCCGCACGCTCAGCATAAGCGCGCCCATCGCCATAGGCGACGTGATCTGCGCCGACATTGCGGGCACCGGCGCGGCGCTGGTGGCCACGGCCAACGACTGACACGCGTCTAAAACAGTGAAAAAGCCTATACGCGCGTTTTTTCCAAATCTTAATGGCTTTGCGCGCGGCAACGGCGAAAAAAACGCCGTATAGAGAGCTTCTGAAACGCACGTCAAAAGAACCGTCAAAACGGAGAGAGCCTTATCGCCCTCTCCGTTTTTAGTGGTTGTAATATGCTTCAGGCGCTGAACCGCCGCGCGAGCGCGCCCGCACAGTCGGCCGGACGGCGCAGCAGGCTGGACAGCGTCTCCGTAAAATACGAAAGAGGAGAAAGCGCGCGGCTTTCTCCCCTTCTCGCATATCGGATTACAGGATGTTCAGACCCGTGATGGTGTCGATGCTCTTCTTCGCGTCGTCCAGCGGATTGGCGTCATACCACTGATCCTGCTCGACGATGAACCAGCCCGCGCCCGCTTCCAGGCCGGCCTTCAGCACGGAGGCCACATCCTGGCAGCCATAGCCGACGGGGCGGAAACGGAACTCGATATCGCCGGTATCGGCGGCGGTGCCGTCGTCCTTGCCGCTGCCGTCCTTGCTGATCAGCGCATAGGGCTGCTTGCCGCCCTTGCGGCCCACATAGTCCTTCAGGTGGACGATGGGCGCGCGGCCGGCATACTTGCGGATGTAGGCGGTGGGATCCTCGCCGGCATACTTCACCCAGCAAACGTCCAGCTCAGTCTTGAGCAGGCACTCGGGCACCGCGTCATACAGGAAGTCCAGGCCGTATTCGCCGCTCAGCTTCACGAACTCGAAATCATGGTTGTGATAGAGCAGCTGGATGCCGGCTTCCCTGCACAGGCGGCCGAAGGTGTAGATATTCTTGATCGTGGCGGCGAAGCCCTCGCTGCCGGGGCGATGCGCCTCGTCCAGGAACGGCACGGCCAGATACTCGCAGCCGATCGTCTTGTAGAAGGCGATCGTCGAGAACATATCCTCGATCGTCTCGGGAATCGCCTGATGGCCGGAAATGGCCTTGAGGCCGGTCTCGTCCAGCATGGCCTTGACTTCTTCAGCGGTATGGCCATAGAAGCCGGCGAACTCAACGCCGTCATAGCCCATCGCCGCGAGCTTCTTCAAAACGCCCTTGAGATCCGCGGCCGCTTCTTCGCGGGCGGAATACATCTGATAACCAATCATAGCCTTTTTCATGGTGACTCATCCTCCTTTTCGGTTGACGCTTCTATTATAGCACGTATTTTCCTGCGTTTCAATAAAAAAACAGTGCCAAATCGCCGCGTCATTTTTGCACCTGTCTGGGACGATTTTACCATTTATGCCAACCAATCGTTCTTTTAACAAACACTTAAAGGCAAAAGTGTGTTTTGTCCGGAAAATCATGCTATAATCATCATAGAACACGAGTGCGAAAAGATGCTGTTCGGGAGGATGAAAATCATGAGGAGCGAAACCATTGGCGAGCGCATCCACAAGCGTCGGCTCGAGCTGGGGCTGAGCGTCGACGATCTGGCCGCCGCGCTGGGCAAAAACAGAGCCACCGTCTACCGCTATGAAAACAGCTCGATCAGCAATCTGCCTTCGGGCGTGCTGGAGCCGCTTGCGCGCGTCCTGAAAACCACGCCCGAAGCGCTCATGGGCTGGAACGACGAAACGGTCAGCGCGCTCAAGCCGCTGGACATCATCCCCGTGCGCGCCTTTCACCCCATCCCGATCATCGGCTGCGTACGCGCGGGCTGGAATGGTCTGGCGCTCGAAGAGCATCTGGGCGTGGACTATGCCGACGTGGGCACGCCGGACGACTATTTCTATCTGCGCGTCAAGGGCGACAGCATGGCCCCCGCCATCAACGACGGCGATCTGGCGCTGGTTCACTTCCAGCCGACCGCCGAGAGCGGCGACATCGTCGTAGCCGTGATCGACGACGACTGCGGCACGATCAAGAAATACATTCGCCGCGGCGGCACCGTCATTCTCCAGCCCTTCAACCCCGCCTACGAGGCGCTGATTTTCGCCGGAAGCGATCTCGAACGGCTCATCATCGCGGGCAAGGTCGTCGAAACCAAAAAGAAATGGGCATAACGCAAGCGCCGTTCGCACAGGGCTGCGGGCGGCGCTGATTTTGTGCTTCTCCTCGTCCGAGATAACGTGCTCCGGACGGCCGCGGCCCGTCATGCTGCGCCGCCGTCGCGCTATTTGTCCCTTTTTCTCGAAATGCAGGACAGGAGAAACGCAATGACAGTAAGCGTCACGCCCGCATACAGCAGCGTCTGACTGGCTTCGCTGCGGCCAGCGCAGACAGCCGCAATTCCCACGATGAACAGAAATATCCTGACCAGCGGCACAATAATCCTTTTCACCACAATTTATCTCTCCCCTGCATCATTTTCCTCGAGCGCCTTTGGCGATGACCCAGACGCCCGCCAGCATTTCAGCGACAGACAGCCCCAGCAGAACGCCTGCGAAAAAGTCCTGAACGTCCGAACCGCCCAGCGTGTGCGACAGCGCCTGCAAGGCAATCCCCATGACGATGAGGATAACGCCGCTCATCATGACTTTCTGCTTTTCCAGCTCCTGCGTTCTCCTCAGCAGATCGAGGATCTGTTCATCGTCATACGCGCGAACGCTTTTATCGCCGGCTTCTTCGCCGTCCATCAGCTCGGAAACAGTGACCTTCAATTCCTCGCACAGGCTCCTGACCACGGCATAGTCGGGCATACACTTCCCTGTTTCCCACTTGGAAACGGTTTTGTTTGAAATCCCCAGCCGTTCGGCCAGCTGCTCCTGAGTCAAATTCTGTTCCTTGCGCTTTTTTGCAATGAACTTCCCTATGGCGATTTGATCCATTTTTGAAACCTCCTTTGTCTCTTCGGGACAAGAATAGCATTTTTCACTGGCAAAATCACACCCCTCGCAAAGCGAATATGGGGGGAATGGCCTCTATTTTGCATTTTCAGGCGTTTGTCAACCGATTTTTTCTGCAAAAAGCGCCCGAGGGAAGCCGTTCTCCCCTCGGGCGCTTTACTTTTCATAGCCTGTGAAGTTCAAAGCCCCGCTCGGCCGCCGCGTCCCGCAGCACGTCGTACAGCGCGCGATGGAAGGCGCTGTTCTCGTCATAGCCGCAAAACTCAATCGCCTGCGCGTCCGGCCAGTCGGTCAGCGCGTCGTAAAGCGCGTCCAGATTGTCGCCAAAATGCGCGGGCAGCGCCAGCCTTTCCCGCAGATAAGCGTAGGCCTCGGCGCGCGCGCGCATGGCGTCGCCGTCCAGCACGATCATATCGCCGCCCCCTTACGGATAAACCGTTTCAAAGCTCGCATAGTGGTCGCTCGTGTAGTAGATATGCTCAATATCCTGACAGTAGATGAGCCGCTTCGCGCCGCGCGCGCCGCCGTGATAGTCGATATCGCACTCGTAATACACGTCGTCCTCGGGCAGCAGCCCCTCGCGGTTGCCGAATCGGTCGCCGCCGATGCTCATGCCCTCGGCGTACGCCCACAGATCGCCGCCCGGCCAGCCCAGCGCGCGGGCTTCCGATTTGGTGATGTAGTTGGAGGGCAGCTCGCCGTACAACAGCAGATACGCGCTCACGTCGTCCTTTGAGGTATAGGCCGCGTCGCGTTCGGATACGGTATCTGCCGCTTCACTCGGCGCAGGCAGAAGCGCGCCGAGATCATTCAGATCGCCCAGCGCCGCGCAGCCCGAGAGCGCAATGAGCAGCGCGAAAATCAGCGCCAGCGCGGCAAAGCGCCGCTTCAGTTCAGCCTTCATGCCTTCAGCTCGCTTTCGATATGGTCGATCAGACCCGCAATCGCGCCCTGATCGTGATCGCACACCACGACGGCGCCGGGCAGATTCTTCAGCACAGGCAGGCCGTTCTGCGGCACGGCGCGGCGGTCGGCGGCCTTCAGCATGGCGACGTCGTTTTCATAATCGCCGATCGCCCAGAGCGTGCCGTGTCCAATCAGTTCGCGCATATAGCCCAGCATCGCGCCCTTCGTGCCGGTGGACGGCTGAATCTCCAATATGTTTTCCGAGGCGCGCACGCTGACGAAGCGCTCGTCCAGCTGCCGGAGCATCTCCGCCGCGCCGTCGATCTCGTCCGCAGGGCCGTCGAAGGCCACCTTGTACCACCCGCCGCGCGGCATTTTGTCGAAGGGCACCTCGCGCATGCGCTCCGGCGCGTAATAGTTGATCCACTCCGCGCCCGGATACATGTGCGGAAGATAGTAGTTGTCGTCCTTCATGCTGATGCGAAAGCCCACATTCGGAAAGGTGGAAACGATCCTGAGCATCGTCTGATCGAGCGCGCGGTCGTCCAGAAAGACCTCGCGCAGCTTTTCGTGCGTCTTGAGATCGATGATATACGAGCCGTTGCAGCCGATCGCGGGGAAATTGCAGATCTTGCCGATGGGCGGGATGTCATGCTCGATGAGGATATACTCGCGGCCCGTCGCCACGGTGAAGCGACCGCCGTTTTGCTGAAAATAGCGGATTTTTTCCATATTTTCCGGCACGATCCGGCTGTTTTTGCCCAGGAACGTCCCGTCCAGATCCGATACGATGACAATGCCGTCAAACAGCGCCATAACTCAACTTCCCTTCGTTTTTTGAACTCAGCGCTTTCTACTTTATCATGCTTCGACGCGCCGTTCAAGCAAGTTTCTGTTGCTTTGCGCGATAAAAAGCGGCTCTCCCGCGCCTGGGGGAAAGCCGCCTGTATTTGTTATGCCCATTTCCGCTTCCCGATGGGCAGCTGCGCCAGTATGATGGCCGCGAACAGCAGCGCGCAGCCGAACAGCTCGCGGCCGCTCAGCCCCTGCCCGAGGATCGCCCAGCCCGCCAGCGCCGAGAACACCGATTCAAGGCTCATCAGCAGCGAAGCTACGGTGGGATTGACGTTCTTCTGCGCCACGATTTGCAGCGTGTAGGCCACGCCGCTGCTCAAAACGCCCGTATAGAGAATCGGCAGCCACGCCGCGGCGATCTTGTGAATATCCGGCTTTTCAAAGAGGAACATCAGCACGGCGCTCAAGCCGCCGCACACGAAAAACTGTATGCAGGACATCCGCACGCCATCCACATTCGGTGAAAAATGATCGATCACCGTGATATGCACGGCGAAAAACAGCGCGCAGAGCATACACAGCGCCTCGCCACGCCCCAGCGACAGCGAGCCGGTCATGCACAAAAAGTACATTCCCACAACGGCCAGCGCCACGCTGATCCACAGCGCCGCGCCGGTCTTGCGCCCGAAGAACAGGCCGAGGATCGGCACGAGCACGATATACAGCGCGGTAATGAAGCCCGCCTTGCCCGCCGTCGTATACAGCAGCCCCACCTGCTGGAGCGTGCTGGCCAGAAACAGCACAACGCCGCAGCACAGCCCGCCGATCCACAGCGCCTTTCCGCCCTTTTCACGCGACGCATCCGGCTCCTTCGCCCTGACCGCGTCCATGACCTTTATGCAGGGCAGCAGCACCAGCCCGCCGATGATCATGCGCACGGCGTTGAACGTATACGGCCCCACGTCCTTCGCGCCCTCGCTCTGCGCCACGAACGCGACGCCCCAGATCAGCGCGACCAGCACCAGCAAAAGACTGTTTTTGAGCCTTGCGGCTTTCATAATCCTCACCCTTTGTTTCTTTTTACCGCATAGTCTATCACGCCGCAGGGAGACGCTCAAGCGCGCTTTTCTTAATTCCAGATTGCATTTTGATGCAGCGAAATGCCTGCACCGTCAATAAGTTTGTATATTTATGCGTGCGACTGTCTAAAAAAGCCCGCGTCCCCATGAAGCGCGAGGATGCGGACTTCTATTTCATCGGTCTTATTTGGCGACGGTCGCCGTGCCGTCCTTGATCTGCATGAGCGCGATCGCCAGCTGATCGGGACAGGACGTGCCGCCGCGACACTGTATGCCCTTGAGACGCGCTATGGCCTCGTCGATGTCCATGCCGGCCGCCAGCCGCGCCACGCCCTGCGTGTTGCCGGTGCAGCCGCCGATGAAGTGAACGGACTTAATGGTGCGGCCGTCCATTTCGATTTCAATGCCCTGCGAGCAGGTGCCCTTCGTGCGATAAACGTACATTATGATGTCCTCCCGTAATGTCATTGCCCCTATTATAGCACGTTTGCGCGCGTTCGGCAAGCGAAACGTGCTTTTCAGGAAAGGCGCAGCCGCTCATGGAAGAAGCCGTACAGCTGCGGCGGCGCGGCGATCACGTTGCCGGTGATCAGGCAGTCCTCGTCCTGCCAGCCGCCGGCGCGCCCGCCCGCCTCGCGGACGATCAGCACGCCCGCGGCGATGTCGTAAATATTCAGGCACGGCTCGAAATACGCGTCCACGCGGCCGCACGCCACGCAGCACAGATCGAACGCCGCCGAGCCCATGCGCCGGAAATCGTTGACCTCGGGCAGAATTTCGGCCAGCAGCCCCATGAGCCGCTTCGACACGTCCGGCACGCGCGCGGCAAAGCTCATCGCCGTCACGGCGCTGCCGGGATCGGTCACATCGGACACATGAATCGGCTTTCCGTTCAGGAACGCGCCGCCGCCCCTGACCGCGGAGAACATCTCGTCCAGCGCCGGCGCATAGACCACGCCCGCGACCACATCGCCCGCGCGCAGATAGGCGATCGATATGGTGTAGAGCGGAATGTTTTTGATGAAGTTGGTCGTGCCGTCGATCGGGTCGATCACCCACATGCCCTCGCTCTTTTTCCGCACGCCGCCCTCCTCGCCGTAAAAGCCGTCCTCGGGATAGCGCGCGCTCAGCTCGGAAATGATCATCTGCTCCGAGGCGCGGTCGGCGTCGGTCACGAAATCCTTGGCCGATTTGTTTTCAACGTGAAAATCCCGACGGCCGCGCAGCATTGCGCCTGCGCGGCGCGCCGCCTCCATGGCCGCGTTCAGTCTGTCCGTCCAGTCGTTCATCCTTTGTTCCTCCTTACAGGATCCAGTCGCGCGCTACGGCGAAAAACTCGCGCATATAGTAATTGACCAGCGTCAGGCGCGCGCATGCCGACGAGTTGCCGCTGACATGGGTCAGCCCCGCTTCCCTCGCGACGGCCAGCGCGCGGTACATATGATAGCCGGTCGTGGTCACGACGACCGACGCGTCCTTTGAGGTCATCATGGCCGCGGCGTTTTTGAGATTTTCAGTCGTGTTGGTCGATTGATCCTCGATCAGCAGGCGATCCGCGTCGATGCCGCGCGCGATGAGCGCCTTGTACATGGCCTGCGCCTCGGTCATCGGCTCGTCCTTCCCCTGCCCGCCGCACAGTATCGCCACGGTGTTTTCATTATTGCGCAGATATTCCGCCGCCTTGCCGATGCGTTCGTTCAGGAGCCGCGACGGGCCGCTCTCCTTGACGCGTGCGCCCAGCACGACGACGTAATCCGCGTTCGGCTCAGGCGCGGCCAGACTGCCCGCAACAATTCGGCTCTCCACGCCGATGACGACGATCAGCGCCGCCGCCATGAGCACGCCCAGCGCGACCGACGCGCCGCGCGCCGCCGCCGGACTGAGCCGGCTCAGCCCAAACGCCGCGCCCAGACACAGCGCGCCCAGCGCCAGCCAGAACAGCTCGAAGCCCGCCTTAAAGCCCAGATACATCGCCAGCGCGACATAATAAAGGATCGAAACGCCGCCCAGCACCGCCATAAGAGCGATCATCGCGCGCACTCCTCTCTGTATGTTTCTCTTCATAGCCGTCTTTCTCCTTCTGTTATTCCCAATTTTTGACGCGCCGATGCGGGGATTCGTTCCAAACGCCGAATGTTAAAAGGAGAGGACGCGCGTCCTCCCCTCCCTTGTTCCCCCTCAGCACACCGGCCGGACGATCACCCAGTAGCCGCTGCCTGTATCGCCGCGCCAGGCATAGCCCTCCAGACCGGGCGGCGGCTCCGGCGTATAGCGCGCCGGTATGCCGTACAGCACGCGATCGGGCTTGCCGCCCGCGCAGGACAGCCCCGCGATGCAGTGATCCAGCCCCGTCTCGGGCGCAATCGGCGCCTTGATCAGCACGAAGCCCTCCGCGTCGAACGGTCGGCAGGACGCGCGCGTTCTGTAGAGCCTTCTCAGCGGCTCGATGCAGGCCGGCCACGGATTGTCGCTGTCCGTGTCAAGCTCCGCAGCCGCGCAGCCGTTTTCGCAGTCGTCGCCGGTATTCAGGCGCGCCGGCGTATCGAACGCGTCGGGGCGCGCGCCGTCCTGCGCCGGTGTGTCGAACGCATCGGGCGACGCGCCGTCTATGGCTTCCGCCGAATCTGTGCTTTCAGGCGCATCGCCGCCCTCCCGAGTCTGCCCGACGGACTGCGGCACGGCGCTGTGTTGCGCCTCAGCGCTCGGCTGAACCGGCTCATCAGCGCTTTGCGAGGTATCGCCGCGCGCTTCTGCCTGACCGGCGGAGTGCGGCGCGGTTTCCTGCCGAGACTGCGCTTCAGATACGGCCGCTTCATTTGCCGCCCGCGGCTCGCTCGAAAATGTGGGCACAGCCGCCGCGCTCTCGACCGGCTCGCTCTCGCCGTCCGTCGCGGAAGGCGCGTTGTCCGCAAGCGGAAGCGACACCGCGCCGCCGTCCACAACCGGGCGATCGGGATTGAGCGGCAGCGACGCCGCGCCGCCGTCCACAACCGGGCGATCGGGAGTCAGCGGCAGCGACGCCGCGCCGCCGTCCACAACCGGACGATCGGGAGTCAGCGGCAGCGACGCCGCGCCGCCGTCCACAACCGGGCGATCGGGATTGAGCGGCAGCGACGCCGCGCCGCCGTCCGGGCAGATCTGACAGCAGTCCGGCGTACAGATCGGTGGAATGGGCGCACCCTGATCGACCAGCGGCCGGTCGGATGTGCCGCTCGTGGCAAAGCTCTGGCAGACTGCCTGACGCACCTGCGGCCAGTCGACCTCCCGCGAGCCGTTGAGAAAACCGGCCAGCACCAGATCGCACACGCCGTCTTCCAGCGACGCCACCGCGACCAGCGTGTAATCCTCCAGCGCGCGCCCCTCGATAGAGCGCGGATCGAAGCGGTACACCAGCCCCGACTGACCGTAGCGCGCCGGGCCGAGCTGGCCGATCGGCTGCGCGTACCACAGGCCGTTGACCTGATAGAGCAGGAGCGCATAGAGCAGTTCGTCCTCGCGCGCGCCGGTCACGGTGAACTGCATCGTGCCGATCAGCGTACGCCGCTCCAGCCGGACATAGCCCGCAATGCCCGCGCGCAGGCTGCGCATCATGATCAGCGCCCGGCGATAATCATTCCTGAGCATGAAAAAACCTCCTCCCGTCCTCAAGATCCTATGACGGAAGGAGTGCGTTTTAGACGCTGCGCGCCGCGAAAGACAAGCCGAAACGTCTGTCAAGGGCGGTCGATTCGGGCAAGCCTTTTCAGCAGACGCAAGTCCCTCGGATTTGACGGCCGCCGTTCCGGCACGCTGAAACAGCCGCGCAGGGAATTTGCAATGTGCGCGCGGAATGGACCTGAAAAGGAAGGATCACAAGCCCTGCAGACTTTTCGTAAAGGCGCGGCGCTTGAGTCCCTTTGGCTCAAACCGCCGCGGTTCTCCGCGGAAACTTGGGAGCCTGAAGAGTCTCAATCCGGCTTCACGGTAAAAGCCCGCGCGTTCAGTGGCGCTCAATCAGGGGGAATTCACTCGAGAGTCAGCGAAAAAACGCTGAAATTTCAAGCGCACTCAAGCCTGTGCCCGTCATTCAAACGCGCGGCAGGAAAAGCGCGGCCTGCTCTCAAACGTGTGCCCCAGCAGCGAAATCTTCACGCACCACAGCTGCGGCTGCGAAACGCGCCGGCGCCGGTTTTCCTCGCGGTCGCCGTACTTGTCGTCGCCCAGGAGCGGCAGGCCGACATGGCTCAGGTGCGCGCGGATCTGATGCGTGCGGCCGGTCATCAGGCGCACCTCGAGCAGCGACAGTCCATCCCGCGCTTCGATGAGCCGATAGCGCGTCTCAATCGAGAGCGCGCCGGGCGCGGGATGATCCAGTATGCGCACATTCGCCGCGCTCGCGTCCTTCACGAGATACGCCGTGAGCCGCGCTTCCTCGCGCGGGGGGTGTCCGACGGCGATGCAGCGGTACAGCTTGACGAGATCGTGCGCGGCGAAGGCCCTGAGCGCCGCCTGCTCGGCCCGATCGTTCTTGGCCGCGATCAGCACGCCGCCCGTGCCCGTGTCCAGCCGGTGACACAGCCGCGCCGAGGGGCAATGTGCCGTCAGACGCGCCAGCATGGTATCGCCGCCCACGCCGCGCCCGTCCGAATCGACCGGCACGCCCGCGGGCTTATCGACGACGAGCCAGTCGCCGTCCTCATAGATCACCTGAAGCGGCGCTTCGAAATACTTGTCGTCCACATAGATGGAAAGCGTATCGCCCGCGCGGACGACGGCTTCCGCGCCGCTTTTTGCGCCGTTGACGCGCACGTCCTTCTTCTTGAGCGTCTCGCGGATCAGCCAGGACGGCCACGCCGGAAACGCACGCGTGAGATAACTCTTGAGACCTGTTTCCGGCACGCCTGCCGGCACGGTATGCTGCCGCATGAATATCTTCCCTTCACGAAAAACGGAAGCGACTGAAATGAGCCGCTTCCGTCTGTTCAGTATGGCGGATTACTGCGCGATTTCAAGCTCCTCGGCCTTCTTGATGAGCTGGATGAAGGTCTTGCCGGGCTTGAACACGACGACGTTGCCGTCCGCATCATAGTAGGTGGTGCTGGAGGTCACGCTGTCGCGCGTCCAGGTGCCGGTGAAGTGCTTGCCGTCGATGAAGTAGTCGCACTTGTTGCTGCCAGTCAGCGCCACGATCGGGCGCTCGGGCGCGCCGTTATACCAGCTGTAGTCGGCCTGCATGACGATGACGTTGGCGCAGGTGTACTGCTGACCGTTGCCGTCGAGCTGGCTGGCGCGGTTGTAGTAGCGATAGTACACGCCCTCGGAAGCGTTGTACTCATAGGACGGATAGTAGCCCAAGCTCTGGCTGTAGCCGATGCGGAACACCTTCACGTCGTCGCCCTTGACGGTATACGCGTCGGCGCTGAAGGTCAGCGGGGTGTGCGTGGTCGCCTTGGTCTCATCCAGGCCGTCGTAGATCTGCTTGAGGCGGGTCACGACGTTGTAGGGCGCGACGCGGCTCTTGTCGCGGTAGAAGTTCACGCCGTCGGACAGACCGTCGTAGCGGCCCTTGAGCGGCACGGTCTTGCTGTAGTCATAGACGCTGGAGCCGGCCATCTGCTGGCCGCCGAAGTGGACGAACGTCGCGTCCCAGTCCAGCGCCATGTCGATGTGCATGATGCGGGCGGAGCGGGTCGCCTCGACCGTCTCCGGAATGGTGTCGTTGAAGATCGCGGTGTAGCGGGTGTAGCCGCCCTGCCACATCTCGCCCTCGTAGATGACGTCCGCATCGATCATGTTGATCTGGGGACGCGCCGCCGCCGTGTTGTCGAACTGCACG
This sequence comes from uncultured Clostridia bacterium, assembly GCA_934631025.1. Lineage (GTDB taxonomy): Bacteria > Bacillota > Clostridia > Christensenellales > Aristaeellaceae > Firm-10. The sequence goes on from CAKTXR010000010.1 coordinate 48,672, forward strand.
GCCAGCAGCTTCTGCTCGGTCTTGTCGGTCGGCAGGCCGGTCGTCACCGAGTAATTGACCGCCTCGCCCTCAGCCAGCGCAGCGGCCGAGAAAACAAAAATCATCGCGATAAACAGGCTAATGAACTTCTTCATAAACTTGACTCCTTTCGTGTTGTCTCTCTGATTATACCACACCGGTCAAATTATTGCAACAGCTTTATTATACGTCACTCTTCCGAAATATATTCGAAATATTTGGCAGTTTGAATACGTTCTATTGCGCATCTGCGTATACAAAGTTCCCGCTGCCCGCAAAAAACGCCGCACGAAAAAGAAATGCTCTCTTTCATACGGCGAATATTACTATTGTGTTACGCGCCTTCAATGGCCGCTTCCGGCTCGCTGTGATAGACGAGCGCAGGCTTGCTCTTGCCCAGCACAGTGTCCTCGGTCACGACGCACTTGGCCACGTTTTCCTGCGAGGGCAGCTCGTACATGGTATCGGTCATGATGCCCTCGATGATCGCGCGAAGGCCGCGCGCGCCGCTCTTGCGTTCGAGCGCCAGCTTTGCGATGGCCGACAGCGCGCCGTCGGTGAACTCCAGCTCCACGTCATCCATGGACAGCATCTTCTTATACTGCTTGACCAGCGCGTTTTTCGGCTCGACCAGGATCTTCTTGAGCGCTTCCTCGTCCAGCTGGCTGAGCGCCACGACCACCGGCAGGCGGCCGATGAACTCGGGAATCAGGCCGAACTTGAGCAGATCCTCGCTGCGAACCTGCGCCATGATTTCCTCGCTGGCGGCCTGATTCTTGCTGTGGATGTCCGCGCCGAAGCCCATGGTCTTCTTGCCGATGCGGTTGGCGACGATCTTTTCGATGCCGTCGAACGCGCCGCCGCAGATGAAGAGGATGTTGGTGGTGTCGATCTGGATGAACTCCTGCTGCGGGTGCTTGCGGCCGCCCTGCGGGGGCACGGAAGCCACAGTGCCCTCGAGGATCTTGAGCAGCGCCTGCTGCACGCCCTCGCCGGACACGTCGCGCGTGATCGACGGGTTCTCGCTCTTGCGGGCGATCTTGTCGATCTCATCGATGTAGATGATGCCCCGCTGCGCGCGCTCAACGTCGTAATCGGCATTCTGAATCAGGCGCAGGAGGATGTTCTCCACGTCCTCGCCCACATAGCCGGCCTCGGTGAGACTGGTCGCGTCGGCGATGGCGAAGGGCACGTTCAGTATGCGCGCCAGCGTCTGCGCCAGATAGGTCTTGCCGCAGCCGGTCGGGCCGAGCATGACGACATTGGACTTTTGCAGCTCGACGTCGTTATCGCCGCGGCCGAGATTGCGGATGCGCTTATAGTGATTGTAAACGGCCACGCAGAGCGCCTTCTTGGCGGTCTCCTGACCCACGACATACTGATCGAGCACGGCCTTGATCTCCATGGGCTTCATCAGTCTGTCGTCTCCGGCGGGAGAGGTCGCCTTTTCCATGCTGTCGCTGATGATTTCGTGACAAAGCTCCACACACTCATTGCAGATGTAAACGCCGGGGCCTGCGATCAGGCGCTGCACCTGATCCTGCGTTTTGCCGCAGAACGCGCAGCGCACGACCGGCTTGTTCATATCCTTTGACATTTTTTCCCTTTCCGAGCATCAGCGCCGGGGCGCAATGATCTCATCAATCAGTCCATAGTCGCGCGCTTCCTCAGCGGTGAGGAAGTGGTCGCGGTCGGTGTCCGCTTCGAGCACCTCGAGCGGCTTGCCGGTGTTTTTGGCGAGGATCTCGTTCAGCTTTTTCTTGATGCGCAGAATCTGCTCGGCGTGGATCGCGATGTCCGACGCCTGGCCCTGCGCGCCGCCGAGCGGCTGATGGATCATGATTTCCGCGTTGGGGAGTGCCTTGCGCTTGCCCTTCGCGCCCGCCGCGAGCAGGAACGCGCCCATCGACGCGGCCATACCCACGCACACCGTAGACACCTCGCAGCGCAGATACTGCATCGTATCATAAATCGCCATGCCGGCCGTCACCGAGCCGCCGGGACTGTTGATATAGAACATGATGTCGGCGTCCGGGTCTTCCATTTCGAGGAAAAGCATCTGGGCGATGATGAGATTGGCGGAATCGTCGGTCACTTCGCCGCCCAGAAAGACAATGCGATCCTTCAGGAGGCGCGAAAAAATATCATACGACCTCTCGCCTTTGCTTGTTTGTTCAACTACATAAGGAATCAGATTCATTTCTTACGCACCTCCATCCACAATATGCGCATTTCTCTGCTTCTCTATTCCGTGTTTTCTTTATTATTCGGCCTTGGCCGCCGCGCTGTCCTTGAGCAGCTCGACGGTCTTGCGCATCTTGACGGCCTCTTCGAAATACTTGCGGTCGTCGTCGGTCAGGGACGCCTTGAACTTCTCCGCGTCGCCGCTGGCCTGAGAGGCGTACTTGTCGATCTCCTCGTTGACGCTCGCTTCGTCGGCCTCAACGTTCTCGGCGTTGCGGATGGCTTCCAGCACCAGGCGCACCAGCACGTCGTGCTTGGCCTGATCCTTCAGCTGCTCGCGCAGGTTCTCCTCGGTGGTGCCGGTGTACTTGAAGTAGGTCTGCATATCGATGCCCTGATAACGCATATTCATGCTGATCTCGCGGATGCGCTCGTCGATGCGGTCCTCGATCATGGCCTCGGGGATGTCGACCCTGGCGTTTTCGCACACGGCGTCCAGCACGGCGTTTTCAAACTCCGCGTCGTCGCGCTCGGCGGCCTTCTTCTGCAGGTCTTCCTTCGTGGCGGCCTTGTAGGCGTCCAGCGTGTCGTACTCGGAAACGTCCTTGGCGAACTCGTCGTCCAGCGCGGGCACGTCCTTCTCCTGAATGGCGGTCACGGTGCACTTGAAGGTGGCGGGCTTGCCCTTGAGGTTCTCGGCGTGATACTCCTCGGGGAAGGTCACGTTGACTTCAACTTCCTTGCCGATTTCAGCGCCGACCAGCTGATCCTCGAAGCCGGGGATGAAGCTGCCCGAGCCGATGACCAGCTTGTAGCCCTCGGCGGTGCCGCCCTCAAACTGCTCGCCCTCGCAGAAGCCGGCGTAGTTGAGCGTCACCTGATCGTCCATCTTGACGGGGCGGTCGGTCACGTCGACATAGCGGGAAACGCGCTCGCGGGCGCGCTCGATCTCGGCGTTCACGTCGTCGTCGGTCACCTCGGTGGTGTGCCTGACGACTTCCACGCCCTTATACTGGCCCAGCTCGACGTCGGGCTTGACGAACACTTCGATATCGAAGATCAGCTCTTTGCCGGAGCCGATCTGTTCGAGATTGAACTCGGGGCGGTCGACGGGCGTGATATTGTGCTCCTTAACGGCCTCAGAATAGACCTTGGGGAAGATTTCGTCGATGGCATCCTCATAGAAGATGTTCTCGCCGTACATCATCTCAACCACCTTGCGGGGGGCCTTGCCGCGGCGGAAGCCCGGAACGTTGATCTTGCCGACGTTCTTTTTATAGGCGGCCTGCATGCCGGTTTCGAACAGTTCCGGCTCGACGACGAAATGGAGCTTGACCTTGTTGGAGCTGAGTTTCTCGATGGTAGACTTCATAAAATCTATTCCTCCTGTGCCGCAGATGGACTGCGAAAGTTGAGCGTAATGAGTCTTAGCACATAGACACTTGCCAAGTTTAGCATATCATTTACATTTTTTCAAGATTGACAGCGGCCCTCAATCGTTAAATGTTTCTTTCTTTTTCATGTTTTGCCGTCCTTCCGACCGTTTCTGGCGCTCGGAAAAGCGTCCGGCGATCAGATCCCACGGCGTGAGCATCCCATAGAGCCGGCCGTCCCGCGCGCCGCCCTCGGTGAGAAACACCGCCGCCACGCGCTTTCTGCGCTCCCGCCCCTTCGTCTCGAACGCGCGGCAGGCCTCGGGCAGCGACGCGTCCGCATCGACAAAGCGGAACTGCTCGCACAGATGGCGCTCGGGCGGCAGCAGCGGCAGAAGATCCTCGACGCGCGCGTCCTCGTCCAGCGCGAAGCGGTCCGCGCGGATGGCCGCCGAGAATATCGTGCTGACGCTGAACACGCCCTCCACGCGCCCGCGCCGCAGCACGGGGACGTGCGAAAAGCCCCTCTCCTCCATGCGGCGCATCAGATCGAGCACATAATCCTCCATGCGCGCGGTCAGCAGATGTTCGAGCGGCGTGGCGTATTCGGCGGCGGAACGCGGGCTTTCGATCGCCGAAACGATCTCGCGCAGGCTGTCCACAACCGCGTCCGAGGGCATGACGACCGGCTCGCCGTCCAGATCGGCGTTGTGCGTCATGACGTTGCGAATTTCGCGGCAGAGATTGAGCCGCTCGCGATAAGGCTCGCCCTCGGCCGAGTTCATGAACTCGACGACCACGCTGCCGCGGTGCGTTTCGCCCGCGCCGAGCTTCGCTTCGAGCAAATCCTCGAGCCGCTTATACAGATTCAGGAATTCATAGGCTTCGTTCATGGCGTTTTTTGCGCTCCGTCCGTTCTCTTTGGATTTTCTCCTTCCTATCCTACACCAAATCGCCGCTTTTGAACAGCCCCCTTTCGCACTTTTTTTCATTTATATGAGCATGATCTCACGCGCCCAGCGAATCCAGCCAGAATATGTGTGCGACGCGCAGCCGTATAAACGCGTCCTTCACGCGGCTGGAAAACAGCGTGTCGCCCAGCGCGCCGTACTCGCCCGCCAGCTTTTCCAGCACGGTCACGGCGTATCCGGCCATATCCTGAAGCGGCGCGCACACTGTTTCGTCGCCCTCGCCCGCCGCCGCCTTGAAATCCGACAGCGCGCCGTCCAGCAGCGACGCGGCCTCCTCGACCGCCGATGTGATCTGAGAGCGCGGCGTTTCCCCGTCGTCCGCAGCCAGCGAGAGCGCGCCCAGCAGCGTCTCGGTTTCCCGCAGGCGGCGCTCGCAGGCGATCAGCGCGTCGATCTGCGAGGGCGCGGCCGTGACGTATATGCTCACCTTATCGGCGACCAGCCCCAGCACGTCGCAGGCGATGTTCTCCTCGGCGCGCAGCCGGTCGCGCACCGTTTTCGCCTGCGCTTCCGTTTCATAGCCCGCGCACAGGATGTGCCACGTTTCTTCCTGTAGCATATACCCCGCCGCGCCGCGCGGAATGTAGCGCGCCGCCTCCACGCGCGCCGTCTCCTCAGAATCGCACACGGCCGTGCGCACCGCGTGAATCTCAAGGCCGTCAAAGGAAACCTCCCGCCGCACGCGTTCCTCGTCCCGCGCGTCCAGTATCGCCTGCACGGGGTCGCCGCGCAGAGCGATCATATAAAGGTAAGCGCACAGCGTTATGAGCAGCAGAACCACCGCCCGCCGAACCGCGGGCCGCCGCCTGCGCACGCGCACCATTCTCGTTTTCACACGCAATCCCCTCCCTTTCCGCGCCGATTCTCTGTCATCCTATGAAAAGAAGGGCGGCGGGATGTTAAAAGACGGCTTGTCAAGAGAAAAGGCTTGACAGGAAGGGCACGCTCTGGTATACTGTGTCATGTCAAGTTGAACGGCTTGACTTCATGCAAACTGACGCTCATGGGAGGCGAACGGCTTGGAAAAACGCGTCGAGCTGTCGCTGCTCATGGATTTTTACGGCCCGCTGCTCACCGAGAAACGGCGCGACGTGATGCGCCTTTACTGCGACGAGGACATGGGCCTTCAGGAAATCGCGGATCGGCTGGAGATCAGCCGGCAGGGCGTGTACGACGCGGTCAAGACCGCCGCCGCCGCGCTCGAGCACTACGAAGAGGTGCTGGGGCTGGCCGACCGCTATCTGCGTATCGGCAGGGAAATCAAAACCTGCCGCGAGCTGCTCTCCTCCGTCAAAGCGGAGCCGGGCAGCGAGAGGGCGCTTTCAGACGCGATGAGCGCTCTGGAGAGAATCAACGGAATCGAGAGGTGAAACGCCGACATGGCCTTTGAAGGACTGACCAACAAACTGACCGCCGCCTTCGGCAAGCTGCGCGGCAAGGGCAAGCTGAGCGAAGCCGACGTCAAGGCGGCGATGCGCGAGATCCGCATGGCTCTGCTGGAAGCCGACGTAAACTACGCCGCCGTGAAGGATTTCGTCAAAAGGGTGACGGAAAAGGCCGTCGGCAGCGAAATTCTCGAGAGCCTGACTCCCGGCCAGCAGGTCATCAAGATCGTCAACGACGAGCTGACCGAGCTGATCGGCGGCTCGAACGCCCGCCTGACCTATTCTCCGCAGGCCCCCACCGTGTATATGCTCTGCGGCCTTCAGGGCGCGGGCAAAACCACCATGGCCGGCAAGCTCTCCGGCCTGCTCAAGAAGCAGGGCAAAAAGCCGCTGCTCGTCGCCTGCGACGTGTACCGCCCCGCCGCCATCCGCCAGCTGCAGGTGGTCGGCTCGCAGGTGGGCGTGGAGGTGTTTGAAAAGGGGCAGATCAACCCGGTGGACATCGCGAAGGAAGCCATCGAGCACGCCCGCTATTACGGCTTTGATCCCGTAATCCTCGATACCGCCGGCCGGCTGCACATCGACGAGGCGCTCATGCAGGAGCTGCGCGACGTGCGCGACACCGTCCGCCCGCAGGAGATCCTGCTGGTGGTCGACGCGATGACCGGTCAGGACGCGGTGAACGTCGCCGACACGTTCAATAAAAATCTGGGCGTGGACGGCGTGATCCTCACCAAGCTGGACGGCGACACCCGCGGCGGCGCGGCCATATCGGTCAAGGCCGTCACCGGCAAGCCGATCAAGTTCTGCGGCACGGGCGAAAAGCTCACCGACATCGAGCCGTTCTACCCCGACCGCATGGCCAGCCGAATCCTCGGCATGGGCGACGTGCTGAGCCTGATCGAAAAGGCGCAGGACAGCTTCGACGAAAAGAGCGCGCGCGATCTGGAGCACAAGCTGCGCACATCGCGCTTCACCCTTGAGGACTACCTCGAGCAGATGAGCCAGCTGGGCAAGATGGGCTCGATCACCGATATGCTCAAGATGATTCCCGGCATGGGCAGCAAGCTAAGCGGCGTGGACATCGACGAGGACAAGGTTAAAAAGGCGCAGGCGAAAAACTGCGCAATCATTCAGTCCATGACGCGCATGGAGCGCCGCAATCCCGACATCCTCAACGCCAGCCGCCGCCGCCGCATCGCCGCGGGCAGCGGAGCTACGGTGCAGGAGGTCAATCAGCTCATCAAGCAGTTCGAGGCCACGCGCGACATGATGAAGCAGGTCATGGGCGGCGGCCGGAAGGGCCGTATGCGCTTCCCCGGCTTCAAGGGAATGTAATCCGTCAACCGCAGAATCAAGAATGAAAATTCTTTATTCAAATATTCTTTAACAACAACAGGGAGGAACAAAACCATGGTCAAGATCCGCATGAAGAGAATGGGCATGAAGAAGGAGCCCTTCTACCGCATCGTCGTCACCGACAGCCGCAACGCCCGCGACAGCCGCGCCATCGAGGAGATCGGCTATTACAACCCCGTTTCCGAGCCGGTCGAGCTGAAGATCGACGAGGAGCGCGCCAAGTACTGGCTGGGCGTGGGCGCTCAGCCCTCCGACACCTGCCGCGGCCTGCTCAAGAAGTGCGGCGTGCTCTGATTTTAGAGCCGCTGGAGGTTTACAGTTATGCTTGAACTCATCAAGTACATCGCTCAGTCGCTTGTCGAGAACCCCGATCAGGTCGAGGTCATCGAGAAGGACGGGCCGGAATCCACCGTCTACGAGCTGCACGTCGCGCCGGACGATATGGGCAAGGTCATCGGCCGTCAGGGCCGCATCGCCAAGGCCATCCGCACCGTCGTGAAGGCGGCCACCGCCAAGAACGAGAAGCCGGTTTTCGTCGAGATCGTCTGAGAGAGCATCGGGCCGTCGCCGCGTCATGTGGCGGCGGCTTTTTCATGCCGCGAATTTGCGCGTCTGAAGAGGATTTCACCGCCCCTGCGGCGAATAGATGAAGTTGAACTGTACTTCCCCGCGCGTCGGGATAAAAAAGAGAAAACAGTCAACTCAGGAGGAAACAGATATGCAGGTCGTTACTTTTAATCTGCGCTGCGACAACGATTACGACGCGGAAAACCGCTGGCAGTTCCGCAAGGGGCTTGTGCTGGACAAGATCGACGCGGAAAAGCCCGATATTATGGGCTTTCAGGAGGTCACCGTCTGCATGGCGGCGTTCCTCAAGCGCTATCTTTTCGATTATACCTTCGTCGGCTGCGGCCGCGACGCGGATTACGGCGGAGAAAACAACATGATCGCCTTCCGCCGCGATAAATTTGAGCTGATGTTCCTCGAGACGTTCTGGCTCTCCCCCACGCCCGACGTGCCCGGCTCGCGCTATGCCGACCAGTCGCCCTGCCCGCGCGTCTGCACGCACGTCATCCTGCGCCCCTTAAGCGGCGAGAAGATGTTCCACTATTACAACACGCATCTCGACCATGTGAGCGACCATGCGCGCGTGCTGGGCGCAGGCGCTCTGATGCGCCACATCGCCGAGGATCTCAAGCGCCATGATCTGCCCGTCATCGTGACCGGCGACATGAACGCCTTCCCGGACAGCGAGCCGATCGCAGTGTTTTTGACCGACAAGACTGTGCCGCTGGTCAATCAGACGCCGTCCTTCCCCGCCTCCTGGCACGCCTATGGCGAGCGGATGGACGAGCCGCAGATCGACTACATCTTCACGCGCGGCTTCAAGGCGACCGCCGAGCCGACCGCCTGGGACGACAGGCCCTTCGGCAAGTATCTGTCCGACCACGAGGCTCTGTGCGCCTTTTTGAAGGCCGAATAACCCCATCATTTCACCGAAAGCGAGGAAAACGCCATGCTGAGCACTCATCTGATGATCGGCGAAATCACCCGTCCGCAGGGCATCCGCGGCGAGGTCAAGGTGCGCCCCGCCACCTGCGATCCCGATCGCTTCTACGACATGGATCACGTCTTTTTCAAGCGCGGCGACGCGTATGTCGAGCAGAAGATTCACGTCAATCGCGTCGAGCCGGACGCGGTGTACATGACCTTCGACGGCGTAAACGACCGCACGCAGGCCGAGAAGCTGCGCGGCGAGTTTCTGTATATCGACCGCGAGCACAGCGTCGAGCTGCCCGAGGACGCGAACTTCATCTGCGATCTGATCGGCTGCGAGGGCAGCGATACGAACGGGCGCAGGCTGGGCAGGCTGGTGGACGTGATGCAGCCCGGCGGCAACGACGTGTACGTCTTTAACGGCCCGCTCGGCGAGGTGCTCGTGCCCGCGCTCAAGAGCGTCGTGCATGAGGTGTGCGTCGAGGAAAAGCGCATCGTGTTCGACGCGGTTCGCCTGAACGAGGTGGCTGTGTTCAATGAAGATTAAGGTGCTGACCATATTCCCCGAGATGCTGCGCCCCATGCTGGAAGCAAGCATACTGGGCCGCGCCATCGAGGAAGGGCTGATCGAGGTCGAGCTGATCGACATCCGGCCGTTCTCCGAGCTGAAGCACAAAAACACCGACGATTATCCCTTCGGCGGCGGGCCGGGCATGGTCATGCTCGCGCAGCCCATCGTGGACGCGGTCGAGGCCTGCACGAAGGACGGCTTTCACGGAAAGCGGCTCTATCTCTCCCCGCGCGGCCGCACGTTCGATCAGAGCATGGCCGAGGAGCTGGCCAAAGACGGCGAACTGCTGCTGCTCTGCGGCCACTACGAGGGCGTGGATCAGCGGGCGATTGATCTGGTGATCGACGAGGAGGTCTCCATCGGCGATTATGTGCTCACCGGCGGCGAGCTGGGCGCGCTGGTCATCATTGACGCGGTGTCGCGGCTCATTCCCGGCGTGCTGGGCAGCGACGAGTCCAGCCAGGACGAGAGCTTTTCCTCCGGCCTGCTGGAATACCCGCAGTACACCCGCCCCCGCGAATACCGCGGCCTGGCCGTGCCCGACGTGCTGCTCAGCGGCGACCACGCCAAAATCAACCGCTGGCGGCGCGACCGCGCGCTCGAGCTGACGTGGCGGCGGCGGCCGGAAATGCTCAAAAGCGTCGAGCTGGACAAAAAGGACAGGCTGTTCATGCAGCGCCTGACCGAAAGCGAACCCGCTCAGGAGTGAATCCTTCCATTATATAGGACGGGCCGCCGCGTCATGGGCGCGCCCCGAAGCCCTTCCCCGCGGCGGCGGTCGGCGCTTCTCCCGCGAATTTTACATTAAGTTTGCTTGTCCGGCGCGCGGGTCTGTGGTATAATATTGCTGTTAATCGGGCGGTCCTCTGTCTGTACACAGCGTACTGGATACGAACGTCCTGGAGGAAAGGAGGATATTCCCATGAATGAGATCATCCGTTCCATCGAGAACGCCCAGCTGCGTTCCGATATTCCCGAGTTTGCCGTCGGCGATACCGTTCGCGTCGAAGTGAAGGTTGTTGAAGGCACTCGCGAGCGTCTGCAGGCGTTCGAAGGCGTGGTTATTGCCCGCCGCAACGGCTCTGTCCGCGAAACGTTCACCGTTCGCCGCACTTCCTACGGCGTCGGCGTCGAGCGTACTTTCCCGCTGCACTCTCCGCGCGTGGACTCCATTACCGTTGTCCGTCGCGGTAAGGTTCGCCGCGCCAAGCTGTATTACCTGCGCAATCTCAGCGGTAAGGCAGCCAAGGTTAAGGAGAAGTAATTCTCGAACAAAAGACCGCGTCCGCGCGGTCTTTGTTTTTTATTCAATGCTTTTGCGTCCGCGCGGCGCATGGGGATGTTCGGGCAGCGCCGCCTGTCTCCCCGCCCCTGCCGCGCCGCAGGAGCGAATTGATTCGCGCAGAAGGCTCCATATGCGGCGACGGGAATCTGCACTGTGCCGATGGGCTTTCGTACCGGCTCGAGTGAACGCCGCATCGCCGGTGCGTTTCTGCGTTCATCGGGCGAATTTGTCTGCGGAAACCCATGATCATATCGGCAATAATGCGCATCATGTAAGCAGGCTTCGTACTGACTGACCGAATGCGGCTTTGCCGGTGAGCTTCTGCGCTTATCAGACGAATTTGCGTGCCTGAAACCCTTGGCTATATCGTCGAAAATGTGTGTCATGCAAGCAGGCTCCGTACTGACCGAGCGGACGCGGCTTTGTCGATGAGCTTCTGCGTTCATCAAGCGAATTTGCGCGCTGTCCCGCCGCGTTTTCGACGTTCGCCGAACAACGTTCCCCCGCCCATCGCTTTTTACCCCACCATTCCACACCCCAGGGAGGTGTTTTTCATGCCGGAGATCAACTGGTATCCCGGCCACATGGCCAAAACGCGCCGTATGCTGATCGAGCAGCTCAGCTCGGTCGACGCGGTGATCGAACTGTGCGACGCACGCGCCCCCCAGGCCACGCGCAATCCCGATCTCAACTACCTCTGCCGCGGCAAAACGCGCATATTGATCCTCAACAAGGCCGACCTGGCCAACGACGCGGTGACCTCCCGCTGGCTCGAGCATTATCGCCAGATGGGCCTGCACCCCATCCGCTTCAATTCAAACGGCGGCCGCACGCACGACGTGATGGCGTCCATCGAGGAGGCCTGCGCGCCCGCCATAGAGCGCATGAAGGCGCGCGGCGTGAACAAGACGGCGCGCCTGATGGTCATCGGCATCCCCAACGTCGGCAAATCGACGTTCATCAACCGCATATTCGGCCGCACCATCGCGCAGGCCGGCGACCGCCCGGGCGTGACGCGCAGCAAGCAGTGGGTCAAGGTCGGGCCGTACCTCGAGCTGATGGACACCCCGGGTATGCTCTGGCCGCACCTGAGCGATCAGGGCGACGCGCGCCTGCTGGCCTATCTCGGCTCCATCCGCGATGAAATTCTGGACAGCGAGGGGCTGGCCATCGATCTGGTGAAGCTGCTGTTCTCCCTCGCGCCGCAGGCCGTGTGCGAGCGCTTCCACATCACGCCCGAGGACGTCGATCCCCCGCAGCCTGAATACGACGGCGAGTGGCACGAAATGCCCACGGTGCTCGACCGCATCTGCGTCGGCCGCGGCTGGCTGCTCGCGGGCGGCAAGCCGGACGTCAGCCGCGCTTCGGCGCTCGTGCTGGACGAATTCCGCGCGGGGCTTATCGGCAAGATCTCCATCCAGAAGCCCGGCGAATACGCGCGCGACGCAGAGCCTGTCCATGTTTTGCAGGCCGAGCTGGACGAGCGCCCCGACATGAAGAAAAAGCCGCCGCGGCGCACGCCCTCCTCCCGCCCGCCGCACCGTGACGCGCCGCGCGGCGATGGAAAGAGCGCGCCGAAGAGCAAGGCCGCGCCCCGAAACAGCACTGCCAAGCCTGTAAAGAGCGCGCCGACGCGTTCCGGCTCAAGCGCCGCCAAGGGCAGGCCGAAGGGACGGCCAACCGGCCAGAGCCGCCGGCCGAAGGGATAAAGGCAGCGCCCGACTCCGTTTCGCCTGAAAGCGCCGAGGAACGCGATGCGTCTCCTCGATTCCTGCGCTAAGGCGGCGCTCCTTGATCGCGGCGCTTCCCGCCCCCAGGCAGGACGGCCTTTTTGAAGGAACAGCCGCGCCGAATCGGCCCGCGCACAGGCGGACGGAAACGCCGCCGATTCGATATTCTTCCTCTCAACGCCTGATTTTTACGAACGGAAGTGACGAAAATGCCCCGCGAAACCGATCTTGAGCGCCTTGAGCGCATGACCGAATACGAAAAGGCGCTCTGGGCGCAGAATGTGCGCGTCGCCGGCATGGACGAGGTAGGCCGCGGGCCGCTCGCCGGGCCGGTCGTGACGGCGTGCATCATCGTGCCGCCGGACAAGCTGGTATTGGGCGTGAACGATTCAAAAAAAGTCGCCGAAAAGAAGCGCGAAAAGCTCTACGATCTGCTGATGGAGCGCGCCGAGTACGTCCGCACGGGCTGGCGCACGCCGCAGGTCATCGACGAGATCAACATACTCGCCGCGACGAAATCCGCCATGGAGGAAGCCGCCGCCGGCGCTGAAAACGCGCATTTTCTGGTGGACGCGGTCACGGGTCTGCATCTGCCCGGCCCCGCCACGCCCATCATACACGGCGACGCGATCAGCTACATGATCGGCGCGGCCTCAATCATCGCCAAGGTGACGCGCGACCGCTACATGATCGAGCTGGACGCGAAATATCCCGAGTACGGCTTTGCCCGCAACAAGGGCTACGGCACGCCCGAACACATCGCCGCGCTGAAGAAGTACGGCCCCTGTCCGGAGCATCGGCGCAGCTTTATCGCAGGCATACTGGGCGGTGACTCGGAATGAACACGCGCGCCGTCGGCCGCATCGGCGAGGACATCGCTGTGAAATACCTCGTCGAGCGCAAAAACGCCCGCATCCTCGCGCGCAATTTCACCGTGCGCGGCGGCGAGATCGACGTTGTGGCGGAAATCGGCGGCGTGATCGCGTTCGTCGAGGTCAAGCTGCGCTCGTCCTCCGATCCGCACGAAGCCATCGGCTACACCAAGCAGAAGCGCCTTTCAAAGGCCGCCGCCATCTATCTCCAGAAAAACGGCCTGACCGAGCGCTTTTCCCGCTTCGACGCGCTGCTCATACTGCCCGACGGTTCGATCGAATACATCGAGCAGGCCTTCGAGTATATCGAATCATAGCCGCCTGCATAAAGCAAGACCCCTCGGATTTTCTCCGGCGGGCCTTGTTTTTATGCGTCTAATTGTCGTCAGACTCCGGTCTGTTTGTACCTTTACAGACCAGAGTCTGTTTTTGTTTCAGTGGGCGCAGTTAAAGTGTGAAACAGGCCGTCCCGCATTGATTTTTCATTGAGACTACGGTCTGTTTTCAGAGACAGACGACAAAGAGCGCGCCGGATATGGCTCTGACGCGCTCTGTTTGATCTGTGTGATTAGAGAATATAGCGTTTCAGATCGGGCTGTTCCTTGATCTTCATCTGACGCGCGACGTAATCCGCGTCCACCTCCACGCGCACCTCGGGGCAATCGCCGCCGCCCGCGTTGAAGGCGATGTCGTTGAGCAGCTCCTCCAGCACGGTGTGAAGCCGGCGCGCGCCTATGTTTTCCATCTGCTCGTTTGCGGCGTAGGCCTGCTCGGCGATCAGCTGAAGCGCCGATTCATCGAACGACAGATCCACCTTGTCCACGGCCAGCAGCGCCTGATACTGGCGGATCAGCGCGTTTTCGGGCTGCGTCAGGATGCGCTTGTAGTCCTCCACGGTGAGCGGCTTCAGCTCGACGCGCACCGGGAAGCGGCCCTGCAATTCGGGGATCAGATCGGACACCTTCGAGACATGGAACGCGCCCGCCGCGATGAACAGCACATGGTCGGTCTTGACCGGCCCGTACTTGGTCTGCACGGTGCAGCCCTCGACGATGGGCAGTATGTCGCGCTGCACGCCCTCGCGGGATACGTCGGGGCCGTGGCCGGACGCCTTGCCCGCCACCTTGTCGATCTCATCAATGAACACGATGCCGTCCTGCTCGGCGCGCTCGATGGCCTCGGAATACACCGCGTCCATGTCGATGAGGTTCTGCTCCTCCTCGTTGATGAGTATGCGCCGCGCTTCCTGCACCTCGACCTTGCGGATCTTGGTTTTCTTCGGCATGATGCCGCCCAGCACGTCGTTCATGTTCACATCGGTGCCTGGGATTTCGTTGTGGGGCGTGATTTCCTCCACTTCGATCTCGACCAGGCGATGCTCCAGCTCGCCGGATCTGAGCTGCGCGATTACCTCGCCGCGCTTTTTGCTCAGCTGCGCCTGCTCCTCGGCCGGCAGCTCGGGCGTGCGCGGCTTGTTGCCCAGCAGCACGTCGATCGGATTGGGCGCCTTTTTCGCCGCCGGCTGAATGATCAGATCGGCCAGGCGCACCTCGGCGCGCTCGCAAGCTTTGACATGAACGCGCGATTGATGGATCTCCTTGGTCAGGCGGATGGACGTTTCGACCAGATCGCGGATGATCGTCTCCACATCGCGGCCGACATAGCCCACCTCGGTGAACTTGGTCGCCTCGACCTTGACGAACGGCGCGTCCACCAGCTTGGCCAGACGGCGCGCAATCTCGGTCTTGCCCACGCCGGTGGGGCCGACCATCAGGATGTTTTTCGGCGTGACCTCTTCCTGCATCTCTTTGGGGAGCTGCGCGCGGCGGTAGCGATTGCGCAGCGCCACGGCGACGGCGCGCTTGGCGTCCTCCTGACCGACGATATAGCGGTCAAGCTCGTGGACAATTTCACGGGGCGTCAGCTGATTCATGCGTCGATCACCTCCACGCGGATGTGGTCGTTGGTATAGACGCAGATCGACGCGGCGATGTGCAGCGCCTTTTCGGCGATTTCGGCGGCGTTGAGATCGGTGTTTTCCAGCAGAGCGCGCGCCGCGGCCAGCGCGTAATTGCCGCCCGAGCCAATGGCCAGCACGTCGTCGTCCGGCTCGATCACCTCGCCCGTGCCCGAAATCAGCATGAGATTTTCCTTATCGGCGCAGATCAGCATGGCCTCCAGCTTGCGCATGGCCTTGTCCTGCCGCCATTCCATGGCCAGCTCGACCGCCGCGCGCTGAAGATTGCCCGCGAACTGCGTGAGCTTGGTCTCCAGCCGCTCGCACAGCGCGAACGCGTCGGCCACAGTGCCCGCAAAGCCGGTGATCACCTGTCCGTTGAATATGCGGCGCACCTTCACAGCGCCGTTTTTCATGACGACGCTCTCGCCCATCGTCACCTGACCGTCGCCCGCCACGGCAATCTGCCCATTGCGGCGAACGGCGCAAATCGTTGTTCCTCGTATGCTCATGATATGCTGCCTTTCTGCGAAAGCCGCTCATCGGGGCGCTTTCGCCCGTTCGGATAAAACCTCCCCGCGTTTATGATCGTCTCTTCAGGGATTATAGCGCGCAATCGCGGCCTTCATCGCGTCCACGGCGCGCTCGCTCATGCGCTCATAGCGGAATTTCTTGCCGCGAACGCGCTCCTCAAGCGGATCGAGTATGCCGAAGTTGGCGTTCATCGGCTGGAAATCGGCCGTCTCGGTGATCGTGTGCCGCACGAGCGCGCCCATGACGGTCGTCGTCGGCAGCTCGATCTCCTCGCGCCCCTCAAGGCGCATGGCCAGACCGATCGCCGCCGTCATGCCGCTGGCCGCCGATTCGACATAGCCCTCCACGCCGGTCATCTGCCCGGCGAAGCGGATCAGCGGATCGGCCGCAAGCGCGTAGTTTCTGCCCAGCACGCGCGGGCTGTCGAGATAGGTGTTGCGGTGCATCACGCCGTAGCGCGCGTATTCGGCGTGCTCAAGGCCGGGAATCAGACCGAACACCCGCTTCTGCTCGCCCCATTTAAGGCGCGTCTGAAAGCCGACGATGTTGTACAGCGTGCCGGCCGCATTGTCCTGCCGCAGCTGCACCACGGCAAAGGGCTGCTTCCCCGTGTGCGGATCGACCAGCCCGACCGGCTTGAGCGGCCCGAAGGCCAGCGTCATGCGGCCGCGTCCGGCCAGAATTTCGACGGCCAGACAGCCCTCGAACACCAGCTTTTTCTCGAAATCGTGAATCTCGGCCGTCTCCGCCGAGACGAGCGCGTCGTAAAAGGCGTAATATTCCTGCTCGGTCATCGGGCAGTTGATATAGTCGTCGCCCTCGCCGCGGCCATAGCGCGAGGCCCTGAACGCGCGGGTCATGTCGATTGATTCCGCCGTCACGATGGGCGCTTCCGCGTCGAAAAAGTGCAGGCTCTTCATACCGGGCAGCCGCTCGATCGCGCCCGCCAGCGCGCCGTCGGTCAATGGGCCCGTGGCGACGATGCAGGGTGCGTCCGGAATCTCGGTCACGGTCTCGCGAACCACCTCGCAGAGCGGATGATTCGTCAGCGTTTCGGTCACGATCTGCGAAAACCGCTCGCGATCGACCGCCAGCGCGCCGCCGGCCGGAACGCGCGCTTCCTCAGCCGCGCGCAGTATCAGCGAATCAAAGAGCTTCATCTCGGCCTTGAGCAGCCCCGACGCGTTGGTCAGGTGCTCGGCCTTGAGCGAATTGGAGCACACCAGCTCGGCAAAGCCGCCCGTCACATGCGCGGGCGTTGACTTTTCAGGGCGCATTTCGATCAGCCGAACCGGAATGCCGCGCCGCAGGAGCTGCCAGGCCGCCTCGCTGCCGGCCAGCCCCGCCCCCACGACGGTTACGCGTTTGTCATTCATCACTCTCGTCGTTTCCTCCGCCGCTCTCCACCTCAACGCGGTGGCGGCACTGCTCGTTTACGCAGACGTGCCAGACCTCGCCCTTGCGGCCGCGCTTCAGCACCATGCGGCCCCCGCAGACGGGACACTTGTCGTCCACCGGCTGCTCCCAGCTGACAAACTCGCACTCGGGATAGTGCTCGCAGCCGTAGAACTTGCGCCCCTTGCGGCTCATGCGCTCGATCATGCGGCCGCCGCACTCGGGGCAGGTCGCGTCGATGTACTTGAGGATGGGCATGGTGTTGTGGCAGGCCGGAAAGTTCGGGCAGGCCAGGAAGCGGCCGAAGCGGCCGGTCTTGTAGACCATCATCGCGCCGCACTTGTCGCACGGAATGTCGGACACCTCGTCGACCACCTCGACCTTTTCGATGGTGGCTTCGGCCTTGTCGAGGGACTCCTTGAACGGGCCGTAGAACTCGCTGATGACCTCGTGCCAGTCCAGCTTGCCCTCTTCAACCTCGTCCAGCTTTTCCTCCATGTCGGCGGTGAACTGGATGTTGATGATGTCCGGAAAGTGCTTTTTCATCATCTCGGTGATGACCAGCCCCAGCTCGGTGGGCATAAGGCGCTTCTTTTCCCGGGAAATGTAGCCGCGCGCCATGATCGTAGTGATCGTGGGCGCATAGGTAGACGGGCGGCCGATGCCCTTGTCCTCCAGCGCGCGGATGAGCGACGCTTCGGTATAGCGGGGCGGCGGCATGGTGAATTTCTGGTCGGCCTGCACGTCGGTGAGTGTGGTAGACGCGCCCTCAGTCAGCGCGGGCATGCCGTCGTTTTCCTCGGCCTGCGCGTCGTCCACGCCCTCCTCATAGACCGTCGTAAAGCCCGCAAAGCGCATCCGCGAGCCGTTGGCGCGCATGAGTATGCCGTCGCCGGTGATGTCGGCGGACAGCGTGTCGTACACGGCGGGCGTCATCTGGCTGGCGACAAAGCGCGCATAGATCAGCTTGTAGAGCTTGTACTGATCGCGCGAAAGCGAGCCTTTGATGGCGTCGGGCCTGCGCAGCACGTCGGTTGGACGGATGGCTTCATGCGCGTCCTGCGCGCTGCGGCGGCTCTTGTAGCGGTTCGGCTCCTCGGGCACATAGTCGGCGCCGTAGGTGTCGGCGATCATGCCGCGCGCCGCGGCGATGGCTTCCTCGGATACGCGCGTGCTGTCGGTTCTGATATAGGAAACCAGACCCTGCGTGCCCTCGCCCTCGACGTCCACGCCCTCGTAGAGCTGCTGGGCGATCTGCATGGTCTTGAGCGTCGTAAAGCCCAGCTTGCGCGAGGCCTCCTGCTGGAGGTTCGACGTGGTAAACGGCGCGGCGGGATATTTACGCCGCTCGCCCAGACGCACCGCGCCGATGGTGAAGGCGGCTTTTTTCATGCGCGCGACCACCGCGTCGGCTTCGTCCTTGTTGTGCAGCTCGCTCTCGCCGTCGCAGGAGACGAAGCGCGTGTTGAACAGCGAGCCGTCGTCCGCCTTGAACGTGCCGCCGATGACCCAGTATTCCTCCGGCACGAACTCGTCGATTTCCCGCTCGCGGTCGCAGATCATGGCCGTGGCCACGCTCTGAACGCGGCCGGCGCTCAGGCCCTTGTGGACCTTCGACCAGAGCAGCGGGCTGATCTTATAGCCCACCAGACGGTCGAGCACGCGGCGCGCCTGCTGCGCGTTGACCAGATCCATATCGATCGGGCGGCTCGACTTGATGGCCGTCTTGACCGCCTTGTTGGTGATTTCAAAAAACTCCACGCGGCAGGCTTCCTCGGCCTTGATGTTCAGCACGTTCGCCAGATGCCAGGATATGGCCTCTCCCTCGCGGTCCGGGTCGGTTGCGAGATAGATCTTCGTGGCGTTTTTAGCCTCGCGGCGAATCCTGTCCAGAATTTCGCCGCGACCGCGGATGGTGATATACTTCGGCTCGAAGCCGTTGTCTATGTCGACGCCGATCTGCGACTTGGGCAGATCGCGGACGTGTCCGTTCGAGGCCTCCACCTTGTAGCCCCGCCCCAGGAATTTGCCGATGGTATGCGCCTTCGCCGGCGACTCGACGATTACGAGCTTGTGCGTCGTCATGAATTAAACTACCCCTCCGTTATGGCGTTCGGTTTCGCTCTGCGCGGCCCTCAGACGATTGCGCGATACATTTTACCGGCCGCCTGTCTTATTATTCCCTGCATTTCAAGGATTGTCAAGAGTGAATTTAGGCTTGAAACGTCCATTTTCATGGCATTTGCCAGCTCGTCGAAGGATTTTTCTTCATATTTTAACATTTCAACGAGCTTGAGCGACGGCCCGTCCAGCTCCGGCATATCGCCCGCCGCCTTTTCGGACGGGGCTGCGCGCCAGCCGTAATAGTCGGTGACCTGCCGCGCGCCCAGACAGATCTGCGCGCCCTCGAGCAGGAGCCGGTTCGTGCCCTCATAGGCGGCCGAGTACACCGAGCCGGGCACGGCAAAGCGCGGACGGCGCTGCTCGCGCGCGTAGCGCATGGTGATCATCGCGCCCGAGCGGAGCGTGCCTTCGCCCATCAGCACGCCGTCCGACAGGCCGGATATGATGCGGTTGCGCCGGGGAAATGTGTGATCGGCCGGCGGATAGCCCGGGGGGTATTCGGACAGCAGCGCGCCGCCCTCGTCGATGATGCGCGCGGCCAGCTCCCTGTTCTCCGGCGGATAGATGATGTCCGGCCCGCTGCCCAGCACGGCCAGCGTCGGCGCGCCGCCCTCAAGGCAGCCCATGTGCGCGTGCGTGTCGATGCCCGCCGCCAGTCCAGAGACGATGCACACGCCGACTCTCGCCAGATCGCCCGCGACGGTCTGCACAAAGCGCATGCCGTCCACCGTCGCCTTGCGCGAGCCGACGATGGCGAACGCCTTATCGGGATTGAGCGCCCTGTGATCGCCGCGCAGATAGACTGTGGGCGGCGCTTCGGCAATGGCGCGCAGCCGGTCGGGATATTCGTCGTCCAGCTGCGTCACGGCGGCGACATTGCGCTTTTCCAGCCGCTCCATCAGATTGTCCATATACTCGCTGGTTCTGGCTTTCTGAAGGCGCGCAAACGTCGACGGACGCAGCAGGCGCTTGGCCAGAATCAGCTGATGCCAGACGTATTCCGCCTCGCCGTACTCGTCCAGCAGCCTGTAAAACGACTTGCAGTCCGGACACAGCGCGCTGGAGAGCCAGATCCAGTATTTCTGTTTGTCTGAATACACCATACTCTTCCGTCCTCAGCCCCAGTATTTGTTGTCCAGCATCCTGTACTGAACGGCTTCCGCCACATGGTTGAGCTGAATCACCGCGCTCTCGTCCATGTCCGCGATGGTGCGCGCCACCTTCAGGATGCGCGTAAAGGCGCGGTTGCTCAGCTTCATCGTCTCGCAGGCCTTCATGAGCATCTTCTGCGCGTCCGGCTTCATGCGGCAGAACTCGGTGATGCTGCGCGCGTCCAGTCGGGCGTTGCAGGAAATGCCGCGCCCCCTGTAGCGCTCCCGCTGAACGGCGCGCGCCTTTTCCACGCGCGCGCGCACCGCCGCCGAGCTTTCCTCCAGCGTGTCGTCCGAAATGCGCTCGGGCGGCACGCTCTCGATCTCGATATGCAGATCGATTCGGTCGAGCAGCGGGCCGGAGACGCGGTTCAGATAGCGCCGAATCTCGGCCTGAGAGCAGCGGCAGGCCTGCGTGCGCGAGCCGTAATTGCCGCACGGACAGGGGTTCATCGAGCAGATCAGCATGAAGCTCGAGGGATAGGTCGACTGCGCGCTCACCCGCGTGATGGTCACAAAGCCGTCCTCCATGGGCTGGCGCAGCGCTTCGAGCACGTCGCGGCGGTATTCCGGCAGCTCGTCTAAAAACAGCACGCCGTTGTGCGCCTTCGAAATTTCGCCGGGGCTGGCGTGCGCGCCGCCGCCGATCAGCGATACGGAGGACGCCGTGTGATGCGGCGTTCTGAACGGCCGCTCGACCAGCAGCGTGCCGCCGTCCATCAGCCCCGCGGCGCTGTGAATGCGCGTCGTCTCGAGCGCCTCCTCGAAGGTCATGTCGGGCAGTATCGTAGGCATGCAGCGCGCCATGAGCGTCTTGCCCGAGCCGGGCGGCCCGATCATGATGACGTTGTGCCCGCCGGCCGCGGCGATCTCCAGCGCGCGCTTGGCGCTCTTCTGCCCCTTGACGAAGCTGAAATCGACCGTGGGCGTGCGCTCGCCCAGCAGCTTTTCATAGGCCGCCGTCTCGAGCCGCTCGATCGGCCTTTCGCCCGTCAGGTGCTCGAAGGCCTCCTTCAGCGACGAGACGGGATAAATGCTGATCCCCGATATGCAGCGCACCTCGCCGGCGTTCGCGGCCGGAATGAGGATGCTGTCCACGCGGCCGCCCTCCAGCGCGCTGATGACCATGGGCAGCACGCCGCGCACCGACTGCACCGAGCCGTCCAGCGACAATTCGCCCAGCATGGCCGTGCTCTTCAGCGCGTCGGGATTCAGCCTGCCGCCCGCCGCCAGTATGCCGACGGCCAGCGGCAGATCGTAGGCCGGGCCTTCCTTTTTCTGATCGGCCGGCGCGAGATTGATGGTCACGCGCCCGTCCGGATAGGCATAGCCGCTGTTCTTGAGCGCCGTGCGCACGCGCTCGCGCGATTCCTTCACCGCCGCGTCGGGCAGGCCGACCAGCTCGAACTGAGTCAGGCCCCCCGAGAGATTGACTTCCACGCGCACGGGATAGCCGTCAATCCCGCTTAACCCATAGCTGAGCACAACCGCAAGCATACGATCCCTCCGTTATTTCAGCGCCCATATAAGTCGATCAATAGTTATACCAGTTGAACCAGCGCAGATACTTCGCATAGGCGCGCAGCGTCGGCAGGCCGGATTCCAGCGGATAGAACGCGATGAACAGAACGAGCGCGCAGACGAGCAGCACGATCGCCGCAATGCGCGCGGCCTTCTTCGAGCGCCCCTCAAGCGTCTTAAGCGCCGCCACCGTGGCCAGTATGATAAACGGCACGCTGGCGAAATAGTGATAGATGAACGTCGAGCGGGGCACGAGCACCCACGGCAGATACTGCGCCGCAAAGCCCACGAGGATGAACGCGCGCGTGCGGCTGATCTTCTCCGCCGCCTCACCGCGCGATTTCTGCGCGGTGATTCTGACCAGATGCGCGGCGCTCTGGCCGATCATGAAGATCAGCGCGGCCAGTCCCGTCCACCACACGGCCGGATTGCCCATGCAGGAAATCGAGGAAATCCAGCCCTCCGGCATGAACTCCGTGCCCGAATAGTACCACATCGGCTTGATGATCAGCGGCCACTCGTACCACGGCGAGCGGAAGTAGTGCGTGTCGTTGGTCAGCCCCTTGTGGTAGTTGAACATATGCACCTGCGCGCGCCATACGCGCTCAAGGCTCAGCCCGCCGGTCGGCTTCATATACCAGTAATACGAGAAATAGTAGATCGCGACCGGCACGGCGATGAACATGACCACGCAGAACAGGCAGGTCACGATCGCGTACTTCCAGAACTTTTCGCGCGCGCGGTCGTATTCCTCGCCCTGATCGCCCTCCTTGAGCGCGCGGACGTGCTCGATATAGCGGCGGACGAGCGTCGCGAAGAACAGCACGGCCAGCCCCGCGCCCGCGTAGATGCAGATCCACTTGCTGGCGATTCCCAGCCCCATGAACAGGCCGCACAGCCCCAGCGGGATCAGCGTCTTTCTGAAATCGTCGGTATAGAAGTTCATCTGGCAGTATCTGAACATGAACAGATACATGAGCAGTATGAAGAACACGCCGTAGGTATCGATCGTGGCGATGCGCGTCTGCGTAAAGTGCATCGCGTCGAGCGCCAGCAGCAGCATGCCGACCGTCGCATAGCGCGTCTTTTTGAACAGCTGCTTGACGAGCAGATACATGACCGGCAGCATCAGCACGCCGAAGAGCGCCCCCATAAAGCGCCAGCCGAACGGCGTCATGCCGAAAATTTTGATACCCAGCATGATCAGCACCTTGCCCAGCGGCGGGTGCGTCGTCTCGTAGGGATTCATGTTGTGCGCGAACTCGTAGCCCGTGCGCGCGTGATAGATCTCATCGAAATAGGAGCTGTTGTAGGAACTCGGATGCTCGGGCACGGTATCCTGCTCGTCGATCAGCAATCGCGCGTCCTGCCCGCGCTCCGCGTCCGCGCCGTCGCCCGAAACGCCGACAATCGGCAGCACCGCGCCGTTTTCATCGAGGAACGCCACCTCGTGCAGCACCAGACCGGCCTTTTCGGCGGTGATGCGGATATAGCGCGCCGTCTTGAGCGGATAGCCGCTCTCGAGCGCGGTGAACTTGCCGTCGTCGCCGCGTTCCTGCGCGGAATACCACAGCCAGCGGAAAATCTGTCCCTGATCGTACTTGGCCAGCCCGTCCTCGACCCAGTTTTCGCCGTCGTTTGAGAAGGACACGGTAAACGACGAGGAGCAGACGCCGCCGTAATAGGTCATGTGGAACGTCGATACATCCTCAAGCTCGAACGTCACGCTCTCCCCCGCCAGGCTGCTCGTCCAGCTGCTCTGGGGCGCTTTCATGCTGCCCAGATTGGTGAACGCCAGCACGGAATAGACCAGCGTCACGGCCGCCATGATGAGATAGTCGGCGCGCCTGAGATTCAGCCTGTAATTGCCTGCGCGCAGGATCGGCGTTTTCGCGCTGGAGATACGCGCGCTCTCGGCCGCCTGCTTTTCACGCTCGATCAGCTTGTCGGCGTTGAGATAGCGGCGGCGCAGGCAGACGTCCCAGCCCGTCCAGACGAGAATGGGCGCGGCGGCGGTGTTCAGCACGGCCACGATCACGCTGGGCACGCGGCTGTTCATCAGCCACTGATCCTCGAGCACCAGCGCGCCGTTTAAGAACACCGAGACCGACAGCATGATCGCCGTGCCGAGGATGCGCGCGTCGCGATCGACCGCATAGGCCGCCAGCAGCAGCGCGATCGCCGGATAGAGATAACGCTCGTGCATCTTCGCGCCGAAGGCGAATATCACGGAAAGCGCCATGGCGCAGAGCAGAAACACAGTGCTGCGGTCGCCCGACTTTATATAGAACCACGCGGCCAGACCGAAGGCGACGGCATAGGCCGCCCATGAAATATACGTCCACGCGCCCGCATCGCCCAGCGCGCGCCAGTTCATGCTCAGCAGCACATAGAAATTGCAGGCGTTGACGGTGATATAGTTGTATTCGTTCAGCGTACCCGCATACAGGCTCCACAGCCACGAAAACGGATCGCGCCCCTGCGCCAGCGAAAACGGCAGCGCCGCGGCGACGATGATCAGGAGCATCAGCCCAATGCCCGCGCCGATCTGCCCGAGCGTCCCTGCGCGCTTTTCACGCGCGGCGACGATTTCGCAGATCAGCACCAGAAGGCCTATGGGCGCGAACATCAGCGCCTGCGGCTTGATCAGCACAGCGCAGGCGAACACCGACAGCGCGCTCTTCCAGCGGCGCGACATGGCATAGGACATCGCCAGCAGCAAAAGCAGCGACAGCACGCAGTCCACCTGCCCCCACACGGCGGCGTTGAAGATCACCGCGGGATTGATGAAATAGGCCGCGCCCAGCCACGAAGCGCCCAGCTGCCCCAGCTTTCTGCGGGACATATCGGCCAGCAGCAGCGCGATCAGCGCGTCGCAGACGATCGGAATCGCCTTGATGAGCAGCCAGTGCGCCGGCGTATCGTAGCCGATGTTCAGCAGCACGCGCAGCGCGCCGATCGGCCAGAGCAGCAGGATATATCCGGGCGGATAGTCGCACCAGTCGTCATAGAAATGGAAGCCGTTGCGGAATATGCGCTCCGCCCAGCCCTCGAAGCAGTTCATGTCCACGCCGAAGCCGCGCACGCTCACCGCCAGCACGACGCGCACGATCAGGCCGGCCGCCAGCGCCGTGCCCAGCACGATACGCGCGGCTTTGGGGTCTTTTCCGCGGCGGCGGCAGAGCGCGTAGCTCAGCGCGCACGCGGCCGCGAACAGCACGGAGAGCAGCAGCAGCGCCGCGAAGGACGAGCGATGCGCCGTTTCCTCATCGGAGGAATCGCCGGACGAGGAGCCGCCCATCTGCGCCTCAAGGCTGTGCCCCGTCTCGCCGTCCGGCACGCCGCTCACGCGCGTGACCGACACGTCGTCGAACCACGCCCGTCCCGTCTCGAGCGAGCCGTAGCCGCCCACGCGGCACATCACGGTGATGCTCTTCTGATCGGCGGCGGTCTTTCCGTACAGCGTCAGCCTGACCCATTCGCCGTTCGTGTCGTAGACCGGCTCGGAATAGACGAACGTGTCCTTGACGGAAAGGCTCGCGCCTACGCCGCCCTCCTTGCCGCCCTCGACGCGCGCCATGCAGGTGATCAGATACCACGCATTCGGCTGAACGGCGATCGTCTGCTCGAAGCGCGCGTCGTTTTCCTCGACGTTCTCCACGCAGACCGATTTCGAGCCGGAATACGCCGTATCGGACAGCGTGAGATAGCTCACGCCCTCGTCCCAGTACCAGCGGCCGACCGTCCAGTTCTCCGGCAGATCGCCGGACGCGCTTTCAAAGCCGCCGTTGACGATCAGCTCCCCCTCCTCCGGCGCGGCGGCGCGGCTGCGGACGAGCGCAAAGACGCCCGCGCCCGCAATGATCAGCGCCAGAAGGACGCAGAGCGCGATGATTCCCTGTTTCTTCGTTATTTTTGACATGGCAGACCTCGACGTTTCATGATTTTGATAAGCGCCCCTATAGCGTCAGGGCGCTCCTGCGTTTTTTTAAGCAGGCGCTCTTTGAAAAGCGCGCGGCGGGAAACGCTTTTCCCGTCGTCTGGAGTTCATTGTGAGAAGCGAAAATCCGGCGCTCGGGCGGGAAGCGCTATTTGTCGTAGCGCTCCAGCAGCACGCCGCCCTCCTTGAGGATTTCGCGGGCGAAATCGTCCGGATAGCCCTCGCGGTAAACCACGCGCACGATGCCCGAATTGACGATCATCTTGGCGCACACGCCGCAGGGCTGATGCGTGCAGTAGAGCGTCGCGCCGTCGATGGACACGCCCAGCTTGGCCGCCTGAATGATGGCGTTCTGCTCGGCGTGAATGGCGTAGCACATTTCCTGCCGCGTGCCGGAGGGAATGCCCAGTTTGCGCCGCAGACACTCGCCGCGCTCCATGCAGGTCTTGACCCCCGCGGGCGCGCCGTTATAGCCGGTGGTCATGATGCGCTTGTTCTTGACGATGACCGCGCCGATCTTGCGGTTGGACTGATAGCAGCTCGCCCAGCCCGCGATCACCTGCGCCATTTCCATAAAGCGGTCGTCCCATTTATCATATCCCATAAGCTGCTCCTGCCTTTCAGGGGTATAGAATCCTCTTTTTTCCATTATTATATCATCGCATTTTGCGAATTGCAACCGCATAGACGCATCCAATGCGCCCTCAGTTGCCCCTATTTGCCAATCCGCGCGTTAAATATCCACGGCGAAATTCGATTTTATTCTACCACATTACACGCTTTCTCGCCGCGCGACAAGTAAACGCGCGTTCTTTTTACGTTAAGCAGGCCTCCGCGCGCGCATTTTTCCTCCGCCGCTCAAGGGTGTAAAAAAGAATTGTTAAGTTTTGAATTTCCTATTGACAAGCGGATGGACTGCCCTTATACTGACAATAGTCAAAGAAAGTCAAAGTAATTGATCTTCCGAGACGCGCTCCTGCCGCGAGCTCTTCACGGCGG
The DNA here is from genome assembly GCA_934631025.1 of uncultured Clostridia bacterium. Classification (GTDB taxonomy): domain Bacteria; phylum Bacillota; class Clostridia; order Christensenellales; family Aristaeellaceae; genus Firm-10. Next base: position 75,538 of record CAKTXR010000010.1, read on the forward strand.
GGCGCATGAATCAGCGATTTGATTCCCCAAGGAGTGATTGTATGAACGCCCAGAAACTGACTCAGAAATCCATGGAAGCCATCCAGGCCGCGCAGTCGGTGGCCGTCCAGTATCAGAATATGCAGATCGATCAGGTGCATCTGCTCTATGCCCTGGCCGATCAGGAAGGCGGGCTCATCTCTCAGCTGCTGACGAAGATGGGCGTGGAGCCTTCGAAATTCATCCAGAGCTGTGAAATGGAGATCGCGCGCCTGCCCAAGGTGACCGGCAGCGGCCGCGAGCCGGACAAGGTGTACGTTTCGCCCGACACGGACGCGGCGCTCACCGAGGCCGAACAGACCGCCGCGCGCATGAAGGACGAATACGTCTCCGTCGAGCATCTCTTCCTCGGCCTGATGGACAAGGCAAACGCCGCCGCCAAGCGCGTGTTCGACAGCTGCGGTATTAAGAAGAACAACTTCCTGACCGAGATGCAGGCCGTGCGCGGCAACGCCCGCGTGACCAGCGATCAGCCGGAGGACACCTACGACGTGCTGAACAAATACGGCCAGGAGCTGGTCGAGCTGGCGCGCAAGCAGAAGCTTGATCCGGTCATCGGCCGCGATACCGAGATCCGCAACGTCATCCGCATCCTGCTGCGCAAGACCAAGAACAACCCCGTGCTGATCGGCGAGCCGGGCGTAGGCAAAACCGCGATCGCCGAGGGACTGGCCGAACGAATCGTGCGCGGCGACGTGCCCGATTCGCTGAAGGACCGCAAGGTCTTTTCACTGGACATGGGCGCGCTGATTGCCGGCGCGAAGTTCCGCGGCGAATTTGAGGAGCGCCTCAAGGCCGTGCTGAACGAGATCAAGAAGAGCGAGGGCAAGATCATCCTCTTCATCGACGAGCTGCACACCATCGTGGGCGCGGGCAAGACCGAAGGCTCGATGGACGCGGGCAACCTGCTCAAGCCCATGCTGGCCCGCGGCGAGCTGCACTGCATCGGCGCGACGACCCTCGACGAATACCGCAAGTATATCGAAAAGGACGCCGCTCTCGAGCGCCGCTTCCAGCCGGTCATGGTCGACGAGCCAACCGTGGAGGACACCATTTCGATCCTGCGCGGCCTGAAGGAGCGCTATGAAGTGTTCCACGGCGTGAAGATTCAGGATCAGGCGCTGATCGCCGCCGCCGTGCTCTCCCACCGCTATATTTCCGACCGCTTCCTGCCCGACAAGGCCATCGACCTGATCGACGAGGCCTGCGCCATGATCCGCACCGAGATGGACTCCATGCCCACCGAGCTGGACGAAATCTCCCGCAAGATCATGCAGCATGAAATCGAGGAAGCCGCGCTCAAGAAGGAAACCGACCAGATCAGCAGGGAACATCTGGCCGAGATCCAGAAGGAGCTTTCCGAGATGCGCGATCAGTTCAATGAAATGAAGGCGCGCTGGGAAAACGAAAAGAACGCCATCGGCAAGGTGCAGAAGCTGCGTGAGGAAATCGAGCAGGTCAACGCTCAGATCGAAAAGGCGCAGCGCGAATACGACCTGAACAAGGCCGCCGAGCTGAAATACGGCCGCCTGCCCGAGCTGAACCGTCAGCTTCAGGAAGAAGAAAAGCTGGCCGAAACCGAGAAATCCAGAACGCTGCTGCGCGACCGCGTGACCGACGAGGAAATCGCCCGCATCGTCTCCCGCTGGACGGGCATTCCGGTGACCAAGCTGATGGAGGGCGAGCGCGAGAAGCTGCTGCGCCTGCCGGATATTCTGCACGAGCGCGTCATCGGTCAGGATGAGGCCATCGAAAAGGTCAGCGAAGCCATACTGCGCTCCCGCGCGGGCATTCAGGACCCGAACCGGCCGATCGGCTCGTTCATGTTCCTCGGCCCCACCGGCGTGGGCAAGACCGAGCTGGCCAAGGCGCTGGCGCAGACGCTGTTCGACGACGAGAACAACATGGTGCGTATCGACATGACCGAATACATGGAGAAGCACTCCGTGTCGCGTCTGGTCGGAGCGCCTCCGGGATACGTCGGCTATGAGGAGGGCGGCCAGCTGACCGAAGCCGTGCGCCGCAAGCCCTACTCGGTCGTGCTGTTCGACGAGGTGGAAAAGGCGCATCCCGACGTGTTCAATATACTGCTTCAGGTGCTGGACGACGGCCGCATCACCGACTCTCAGGGCCGCACGGTCGACTTTAAGAACACCATCATCATCCTGACCAGCAACCTCGGCTCGCCCTACATTCTGGACGGCATCACCGAGGACGGCAGGATCAGCGACGAGGCCCGCGCCGCCGTGGAGAACGAACTCAAGACGCACTTCCGCCCCGAGTTCCTCAACCGGCTGGACGAGATCGTGTTCTATCGCCCGCTGACGCGCAATGAGATCGGCTCGATCGTCGATCTGATGGTCAAGGATCTCAACCGCCGTCTGGAGGATAAGCAGCTCACCGTCGAACTGACCGACAATGCCAAGAACTATGTGGCCGACAACGGCTATGACCCCGTGTTCGGCGCGCGTCCCCTCAAGCGCTTCTTGCAGCGCGCCGTCGAGACGCCCATCGCCCGCAAGCTGGTGGCCGACGAGGTTGCGCCGCGCAGCCGCCTGGTGGTCGATCTGCAAAACGGCGAGATCACCGTGAACGTCATGCCGCCTGAGCCGGCCGTCCGCTAAACGTCTTTGGGACGCTCATTCCCTTTACGGAAGAGCGTCCCGTTTTTTTACGCCGATACGGCTGCCGGCGCGCAGGAGAAGCGCTTTGCCGCTCCGATGAGTCCGGAGGGACAAATCGCTTTCATGCGGCTTTTTCGTATTTTTACAAACGTCCGTCCGGCTATTTTGTAAAGTCGGTCTTGTCTTTTTGCTAATTAAAGCAGAACCGTCTTGACATTGACCGAATGGGCTGATATACTTCCAGACGATATAAGCATCAGATTTCCATCCGGCTGCCCAAAGCGTCCCCGCGGCGCGCCGATACGCGCCCCGCACGCGCCGTTTCCTGCATAAACGCCGATTTATATCCTTAATAGATCTCCGTTTTGCAGCGCACGTTCAATCAGGCTTCAGGACAGGACGTCCGATATAACGACCAAATTCAAAGATAAGAGAGAAGAACCGATATGTATGTAACCGCCCCCATGCGCGGATCCAGTTCCCTGCGCAAACGCCGCGCCCCCACGGCCGCGCCCGCCTATCAGGCCGAAAACGTCCGCCGCGTCATCGAGCGCGTCGCCGAAGAGACCGGCGACGCCGCGCTGCGCCAGAGCCTGCACTTCAGCACCGGCGTGGTCGACCGCATCACGCGCCAGATGCAGCTGGGCTGCACCGTCATCACCGATTCCAACCTGATCTGCACCGGCATAGACCGCGCGCCGGCCGAGGGTCTGCCCGTGCGCTTTTCCTGCTCCATGGACGATCCCATGGTGGTCAATTTCGCCGAGCAGAAGCGCATCACCCGCGCCGAGGTGGCCGTCGAGCAGTCGCTGTCCATCTCCGGCCCCAAGCTGATCGTCATCGGCAGCGCCCCCATGGCACTCAGCCGCCTGCTGCAGCTGCACAAAAACGCCCCCCTGCGCGAGGTGGTCATCATCGGCGCGGCCACGGGCTTTGCCAACATCGTGGAGCTGAAGGAGCGCCTGTGGGAGAGCGGCCTGCCCTGCGTCGTCGCGCGCGGCCGAAAGGGCGGCCCCGTCACGGCCATCGCCATCGTCAACGCGCTGCTTCAGGAAGCCGCCGCGCAGCGCGCATGAAGCCGCCTTTCAGAGTCTATTACAGCCCGGCCTTTCAGTCGGCGCAGCTCGACGAGCGCAGGATTGCCCTGCCCCCGTCCCTGCGCGCGCTGAAGAGCCGGACAATTTTGTTTATGACCGACCTGCACGCAAGCGCCCTGTTCCCGCCCCGCGCGCTCGAAGCGCTGATTGATCAGGCGAACGCGCTCCGGCCCGACCTTGCGCTGCTGGGCGGCGATCTGGCCGAAACGGCGCGCGATCAGGCCGAAGCGCTGCCGCTTCTTGGGCAGATAAACGCACCGCTGGGCGTTTACACCGTCATGGGCAACAACGACTATCACCATGCGCAGATAAATGGCCGCGCGCTGACCGACTGTCTGCGGGATGCGGGCATCGTGACGCTGATCGACAGCGAAGCGGTTATCCCCGCGGACGGCTGCCGCATCCGCATCGCGGGCTTGAACGCGTACGACTGCATGACGCGCGCCGAAACGCCCTATTTCGCCGATTCGGACGAGCGGGACTTCCGCATCGTTATGGCGCACTATCCGCAGTCGATTCCGCTGCGCCTGGGCGAGTGCGCCGCGCCGCCGCATCTGGGCCTTGCCGGACACACGCACGGCGGGCAGTTCCGCCTGCTGGGGCTCACGCCGTTCTCGATCGGCTTTGAGCGCGGCCGGCAGTCTCATCTCATGCCGCCCTCCGGCTGGACGGACAGATGCGGCTTTCCCGTGCTCGTGTCAAACGGCGTGGGCGTGAGCCGGCTGCCCTTCCGGCTGAACGTGCCGCCGCAGATTCATCTGATCACGCTGGAATGAGCGCTCATTCCGGCGTTTTTTTATTGCGCGCGCCGGTTGGGCGTGCTATAATAGGCGCAGCGATAAAACTTTCTGACATAACTATCCGACAAAACTTTCTGCTTGGAGGGCTTTTCATATGGAACAGGGCTTTAAGACGGTCACGCACGAGGTGGACTTCTGCGTGGTGGGCGGCGGACTGGCCGGACTGTGCGCGGCGGTCAGCGCGGCGCGGCACGGCGCGAAGGTGGCGCTGATGCAGGAGCGCCCGATGCTGGGCGGCAACGCTTCGAGCGAGGTGCGCATGTGGGTGTGCGGCGCGCACGGCAAAAACAATCAGGAAACCGGCCTGGTGGAGGAGCTGATGCTCGAAAACCTCTACCGCAATCCCGACCGCAACTATTCCATCTGGGACGGTATCATGTACGAGATGGCCGCCTATAACGACAACATCACGCTGCTGCTCAACTGCTCCTGCACCGACTGCGCGATGGAAAACGGCCGCATCGCCTCGGTCAGGGGCTGGCAGATGACCACGCAGACCTGGCAGGTCGTTAAAGCGCAGATTTTCGCCGACTGCTCGGGCGACAGCGTGCTGGCCCCGCTGACCGGCGCGCGCTTCCGCATGGGCCGCGAAGCCCGCGAGGAATTCGGCGAGGACATCGCGCCCGAGGCCGCCGACAAAAAGACCATGGGCATGAGCTGCATGATCCAGGCGCGCGAAGAAAACCGCCCCAGCACGTTCATCCCGCCCAAGTGGGCGCACCACTATACGAAGGAAGATCTGCCCTACCGCGTGCCCAACATGAGCGGCGTGGGCGAAAACTTCTGGTATCTCGAGCTGGGCGGCGAGTTCGACTCCATCGCAGACACCGAATGGCTGCGCGACGAGCTGCTGCGCGTGGCCTACGGCATCTGGGATTTCGTCAAGAACGACCCCGAGCAGAAGGAAAAGAACAAATACTGGAAGCTCGACTGGATGGGCATCCTCCCCGGCAAGCGCGAGAGCCGTCGCTATATCGGCGATTACGTCATGACGCAGAACGACGTGCGCGCCGAGGGACGCTTCGACGATCTGGTGGCCTACGGCGGCTGGTCGATGGACGACCATCATCCCGGCGGATTCCGCGCGCCCGACCGCCCGACGATCTTCCATCCCGCGCCCTCGCCCTACGGCATTCCCTACCGCAGCATGTATTCGGCGGACGTGGAGAACCTCATGTTCGCGGGGCGCAACATCTCCGTGACGCACACCGCCATGAGCTCCACCCGCGTCATGGCCACCTGCGCGACCATCGGACAGGCCGTGGGCACCGCCGCCGCCATCGCCGTGCGCGAGGACGCCACGCCGCGCGGCGTTTACGAGCGCCACCTGCACGAACTGAAGCAGACGCTCATGGAGGACGACAGCTATCTGCCGTTCAACCGCCGCGACGTGCCCGCGCTGACGAAGAACGCCCGTCTCGAGTGCGCCGCGCCCGACGCGGAGAACCTGCGCAACGGCCTTGACCGCCCCATCGGCGAGGACGACAACGGCGCGACCGTCGCGCTCGGCGACGCGATCAGCTACGTTTTCGATCAGCCGCAGGCCGTCTCCCACGTCCGCATCATATTCGACAGCGACTTGAACCGCACGACGCTGCCCGAGTGCGAAGCCCGCCGCCAGCGCAATAT
>CAKTXR010000011.1 GCA_934631025.1 uncultured Clostridia bacterium
GTCTTGCCGTGGTCGACGTGGCCGATCGTGCCGACGTTGACATGGGGCTTCGTGCGTTCAAATTTCGCCTTCGCCATGGGAATCAGTCCTCCTCGAATTTATCCGATACTGTGTGTGCCGTCGCGCGGAACGCGTCTTACCCAAATGGAGCGGGTGATGGGAATCGAACCCACGTAACCAGCTTGGGAAGCTGACGCTCTGCCATTGAGCTACACCCGCATTTCGCGCCGCGATCCGTACACGTCTTTATTTTAATTGAAGAGGGACAATTTGTCAACAGGTGAGATTCATTCTAATGCAAATTCTTTTTTGAAGCGGGGCAGTTTTAGCCCTATGGGACGGAATTCGATGCAAATTTTCACAATAGCGCAACATTTTCGCGCAAAATTTGATCTGACCGTGTGGATTATTTCTGATCTTAATTGTATAATATAGTATGTTGACATAGTGTCAGTGTCAGCGCGAGTCTATTTTCTTACTGGGAGGCCTGATCTTTTTGAGAAAGAAGCACTGTATCGCAATGCTGCTGGCCGGCGGTCAGGGCAGTCGCCTGGGAATCCTCACAAAGGTTATGGCGAAGCCTGCCGTTCCCTTTGGCGGTAAATACCGAATCATTGATTTTCCGCTCTCCAACTGCTCCCACTCCGGCATCGACACCGTCGGCGTGCTGACTCAGTATCAGCCGCTTGAGCTGAACAGCTACATCGGCTCCGGCCAGCCGTGGGATCTGGATCTGAACAGCGGCGGTGTGTTTGTGCTTCCGCCCTATTCCAAGGGCAAGTCGGGCGAATGGTATCGCGGCACGGCGAACGCCATCTATCAGAACATCAGCTTCATCGAGCAGTTTGATCCCGACTATGTGCTGGTGCTCTCCGGCGACCACATCTACAAAATGGACTACAGCAAGATGGTGCGCTTCCATTCGGAAAACAACGCTGACGCCACCATCGCCGTGTTCGACGTCCCCCTGGAGGAGGCCAGCCGCTTCGGCATCATGTCGACTGACGAGAGCGGCCGCATCACGCAGTTCGAGGAAAAGCCGCCGCGTCCCACCAGCACCAAGGCGTCCATGGGCGTGTACGTCTTCTCCTGGCCCGTGCTGCACAAATACCTGATCGCAGACGAGGCCGACCCCACCAGCAAAAACGACTTCGGCAAAAACATCATCCCCAAGATGCTTGGCGACGGCAAAAAGCTCATGGCCTACGGCTTTGAGGGCTACTGGAAGGACGTGGGCACCATAGAGAGCCTCTGGGAGGCCAACATGGATCTGCTGCAGACGCCGCCCGCCTTCAATCTTTACGACGACGTGTGGCGCATATACGCCCGCAACCCCATCCAGCCGCCCCACTTCATGGCCGATACCGCCGTCGTGGACAACGCCATGATCACCGAGGGCTGCGACGTGGCCGGCGCGGTACGCCACAGCATACTCTTCGCCGGCGTTCACATCGAGGAGGGCGCGACGGTCATCGATTCGGCGATCATGCCCGGCGCCGTCATCAAATCGGGCGCCGTGGTCACGCGCGCCATCGTGGGCGAGGACAGCGTGATCAGCGCGGGCTGCGTCGTGGGCCGTCCCGAGGTTCCCGGCGAGGACAACCGCATCGCGCTCGTGGGCCAGCACACCGTGCTGCCCGAAAACTTCGTCGTCAATCCCGGAGATCAAATCGACAGCGACGTGCTGCGTCTGGAGAGGAGCGTGGACGTATGAAAGACGTCATGGGCCTGATTTACACCTCCAAGCATGAAACGAGCCTGCGCGAGCTGACCGCGTCCCGCGCCGTGGCCGCGCTGCCCGTGGGCGGACGCTACCGCATGATCGACTTCATGCTCTCCAGCATGGTCAATTCCGGCATCCGCAACGTCGGCGTGATCATGCAGAAGAACTATCACTCGCTGATGGACCATCTCGGCTCCGGCAAGGCGTGGGATCTGCACACCCGCAACGACGGCCTGTTCATCCTCCCGCCCTTCCTCACCCGTGACAACGTCGGCTCCTACAGCGGCATACTGGACGCGCTGCGCTCCAATCTGGGCTATCTGCGCCGCTCCAATCAGGAATACATCATCATCACCGGCGGCCACACCGCGCTGTCCACCACCTTCGACGACCTGATGGCCTTCCATATGGACAGCGGCGCGGACATCTCGCTGATGTACGCGCGCAAGGCCCCCGGCGAAGTGGACGAATCGGTCACGCTGACCCCGCGCCACGTCTATCTCTGCGTGGATGGAAACGGTCTGGTGACCGACCTTGAGATCGGCCCAACGCAGCCCAAGGAGCCGAACTTCTATATGGACATCATGCTGCTGCGGCGCGATCTGCTGCTGCGCCTGATCGACGAGGCGTTCTCTCAGGGCACGGTGGACATCAACCGCGAAATTCTGCAGCGCAACGTCCACAACGGCCCGCTGCGCATCTGCGCGCTCGAATACAAGGGCTACAACCGCCGCGTCGAGACCATCAACAGCTATTATGCGCTCAATATGGATATGCTCGACCGGAGCTGCCGGCAGGAGCTGTTCGGCAAATACCCCGTCTATACCAAGGTACACGACGAGGTGCCCGTGCGCTATGTGCCGGGCGGCAGCGCGCACAACTCGCTGGTGGCCGACGGCTGCGTCATCGAGGGCACTGTTGAAAACAGCATCCTCTTCCGCGGCGTTCACATCGGCAGAGACGTTCATGTGCGCGATTCCATCATCATGCAGGGCGACGTGATCCAGAGCGGCGTCGAGATCGAGCACGTCATACTGGACAAGCACGTCACCGTGCTCAGCGGCAACCGGCTCATCGCGCCCCGCCTGTATCCCATCGTCGTGGGCAAAAACAAAACCGTCTGATCCCTACGCCGCCCAGCCGCTTTCGACTGGGCGGCTTGCCTACCCCTGATTCCAACGAAATGAGGAAACCGACTCATGCAGAACGTTTTTCAGGAGCCTGAATACACGGGCAACATTCAGCGCATGACCTATCTGAGCGATATTGAAAAGCTCATCGCCGAGCGCCGCGCCGCCTCGGCCGCCGAGCGCGACCGCTTTATGGCGGACTATCCCGCCGGTCTCGAGGAGCTGCGCGCGCGCTATCTGGATATGCTGGGCTGGCCGCTCAACAGCCATGAATTTGACGATTACACCCCGACCGCCGAGGAAACCTGGCTGGGCAGCGACGAGCGCGCCGACATTTACCGCGTGATCGTCGAGACCATGCCCGGTCTCCGCTTCGGCGGCATACTCTTCATCGCCCGCGATCACAAGCGGCGGCCGCTGGTGATCTCCCAACACGGCGGTCTGGGCACGCCCGAGCTGTGCAGCAGCCTGTATCGCGGCGGCGACAGCGCCAACTACAACGACATGACGCAGCGCGTGCTCGCGCGGGGCGTTCACGTCTTTGCGCCGCAGCTGCTGTTGTGGAACAAGGAGACCTATCACATCCAGTACGACCGGCAGATGATCGACAACAGCCTCAAGCAGCTGGGCGGCTCGATCACGGCGCTGGAGATCTACTGCATCATGCGCTCGATCGACTATCTTATAAAGAAGGATTACGTCGACGAGACGCGCGTCGGCATGGTTGGGCTGAGCTACGGCGGCTTTTACACGCTCTTCACCGCCGCGGCCGATCCGCGCATCAAGAGCTGCATCGCATCCGGCTTCTTCAACGACCGCTTCGCCCACAACTGGCTGGACTGGACGTGGAAGGACGCGGGCCATACGTTCATGGACGCGGAAATCGGCGCGCTCATCGCCCCGCGCGGGCTGAAGATGCAGCTGGGCACGCACGATAATCTCTTTGCCGAAGCGCCCGCCCGAAGGGAGCTTGAGCGGCTCAAGACGTTCTTTGAACGCGCGCATTGTCCGGAGAAGCTCTACATGGAGTTTTTCGACGGTACGCACGAGTTCAGCAAGAGCGATGAAACGATCGATCTGTTCATGAACGACCTGGCCTGATAAGGCCCTGTGGAGGACTATATAATGATGAAAATCCTGATGGCGGCGTCCGAATGCGTTCCCTTTGTCAAGACCGGCGGTCTGGCCGACGTGATCGGCGCGCTGCCCAAGGCGCTCGCGGCCGAGGGCGTGGATGTGCGCGTCGTCGTGCCCAAGTATGTCGAAATCCCCGAGAGCTATCGCGAGCGCATGACGCATCTGTGCGATTTCACCGTCGAGCTGGGCTGGCGGCGCCAGTACTGCGGAATCGACACGCTCGCGGAGAACGGCATCACGTTCTACTTTATCGACAACGAGTATTACTTCAAGCGCCCCTACGTCTACGGGCTGGGCGGCGACGAACCGGAGCGCTTCGCCTTCTTCGACAAGGCCGTGCTGGAGATGCTGCCGCGCATTGATTTCTTCCCGGACGTACTGCACTGCCATGACTGGCAGACCGGCATGATCCCCATGCTCTACAAGCTGCAATACGCCGGCAGAGAGGGCTACGGCGCAATCAAGACGGCCTACACCATCCACAATCTCCAGTATCAGGGCATCTTCCCCATCGACTATGTGGAGGATCTGCTGCATCTGGGCCGCGAGGCCTATCTGGACGGCGGTGCGGAGTTCTTCGGCGCGTGCTCGTTCATGAAGGCGGGACTTAACTTCGCCGACCGCATCACCACGGTCAGCCCGACCTACGCGCAGGAGATCCAGACCGCCTATTACGGCGAGAAGCTGGACGGTCTCATGCGCGCCAAGGCCGATCACCTCATCGGCATACTCAACGGCATCGACATGGCCGAATACGATCCCTCGACCGATCCGCTGATCGAGGTGAACTATTCCTGGCGCTCCATCGGCCGCAAGCAGAAGAACAAGGCGCTGCTTCAGGAGGAGCTAGGGCTTGAGGTGGACGAAAACGTGCCCATGATCGGCATGGTCGGCCGCCTGTCCGGCCAAAAGGGACTCGATCTGGTGCAGTGCGTGCTCAACGAGATCATGGCCGCCGGCGTGCAGCTGGTCGTGCTGGGCAAGGGCGACGACAACTACGTCTCCATGTTCCGCTCGGCGCAGATGCGCTATCCGGGCCGCCTGGCCGCGCGCATCGAGATGAACAATCAGCTCGCGCACCGCATCTATGCCGCCAGCGACCTGTTCCTCATGCCCAGCCGCTTCGAGCCGTGCGGCCTGAGCCAGCTGATCGCCCTGCGCTACGGCTCGCTGCCCATCGTGCGCGAGACCGGCGGCCTGCGCGACACCGTCGTCGCCTACAACGAATTCACCGACGAGGGCAACGGCTTCAGCTTCACCAACTACAACGCGCACGATATGCTGCACGTCGTAGAGTACGCCGTGCGCGTCTACCGCGATCAGCCCAAAACCTTCCAGCGCCTGATCCGCCGCGCCATGAAGGGACAGTACGGCTGGGATCAGTCCGCGCGCGTCTATCTGGAGATGTACCGCGGCCTGACCGGCGCAGAAGCCGAAAAATCCGCGGAATAAGCGCCCCCCTATTCCCTGAAAGGAACAGCCGCCGATACGCATCCATCGCGTACCGGCGGCTGTCTTTTTTGCTGCCCTTTGCTCTGTTGAATTTTCTCAGTACCGCCCGATCTTTTCCAGCGGCAGATTGACGAAGCCCGGCATATCCTTAAACGCCTGCGCATCGGCCTTCAGCGTATAGCTGTCCTTCTCAAAGCCGGCCTCCTCAAGCGACCTGTAGGCCACGTTGCGGTCAACGTCGCTGTATTCCGCGACGGAGGGATCGATGCGGCCGATGCTGCCCTCGTCGTCGATGACCAGATTGTCATAGACCAGTCCGTGCGCCGGATTGGGGCCGAACTCCGGGCTGTCCGGGTCGGAGAAGTCGTGGCTCAGCCGCGCCAGAGACGGATAGCGCTTCTTCCAGATTTCCGACTGACAGGGCGACTGACGCAGCCGCTTCCACATGCTGCCGTTCTCATAGCTCGACACGGCAGCCACCGCCCAGCCGTTGTTCATGAAGCCGTCGCGGCCGCGGTCGTCGTAGGTCAGCGCCTTGCCGCAATGCACCATGATGTTGTTGAACACAAAGTTGTCGCGGCCGCCGCCGATCAAAAAGCCGTTCTTGCGCACGTTGATCAGCAGATTGCCGTAAGCGGTCTGGCCGGAGAGCATATCGTCGAAGTAAATGCCGTCGGGCGTAAACTCGCCGCCGCCGATGTCGTACAGGCAGTTATAGCGCACGACGCAGCCCTGCCCCGCCCAGTCCTGGCCGGAATAGATCGCGCCCGCGTCGGAGGAATGGAGCACAACGGCGTGGATGTGGTTGTACTCGATCACATGGTCGTTGCCGTAATAGAAGATCGCCGAATGGGGCGCGTTGTACATCTCGTTGTGCGCGCAGACATTGCCCACGCCGCCCAGCCGAACCGCGCCGCAATAGACCATGTACACCTCCGCCCAGTCGTGGAAAAGGCAGTTCTCCACGCGGCTGCATCCGGGGGTGAGCGTCTCGCGGTTGCCGCCGACCATGTCCACGCCGCCCTTGCCGGTGTGGGAGATCTCGCAGTCGGTCACGAGGTTATAGCTGCCCTTCACCACCATGGCATAGCCCATCACGCCGTAGACATTCAGACGGCGCAGCGTGTTGTGATCGCCCTCGACCGTAATCGCGTCGGCGCGAGTACCCTTGACGGTGAAGCCCTCAAAGGTCACATAATTCACGTTTTTCGCGTCGATCACGCTCCTGCGCGTCACGGTCATCTCGATGCGCGCGCCCTCCAGCTCGACCGGCGGATAGACGTACAGCCAGCCGCTCTCGCGATCCAGATACCACTCGCCCGGCGCGTCCAGCTCCTCGAACACATTGTAGAAATAGTACAGCGCGTCCTTGCGCGCGCCGTAGCGGGAGACGTGCGCCGGATAGAACGTGCGGTGCGCAATGTCGAAGCCCTTTACCGGCGTGGACGAATCGGCCCAGTCATGATAGAAATAGCCGTACGCCCAGATGTCGCCGGTCTCCTTCCAGTTTGCCGCGCGCGCCGTCGTGGGCTTGTCCATGATGTAGGCGCCGCCGCGGTGATTGCGCCGCTCGTTCCAGTCGTAGTGATAGTTCTGCTCGGGGAATTCCCACACGTCGCCCACGTCGGCCACAGCCCCCAGCCGCAGAAAGCCCTCGTCGGGATAGCGCGCCAGCGTCATGCGCCGGCCGTTGATAAACAGCTCGCAGTTCGCGCCCTTTTCGCAGTCGTCGTATTTGTCCTCGGTGCCGAACGCGCCGATGGGGCTGAGCCGTCCCCAGTCCTGCGCGTTCAGGCCGTATTTCTTCAGATCGACGCGCACCACCCTGTCCCGCGCCGTACCGTGCAGCCGCGCGCGCGATTCTTCATCAATCGCTTCAAAGTCCTCCGCTTTCAGCGTCACGCCGCCGTTTAAGACGACCTCGCCGTCGCCATAGGCGCGATAGGTGATCGGGCAGTCCGCGCTGCCGGAATCCTCCTGCGTCAGTACAAGGCCGTCGGTCAGATACTCGCCGGCATGGACGCACACGGTCACGCCGCTTTTGCCCGCCTTCATCGCGCGCACGGCCTTTACGGCGCGCTCGATCGTCGCAAAGGGATGCTCGCGGGAGCCGTCGTTCTCATCGCTGCCGCTCACCGAAACATAAATATCGCCCTCAATAATGGGATAATCGCGCTTTGTGTATTGGCTCAGCTGATCCTTCAAAGACATAGGCTTAATCCTCCGCGTTCTTTAATTCCGCTGTCATTATAACCCAGCGGCGCGGGCGCGTCAATAAGCAAGTGTCCCTATATAAGCGCGCCTTTCCTGCGGCACATTGTGGGCGAAAGGCCGTACTGCCGCGAAAAGGCCGCCGAAAAGTGATCCGCATTTTCAAAGCCGACGGCGTGCGCAATTTCGGCCACGGTCATATCACTCTCGCGCAAAAGCCGCGCGGCCTTTTGAAGGCGCAGGCTCCTCAGGAAGCGATGCAGCGTCGCGCCGCTTTCCCGCCTGAACGCCGCATTTAAATAGTTGGGATGATAGTTGAGCGCCCGGGCGATCGCGCGGTTGTCCAGCGGCTCGGCGTAATGCGCTTCCAGATAGTCGAGCGTCCTGCGGTAAAGCCCGCCGCGCGCGTCCTCCGCCTGATCGCACAGCCGGTAGAGCGCGTATTGCAGCAGCGCCGCCGCCCGCTCTCGGCCATGCGCGCCGTACGATTGAAATTCCCGCGCGATCTGGCGCATCACGTCGTAGAGCATCGGCGCTTCCGTCACGAACGGCGCATGGAACAGCGCTTCGCCGCACCGCTCGTGCGTCCGCATCAGCCGCGCGGGATCGCACGCGCTCTCGGGCACGGGCAGCTGCGTGTCCGTCACGGCGGCGTACTCCTGTGTAAAGTCGAAATTCAGCGTCACGAAGCGCATCGGCTCCGCCGACACAGAGCGCGGATAATACGGCGCGCCCGCCGGATAATAGCACAGGCTGCACGGCTCGAGCAGCGCGCTCTCGTCACCGTAGTCCAGCTCGCCGCGCCCGGAGAGGATGTACAGGATCCGCGCGTCGTAGGCAATCGTGCGGAAGTGATTGGGCAGATTGGTGGTTTCGGCGGCATAGCGCAGAAATACGTTCATGGCGTTCCAACCTTTATTTCAGAAAGATTTGCGTTGATCAGCTGCATTGATTCTATCATGGCCGCGTGCTAAAATCAAGCTGTACAAAACGCCATTACAGGGAGGGATTATCTCATGAATCCGCTCATTCCCATGCTCGCGATCACCGGCCGGCCGACGGGCGCTCAGCTCCAGGCGCGGCTTCAGCGCTTTTACGAGGGCGGCGTTCGCCAGATCATGCTCTATCCCCGCGCGGGCTGCGACGTACCCTACATGTCGGAAGAATGGCGCGGCCTCTGCGCCGCCTGCATTGATTTTGCAAAGGAACGCGGCATGGCCGTGTGGCTCTACGACGAATTCAACTGGCCGTCCGGCTCCTGCAAAGGCGAGGTCACGCGCGATCATCCCGAGCTCATGGCCAGCCGCTTCGTCTGGGACGGCGAAAGCGTGCGCGTGCTGCGCGCTTCTGAGGAGGACGTCAAGCACACCTACGAGCAGTTCACCGTCGATATGCTCAATCCCGACGCGGTCGATCGCTTCATCGCCCTGACGCACGAGCGCTACGCCCGCTGGTTTGGCGATCTGTTCGGCACGGTGATTCGGGGCATATTCACCGACGAGCCGAGCTTTGCCTACACCTGCCGCAGCGACAATCAGCTGCCCTACTACGACGGCATCGAGGAGGACTACCGCGCGCGCTTCGGCGAGGACATGACCGACGGCCTGATCGCCTATTTCACGCGCGGAGAGTGCGCCGCGTTTTCCGAGCGCTTCTGGCGGCTGATCGCCGAACGCTTCCGCGCCTGCTATTTCGACCGCATATCGGCGTGGTGCCGCGCGCACAACCTGCTCATGACCGGCCACTGTATGTGCGACGACTGCGTGCAGAGCGAATATCGCTTCTCCGGCTCGGTCATGGACAATCTCGACCGCTTCGACGTGCCGGGCGTGGACGAAATCAACACATGGCTCGACGCGCCGCGCGATTATCTCTTCGCGCAGATTCAGAACGTCCGCGCTCACGGCGCGCCCCACGCCATGGCCGAGCTGTTCGCGCTGGGGCCGTGCTCCATGCCCTACGCCCGTATGCGGCAGATGATCTGGACGGCGGCGGCGCACGGCGTGGATCACTTCTTCATGGCTGTGGCGCATCTGGACGCGCGCGGAAATTGGATAAAGGACAACTATTTTCACGATTTCGCGCCGGAATCGCCGGATTTCGCGGGCGCGGCCGCATTGGGACAGACCGCCGAGGCCGCCGCGCGCTTCGCCGCCCGAGCGCCGCTCATGCACAGCGACGCCGCCCTGCGCCTGCCCGTCTCCGCCGCGCTCTCCACCATCCGCACGGAAGCGCCCGACCGCGTCGATTGCGCCGTGAACGCGCTCATCGACGCGCTGCGCGCCCGCCAGATCCAGTGGACGCTCATCCGCGAGGATGAAAAGACAAACGCCCCGCACACAATCGCCTTCGGCGCGGACGGCGCGTACACCGACGAAGCCACCGGCGCGCGCTATACGGACGCGGCCGCCTGCGCGGACGATCTGCTGCGGCAAATCGAGCGCCGCGTCCGGGTCACGCGGGCCGACGGCGCGCCCGAGGAAAACGTGCTGCTCAAGACATACTCGGACGGCGCGTTTGTCGTCGTCGACCGCGCCATGGAGCCGGCCGCGCCGCGCGCGCTCGTGCTGCACACGCCCGATAAGAACCTTCCGTTCACGCTGGAGACGTTCGGCGTGTTCACCGGCGAGGACGCGCCGCACACAGCCGCCGCGCACAGCCTGCCCATCAAGAGCTATACTGTCAGCTCCGCGCATCCCGCGCTGATGCGCCTGCCGCTTCTGGACGCGCCCGAGTGCGCCTTTACGCTGGAGGAGCCGCTCACAATGGCGTTCAACGGCCGCATGTATCCCGAGGAGGGCGAAATCCGGCTCGACGGCGCGCCGCTGGACTTCTCCCGCCCCGCTGACAATCTGACCGGCTGCTTTGACGGCCTGTACCGCAAAACCGAGCCGATGACACTCGCCGCGGGACGGCATGTCGTCTCGTCTCAGCTAACCGACAAGTGCTTTCTGCCGGTGGTGATCGCCGAGGGCGCGTTCAGCGTGGACGGCGCGCTCACCGTCCGCCCGCGCACGGAAAACGACGCGGCGTTCACCTACAGCGCTGAAGCGGCGTTCGACGCGGATATTCCCGAGGGCGCGCGGCGCATCGCGCTGTGCTATGACGACAATCTGCTGGTCGCATCCCTCGCGGTCAATGGGCGGCCGATCGGCGCGCAGGCCTTCGCGCCCTATCGCTTTGTTCTGCCAGACGATCTCGCCGGAAAGAAAGCGCGCTTCGTCCTGACGGCGTATTCCTCGCACGCGCCGCTGTTCGGCCCGCTCGACCGGCACGACGGCACCTGGGGCAACCGCGTGAGCCGGCCCGAAAGGCTCGCGCTGCCCAATCTGCGCCTTGAATGGGATTGACACGCGCTGAAGCGTCATGCTATACTAAGGCGTGTTCCAAGCGATCATAAAGCTGCAAGTCCTGCGTTTTTTCGGTTCGTCCGTCTCTGAAACCACATTGTCCTTTCGCTCCGGTTTCCGCGTCCGTTCCTTCCGAAAATCCGCGCCGGATTTGCAGCTTTTCGTTTTGAAGCAACCTTGAGCATCCGACAGGGAGGCGCATTTGTTATGAAGGGCAAGCTCTATCAGGGCGATTTTCGCCGCGAAATCTCCTTCCCGCTGGGCGGTATCGGCGCGGGCTGCATCGGCCTGGACGGCTACGGCCGCCTGATCGACTGGGAAATCTTCAACCGCCCCAACAAGCGCAGCGTCAACGGCTATTCGCACTTTGCCGTCAAGGCCGAGAAAAACGGCGAGCTGCTGGACGCGCGCATACTGAACGCCGACGCGGCGCCCGGCTATATGGGCGAAGGCTATATGGACGTGCCGCTTTCCCGCCAAAGCCCCATGCCCGCCTGGCGCGCGAATTACGGCTTCGGCCCCCAGCGCGAGCTGCTGGGCGGTATGCCCCATTTCCGCGACTGCGAATTTGAGGGCGCGTTCCCGTTCGCCGAGATTCACTTTTCCGACGAGTCCTTCCCCGGCCGCGTCAGCCTGAACGCCTTCAATCCCTATATCCCGCTGGACGACAAAAACTCCAGCCTGCCCGCGGCCTTCTTCACGCTCACGCTGTGCAACTCTCAGGACGAGAGCATCGACTACACCGCCGCGCTCTCGCTGTCCAATCCGCAGCTGGGCCGGCACTTCAACCGGCTCTTCAGCGAGGGCGGCGCGTCCGGCGTGTGCCTGACCGACGATACCGCCGAGGGCGATCCGCGCTATGGCCAGCTGGTCATGGCCGTGGACGAGAAGGACGCGCCCGTCTGCCAGCAATACTGGTTCCGCGGCACATGGTTCGACGATCTGAGCCTGTTCTGGCACGATTTCGCCGTACCCGGCGCGCTCAAAAACCGCGTCTACGCCGAGGACGACGACAGCGAATGGGGCAACTGGAGCGGCCGCCGCGACACCGCCACGCTGAACGTACGCGTGACGCTGAAGCCCGGCGAAACGCGCGCCATCCGCTTCGCCGTGGGCTGGTATTATCCCGTCTGCGACTGCTACTGGAGCCCCGTAAAGGACGACGAGGCCTGCCCCAAAACATGGAAGAACTACTATGCCTCGCAGTTCGATTCTGCGCGCGCCGTCGCGGCCTACGCGCTTAAAAACTGGGACGCGCTGGAAGCGAAAACCCGCCTCTTCGCCGAATCGCTCTACGCCTCCGATCTGCCCGAGGCCGCGCTCGACGCGGTGACGGCCAACATATCGCTGCTCAAATCGCCCACCTGCATGCGCCTGGAGAACGGCGAGTTCTACGCCTTCGAGGGCTGCAACATGAACTCGGGCTCCTGCGAGGGCAGCTGCACCCACGTCTGGAACTACGCCTTCGCGCTGCCCTTCCTCTTCCCGGTGCTGGAGCGCAGCATGCGCGAGCTGGACTACGGTTGCAATCAGAACGACGACGGCGGCATGGTGTTCCGCCTGCGCCTGCCGCTGGGACGGCAGCGCGGCACGTTCCGTTCCTGCGTGGACGGCCTGATGGGCGGCGTGATCAAGTTCTACCGCGAGTGGAAAATCTGCGGCGACGAGCAGTGGCTGCGCACGTGGTGGCCGCGCGTCAAAAAGTCGCTCGAATACGCCTGGGCGCCCACCAACGCCGACCGCTGGGATCCCGACAAGACCGGCGTGATCACCGGACGGCAGCATCACACGCTGGACATGGAGCTGTTCGGCCCCAACGCCTGGCTGAACACGTTCTATCTGGCCGCGCTCAAGGCTGCAAGTGAAATCGCCGCGCATCTGGGCGAAACGGGCAGCGCCGCCGAATACGACCGGCTCTACCGGCAGGGCCGCGCCTTCACCGAGAAGGAGCTGTTCAACGGCGAATACTTTATCCAGAAGATCAATCTGACCGACAAGAGCGTGCTTGCGCCCTTTGGCGGATCGACGCTCACCGGCGGCAGCGTCGAGCACACCTACTGGAACGACGAGGCCGGCGAGATCAAATATCAGATTCAGAACGGCTGCGGCGTCGATCAGGTGCTGGCGCAGTGGATGAGCGACGTGAGCGGGCTGGGCGAAATTCTGGACAGGGATGAAGTCGCTTCCGCCCTGCAGTCGATCTATCGCCACAACTTCAAGCGCGAGCTGCGCGCCCACGCCAATCCCTGCCGCGTCTACGGCCTGAACGACGAGGCCGGCACGGTCATCTGCGAATGGCCGCAGGGTGTGGAGAAGCCGGTCGTGCCCATCCCCTACGCCGAGGAAACCATGCACGGCTTTGAATATCAGGCGGCTTCTCACCTCATCGCGCGCGGCTTCGAACCGGAGGGGCTCGCCATGGTGAAGGCCGTGCGCGACCGCTATGACGGCCGCCGCCGCAATCCGTGGAACGAGATGGAATGCGGCTCGAACTACGCCCGCAGCATGGCCAGCTATGCACTTTTGCCGATTTATTCCGGCTTCATATTCGATATGCCGCGCCGCCGCATGGGCTTTAAGCCGCTCAAGGGCGCGGGGCGCTTCTTCTGGTCGCTCGAAGGCGCGTGGGGCACGGTCGAAATCGGCGCGGACGAAATCCGGCTGAACGTGCTGTCCGGTCATCTGACGCTCGAACGCTTCGTCACCGACAGAGCCAATCGCGTCAAGGCCGCGCAGATCGGCGGCGCGCCCGTCGCATTCAATATCGACGGCGAGGACGTCGTTTTCACCACCGCGCAGACCCTGTGCGAGGGACAGACCCTCACGCTGACTCTCGGTTAAACAGCATAACAAAGCACGCCCGCAGACGCGCCGGTTCGTCCGGCCGCATCCGCGGGCGTGCTGTTTTTTGGTGAACTGTCCATCAGCTCTGACGGCTCTCTTCGATCTTTCGGCGTGTGTCGTCGGCGACGGCCTCGCGCAGCGCCTTCATATAGGGCGTATGCGCGCATTCGTTGACGCCGTAGGTGAGCTGCAAGTCGTATTCGAGCGGCAACCATGTGGCAATGCCGGCTTCGTTGTGCTGTATGACCGCTTCGATCTTGTCCAGCGCCTTGTAGAGCCGCGCTTCCTCGCTCGCCTGCGCGTCCATCTCGGCATAGAGCGCGGCCAGCTCGCTTCTGTGCGGCTCGGGCAGTTTGTCGACCACCTCATGAAGCGCTCTGGCTTCGTCCCGCTCGTTGCCCTCCGTCTTGACAAACGCGGGAATATCGCCGGTCACGGCCTCGCCCAGATCGTGGACAAGGCACATCTTAATCACCTTGTTCATGTCCAGCTGAGGATACTGATCGCTCACGAAATACGCCATGAGCGCCAGCCGCCAGCTGTGCTCGGCCACACTCTCAGGCCGGCCGGACGAGGTGCAGCTGTGCCGCGTATTACACTTGAGCCTTTCGGCCAGCTTCAGAAAATCGAGCAGCGTTCGCGCGTCCATGGCTCATTTTCCTCCGCGCGCGGCGAGGATGTTCTCCGCGTCGCTCAGGTGCTCGTACATATCGCGGAAGATGCGCGTGCGGTTGAGCCAGCGCACGACGCGGATGAAATGCCGATTGTTGTCGAAGGAATAGTGCGAATCCTCGGACAGAATCGGACTGTGAACCAGCTCGGTCTGCGTAAATTCGGGGTGCAGCACCCAGCTGACCGCCGCCACGTCCCAGATTTCCTTCGCCCAGCCGTAATGGTTGTCCGAATAGGCGGCGAACAGCTCGCAGAGCGCGTCGCACAGCGCGTTTTTGCCGCCCAGGCACGCATCCAGCTCCCATGTGCTGGCCGTCAGGTGCGAAGCCACGCCCATGCAGGGCACCAGCACCAGCGGCACGCCGGAATCGAGAATGATCTGCGAGGCGGGAATGTCCTGCATCATGTTGAACTCGCGGGTGTGCGGCCAGGAGAACTCATGGCCCGCCAGCCACACCACGACGATCTTCTCGACCAGCTTCGGCTCCATGATGAGCGCCGAGGCCACGTCGGTGATGCAGCCGATGGCGACGACATAGAGCGGATCGCCGGTCGGCCGCGCCATGGCGCGCGCCACGAGATCGCGGGCGGCAGGGCTGTCCGCCGGCGTGTTTTTGTCGGCAAGATAGCTGCGCGAGCCCTTGAACACGAAATCCTGGCTCGGCACATTCACCGTGCCCAGCAGGCGCACGATTTCGTCATAGCTCTTCTCCATGCCGTCCTCGGGGCCGGTGGAGCGGTTGTTGTGGAAGGGCGCGGCATAGACCGCCTGCAAATTCACGCGCTCGGGCGAGAGCAGGCTGTAGCACAGCGCGAACTGATCGTCCACCTCGTTATAGGTATCGGTATCCAGCACCATATCGACGCGGCCGGAACGGATCTCCAGCCGCTCCATGCGCGTTTTTTCGTCCATTTTGGGCCATTCCATGCGTTTATCCTCCCTTGATGATCTTCGGGCTTATTACAGCTGCGCCATCAGGCCGTCCAGCTCGGCGGGCGTGAGATTGCGCCAGTGGCCGGGCTTGAGATGCCCCAGCTGGATGTTCATCACGCGCTCGCGGGTCAGGTGCGTCACGCGGTAGCCCAGCGCCTCGCACATCCGGCGAATCTGCCGGTTCAGCCCCTGCACGAGGATGATGCGGAAGCGTTGCTTATCCTCCTTGATAATGCGGCAGGGCAGCGTCACCGTGTCCAGAATCGGCACGCCCTCGGCCATCTGCTTGAGGAAATCGTCGGTGATGACCTTGTTGACCGTCACGACATATTCCTTTTCATGGCCGCCGGCCGCGCGCAGTATGCGGTTGACGATCTCGCCATCGTTGGTCATGAGCAGCAGCCCCTCGGAATCCTTGTCCAGCCGCCCGATGGGGAATATGCGCTCCGGATGGCCGACGTAATCGACCACGTTCATCGGCTCGCGCGGATCGGCGGTGCAGACGACGCCCGCCGGCTTGTTGAGCGCGATATACACCTTTTTCGTCTTGACGACGGCTTCGCGGCCGTCCACGCGCACCTTCATGCCCGGCAGCACCTTGTCGCCCAGCACGCCGGTGCGGCCGTCTATGGTCACCTTGCCCTCGCCGATCAGCCGGTCGGCCTCGCGGCGGGAGCAGAAGCCGCTCTCGGCAATCCATTTATTCAGGCGCACGCCCGCCTCGTTCTGCCTGTCAAACTGTTCATTCATTCAAAACAACACCTCGCAAAACAGAATAGCACATCCGGCGGCCGCTTGCGTTATCGCTTTATTAAATACGTTCGAGGTCAAATATGTGCTTCTCAAACGGCTCGAGACGCAGCATAACGCCCTCCTCCAGCGCGCCCGCCGCGAAATCGCCCAGCACGTCGCCGGTCACCATGTCCCGAAGGCGCACGGTCACGTCCGCGGGATACGCGCCTTTTTCAAGACGCACGGTCACGGTCTTGTCCTCATCCGCGAGATTGCCGACGAACATCGCCGCGTCGCCCTCATGCGTCCAGAAAAGGCAGGCTGTCTTGCGGTCGTCCGCGGAAAAGGCGGTATGGCGGCAATCGCCATATCGGAAAACGGGCGCGTTCAGGCGCAGCTTCAGCACGGCGGAGACATAGGCCTCATGCCCCTCATAGGAGGTATAGAGCGCCATCATGCCGCCGCCCAGCAGCGCCGCGAGCGTGAACAGCACCTCGTAGCACGCGCCGCCGAACGCCTCGCGGTTGAACTGGCCGCCCACATAGCCCGACCATTCGGCGGAATCGTGCGAGTCGACCTGCTGCATGGTCACAACGCCTCTGGGCTGAATGGCGGCGTTTTCCGCACACCAGAGCGCCGCGTCCGCCCACGACATGGTGTTTTCGCTGCCGTAGTTATGCACCATGGGCGCCATGCCGCGCGGGTCGACCACCCTGCACAGCGAGGGATACAGCCAGTGATAATCGTAATTGTAGCGGTATTCATGGCCGTTGCCCGCGCCCGGCGCGCGCGCCTCGGTATAGAAGAAGGCGTGGGGATGCTCCTTCAGCACGCGCGCGCGAATGTTTTCCATCATGCGGTAGCCGGCCAGCAGCATCTCATAGGGCATACGGCCGGTCGTCTCGTCCCAGTTGGGGAAGAAATTCCAGTCCTGCGCGTCCAGCCGGAAGCCGTCGGCGCGCCACTCGTCCAGATAGTAGATCATCGAATCGGCGATATAGCGCTGATAATTCGGATTGGACAGATCGAACGAGCGGGTGTAGGTCTTGGCGAAGGTTCCGTGCTCCGTGCGGGCGAACCAGTCCGGATGCGCGTCCAAGAGCGGCGAGCGAATCGCGTTCAGGCGCGGATCGGTGAAATCGCGCGGGCCGTGGAACACCATGTCGAACACAACCTTCAGGCCGCATTCGTGCGCGCGCGCAATCAGCCGCCGCAGCCCGTCTGTGTCGCGGTAGGTCGCGGGAACATTCTGAAAATCGACCACAGAGTAGCTCGGCCACGGGAAGGCGGGCATGACCTCAATGGCGTTAAAGCCCATGTCCCGAATCTCTTCCATCTTATCGGCCAGTTCGTCAAACGTATTGATCAGCGTGCGGTTGCTCTTTTCGCCGACAAAAACCTCCAGCAGATTGATCGCCCGCAGCGCCTTTTCGTCGTTATCCTTGTCCCAGTGCGCCGTCTTGAAGCTCTCCGCCACCTGTCGGACGGCCGCATCGCGCGCACAGTCGTCCAGCAGAAACACAAACCGGCCGATCGTCTCCTCATCGCCCCGCCGCATCATGCGGGGACAGGTGATCTTGCTCACGCGCGTCAGGTGGCCGCGGCGATACAGTCCGTCGGTCGCGCAGGCGAAGAAATCGCTCAGAAACCACGTCGCCTGCACGGCGCGCCGTTCCGCGTCATAGCAGCCCATCACGCCCGAGCTGTTGTAGGGCGCGGCGCTGGTGGCAATGTGCGCTATGATGTTGTCGCTCCGCCAGCGGTCGAGCCGGCGGTGCAGGTCGATCGGCTCGTCGACGCAGGGCATCGTGCCCGGCCCAAACAGCTCCATGCGGGGATAGTCCTTCTCCTCAGCGCCCTCGACCGTCCATTCAAGGAAGCGCAGGCGCTGCGGCTTCTCGCCGTCATAGCGCAATACGGCGGTCATCTCCAGCAGCGAACCGTTCGGCGCGAGGATGTACTCCAGCTCGAAGCCCTCGCCCAGCGCCGCGCGGGCGGTCAGGCGCTCCGCTTCCGACTGAATATCCAGCAGCTCGGCGGCATCGCCCGCGCGCTCGGTCAGGCGCAGATCGAACATCTGCTGCTGCGTATTGCGCGGCGAAACGCCGTTTTTGATCGCGACAAGACGCGTCTTGAGGCTCTGACCGCCGCGGCTCAGGCTGAGCGCGCCGTCCCCATCAAAGGCGATCGTCCAGGATGCGCAGGAATAGGTCGTCATGGCAAAAATCCTCCCGTTATCAAACGCAGAGCGTGAATTTTTAAGACAATAACCCGCTCTTTACTTCTTCACCCATCGCTCGGATTCCTGCCAAAACGAAAAGAGGAGCGGGAGTTTTTCTCCCGCCCCTTGAAAGGCTTTGATTATTCGCCCAGAACCAGCTTTTCGCACTCGACGGCGAAAGCGCGCGCCGCGGCCAGATCCTCATCCGTGGGATGCTTGCCGCCGGCCAGGAAGCCGCCCTTGCCGTTGCAGACGAAGGTCTTGGGCAGCACCTCGACGCCATGCTCCTTCAGCGCGGCGGCCATCTGCTGGATGGCGGCATCGCTCTTCTTGGGGTTGCAGCAGAACAGAGCGGCGTGCGCCACACGGCTCTTGTTCAGCGAGCTGATGAAGGACATGGTGATCTTGTCGGCCTTGGTGCCCTCGCAGCCCAGGAACATCAGTGCGATGTTCTCCGGCATATAGGCGGGCAGCAGCGGCTCCTTGACAACCTTCATTTCACGGGCGATGGCTTCGGCCACCATTTCGGCGGAGCCTTTGGGGCTGACATAATGGACGCGACCTTTGATTTTCATGGAGTAATGCCTTCTTTCGTCTTAATGATCGGTGTTCTCATCGTATCATAAAATTGTTGAGTTTCAAGCATAACGCGGTGAAGTTTATCACATTGTTGCATAATCGTCACATTTCCCCTCAAATGCAGCGCCTGCGGATTGTAAAGAGCGCTCCGTCCGCGCCCTACGTCTCCTCCTTCGGCTTCAAAAGCGGCGCGAGAACGCCGTTCCAGGCTGCGGCCAGCCCCGCCGCGCCGGTGGACAGCGCCAGCCCGATCCAGAAGGTCTTGCCCGGATTGCCCTCAAAGAAGTTCACGCCCGTCAGATGCGCCAATAGATACGCGCCCGCCGTCTCCAGAAACGTCTTAATCGCCCGAAACAGCACATCCTTTACCCGTTCGCTCATGCGCGATCGCCTCCCTTACGTCCCATAGCTATGCGCGCCGGTTCGTCCGGCATGACAAAAGGCGATTGACAGGCCGGCGGGCCGGTTGCTATAATGAGGGCAGGAAAGGCAGAAGGAGGCGTTGATCCATGATTGTTTTGCCCGTCGCCATGCACGAATGGCTCTATCCGGACGAACTGCCCGAAAACGCTTTGCAAGCCGTGCGGCTGAAAACCGCGCGGGGAGGCAGCTGCGGCTTTCAGGTGCGGCTGAGCGCAATGGCCGCCGGCACGCTGCGCGCCCGTTTCACGGCGGCCGCGCCAATCCGAGCGGAAATCTTTCAGGAGCTGCCGGTGCACGTCCAGCAGAACACCGGCGTTCACGGCTTTACGACCGACTGGAACACGGCGAAGGACTACGCCACGCGGCCGGCCCCGTTTTCAGTCTACGACGCGCTGCTGCCGCTGAGCGACGAGGGCGTTTCAGCGGACGGCGACACGGCGCTCTATATCGCCCTGCGCGCGGAGACGGCCATGGAGCCGGGAACCTATGCGACGCGCCTGACGCTGTCGCTGGGCGAGGAGGAAGCGGAGATTCCGTTCACCGTCGAGGTCGCGCCGGCCGCGCTGCCCGCGGAGAGCCTGCGCATAACCAACTGGTTCAGCCTGAAGAACATGGCCGACGCGCACGGCGTGAAGGCGTGGAGCGAGGATCACTGGCGCATGATCGAGCGCTACGGCCGCATGATGCGCCGCATGCACCAGAACGTTTTCTGGCTGACCGCCGACACAGTCATCGCCGCGCGCGCTGCGGACGGCGGCTATACATTCGATTTTTCCCGCCGCGAGCGGCTCATACGGCTCTATCTGGCCATGGGCTTTGAGACGATCGAGGGCGCGCCGCTCTATCACCGCACGAGCTGGGACAGCTGCGAATTCCTCATCACCGCGCCGGAGGGCGACGTACCGGCGCTCAGCCCCGAGGGCTACGACTACGCCGTCGCCTATCTGCGCGCGTGGAACGCGTTCCTGCGCAAAAACGGCTGGTATGAGCGCACGATTCAGCACGTCGGCGACGAGCCGCACGCGCGCTGCGGCAGCGAATACCGCATCCTCTCCGGCGTCGTCCGCAAAATGCTGCCGGGCATGAAGCTGATCGACGCAATCGAGACGCACGAGCTGCGCGGCGCGGTGGACATCTGGGTGCCGAAAAACGACTATTACGCGACTCATCAGGCCGAAATGGAGACGCTGCGTCGGCAGGGCGACGAGCTGTGGTACTACACCTGCTGCATCCCCGGCGGGCATTATTGCAACCGGCTGCTCGATTTCCCGCTGCTGAGGACGCGGATGCTGTTCTGGGGCAATTATCGCTATGATCTGACCGGCTATCTGCACTGGGGACTCAATCACTGGCGCGGCGATCCGTTTACGGAGACCTGCCCGACGAACGGCCCCGTGAATTTCCTGCCCGCGGGCGATACGAACATCGTCTATCCGCTGGGCGACCGCGTGCTGTCCTCCATGCGCGCCGAGGTTTCCCGCTGCGGTGCGGAGGATTACGAGCTGCTGCGCGCGCTGGCTGGAAAGGACAAAGCCGCCGCAGACGCGATCTGCCGCGCGGTGTTCCGCGCCTTCGACGACTGCGACAACACGTCCGAAGCCTTCGAGGAGACGCACAGCCGCCTGCTGGACGCGCTCGCTCAATGAGCATAAAAACCGGCTTCCCATTTTGCAGGGGAGCCGGTTTCCTTTGTGTATTCGGTCTGACGCGATCAGACGAGCGCTTCGGACTCGTTCTCGACCAGCGGCGCATCCTCGACGGAGCGGATGGCCCAGCGGGCCACGACCATCTGGAACTTCTGCGCGCCGACATAGAGCGTGATGGTGTCGTCCTTGATGGACGCGATGGTGCCGTAGATGCCGCCGATGGTGCAGATGCGGTCGCCGGGCTTGAGCGCGGCCAGCATATCCTTGACGGCCTTGTCCTTCTTGCGCTGCGGACGGATCAGCAGGAAATAGAAGACCGCAATCATGGCCACCATCATGACGATGGTCGGGATCATGTCGGTCCAGGACGCGGTGGCCGTGGTGGTCGTCGCGCCGGCGGTCGTGGCCGCATCGAGCAGGCTGTAAATCATGTGTCATTCTCCTCCACTAATATGCTTGTATTATTATACCCCAGACAGGCCGCTTCCGCAATCGGTTCTTTTCAGAGCGGCATGACTTTTTTGTAAATTTTGTTGTTCACCAGTTGCCGCGCACGTGGTGCTTGTAGAATTCCTCGACGAAATCGCCGTAGCAGTCCTGCTCGATGGCAGCGCGCACCTCCTCCATCAGATGGAGCAGGAAGCGCAGGTTGTGCCAGCTGATCAGGCGCAGCGCGAGGATCTCGTCGGCCTTGAACAGATGCCGGATGTAGGCGCGGGAGAAGTTCTTACAGGCGTAGCAGTCGCAGCCCTCCTCGATCGGGCCGAAATCGTGCGCGTACTGCGCGTTCTTGATCACCAGCCGGCCGCGGCGGGTGAAGGCGGTGCCGTTGCGCGCCACGCGGGTGGCCAGCACGCAGTCGAACATATCCACGCCGCGCAGCACGCCCTCGATCAGGCAGTCCGGACTGCCCACGCCCATCAGATAGCGCGGCTTGTTCTGCGGCATGACCGGATTGATCGCCTCGAGCAGCTCGTACATGATCTCCTTCGGCTCGCCGACGGACAGGCCGCCGATGCCGAAGCCCGGCAGATCGAGCCTGGCCATCTCTTTGGCGCACTCGATGCGCAGATCCTTGTAGAACGCGCCCTGCACGATGCCGAACAGCGCCTGATCGTCGCGCGTTTTGGCGGCCATGCAGCGGTTGAGCCAGCGCAGCGTGCGGTACATCGCACCCTTGGCCCGATCGTAATCGCACGGCCACGGGGAGCACTCGTCGAACTGCATCATGATGTCCGAGCCGAGCTTCTCCTGAACGCCGATGGACACCTCGGGCGAGAAGAAGTGCCGGCTGCCGTCCAGATGGGACTGAAACTCCACGCCGTTTTCATTGAGCTTGCGCAGCTCGGCCAGCGAGAACACCTGAAATCCGCCGCTGTCGGTCAGTATCGGGCGATCCCAGTTCATGAAGCGGTGCAGGCCGCCCGCCTCGGCCACCAGATCCTCGCCGGGGCGCAGATGCAGATGATAGGTGTTGGAGAGGATAATCTGCGCGCCGATCTGCTTCAATTCGTCGGGCGACATGGTCTTGACCGTGGCCTGCGTGCCGACCGGCATGAATATGGGCGTTTCGATCACGCCGTGGGGGGTGTGCAGCCGCCCGCGCCGCGCGCCGGTCTGGGCGCAGACGTGCAGCAGCTCGAACTCAAAGGGCTTTGACAATCTCATCACTCCTGATATTATTGAGCGGACAAACCCGCATACAGACTTTATTTTATTATAGCATGATTCCGACGCATTGCAAGCCGCGGCACGTTATTTTCCCGAGGACGGCCCGCCGCAAAATAAAATTTCCGATTTTTTTATGATTCCCTTCAACGCGGCCCGACGCGCGCGCGTCTAATAGGGTGCTTAAGCAAAATGTTGTACAACGAATGCAGGTGATTGTGTGACGGACGTCGATTACATGGCCCGCGTCCAGGCCATGGAGCGCAAGCTCTACCGCGTGGCGCACGCGCTGCTCTGGAACGACGCGGACTGCGCGGACGCGATCCAGGAGGCCGTGGTCAAGGGCTGGCTCAAGCGGGACTCGCTGCGCAACCCCGAGTGGCTCGAGACATGGCTCACGCGCATACTGATCAACGAATGCCATAACATCCAGCGCAAGAGCCGCATAAAGCTTTTGCCGCTGGACGAACAGATCGGTCTGACCGACTCGAGCGACTTTGTAGAGGACGTTCAGCTGCGCGACGCGCTGCGCCGCCTGCCGGAGAAATACCGGCTGGTGCTGATATTGCACCATCTCGAGGGCTTTTCGCTCGACGAGATGTCCGATATGCTGGACGTTCCCGTGACGAGACTCAAATCCAGGCTGCATCAGGCCCGCAGCCGGCTGCGCGTTCAGCTCACGACAGGAGATGATACCCCATGAAAACGCCTGATCTCGATAAAGCGTTCCCAAAAACGCCTTCATATGTCCACCGCTGCGTGCTGGCCGCCTTCGAGGAGGGCGAACGCCGCGCCGATCAGAAAAGACGCCGCCTGACCGCGCTCTGCTGCGCCGCCGCCATGCTGCTTGTGTTTATTGCGGGCGGATTCGCCGTCGGCAGAAAGCTGCTTTCCTCGCCGGACAGCCTCCTGCCGCCGCTCTCCGCCGCCTCGACCGCGCCGGTCTCCACGCCCTCGGCCTCGCCCGATCCCGCCGCGGACGGCATGACGTGGTATGATCCGAGCGCTGCTTATACCGTGTCCGCCGCGCGCCTGTATGTGGACGGCCTTGACGGCTGCTTCGGCCAGGCCGACAGCGCCGCCAATCCCGATCTGAGCGCGATCTTCCAGAGCACGCTGACCGCCCAGACCGAGCTGACCGCCTACATGAGCGAGAGCTTCGTCCCGCCGCTGCTGCTCGAAATCGACTATACCGAAAAGGACGGCAGCGCGGAGACCGGCACGGCCTGCGTGCGGCTGAATCTGAACAACGGACTCAATCTGTTCTATGCGGACGGCCATATCTGGGCGCTCGAAAACGGCTGCGACGAGCTGTTCACCGTCATGAACGTCGATACCGCCGCACTCAAAGAAGCGCAGGCGCGCGTTCAGGCGGCGAGTTCCACGCCTGTACCGGCCGTAACGGAGGTTCCCGTCGTCACGCCCCTGCCCACCGCCGTGCCGACGGCCTTCCTCACCGCCACGCCCGAACCGACCCCCACGCCCACCGCAAAATCCGCCGAAACGGGCACGGCCGTATCCGAAACGATCGACGAAACGCTGCCGGAGGGCGCGCCCTTCACGCCGGACGACATTCACGATCTCATCGAAGTGCAGCTGTATATCGGCTCGGACGTGTATTTTGACACCAGCGACGCGGACGCGCTCGCCGAGATAGAAAAGCTGCTCAGGGGCGCTGAAGCCATCAAGGGCGGCGCGGCCTGCCCCTATGGCCCGCGGCTCTATCTCACGCGCGCCGACGGCGTAACCGGCTATATCGAGCCGGCCTACGACAGCTGCGGCAACTTCCGCTCGGGGGATACCGATTATGTCTACAACGCGGACGGCGGCTATGCGCTCTGGGACACGATGGGCATCATCCCCGACGAGGTGCTCGAATTGATGATGTCCAACCGCAGCGGCGAGACAATCTTCGTCGTGCCCGGTTCTTCCTATTATCATGTCAGCACGGGCTGCGACGCGCTCAACTACGAGATGAACGCTTACGCCATGCTCAGCGGCGCCGATACCGGCAATCACGTCGACGGCTCGATCATCCGCCCGATGTCGCAGGCGGACGGCCTGACCCCGTGCGCCAGCTGCGCGCAGACCGTCTACGCCACCGAAAGCGGCCTGTTCTATCATGCCGATCCCGAATGCAGCGGCATGACCGGCGCGCGGGAGTATACGCTCTCCTCGGCGCGGGCGGCGGACAAATCGCCCTGCCCCGTCTGCATGAACGGCGACGCGGACATCCTCAGCGCGCGCGCGCTGGTGCTCCTCGTGCCCGCAAAGCTGGGCGGCGGAGAGCGCTATCACGGCAACGCCGACTGCGCTTACTTCCTGTTGGAAAAGGCCGCCGCACCGCGTGAAGACGACGGCACGCCGTTCAGCCTGAGCGACTGGTGCGTTTCCGAAGCGGACGCGGAGAAGATGGGCGCGACGCCCTGCGAATACTGCACGAAGGCGAGCGTATTCGCCACGCCGAACGGGCAGTGGTATCACACCGATCCCTCGTGCAGCGGCATGATGAACGCCCGCGCCTACACCATTATGCAGGCCGAGAGCGAGGGTAAGACCGCCTGCCCCGTCTGCTGCGATACAAAGAGCGGCTCCTATCAGAACAAAAGCCATGGCAAAGCCGCTCTCCCGACGTCCACGCCCGTGCCGGAAAACGGCGCGTTCGACGACGAGGAGATCAGCGGCGGCGTTGAGATCAGCGGCGGCGCCGCGGTCAACTGACGGCACGAAAACGCCGTTTGGAGCGTTCATCCGAAATATAATGTAAAATTCACATTGAAACCGGTTCGGAATCGAGGTTTGAGCGAAAATATAATTTGACAAAACGGCGAAAACAATCTATAATACCAGAGTTGACGTAGAGGTGAGTGTTTTGCAGATTGATGTTTCGCGTGCGCTCAAGGATCCCGGTCAGTCGTATCCGTTTGAGGCGACCGCCGAGATTGAGCCGATGACCGTGCTGGAGGATCCGGTGCGCTTCACCGCCGTTCGGCTGAAGGGCCAGATGGTGGGCGCGGGCGAAGCGGTGCGCGTGTACGCCGCCGTCGAGGCGGATGTGGAGTCGCGCTGCGCCCTGTGCCTTGAGCCGGTGACAAAGCATCTCAAGGCGGACATCGACGCGCTCTTCGCGCGGGAACCCGATCCGGAGGACCCCGATCAGTATCCGCTGGACGGATACAAGATCGACGTGACCGATCTGGCGCGCGAGGCGCTGCTGCTGGAGCTGCCGTTGCGGCTTGTATGCAGCGAAAACTGCAAGGGCATCTGTCCGTCATGCGGAGCCAATCGCAATATAGCACCCTGTACATGCCAGGAGGGCGGCGAACGCCAGAATCCCTTTTCGGCATTGAGTGAATTGCTGACAGAGGACGAGGAGGTGTAACCATGGCCGTACCGAAGGGAAAAACTTCTAAAGCGCGCAGAGATTCCCGCCGCGCTATGAACTGGAAACTGTCTCTGCCGGGTATCGTGAAGTGCCCGCGTTGCCAGAAAATGAAGCTGGCCCACCGCGTGTGCAAGCATTGCGGATACTATGATGGCCAGCAGGTGGTTAAGGTGGAAGCCGAAACCAAGTAATGCTGCATAGCCTGCAAGGGCGCGTCCGGCCGCTGTTCGGACGCGCCCTTTTCGTTTGTTCGTGAATAGCGCCCCGCAGCGCGCATATAATCTGTATTCATCTTCCCTCAGCGCGTCTTGAAAAGGCGGAGCCGCAATGCCCGACGGGCGTTTCACCGGCCCGGGAAATTTTCAAAAGGCGCGCCGAACCAGAACCGGCGGCAAAAGCGCACTGTGCAAAAACTGCCGGAATTGCTCCGGACACTGCGGCCATCCGGCTGGAAAGGCGGTCATCGACGTGGCGGAACCCATACTCGAGCTTCGGCAAATCAAAAAATCCTTTGACGACACCCCCGTGCTGGACGGCGTTTCGCTCAGCGTCGAGCGCGGCGAATTTTTGACCATACTCGGCCCCTCGGGCTGCGGCAAGACCACGACGCTGCGCATCATCGCGGGGCTGACTCAGCCCGACGAGGGCACAGTGCTGCTCTCCGGGCGCGACGTAACCGGCCTGCCGCCCGAAAAGCGCAGCGTGAACACCGTGTTCCAGAATTACGCGCTCTTCCCGCACATGACCGTCGAAAAGAACATCGCCTACGGCCTGAGCCTGCGCAGGGTTCCCCGCGCGGAGCAGAAGGAAATCGTCAAGCGGATGCTCTCTCTGGTCGCGCTCGAGGGCTATGAAAAGCGCATGCCCTCTCAGCTTTCCGGCGGCCAGCGCCAGCGCGTCGCCATCGCCCGCGCCGTGGCGCTGAAGCCCGACATACTGCTCCTGGACGAGCCGCTGGGCGCGCTCGATCTCAAGCTGCGCCGCGCGATGCAGTCCGAGCTGAAGCGCATTCAGTCCGAGGTGGGCATCAGCTTCGTCTATATCACGCACGATCAGGAAGAGGCGCTCAATATGTCCGACCGCATCGCCCTGATGAACGGCGGCCGCTTCGAGCAGATCGGCACGCCCGAGGAGGTCTACGAACGCCCGAGGACGCGCTTTGCCGCCCGCTTCATGGGCGAGAGCGCACTGTTCGAGGGCACGGTACTCGAGGTCTCGAGCGGGCTGTGCCGCGTCGAAACCCCCGAGGGCGAGGTACTTGCCGCGCTCATGCCGGGCGTGGAACCGGGCTTCCCCGCCGCCGTCAGCGTCCATTCGGAGCGCATAACGCTCTCGACCTCGCCGCATCTGGGCTATACGCTGCGCGGCCGCGTGACCGAGCGGCGCTACACCGGCTCGACCGTGCGCGCCGAGATCACGCTCAGCCGCGGCATGACCATGACCGTGCAGGCCATGGGCGCGCTCTCCGCGCTGCCGGAGCCGGGCACGGTCGTCTATCCCTGGTGGCTGCCCGAGAGCGCCACGTCCATTCCGGGGAGGGCTGAAAAGTAATGCGCGGGAAAAGAGGTCTTTCGGCGCTGCCGCTGTGCCTGTGGACGTGCGCCTTCGTGTTTCTGCCACTTCTGTATGTGCTCTTCATCAGCTTTCTGGAAAAGGGAGAGTATTTCGGCGTGAGCCGCGTGTTCACGCTGGACAACTACGCGAGGATGTTCTCGCCGCTGTATGCGGGCATTCTCCTAAACTCGCTCAAAATTGCGCTGGAATCGACGCTTCTGTCGCTGCTCGTCGGCTATCCCTTCGCCTGGTTCATGGCCAGTAAGCCGCCGAAAACGCGCTCGCTCATCATGGTGCTGATCGTGATCCCCTTCTGGACGAGCGCGCTCATGCGCACCTACGGCTGGATGATTCTTCTGCGCAACAAGGGACTGATCAATTCGGCGCTCATGGCGCTGGGGATTATCGAAAAGCCCATCCGGATGCTCAATACGTCCGGCGCGGTGCTGCTGGGCACGGCCTATTCCATGCTGCCGTTCATGATCCTGCCCATCTATTCCTCGATGGAAAAGCTCGACCCCGCCCTGCGCGAGGCCGCGCGCGATCTGGGCGCGGGGCCGCTGCGCTCGTTTCTGTCGGTCGTGCTGCCCGAAACGCTGCCGGGGGTCATGTCCGGCCTGGCGATGACCTTCGTGCCCTCGACGGGCATGTTCTTCATCTCCGATCTGCTGGGCGGCGGCACGAATATGCTGCTGGGCAATCTCATCAACAACCAGCTGACCGTCTCGCGGGACTGGCCCTTCGGCGCGGCGCTGTCCATCCTCATGGTGGGCATGACGTTCTGCGTGATGAGTCTCTGCCGCCGCGTGGGCGGTACGGACGGCACGGAGGTGTTCTGAAGCGATGCGCAAGGCAACCAATCGCAGAGGGCGCGCCGGCCGGATCGTCTCCGATCTGTGGCTGATTATCGTGCTGGCCTTCCTCTATCTGCCCATCGTGATGGTGGTGGCGTTTTCGTTCAACAAATCAAAAAACGGCGTGCTGTGGACGGGCTTTACGACCGACTGGTACCGCGCGCTGTTTGAAAACCGCGCCATCGCCGACGCGCTGGTCAGCAGCCTGACGGTCGCGCTGGTCAGCTGCGCGCTCTCCGCCGTGCTGGGCACGCTGGGGGCGGTCGGGCTGGCGAAGGCGCGCTTTAAGGGCAGGGGCACGCTTCAAAACGTCGCCGTGCTGCCCATCATGCTGCCCGAGGTGGCGGTCGGACTGGCGTTCATGACGTTCTTTTCGCTGCTGGGCGTTCCCTTCGGCCGGCTGACGCTGATCCTCGCGCACACGACGTTCTGCATCCCCTATGTGCTTTTGAACGTGCAGGCTCGGCTTCAGGGGCTGGATCCGGCGCTGGAGGATGCCGCGCGCGATCTGGGCGCGACGCCGCGGCGGGCGTTTTTCACGATCACGCTGCCGCTGATCCTGCCCGCAGTGCTTTCGGGCGTACTGCTGGCCTTCGCCATGTCGCTGGACGACATGGTGATCAGCTTTTTCGTCACCGGCCCGGAAACCACGACGCTGCCCGTGTACATCTTCGGCAAACTCAAGACCAACGTGCCGCCCTCGATCAACGCGCTGTGCAGCCTGATGCTGGGCGCGACGCTGGCCATTGTCGCTCTGTCGCGGCTCCTGCGCCGCAGCGCGGAGAAAGACCGTTGACGGCCGGTGCGCGTTATGCTATACTCAGGGTATTCCATACTGTTTTGGGAGGTTTTTCGTATGAAAAGGATTTTGGCCCTCATGCTGGCGCTCCTGCTGCTCATGAGCGGCGGCGCGCTGGCCGATATGCAGTCCGCCGGCGAGGAAGCGCGCGCTCAGGCCGACCAGCTGGATGAAAAGGAGCGCGTCGTAAACGTATTCACCTGGACATACTATATTCCCGACGAGGTCGTCGCCGCGTTCGAGGACGCGTCCGGCGTCCGCGTCAACTACACGCCCTTCTCCGACAACGAGAGTATGCTCTCCCGCGTGCAGTCCACGCCCGGCCAGTTCGATCTGATCGCGTGCAGCGACTACATCATCGACATTATGCGTAAGAGCGATCTGCTCGCTCCGCTGGACAGAGACGCGCTCACCAACTGGGGCAACATCGATCCCGGCTGCCAGAGCCAGTATTACGACCCCGACAACGCGTACACCGTGCCCTACACCGTCACCGTGCCGCTGATCGTCTACGATACGGCCGCGGTCGACGAGCCGATCACCGGCTACGCCGATCTGTGGCGCGACGAATTCAAGGGCAATCTGGTGCTGATCGACGATATGCGCAACGTCATCGGCATGGCCGAAAAGAAGCTCGGCCTGAGCCTCAACGAGACCGATCCCGACAAGCTCGATCAGGTGCGCGCCGAGCTGAACGCGCTCAAGGACAACGTCGTCGTGTTCAACGCCGACACGCCGCACAACGCGCTCATCGGCGGCGACGCGGTCGCGGGATTGATGTTCGGCTCGCAGATCGTGGCCGCGCAGGAGGAAATCTCCACGCTGGAGGTCGTCTATCCCGAGGAGGGGCTGGCGTTCGGCATCGACTGCCTGGTCATGCCCAAGGACGCGCCGCACAAGGATGCGACGCAGATCTTCATCAACTATCTGCTGGACGGCGAGGTGAGCGCCTGGGCGTCCGCTCTGATCAATTACGGCAGCTGCAACACCGCCGCCGCCGCGTACATGAGCGATGAATTCAAGGCCGACAAATCGGTCAACGTGCCCTCCGAGCTGCTCGCTTCGGCCGAGATGATCCGTCCCCTGGACGGCGACGCGGAGCGGCTCTACGACGAAATCTGGACGGAATTCAAGAACTGAGGAGGAACATCCCCATGGAAATGAAAGGATATGACCGCGCCGAAGCCGTCGCCTTCATGCTGAGTAAGCTCAATACCGCCGAGTTCAAGCCGCTCGCCGCGCAGGCCGAAACGCTGATCAATCAGGCGATCGACGCGGACTTTGCGTACATGCTCTCCGCCGGCGTTCTGGAAAAGGACGGCACGATGGGCAGCGCCTACTATGACGACGACGACGCGTTCGAATTCATGCTGGACGAAATCGGCAAAAAGCGCAAATCGAACGACCGCGAGCTGGACATGATCGCCTCGTTCATCGACCAGTATATGGATCTCCAGCAGGCCTATCTCGAGGACAAGGGGCTTATGAGCTGGGATTAACGGCGCATTTTTGAGCTAAACAACGGATTTTAGTCAAACAATCTGTCATATTTTTTAAGAAAATGTGATCAGGCTCTTGACTAAAGTCCGTTGTTTGTTTATAATTGGAAAAGCACGGTTTATTATCCGTAAATATATCGAAAAGGAGCGGCTGGAAATGATATTGCCCGGAAAGCTGACCATTGGCTTTCTCCAGGAAGATAATCCACAAAAATTCTTTTTTCGCGTCAGCCCGCTGATCATCAAGGAAGAAAACGGTTATCAGGTCGTAGAGGACGCCCGCCAGGAATTTCTTGAGGACGGATTTATCCGGATTGTGCCCGACAAAAACGAAATGTCCCACTTCAAAACGCGCATGAGGAGCCTCGGGCGCTACTGTCTGCTCGATCTGCGCCGCCACACCGGCGAAAACGACAAGATCCGTCCCAACAAGAACCACGCCGGCGAAAACGGCGACCGCAACGCCTTCATCGTCTATTCCGACGTAGTGGCGCGCATCAACCCCCGCTTCATGGCCGAGGCCGTCGCGCCCGATCAGGACGGGCTGTTCCCCGCGCCCGGCACGCCGCTGGTCGCCGTCATGCAGGACGGACAGGTGCGCGGCATTTACGCCTGGGCCAACCGCAGCGACGCGGCCTGCATCATCGGCAATTCGCTGACGGATCACGATCTGAGCGACGCGGCCGCACAGCTGGTCACCGTCACTGTAGACAATGCGCCGGTTCAGCTGCTGCTGAATCTGGGCGCATGGGGCGTGGCCCCCGCCGAGGGCGAGGAACGCATCGAGGAATGCGCCGTTCCCGACAGGCCCACCGAGTCCCCCCGCAGCGAAGCGCCGGAAGCCCCCGCGCCCCGCGCCGCCGCTCCCGAAGCCGAAAAGCCGGCCGATAAGCCCGTCGAAAGAGTCATTGAAAGAGAAAAGCCCGCCGACAGGCCTTCCGAAAAGAACGCCCCCTGCGACGCCGCCCCCGAGAGCGAAAAAGCGCCCGAAAGCACGCCCAAGCCGTGGCTCCAGCACACGACGTATGTATTCCCGCGCGTGGTCGCGTCGTCCCGCCTGTCGCCGCGCGCGCAGTCGCTCCAGCAGCAGAGCGGTTTCAATCCGCACCGCAGCGCCAGCATTAAAGATGTGATCGACGATATGTGGCGGCAGTCGCGGCTCGATCAGCTGGGGCATCCCGTGCCGAGCGCCGCGTCCGCCGATCCGGTCGTCAGCCCGATCGACAAGGCCATGCAGGCCGTCAAGGAGGCCTGGTCTCTGCCCGAAGCGCGCGCCAGCCTGATCTCCGCGCTGCTCAAGCTGGACGATCTGGACAGCGCGCTGGGCGTCGGTCCCGCGGCGCGTCAGGCCCGCGACGACCGCGAGCGCGAGCAGGCGCTCAACCGTCTGGAAGCCGACCGCCTGAAGGTGCTCTGCGAAATCGACGAGCTGAAGAAAATGCGCGCCGACAAGCGCGCTGAGCTGGTCAACGAGCTTAAGCGCAGCCACGCCGCCGAAATGGCGCAGCTGGACAAGAAGAACGCCGCCCTGCGCGAAGCCGGCCAGCGCTATGCCGCCGAAGCCGCGAGCGCGCAGAAGGCCGCCGAGACCGCCGAGAAGGCGTTCAAGGACGTGCTCAGCGGCGATCTCAACGATCAGCTGGCGCATCTGCTGGCCGAGGGGCGCGCGCGCGATCTGATGGTCGCCCTCGCCCACGCGGCCGATGCGCCCGCCGCGCTGCCTGAAACCGAAAATCCCTCCGCCGGCGAGCTGATCACCGACGTTCGCGTCCGCTTTGACGAGGCGGGCTATCCGCTCACCAACGACGAAGCCGTCAATCTGCTGGCCTGCCTGACGCTGGGGCGCATCGTAATCTTCTCCGGCGCGAACGGCAGCGGCAAGAGCGAGCGTGCCCGCACGCTGGCCGCCGCGCTGGGCGTGGCCGCGCCCGAATACGGCCGCTTTGTTGAAATGCAGCCTGACGAGGACGCGCGTTCCCTCGCCAGCCTGATCGGCGAAATCGCCCCCAGCGGCGTGCCGGTCGTGCGCCGTCCCGAGCTGAAGCGCGTGCTGGAGGCCGGCTGCGATACCGTCCCCGCGCTGCTGATGATCGACGACGCAAACCGCGCGCCGGTCGAGCGCACGCTGGGCACGCTGCTCTCTCAGCTCGACGAGAACGCCCCCGGACGGCTCCAGACCGGCCTGGGCGCGATCACGATCAATCCGGCGCTGAGACTGCTGCTCACGCTCCAGGACGCCTCTGAGGGCGCGTGCGTGGACGCACGTCTGCTCGACCGCGCCTTCATGATCCGCCTTGCGCCCGAGCGCGCCGACACCCCCTGGCAGCCGCGCCGCCGCGTGCAGCCGCAGCCCGAAAAGGCCGTCTCGATGGCCACGCTGAAGGCGATCTTCAAGACCGACGGCGACGTGCCCGGCGAAATCGTCGAGCGCATGAAAGCGCTGCGCGAAAAGCTGGCGGGCGTGGGCGTGTATCTCTCCCGCCGCGCGCTGGACGATATGTACGCCTACTGCGCCGCCGTCTCGCCGCTGATGACCGCTTCTCCGCTCGAGGTGCTCGATTACGCCTTCGCCCAGCGCGCCATGCCGACCATACTGGCCAGCGCCAATCTGGACGCGCTGCACGCGCTGCCCTCGATCCTGCCCGATATGCCGCGCTCGCTGAGCCTGCTGCTCGCGCCGCTGCCCCTGCCGGCCATCTGATTTTCATAAGCGAAGCCCAGCCGTCCCTGTTTGATCGGCGGCTGGGCTTTTGTGCGCGCAAAGAGACGCGGCAGACTCGAAGAGATTTTCCGGAAAGCGCGGCGTTCAAGGCTAACTGAAAATGAGCTTCAGGAAAAGCCGGAAGTCCCGCAGAACCTCGAAACGATGCGGCTCAGGAATTTTCGAGTATACTTTCCCACAAATCCATGCTATAATGGGCGCGAAACTGCTCCGACAGGAGGATGCGTATGAAAAAACCGGATATTCTGACTCGCGGCCAGACGCTTGCCCGTCCGGCGCTGGAATGGACGGACGGCCATATTCTGGGCAACGGCGATCTGGGCGTCGTGGTCTGGGGCGCGGCCGGCCGGCTGTTCTTCGGCCTTTCCAAGCACAATGTGTATAATCTCGAATCGCCCTACGCGCACGGCCCCCGCCCCGAGGAGACCTATATGCAGCGGCTGGAGCGCTTCAAGCGCGGCGAGGCGGACGCGTTCACGCCCAATCCCGATCACCCCGACCAGCCCTGTGACAAGCCGTTTTTCGACCATCAGACCCCGCTGACCATGGGCACGCTCTCGCTCGAGCTGCTGTCGGGCGTGAACCTCGTCGCGCACACGCAGACGCTCTATCCCGCCGAGGGCAGAGTGCGCGTCGTCGTGGAGCCGGTCGACCGCCGCAGGGGCTACGGCCAGCTCTATCCGACGCTGACCGTCGAGGCCTATGTGGACAGCGAAACCAATGCGCTGAACATCCGCATATCCTCCGGCGGCGGCGAAACCGTGCGCGCACAGTGGCGTTACGAGTGGCCGCAGCACATGGCGACCTACTACAAAACCGATTTCACCGCGCAGAACGCCGAAAACGGCGCATTCCATGCCGTCATCGGCGAGGGCAACGAATTCACCGTCGCCCTGTCT
This sequence comes from uncultured Clostridia bacterium, assembly GCA_934631025.1. Taxonomy (GTDB): domain Bacteria; phylum Bacillota; class Clostridia; order Christensenellales; family Aristaeellaceae; genus Firm-10. The sequence continues at coordinate 34,435 of CAKTXR010000011.1, forward strand.
CAGCGCGGCGTAAAGCCCGATCTGGACGCAAGCCGCTTCAATCTCGCCGGTATCGTCTCCATTTCGGACGACACGCCCGCCGAGTTCAGCCTGCGCGCCGCCGCCCGCGGGGAAGCCGTGCCCGAAAGCGCCGATTATGACGCGGCCAAAACGCGCACGGCCGAATGGTGGCATGATTTCTGGAGCAAGTCCATGCTCTGGTACAGCGAGCCGAGCCTGAACGATCTCTGGGCGATGGGTCTTTACGCGCTGGGCGCGTCCACCCGTCCCGACAAGAGCGCGCCGAATCTGCAGGGCATATGGAACCTGAGCGAGCGCGCCATATGGCACGGCGATTTCCACTTCAACACCAACATGCAGGAGTGCCACTGGGTGTGCGGCGCGGCCAATCATCCCGAGCTGGCCAAAGCGATGATGCGTATGCTCATCCACGACTGGCGCGACGAGCTGCGGCTCAGCGCCAAAGAAGCCTACGGCGTGGACAACAACGCGCTGGCGCTGGGCGTGGGCATGGACTGGCTGGGCCGCGATCTGGGCGGCTGGTGGGCGATCCTCTCCCTCTCGAACACCGCCTGGACGGCCATCACGCTGTGGGATCAGTATCTGTTCGATCCCGATGAGGATTTCCTGCGCACGGATCTGTATCCCTTCCTTCAGGAATGCTGCCGCCTGTACGACGTGCTGATGGATCGCGACGAAGACGGGATCTATCACACGCTGCTCTCCAGCTCGCCCGAGCGCGCCATATTCGATGAAAACGGCCGCGCTCACTCGCTGTGCGGGCGCGACTGCACGATCAACGTGGCCACGATCCGCGGCCTGTATGAAGCCGCCGCGCGCTCCGCCGAGCTGCTGGGCGACGATCCCGCGCCCTATCGCGAGAAGGCCGAGCATATGCCGCCCTTCCCGCAGCAGGACGGCGTATTCATCGAGATGGAAACCGGCTATTTCTTCGACGGGCCGCGTCCCGGCGTGACGAAGGAATGCCACCGCCATCCCTCGCGCCTGATGCCGATCTTTCCGGCCGGCTTTATCGGCCTGAACAGCGATGAAAGCGATCTGGAGCTGGGACGGCGCTCGTTCCATGATTTCCTGTTCGACGGCGTGGAATGGATCACCGGCTGGTCGTTCAGCTATCTGGCCAACATCGCGGCGCGGCTGGGACTGGGCGCAGAGGCCGAGCAATGCCTGACCGCCGTGCGCGACGAGTTCACGCTGGCGGGTCTGCTCTCGGCGCACAACCGGCTGCGCAGCGACGCGCTCTATCCCGACGCGCTGTTCCAGATCGAAGCGCTGATGGCGATTCCCGCCGCAATCGACGAGATGGCGATGCAGTCGGTGGACGGAATCATCCGCATATTCCCCGCGCTGCCCGACGGCCGCGACTGCGCCTTCGAGCATCTGCGCGCCCGCGGCAACGTGCTGGTCAGCGCCGAGCGCAGAGACGGCGAAACGCGCTTTGTGCGGCTTGAACCGGCGCGCGACGGAGCCGTCACGCTGGTCAGTCCGTGGGGCGAGCGCGCCGTCAGGATCAACGGCGCGCTCGTTCTGCCGGAGAACGGCCGCATCTTGCTGAACGCGCGCGCCGGAGAGGTTTTTGAGGTGCTGGCGGAACAAACACGGTAAAAGTGAAAACATGTAAGGAGCCGAGGAAACTTGGCTCCTTATTTTTGGGGGTTCGCAGCCTTGCGCAGAAGGTGCGCGACTTTATCGTGGACTTTGTGGATCGGCTGAAGCAGTACGCGGTGGACTACGCCGTCGATCAGGACAGGACGGAGATACTGGCCATGCAGAGCCGAGAGCAGGACGCGGCGGGCACGCTGGAGCGGATTGCGGAGGCGTTCGATCGGGCGCTGGAACAGGCGCAGGGCGGCGATGGGGCGGCTTACAGTCTGCGCAAAGGCAACGAAATCGACCTGAGCAGCCGCGAGTATGCGCTGTTCCGCGAGAAGATCGCCGAGATCAAGATTGGCAAGAGCGCGCAATTTCCCAAGAGCGCGAACGGCGAATATATCCTTGCCATTGATAACAAACTGGTGTATACTGATGGTGAGTTCGTTGATACGCACGTTTCACAGATCACTGAGCTGAATTTCGCCAACGAAACAATGACTGACATGGCAAGAGGGCTTATATTCGACTATGAGCAGGAGGGAATTGATGGTGCTGAACTACAAGGAATTATCGAGAGCGTTTTTGGAGAAGGATGTATCAAGACCTACAGTCGACAAGATAGCCGCGGAGATGGAAGGCAAAACGGACGAGGAAAAGAACGAGATTATGAGAAAGTACGCAAAAATAATCATGGAGACCTATCCTCCCCGGGAAAAAGGAAATTCTCGCTGAAGAACGAGAGCGCGGACAAGGTCGACGTGGATCAGACGCTGCGCGCGGGCAACAGCAGCATGGCCGGGCAGACGGAAACGGAGGAGCAGACCCGACATACGCCGGTGGATGTGACCGAGACCATGCGGCAGTGGGCGGATAAGCGCGCCGGTCAGATCATACGCGAGTACAGATCGGCTATAGACGGCGAGTCTGTCCGCGAGGACATGGCCAGGCTGGTGAATGAGCTGGCAGAGAATGGCGCGAGCAGCGACGCGCTGAACGCGACGGTGAATATGGCCAAGGGCATCATCGAGAAGAGGTACTGCCGGAAATATGACGACGTATGCGCCCATGCCCACATTCCAATCCACGTCTCGCAGGGGACGACAGTCGGAGTACGCCAACGGCATGATGGCCGTATGATTTCAATCCACGCCACCTGCGGGAGGCGCCCCGTTGATACGACCACGCTGCGCAAGATCGCGAGATTTCAACCCACGCTCCCCTCACGGGGAGCGACGCTGGCCAACAACGCTGGCATCCCGATCGGGCAATTTCAATCCACGCTCCCCTCACGGGGAGCGACTCTCAGCTGTCGTCTGCCAGCAGACCACCGACACATTTCAATCCACGCTCCCCTCACGGGGAGCGACCGTCTATCACCGTAGGCTGTTTGCGGTTCTTGATATTTCAATCCACGCTCCCCTCACGGGGAGCGACTTATGTCCACAAGCTCAAACGTTATTGATCTATCAATTTCAATCCACGCTCCCCTCACGGGGAGCGACCCCGCCCTGCAGAGCACGCCGCCGCAGCTTGACATTTCAATCCACGCTCCCCTCACGGGGAGCGACCTACATTGCGACGATAAAGGAGATGCACAAAATGAATTTTAATCCACGCTCCCCTCACGGGGAGCGACTTCATAGGCCGGAGTATCCACCACCGACACATCATTTCAATCCACGCTCCCCTCACGGGGAGCGACGATCTTGCTGAAGTGCGTTCTATCGGCGTTACGCTATTTCAATCCACGCTCCCCTCACGGGGAGCGACCATGCCCTGCTTTCCGCTGGCCAGCCAGTAGCTCAATTTCAATCCACGCTCCCCTCACGGGGAGCGACCGAAGGGGACCTCCGCCGGAGGCCATATCTTGGGGATTTCAATCCACGCTCCCCTCACGGGGAGCGACTTCTCTTGTCGCTCACGCGGTTCTGCGCTTCCATATTTCAATCCACGCTCCCCTCACGGGGAGCGACATAGCAGTTACTACCGCCGCAACGGCGCACAAAATATTTCAATCCACGCTCCCCTCACGGGGAGCGACCTTTGTGCGTCGAGTTTATCGTCGCTCATGTACATTTCAATCCACGCTCCCCTCACGGGGAGCGACGGGCGGCTGAATACATCGGCAAGGACTGGTATCGCATTTCAATCCACGCTCCCCTCACGGGGAGCGACCCGCAGGAGACGGCGGAGGACGTTATCATCCGCATTTCAATCCACGCTCCCCTCACGGGGAGCGACCACATACTCGACTACAAGGTGCGCACGAGCGGCGCATTTCAATCCACGCTCCCCTCACGGGGAGCGACTCTTTGCCCGGCTCGTAGACGCTGCGCTCGATATTTCAATCCACGCTCCCCTCACGGGGAGCGACATCGACATGGGCGGCGAGGCATACGAGATGACGATTTCAATCCACGCTCCCCTCACGGGGAGCGACCCGCACACCTTGCAATATAGCCCGTTCAGCTTGGGATTTCAATCCACGCTCCCCTCACGGGGAGCGACGCGTATCGGTGCGGGTGCCTTGATGATCATTTCGATTTCAATCCACGCTCCCCTCACGGGGAGCGACAGAATATAGACTAGCCATAACGGCCTGTCGCTTAATTTCAATCCACGCTCCCCTCACGGGGAGCGACTCACTCTGCCGAAGGGGCTATGGCTTACGACGATATTTCAATCCACGCTCCCCTCACGGGGAGCGACCGTCATCGTCTGTCACCTCCCGCGTACCTGTTGATATTTCAATCCACGCTCCCCTCACGGGGAGCGACCCGCAGGAGACGGCGGAGGACGTTATCATCCGAATTTCAATCCACGCTCCCCTCACGGGGAGCGACGCCGTCCGGGTTGTTGATCGTCCGCTCAGAAATGCGATTTCAATCCACGCTCCCCTCACGGGGAGCGACACGCCTCGACGACCACTGAGCTGCTCGGAGGGTCATTTCAATCCACGCTCCCCTCACGGGGAGCGACAGTCGGTCGTGCAGAGATAATCGTAGCAGATGCAGTATTTCAATCCACGCTCCCCTCACGGGGAGCGACAGCAGACAATTTGTGAAAATCGTCTGCAAATCCGCCTGCAAGCAGAACAAACCGTCCTGTTTGCAGACCGATGCCAGAGTCAAAACAGAAAATGGCTTGCAAACCAGTTCCTGTTTTTTCGATAATACAGGTGCGAACCCAACGGGAAAACCATGGACGCTTCCGGTTCGCAGCGACCTTCAAAACACCAGCGGTTCATCCAGATCAGGCCCCATCGTGACCCCGAAATGCTCGACCTTGCCGGAATAGTGATTGCCCAGTGCGTAAAAGCGCACGCTGTCCCTGCTCTCGTCGATTTCGCTCCGAAGCAGATGCTTGAGCTGAGCGTACTGCGTCGCATCGACACGGCATTCGAAAACCGAGTTCTGCACCCGAACGCCATAGTTGACGCACTGCTTTGCAACGCGGCGCAGTCGGCGCTTTCCCGCGGCATCCTCTATGTTGATATCATATGTCACAAGAACCAGCATTGTCAAGCCTCACTTCCACAAAAAGGGCGGATAAGCGTCGAGATCACCGCGCAGATACCGGGACAGCAGCATGGCCTGCGCATAGGGAACAAGTCCCCATGCCATCTTTTCCTTCATGTAGGGATGCGTGAGCGTGTCCTGCTTGCGCTTCTGCCACGCGGCGAGGAACGTGCGGCGCGCATCGTCCTTCAGATAGAACGCGCCGTTTTCCTTCTGCTCAAAGTCCTTGCGCGTGACCGTGCCCAGATTGATGAGCGAAAGCACAAATCGGTCGGCCAGCGGCGCGCGCAGCTCCTCGAGCATATCCAGCGCCAGCGATTTCCGGCCGGGACGCAGCGCGTGCAGGAACCCCACCGCCGGATCAAGGCCGACGGACTCCAGTGCGCCCGCAATTTCGTTGCCCAGCAGCGTATAGGTGAACGAGAGCAGCGCATTGACCGGATCGAGCGGCGGCCGGCGGTTCCGGCCGTCAAACGGGAAATCGGCGGCGTTGCGCAGGATCAGCTGCGGAAAGGCCGCAAAATACGCCTTGGCAGCGCTGCCCTCTAGCCCCATCAGCAGATCGTTTGACGTGGCTTCCGGAATCATGCTCAGGGCGGTTTTCATCTGCTCGATGCTGCCGCCGAGCAGGTCTGCATCAATCCGCATGGGATAGTCGCGCCGAAAATGTTCGAGCAGCCAGCGCCCGTTGTGAATCTTGCCAGTCAGGAACATCTGCGCGATGGGCACGCTCTGCGCCGGATTGTCCGCAACGCGGTACTGTGTCGTCCGCAGCAGCACGTTGCCCTGAACCGGCCCGGAAATGCGGCTGAGGAACCGGCCGTGACGGCTTAAAAAGCACAGGCCTATGCCATGCTCCGCGCAGGCGCTCATGAGCGCGGGACTTGCGCCGCGATAGCCGAAGCTGATGATGTTTTCCAGATTGTGCAGCGGAACGCGCCCGAGCAGATCGTCCTCCGTGCGCACGACGACATTTTCGCCGTCGAGCGACAGATACGCGTCGGGATTGGTCACATACAGCGTGTTTTGCAGCTTTTTCATGCGTCGTCCTCCAATGCGCGGCGGACATATTCCGATGCGGACAGCCCTTTTGTCAGCGCGGGCTGGCAAAGCTCGGCCATCGAGCAGCTTTTGCAGGCGCTGGTCATACGGGCCTTCGGCGTATAGCCGCGCTCAAATAGTCGGTGCATCTCCTCAAAGGAATCGCGCACCCGCCCGCGCAGCTCCTGCGTCAGTTCAACCGTCTGCCGGTGGCGCAGCTCGCCGTAATAGATCGCGCCCTCCGGAATATCCGTGACGAACATCTCCTCCAGACACATGGCCTGCGCGCACAATTGGAGCTGCTCCGCGCCGCGGTCGTTCGGCCTTCCGCGCTTGTATTCCACGGGATAGAGCCGCCAGAGACCGCCCCGGCCGCGGATGGGCACGCCGGCCGGATCGCTGTGCAGCTCGACCATGTCGCATTCGCCGGTAACGCGCATGGTTTCACTGCGCACGGGCATGGCGCGGGAGAGCAGCGTGCTGCCGCGCAGCTCGGTGAACCCCGCGTCGTGAACCCGCTCGTGCATATACGCGCCTTCAAGCGTCAGCACGTTTTCGCGCCAGAGCTGCTCGACGTGGATCAGCGCCCACTGCCGGCGGCAGAACGCGAAATGCTCCAGTCCGGAGATCATCAAGAAATCGGAATCATTGTTCATGATCGATCAGCTTACCGTCAGGCCCGACCATCGTTTCATCGAACAGGTCGCACTTAAGGCCACGAATGGAATCTCTATCCACGGAAACGGTCGGCAGGACGTTCGGATCGTCGGTATCGCTGACGCGCAGCGAGCGATGCACCCTTGCGGCGGAATACTGGCCGTTCGGGCAGTTGTGCGCCCACCAGACAAGTTTGACAACCTCCATGCTGCCGTCGGGACGGGCGGACGTTGCGTCGTTCCAGAAGAGCGTGATCAGCGCTTCCTTGAGCTTTTCAGCGTCCTCCTGACTGAAGCCGGTTTTGCCTGCGGGCTGCACGTTGATCGAGCCGTAGGTCGTATAAACGCCGTAATCAACGCGGTGCTTCATGCCCATGGTGTCTGCCGCCTTTTTGTCCGGATCCGCGCCGGTCTCGAGGTTGACGGACTTGGTGATCTGCGTGCTGACGATGTTGACGCTGCTTTGCGTAAACGCGCTCTGGATCGTCACCGGGCCGCGGATGCCGATGGACACAGCGTCGCTGCCGCCCTCATCGTCGTCCTTCTTGCCGGATTTGAAGGCGAACACCTGACCGAAGGCGCGCACGTCCAGCCACGTCTCGCAGGCGATGCGGCCGTAATCCTCGCGGGAGACGGCCGGCGCGTCGCCCTTTCCCTTCGCCTTTTTCTGCGCGTTGATCGCCGCCAGGCACTCCTTGAGAGCCGGGCAGTTGTCCGCGCGGTCTTTCAGAGAGCGGTAGTGATCGCCCGGCGCGCGGCGGTCGTCGGACTGCACGAACACGGGATAGCCCGCGTCGATCCAGCGATTGCGGATCTTGCGCTTGAGGCACACGTCCGAGATCTCGCCGAGACCCTCGTAGGTCGTGCGGGGGCGGTTGCCGTCGAGCGGGTCGCCGTTGGGATTGGCGTTGCGGACGGTGAAAACGAGAGCGAAATCGATTTTGTTGTTCAGAGCGGTCATAGCTTAATCATCCTTTCTATTGTTGATGGGGTCAAAAGTTGATTGGACTGTACAGGTAAAAGTAATACAGATACTTGGGGCCGAGGGGGCTGTCGCCGTCCCAGCGGTTTTCAGCGATGAGCCGGTTGAGGTCGCGCTCGCGCTCGAGAACCCGTCCGGAATACCAGAGCTTCTTCTCATAGGGGCGCATCCGCTCGCTCAGATACGTCCACACCTCGTCCGGACGCTGCGCCGCGCGCGTCAGAAAGCGCATGGCGTTGCTCGGCCTGTTCTCCTCCTCGGGCTTGTCCAGATCCAGTATGCGGCGCTCCACGCCGTTTTCCAGCGCCAGCAGCGCGCCGAACGCGGCTTCGCGGCTCTCGATCGGCGCATAGGCGGCGGCTTCCGGCTTCCACGCGGCCTTATCCAGTCCGTCATGCGTCGACAGCGCGCAGAGCATCGTCAGATAGCCGTGCAGAAATCCGCGTCCCAGCGGCGCGTCGGACAGGCGCTCTTCGGGCGCAAAGCCCTGCTCGATTTTTCCGATCAGCCGCTGCGCGTATCCGGCGGTCTCTACGCCGGCCTTTTCCAGATAGGCAATCAGCTTGTCGTGAATCTTGACCCACGCGCTCATGGGGCGCTGCTCGAAGGCGGCTGTCAGAAGAATGGCGTTCGTACGGCCGTCTTTTCCACTGATTCGCCCCGCGCCGGTCTGCTCGCTTTCAGCCGACCATTCAAAGTGATCCGCGACGGCCAGCAGGCAGCCGAACAGCGCGTCCCGAGATGCTGGCGGCTGAAGCCCGATCTGCGGCGGCTGAATCTGACGTTCCTTATCCGCCCCCAGCCACAGCTCGCGGGTCTGCGCGCTGAAGCCCAGCAGGAAGCCGTACGAAAGCGCTCCCGCCGCGCCAATATCCTCGATCCGGAACAGCCCTTCGATCTGCCCCAGCAGATACTGATAGCCGTGCGCCGAGCGCGTTCTGCCCTCGCCCGCCCTGCTCCCGAGCGTATGAAGATACGGAATCAGCTTCACATATAGCTGCGGCCAGACGATATCGGGGCGCTGCACAAAGCGCGCCATCATGCGGACGGCGTTGGTCTTGCCGTCGCCGGAAGCATCCTGCTCGAGCTTGTGCGCGACGGCCAGCAGGCGGCCATAGAGATAATCGCGCTCCGTACAGGAGGTATCGAGCACGGACTGCGGCAAAACCGGCTTCTCGATTTCATACGCGCGGATCATGGCACAGGCCACGGCGATACATTTGCGCCAGTCCCATTCCTTCCAGCGCCCCTTGGAATCCGTAAACGTCAGCGGCTGAACGGCGCGCTGAAAGGCGGCCTCCAGCATATTGCGCGGGAGCGCCTGCGCCTCGACGACGCAGTGCAAAAGCCGCAGCTGGAGATCGCGCATGAGCTTCGTCGCGGCCTTCTCGGCCTTGAAGTCGCCCCGCGCGGTCTGAACCGCGTCCACACCCATGACGGCCTCGCAGATTTCCCGCCACGTCGGAGAGCGGTCGTCGTCCAGCTCCTCCTGATGCGGCATCTGCCAGCGGCAGGCGGCGCGCCAGCGGTCGACGTGATCAATGAAAACATTGCCGGGGATTTCCTGCTCATAGGTCACGGACATACGCCCGTCCGTCGCAGCCTGAAGCCCCAGTATCACGACCTCGTCCATCGCGGCTTTGGCTTCGTCCGTCAGGTCCTCGAGGTTGCTCTGGATCTTCCAGTCCTTCTCATAGCCCTGAACGGCCCTGAACAGCGCGTTGATATAGGATTCAAACGTGTCGGGCACGGGTCTTTCGCCGTCCTCATCGTCGCCGAGATCGAGCGCGGGTTCGCCCGTATACCAGCCGACAAAGTTCATGCCGTATTTCTGAAAGCCCTGATGATTCAGCAGCCATCTGAGTGCGCTGTGCGCCTTTGAGGAGACCAGACCGCTGACCGTCGCGGCGCTTCGGTCATCGACAAAGCGTCCCCTGAACTGGAAGGGGAAGCCAGTATCCTTGGCGGAGATCAGCTTGGCGTTGCCCTGAACCTTGGGATGGTTTTCCATGGCGGGCAGCTGAAGGCCGGTTACATAGCACAGCTCCGTCTGCTCTCCGGCCATGGCCGCAAGCCGCCGCGCCCAGTTTTCCCGCACGTCCTTCCGCATCCAGAGCCGGTTCTCCGAATCCGGATATTCGACGCTGAAGCAGGCGAAGCTCTTTGCGTCCGCGCCGTCGCCCTTCGTATCGCTTTCGTCCTTATAGTACTTGAGCTTAAGGCCGGAGACGGCGGCCAGATCGGCGTAGAGCGTTTCCCTTTTCAGATAATCGAGCAGAACGCGCAGGCACTCCGGCGCGTGCTCCTCGGCGCACCACGCTTCCAGCTGCGCGACATAGCTGTCAAAATACTTGCCGCCCGCGATCAGATATTTCAGCTGCTCGGCCAGCGGAAAGGGCGCGCACTTCGAGCTGGTTCGCGCTTCGGCCTGCGGCGAGGACGGAACCGCGCAGGACTGCTCGCCGTCGGGAATAAGCTGCGCGATGACGAATTCGCCGGACGGAGAAAGGATGATGTTGTACTTGACGTTCTTCTGAACGAAGCCGACGGGCAGCAGCGCGCCGTCGCCCTCCGCGCCGGATGTACCGACAACCGCGTCGTACACGTCGCACAGCTTTTTCATGAAGCTCATTCACAGTCACCTTCTTCCGCAAGCGCCGCCTGAACACCGGAGAAGTTGCCGTATTTCCCGCCGAACTTCTTGGGCTTCATCGGCCGGACGGTTCGGTACATCGCCGGATCGCAGTCCTCCGGGGCAGGAAAGCGAATCTCCCCGTTCGTCATTTTCGCGTGCCAGAACCGAATCCCCAGCTCGTCTTTGCCGGTCTCATCGGGATAGGCGAAGCTGTGGAACATCACGCCGAGATCGATCTCGCCGCGATCGTCGTAATAGCCCGCGCCCTCCCCATAGACGCACGGCTCGACATAGGCCTGACATTCGCGCGTACCCAGAAAAATGTCCCGCCGCCCGCCTTTTTCGACCATCCGGCGCGCCATAAAGTAATGCTTGTTCTCGTTCTGGCCGTCGGCGATCAGGTCAGGCTCGGTGCGATAGGGGTTAGCGATGAAGTGCGCCCGCACCTGATAGATCGGATCCTTCAGGTAAGTGTAGACGGAAAGAGTGTTTGCCAGACCTTCATAGCTGATTGGACGGATGCTCTTGTTTTCCGTCTGTATCGAATTAATCACTCGTACTGAATCAATAACCCAGATGATCGACGGCTTCCAGTAGAGGCTTTCAGTCACCCCCTTGAGCGCCTGATAGGTGGGCACGAGCAGAGTCGCCTTTTCGCCGCCCATGCGGAACACGGGATCGGAAAAGAGCGCGTACCGGCCAAAGACGCGATATTCGATGGTATTTCGTTTCTTTGTTTCCTCCAACAGAAATCACCTTCCTGCACGTTTAGAATTGTGGAAAAATGAGCGCCGACTCTTGTCGGGCGGCGCGGGATTGTGTATAATATCTCCGTCGCTCCGGCGCGCGCTTCAAAGAGGGATTCGCAAGCGAGATTTCGGCGTTCCATCATGGCTTGACGAAAAATCTGTGCAGCACCTCCTTTTGAAATGCGGTCGCGAGGCGTGGATTGAAAAATAATGTAGAGCAAAAGAACAACCCAGGGGGACGGGGTGTCATCGAACAGATGGCACCCCTTTTCCAATGTACCGCTTCATCGGCTTCATCCATCTCGCCCTCTACAACATACATATAATATCATAGCTCCCGCGCAATGTCAACTCATAATATAGAGAAAAACCAAATTAATTCTCAGGGGCTGGTTAAGTAGCCGCGGCACATGAGCATAATCTAGAATAAAATGTGTTTGGGGATTGATCAACACATCAATAACTCCATTTCGTTCTGTTCCGCCGACACGCCGCCCGCATCGCTGTAAAACCCTTCGGCCAGCGCATAAACCCCGCTGTTTCCAATCAGGCTGATCGCCCCCGCGTCATTCAGCCGCTTAAACATATTGTCATAGACGTTCACGCTGTAGGCCTGCGCCCGCCGCAGAAGCTGAATCTCCTCGCGCATATCGTGCTCGCCGTTCAGCGCGGCGATAAGCTCCGCGCCGCCGCCCCACGGCACAAGGACGGGCGTTGTGTCGTCCGGAATGACGTAAAAATACTTGCCAGCCGTGCGGAAGCTCTGGCGCAGAACCAGCGGCTTCAGCGATTTGTACTTACCAATTCCCGAAACAATTCGGGAATTTTTCCCGAGCAGGTCGGTCAGACAGAACGGATCTTTCGAGCCGCTCTCCCGAATGACAACGGGGAAGTCTTGTTTCTTCTTCTTATTATCGCCACCAGCATAATAATCTTCTTCGCGCTCAAAATAGTTCTCGATCATCTTCGGAGAATCCAGCTCGTCGTTGTCGATCGACGCACTGTTCAGAAAAGTACGCGTAATGTCCGCGCCATGCTGAATCTCCTCCAGACGCGCCAGCGCCCGCGCCTCCTCCGGAAAATTCCAGATCAGCACGTCGCCGCGGCTGTACTCCATATTGCGGTTCGCGCGGCCGGCGGCCTGAACGATGCTCGGCAGTCCCGCCAGATCGCGTATGACCACGGGAAAGCTCACGTTGATGCCGGCCTCGATCAGCGCGGTGGAGACGCACAGCACGCGCCTGCCCGCCTTGAGCCATGCCTTGATCCACGCGATGAGCTTCTTCCTGTGCGCCGGACAGAGCAGTGTGCTCATGTGGACGCAGAGCGCGTCATCCGGCGGGCAGGCCATGGCCGCATCCGCCAGCGCGTCCTCCGGCAGATGCGGATCAAACGTGACGAGGGCATGGCCGCGCTCACGAAACGCCCGCACAGCTTCGTCATAGACGCTCCACGCGGCGGCCTTCGTGTTGAGTATGGCCAGCACGGACTTTTCCTCGAGCAGACGCGCGATCTCCGCGCCGGCCGACGCACAGGTTCGATCCGCGTCGAGCTGCGGAATATAGCGGACGCGCTTCAGCCGCTCATAGAGCGCGTCGACATGGGGCATCAGCTCGACCGGCGCGGGCGTGAGCGAAAGGCGCGGCTGCGTAGCCGTGCAGAGCACGACGGTGCTATGACCATATCGGGTCAGGAACTGTATCGCGCGCTCGAAGAGCACCTTGCAGGCCTTGGGCAGCGACTGGATTTCGTCGAAAATCAGCACGGCGTTGGTCAGCGCGTGGAAGCGGCGCGCCGCCGAATTGGGCGCGGCGTAGCAGGCGTTGAGGAACTGCACCAGACTGGTGAGGATTATATCGCTGTCCCATCGCTCGGTCAGGCGCTTGTAGGCGGTCTGCTCGTCCTCCGACTCGGCGTTGGAATGACGCCCGGCAGACCGGTCGACGCGCTGCTCGTCCTCCTTATCGACGACGACATTGGAGTGGTGCTCCAATATGGAGGGATAGTCCGCAAGCGCCTCGCGGATGTCGCGGGCGTTCTGGTCGAGTATGGTGTTATAGGGAATGATGTAGAATATGCGCGTCTGTCCGTTAAGGGCGGCGTGCCTGAGCGCATAGCGCAGGCTGGAAAACGTCTTGCCGCCGCCCGTCGGCACGGACAGCGTAACGACGCCCGTATCAGACGCGGCCTTCTGCCAGCATAGATCGGAAATATCGGCGCGGATGCGGTTGATTTCACCCTCACCGCTCAGATGCGTCCGGCGGAACTGCTCGAATGTATTGAGCAGCGCGTTCCAGTCGGGAACAGCCGCGGCTTCAAGCGGATTTTCATCGTATTCGAAGCAGGCGGAATCCCAGCGATCCGCGTCCACCAGCACGCTCAGCAGGAAGCGGCCGGTCAGCCCCAGCGCAATTTCCGTATTGGCCGAGGGCTTATCGAGATCGGGAAAGAGCGCGGATATTTCACGGCAGGCGCTCTCAAACAGCGCGTCCAGCTCGGCTTCATCCGCGATATTCTGCAAAAACCATGCAATCGCCTCGTCGGCATGGACGGAAGCCGCTTCTTCCATCTTTTCAAGAAGCGTCGACCGGCCTTTCACATCAAGGCAGTCCGTCAGGCCCGCATGGTGCCCCAGTATGCACAGCATGGCGATCTGCGCCGCCGCGCGCTCGCAGGCCGGCGCGTTTTCACGCATAAACCAGCGGCGATACGCATAGATCGCTCCCGTCGGCGCGTGATGATGCGGAGAGCTCGCTTTATCGTTCCTGAGCACCGCGCGCAGATAGTCCTCAAACTTGTCCGTGGCTTTGCCCATGTCGTGCGTCAGGCCGATAAGCTCCGCCAGCTTTGACAGACCGACGATTTCAGCGCCCCTCGAGCAGAGCGCCGCCACATTCCGGCAGTGCGATGAAAGCGCCTGCTCCTTTCCGTCTGATTCACGAACGTGCGCGATGTACATAGGCCGATTCCCCTTCTTTCGTTCATCAGTTCGAGCTTTCGCATTCATTATAACTCAAACCATAACGCATGTCAATATTATTTTAACATTTCATTGACTTGTGGATCTCAAAATCCTATGAAAAAACGTCCCGCCATAAGGCAGGACGTTTCGCTTCTTTCAAGCGTCAGCGCAGGCCGCGGAGCAGTTCCGGCTCCAGTACCGGCGGCTTGTTTTCATACAGGATTCTCTCCATATTGGGCACGCAGCGCGTGGAGATCAGCTCGAAGGCCTTCTGATTGTAGTGATCGTTGGCAAAGCCGAGCCAGCTGTCGCGGCAGTTCTGCGTCTCGGCGGGCGGCGTTTCGATGAACCAGCCGCTCTCGTCGCGGCCCGGCATGGGGAAATACGAGCTGACGCGCGTCAGCATATAAGCGCCCTCCGTTTCGCTGAAGAACTGCTCCTGCGCCCGAATGACGTTGATGATCGCATCGTCGCGCCAGCTGCCCACGCGGATGCAGAAAAAGTGCGTGAAGCCCAGAGCGCGCGCCTGCTCCCAGAAAAGGCGCAGCGCCAGCAGATATTCCGCCTGCGGCCAGTGCGGGTCGCTCTCGCCCTGAAGCCAGAACAGCGCGCGCACGGACAGATCGTCATTCGGGAAGCGCGCCTCGCTGTCTGCGAAGAAATCGCGCGTCTTTTCGTCGAAGTACGCGCCCGCCGCGCCGGTCATGGCCGGACGATACCGCGCGTCGTGCGCGCCGGCAATCGACGCGCGTTCCCGATCGAAGCGCGCGAGCATATCCGGATTGAGGTAATGCTCGATGCTCACCGCGCCCTTGGCGATGTGCGCATAGGCGCAGACGTGGCCGCGCGCCTCCCAGTCCCGCACCAGATAGGGCGGCAGGCAGGGGCTCGGCACGAAATTCGCCTCGCTGTAGCCCTCGAACGGATAGACCGATTTGTCCGCTTCGTTCCTGAGGTTGCTCATCGCGGGCACGAAAAACGTGTGCTCAAAAAAGGTATTCAATGAACTGAGCGAACGGAAATCATCCAGCGAGGAATAGGCCTCGTCCAGCTTTTCATAGGAGAATTCACCCGCCGGATAGGCCGTTTTCTTGAAAACGCCCCGTTCCTCGCCAAAGCGGCGGGGCTTGTGCAGGTATTCGTAGGAATCGGAAAAGCGAATCTGCTCGGACGGCGGATAAGCCGCGCCGCCCTCCATGTTGGACTGACCGGCAAAGACGAACAGCGGTCGTTTTACGGTGCTCATTGCGGTATCTCCCTTTCATACAGCGGCATGATTCGCCGCGTTTTTCCAGTAGTCGGTCGGCTCAGAAGCTCCACAGGACGATTCCCAGCGCCGCCGAGAGCGCGATCATGGCGATGGGCGAGGGGTTCCTGCCGCGCATTTTCCGCCACAGGAAGTGAACGCCCCAGAGCAGCAGGAACACGGCCAGCGCGCGAACGTCGATCGAAAGGCCGCCGCCAATCGCTGTGAAACCGAACAGCGCGTTCAGCCCCATGATGAGCGCCGTCGCGAGGATCATCGCCACGACGCACGGCCGCACGCCGCTCAAAAAGGCGTTCACACCCGCGTATTTCAGCAGATTCTGAAGCAGCGCGACGATCACAAGAATGATGACGAACGAGGGCAACACCACGCCCAGCGTCGAGACCAGCGCGCCTGTCAGGCCGGCCTGCGACGAGCCGATGAACGTGGCCATATTGACGGCCAGCGGCCCCGGCGTGGATTCCGACACGGCGATGAAATTCAAAAACTCCTCCTCCGCCAGCCAGCCGTTGGAGAGCACCGTCTCACGAATCAGCGATACCATGCCGTAGCCGCCGCCGAAGGACACCGTGCCGATCATCAGAAAGCTCAGAAACAGCTTGAGATAGATCACTTCGCCCGCCCCCTTCCGCGCCGGATCCCATAGACGGCCAGACCGATCAGGCCGCAGATGAGGATATAGAAGATCGACGAAAACGACACGGCCAACGCTGAAAAGAGCACCATCGCCGCCATGACCAGCACGACGATAACCTTATTCATCACGCTCTTGTCCAGCCCCTTGATCATGCGCAGCCCCGCCGAGAAGATCAGATAGACGACGCAGGCCTGTATCCCGCGGAAGGCGTACGCCACATATTTAAGGCTCAGAAACTGATCGAAAAACAGCGATATGATATAGATGACGGCGAACGACGGCAGGCACACCGCCAGCGTGGCGAGCGCCGCGCCGGCCGCGCCGCCGATCTTATAGCCGATATAGGTCGCGCTGTTGACGGCCACCGGCCCGGGCGTCGATTCGGCAATGGCCGCCATGTCGAGAAACTCGTCCCGGTCGAGCCAGCCCTTCTTTTCAATAAACTCGTTCTCCAGCAGCGCGATCATGGCGTAGCCGCCGCCGAACGTAAACGCGCCGATCTTCAGAAATGTCAGAAACAGTGTGATCATCTTCCGCATGGTCTTTATCGCTCCCTTCAATGGCATTATAGGGAACCACCCGCCATCTGTCAATCCCCTGCTCGATTTATACGCGCAAAAAGCGCCTTTCACTTCTTCAGCCGCTCGGCGCGATACGTTTCCGGCGTTACGCCCGTCTCGCGGTGGAACACCCGGATGAAATACCCCGCGCCGGCATACCCGCACAGCGCGGCCACGTCCGAGACGCGCAGCTCGCCGTTTTCCAGCAGCTTTTCAGCCGCCTTTATGCGCAGCGCGGTGAGAAAGCGGCCGGGCGTTATGTGATAACGCCGCTGGAACTGCTCACCGAAGCGCCGCACGCTCAGGCGCGCCATGCCGGCCAGCTCCTCCATGGAGAGCGCGGAATCGGTGTAATTGCGCTCCATATACGCCCGAACGAACGCGATGTTCTGCGCCGTTTCCGCCGCGCCGCTCTCGCCAATGGCCAGCGTGCGGGCGAGTATGTCGTAAAACAGCGCCGCGCAGGCGTATTCGCCGACCGCACTGCCGCCCCTTTGCAGGCGGTTCCAGGCGTCCAGCAGTCGGAAAAAGCCGCTTTTTATGTGCGGATCGGAGGACACGCCGACGCAGGCCATGGGCAGATCGAACGGCTCGACGGTCTCAAAATGCACCGCGATGCAGCCGCCGCGCGCCCCCGCATCCTCGGGATCATGCGACGTGACGCGGTAGAGATCGTCTTTGCCGACGATCATCACGCTGTCCTGATCGTGAACATATTCCCGCCCGTCGTGGATATGCACCGTGCGGCCGTAGAGCTTGTAGGCCAGGCAGTGATCGGCGGCGCCGCTCGCGCGCGACCAGCTCCTTTCATGGATCGAAAAGCGATACACCCTGTTGATGCGCTCGAGATGAAGCATGGCGTGAACTCCTTTCGCCGTCCGTATTGTGCCATCGTCGGAATTGTGCGATTTACTTTCCGCGCCGTTTTCGCTAGAATAGACGCACAGTCTTCATTGGGGAGTTGAACGGATATGGATACAGCCGCTCTGCGCGCAGAGCTGACCGATTTTTACTGGAACCGCATAGACGACAAGGCCGCGGCCTTCCGCGACCGCATTTTCCCGCTGCTCGATCAGCGCTGGCAGCCGACGATGACCGCCTGTCAGCGCAAGGCCATGCAGTACGAAACCATCGCGGAGCATTGCGAGTGCGTACTCTTTCACCAGTCTCCATTTTACCACGAGCTGGGCACAATGCAGCATCTCTGCGACGGCGCGGGCGATTTTCACGGCGTGCTCCACGCAGGCGGATGGAATTACGCGCGCTTCTCGCATCTGTTCTGGGATCAGGATCCCGCGCTGGCCCGCGTGCGGAATAAGCAGGGCGAAAACCTGCTCTATCTCATCTGCGGCCCCTATGCCGACACGCGCCAGCACTTTTACTACAACTGCAAGCCGATTTTCTCCGGCGGGCTGAAGAGCCTCTACGACGCGGCCTGCGCCCAGCTGGAAACGCCCCGTCCTGAATCGGAAAAGGACTTCCTGCGCGCCGCCGTTCGCGGCCTGCTGAGCCTGAAAGCCATCTCCGAAAAGTTTGCCCGCGCCGCGGAGGAAAGGCTGAAGAGCGCATCGGATGCTGAAGAGCGCGCGCGCCTTGAACGCATCGCCGAAGCCGCCGCCTATACCCCTTGGAACGCGCCGCGCACGTTTTACGAGGCGCTCAACACGCTGGCCTTCATGCGCACCGTGCCCGGCGCGCTCGAGGGCGTGGGCTACAACAGCTTCGGCCGGCCGGATGTGGAGCTGCTGCCCTTCTATGAGCGCGATCTGGCCGAAGGGCGGCTGACGAAAGAGGACGCCTGCGCGCTGGTCAAGGCCTTCCTGCTCACATGGGACTGCCATTACGATCACGACATGAAGATGACAGGCTATGCCGACCACGAGCTGGAAAACACCTATGTGCTGGGCGGCTGCGACCGATACGGCCGTCCGGTCTGGAACGACCTGACCGAAATGTTCCTGCGCGCCACGCGGGAGGAGAAGATCATCTTTCCGAAGATCAAGGTGCGCTTCGGCGCGGCCTCGCCCAAGGCCTATCTGGACGCAGCCGATCAGGACGTGATCGCCGGCACGTCGTCCATATTGTACGAAAACGACGACGCGATGATCCCCGCGCTGATCCGCGCCGGCTTTTCGACGGAGGACGCGCGCGATTATCTCGTCACCGGCTGCTGGGGACTCTCGGGCAACGGCAACGAGAAGAGCGATCACGGCAACTACGTCAATCTGCTCAAGGCGTTTGAATTTTCCGTTCACAACCGGCGCGACAAAATGGACGAATGCCAGCTCCATTTCCGGCCGCTGGACGGCGCGAAGAGCTTTGAAGAGGTCTATCAGATCACGATGAACAACATGCGCGTCCTTTTGCGCGAACGCAGCCGCATGACGCATGCGGGCAAGGGAATCTGGCGCGAGGTCGATCCGCTGCCGCTGACCTCTTCAAGTCTCGATGGCTGCCTGCAAAGCGGTCGCGATCTGACCGAGGGCGGCTGCAAATACCATGTCGAGCAGTACACCTGTCTGGGGCTGCCCAACATCATCGATTCGCTGCTGGCCATCAAAACGCTCTGCTTTGACCGGCAAACGCTGCCGCTCGACGAGCTGCTGGCCATCGTGCGCGGCAACTGGGAGGGGCGTGAGGACGTGCGCCGCGCCGCCATAGGCTGCCCCTGCTGGGGCGACGGCGGCGAGGAATCCGGCGCGCTGGCCGCCCGCTTCAACGCCGATCTCTACAAGGAGACACGCGCGCTCAGGACGTTCTGGACGGGCGGCGCGGTGATGCTGGGACATCTCACCTACACTGAGATCCGCTTCTGGGGCGAAAAGACGCTGGCCACGCCGGACGGGCGCAGAAGCGGCGACTACATCTCTCAGGGGCTGACCCCCTCGCGGCTGCACAAGATCGACAGCGTGACCGACGTGGCCGCGAGCCTTCGCCGTCTGGACGGCACGATGATGGCCGGAAATACCGTCGTGAACATCATCCTGCCCTCCACGCGCATGACGCTCGATCTCTGCGAGGCCTTCCTCCGCGCCATGGCGCACACGGCTCTGGGCGCGCTCCAGCTCAACTGCACCACGCGCGAACAGCTCCTTGACGCGCAGGCGCATCCGGAAAACTATCCAAACCTCATCGTGCGCGTCTGCGGCTTCTCGGCGCGCTTCACCAGCCTGTCGCCCGAATGGCAGAAAGAGGTGCTCAGCCGCAACTTCTACGATTAACGCGTAACGCGCAAACGCCGCGCATGGCAGGCCGATCCGCCCGCCGTGCGCGGCGATTTGTTTTCTATTCGTCCTCTTCCGCCGCAGGCATCGATTTAAGGCTGCGGCGCACGCCCTGAAAGCGCGCGGGCAGAGCGTCCTCGCCCAGATTTTTGACCGCGTCGATCGAGCCCGCCGCCTGCGCCTGCTCGTAAAACCAGCATTTGTAATCCAGCATATCGAGCGTGTTTTGCAGCGCCGCCATCTGCCGCAGCAGCGTCTCGCGCTGACGTTTGAACAGCGCCAGCCGCTGATCGATCGTGCCGTCGCCCTGCATGGCCAGACGAATGTACTCGCGAATATCGCCGATCGACATCCCCGCGCTCTTCAGACAGCCGATGACGTTGAGCCATTCCACGTCCGTCTCCCGAAACAGCCGTATGCCGCCCGGGGAGCGCTCCACGAAGGGCAGCAGTCCTTCCTTATCGTAATAGCGCAGCGTGGACGCCGCAACGCCCATCCGCTTCGCCATTTCGCCCACTGTATAAACCATAAGTTAGTCCTCCGAAATTTTTGCAAAACCCCTTGACTTAAAGTTCGCTTCAAGTTGTAAACTATCATCGAGGTTTAACCCCATGACCCTATCATACCGCCCGCAGCGGCGTTTGTCAAGCCGCGCGCGGCGAATCATAAGCGCATTGGAAGGAGTTTTTTTTACTATGAAGACCATGAATCAGGCTGAATTTGAGCGGCAGAATGCGTTCGGCACGGGCGCGCCCAACACCGCCTACGCGCGCTATTTCATCGGCGAATCCTTCCTCAATCCGCTGACCGACCCGAAAAGCGGCCTGTTCGCCGCCAACGTGACCTTCGAGCCGGGCTGCCGCAACAACTGGCACATCCATCACGCCGTCAAGGGCGGCGGCCAGCTGCTCATCTGCACAGCCGGCGAGGGCTGGTATCAGGAGGAAGGCAAGGCGGCGATCAGTCTCACGGCGGGCAGCGTCGTCATGATCCCCGCCAACGTCAAGCACTGGCATGGCGCGAAGGCCGACAGCTGGTTTTCGCACATCGCGATCGAGGTTCCCGGCGAGGGCTGCCATAACGAATGGTGCGAGCCGGTGACCGACGAAGAATACGCAAAGCTGTAAGGGAGGGCGCGATTATGGCAATCAAGCAGACGGCGGGGCGCGACGCGCTGGGCACATTCGCGCCGAAATTTGCGCAGCTCAACGACGACGTGCTTTTCGGCGAGGTCTGGAGCCGCGAGGAGCAGCTCTCGCTTCGGGATCGTTCGCTCGTCACGGTGGCGGCGCTGATGGCGCAAGGCCTTGTGGACGAGAGCTTCCGCTATCATCTGGCGGCGGCCAGGAAGAACGGCATTACCCGAGAGGAAATCGCGGAGATCGTCACCCACGCGGCGTTCTACTGCGGCTGGCCGAAGGCGTGGGCGGTGTTCCGCATGGCGAAGGAAATCTGGAACGACGAAGAGGAGACGAAATAATGCTTTTGAATGAACGCTATGCGCTGCCGAACGGCGCGCTGATTCCGAAAATCGGGCTGGGTACATGGTGCATTCCGGACGATCAGGCGGCGCAGGCCGTCGAGAGCGCCGTCAGGCTGGGCTACCGCCTCATCGACACCGCGCAGGCCTATGGCAACGAGCGCGGCGTGGGCGAGGGCGTGCGCGCCTGCGGCGTTCCCCGCGGCGAGCTGTTCGTCGCCAGCAAGGTGGCGGCGGAGCTGAAATCCTATGAGGATGCCGCGCGCTCCATCGACGAGACGCTCAATAAGATGGGGCTTGACTATCTGGATCAGATGATCATCCACGCGCCGCAGCCTTGGGCCGAATTCCGCAGCGCAAAGCGCTATTTTGCGGAGAACAGAGCGGTCTGGCGCGCGCTGGAGGACGCGCACGCGGCGGGCAAGGTGCGCGTGATCGGCGTGTCTAACTTCCTTCAGGACGATCTGGAGAATCTGCTCTCCGACTGCCGCGTAAGGCCCATGGTCAATCAGATCCTGCTGCACATCAGCAACACCGACGCGGCGCTGCTGGACTACTGCGCGGCGCAGCATATACAGATCGAGGCCTATTCGCCCATCGCGCACGGCGAAGCGCTGAAGAACCCCTCCATCGCCGCCATGGCCGAAAAGTGCGGCGTGTCGGCCGCGCAGCTGTGCGTGCGCTATGTCGTCCAGCTGGGCGCAGCGGCGCTGCCCAAGACGGCAAACCCCGCGCACATGGCGAGCAACGCGCAGGTCGACTTTACGATTTCCGACGAGGATATGAAAGCGCTTAAACAGATGGAGCGCATCGCCAATTACGGCGCGTTCAGCCATTTCCCCGTGTTCAGCGGAAAAACGCAGATTTGACGTGCTTCTGAAAGGAGAAATCGATATGGAAAACGTTAAGAAGAACTTCGGCTTCGGCTGTATGCGCCTGCCCATGAACGGCTCGGAGGTCGACACGGCCGAAACCTGCCGCATGGTGGACGCGTTCCTCGAAGCGGGCTTCAACTACTTCGACACCGCGCACGGCTACATTCAGGGCAAGAGCGAGACGGCGCTCAAGGCCTGCCTGACCAGCCGCTACCCGCGCGAAAAGTACATCCTCACCGACAAGCTGACCGGCAACTTCTTCAAGACGGAAGCGGACATCCGGCCCTTCTTTGAGAGCCAGCTCGAGGCCTGCGGCGTTAATTACTTCGACTTTTATCTCATGCACGCCCAGGGCGCGGGCAATTACGGCCACTATAAAGAGTGTCATGCCTACGAGACGGCCTTCCAGCTCAAGGCCGAGGGCAAGATCCGCCATGTGGGCATCTCCTTCCACGACAGAGCCGAGCTGCTCGACGAGATCCTGACCGAGTATCCGCAGGTCGAGGTGGTGCAGATTCAGTTCAACTATCTGGATTACGACGATCAGGCCGTGCAGAGCCGCGCCTGCTACGAGGTGTGCGTGAAGCACAACAAGCCGGTCATCGTCATGGAGCCGGTCAAGGGCGGCAATCTGGTCAACCTGCCCGAGGACGCAAAGGCCGTGCTGGACGCGCTGCACGGCGGCAGCCCCGCGAGCTACGCCATCCGCTTTGCCGCGGGCTTCCCCGGCATCATGATGGTGCTCTCCGGCATGAGCGATCTGGCGCAGATTCAGGACAACATCAGCTATATGAAGGACTTCAAGCCGCTTGACGAGACCGAGCTGGCCGCCGTCAAAAAGGTGCAGGAGATCTTCAAGAGCAAGAACCTCATCCCCTGCACGGCCTGCCGCTACTGCACGGACGGATGTCCCAGACACATCTCCATCCCCGATCTGTTCGCGCTGATGAATTCCAGGCAGATTCATCATGACTGGAACGCCGATTACTATTACACGAGCGTGCATACCGCGCCGGGCCGCCGCGCGTCGGACTGCATCAAATGCGGCAAGTGCGAAAAGGTGTGTCCGCAGCATCTGCCCATCCGCAAGCTGCTGGTAGACGTGGCCGCGGAATTTGAAAAGAAGTAAGGAGGCGGCATATCATGGCCAAGCTGATCGCCTATTACTCCCGCGCGGGAGAAAACTACTTCGGCGGCGCGTACAGGTGCATCGCCGTCGGCAACACGGAAAAGGCCGCGCAGATGATCGCGGAGATCACCGGCGGCGATCTGTTCAAAATCGAGCAGGCGCAGCCCTATTCCGAAAACTATCAGGCCTGCATCGCCGAGGCCAGGCGCGATTTGCAGGCGCACGCACGTCCGGAGGTGCTGAATCTGCCGGACAATCTGGATCAATACAACGAAATCTATCTGGGCTATCCCAACTACTGGGGCACGATGCCCATGGCCGTCTATACGTTCCTCGAGCATTACGACCTGACCGGCAAGACCGTCCACCCCTTCTGCACGCACGAGGGCGGCGGCCTGTCAGGCACGGAAGGCGACATTCGCCGCGCTGCGAAGGGCGCTGCCGTCGCGAAGGGGCTGGCCATTCATGGCAGCGGCGTGGACGGCGCACGGCCCGCGATCGAGAAATGGATTAAGGGATAAGCGTATACATACGCAAAAAGACCGTCTCTTCATCAGTGAAGAGACGGCCTTTTTTCCATGCGGTTACAGCTCGACTTCGTCGTTGTCGTTCACAGTATGGATGGGATAGCCGAAGCGGCCGTCCAGCGCGTCGATCTGAGCGAGCTTGGCGAGCGGGAACACATGGTTGAACAGGATCTGGTTCGCCCGACATTTTTCCAGATAGGGCGTCACCTCGTCGACGGTGAAATGCGCCATTTCGCAGATCATCAGGTCGACCTCGTTGTCCAGCACATAGGCGGGGAAGTCCTTCTTCTCCAGATGCACGGACAGATCGCCGGAGAAGAACACCTTCTTGCCCTCCGCCTCGACCAGATAGGAATAGGCGGGGCGGCCCGCGCCGGCCAGATGCTGCGTCGGGAAGGGGGTGACGCGGATGTTCTCGTCCTCGTAGACGGTGTCCGGCGTCATCATTTCAAAGCGCACGCGCTCTCCGTCGAAGCTGCCGATGGCCGCCTCGAGCAGCGCCTTCATTGCGTCCATGCCCTTCTGCTCGGTCACATAGATGCACGGCGAGGTGGTCTTGAAATACCAGGAGCACAGCCCCGCGAACGAAACCAGTCCGTCCACATGGTCGCTGTGGAAGTGCGTGGTGAAGATCGTCCGAACGCTGTTAAGATCGACATGGCGGCGCAGCAGCAGATCAATCAGCGGCGCGCCCGCGTCGATAAAGTAATGCGCGCCGTTCACCTCGAGCATGGTGCAGGAGCAGTAGCGGTCGGCGGCGGGCACGCCGTGGCTGGTGCCCAAAAAGGTAATTTTCATTCGGTCACAACGCCTTTCTTCAGGATGATGTTGGCATAGAGCGCCGTCTCGCCGGTCATGATGACGCAATAGGCCTTCCTGGCGCGCTCATAGAACGCAAAGCGCTCGACGTGCTCGATTTCAACCTTCTTGCCTTCGCTCTTGTCGCACAAATCCTGATACACGTCCCAGATGGGCGTTTCGACGGTGTCGCCAGGCACGACCTCCATCAGCGCCACGGGGGCCTTGACGTAGGGATCGAGCGGATACAGGCGCAGTATGGCCTCGAGCACCTCGGGCACGGTGTGGCCGTCCAGGCGGATGAGATTGCGCGCCAGACTCGCGCCGGGGAAGTTGCCGTCGCCGATGACCAGCTCGTCGCCATGACCCATTTCCATAAGGATCTTCAGCAGGTCGGGAGAAATAATCGGAGAAATACCCTTCAGCATACCAGTTAACCCCTTTCGTATTGTCCCTGTTTTTATATCCATGGAAGGGAGCGAACTCCCTTGCCGTGAAATCACATAAACGACTCGACCAGCGCGCGGCAGGCGGGCATTTTGTCCTCGCGGTCGATGCCGTGCAGCATCATGACGCCCTGATAGCCCACGCCCCGCAGCCGCTCGATAAAATACGGAAAATCAACGATGCCCTCGCCGGCGGCGCAGAAGCGGATGCCGTCCGATTCGGCGACGTCCTTGCCGTGCGCCAGCACAACGTCCCGCCCGAACACGTCGAAGGCGTGGCCGATGACCGCGCGCGCGTTTTCGCGCTTCGCCTCGCCGATGTGGAAGAGATTGGCGCAGTCCATGATCATCCTGAGCCGCTCGGAGCCGACCTCATCCATGATGCGCGCGGCCCTTTCCGGCGTGCTGATGATGTTTCCCGCTTCCGTCTCGATGGCCAGCGTGAGATCGTACTTTTCCGCGGCGGCGCACACCGCCTTCATGCACTCGGCCATGTCGCGCCAGGCCTGCTCCGTGTCGTTGGCCGGATCGCCCGTCCAGAGAGAGACGCGGCTCCTCGTGCCGCTGCACAGCGTAATCATACCGCAGCCCATCGCCCGAACGGCGCGGGCAAAGCCGTCGAAGCGCCTTACGCCCTCCTCGCGCACTGCCCTGTCGGGATGCGCCATGTTGAACGTGCCGTTGACCGCGGTCAGCTGCAGATGATGACGCGCGGCGCACTCGGCGATTTTTTCGGACAGCGCTTCGTCGATCCGCGCGGGAATCTCGATGTGATTATCGGCGCGAAAGCCGCTCTCCTCGATCGAATCGAACGCGAACTGCGCCGCGCCGAAACCCATGCCCTCGATCGCCGCAAACAGGCTGTCCAGCGGCCTGCGCGAAAAATCAGTCGTACAGATGCCAATTTTCATGCGTCCACCTCGATAAAGACCGGCGTTTTGTGAACGGCCGGCAGAAATATCTCCAGAAAATCCCGCGTGCTCATCGCGACCGAGGCGGTGTTCACGCACGGGTGAAAGATCAGCCGCGCTTCATCGCACAGCGCTCTGTCCATGAGCAGCGTCACGCCGTCGTCCGCATCGAAGATCAGCCCCAGCGGCGTGACCGAGCCGGGGCGAACGCGCAGATGATCGTAAAGCGCGTCCTCACCCGCAAAGCACAGACGGGACGTGCCCGCCTGCCGGCTCACATCGCCGCTCCTGAACGGCGCGTCGGGGCGCAGCACATACAGATAAAAGCCGCCCTGCCGCCGCGTGGTCAGGAAGAGATTTCGCGGCACCATCACGCCCAGCTTTTCCTCGATGGCGCGGCATTCGTCCATGTGCGCCGCCGCGTCGTGCTCGATATAGTCATAGGAAATATGCAGCGCGTCCAGCTTTTCCAGAACCAGCCTTGCCCTGTCGTCCATGCGCTCACTTCCTCAGCCTGGCCAGCGCGCGCAGATCGCGGCCGCACAGCGTAATGACCGTCACGTTCATGCCGTCGATCAGGCGCGAAAACACGCGCTCGCCATAAACCGAGAGCAGATTGTCGGGCTTCAGGTTGGTGGCGACGACCGTGTGCCGCCCCTGAATCAGCCGCTCGTTGAGCAGCGAAAACAGATACTCGCGCGTGACGTTCTGCACGACCGGCTCGCTGCCCAGATCGTCTATGAACAGCGCCTCGCAGGCGATCAGCTGATCGAACTCGGCGCGCTTTTCCGCATCGCCGAAGTGCGTGCCGCGCATGGCCTCGTACAGCCGGTAGCCGGTCACCTTGATCGGCGCAAAGCCGCGCTCAATCAGACGGTTCAATATACAGTTGAGCAGATAGGTCTTGCCCAGCCCGCTCTCGCCCATCATGATGATCCCCAGATGGTCGGTGTCCGGATAGCTGTCGGCATAGGCCTCGCAGATATCGCGCGCGCGCCGTATGAGCTGCCGCTGCGTGCGGGATCCCGACACCTTCTCGTCGTCGGGGAATATCGTCTCGTCGAACGCTTCAAAGCTCTGCGCCGCGCCCGTGCCCGCCGCCGATTCCTCATAGAGTCGGCGCGTCAGGCGCTGCCTGAAGCAGACGCACATCTCGCGCACGCCGTCGCCCATCCAGCCCTTGTCCCTGCAGACCGGGCAGCGGTAGATCGGGTCGAGATAGTTTTCGGCATAGCCCAGTTCCTTCAAGCGCCGCCTGAGCTTTTTGTCGTTCTCGGCGGCCAGAAGGCGCGTTTCCCGCGCGTTTTTTTCGGCCTGCTCGGGATGGGAAAGCAGCAGCCGCGCCTGCTTCTGGAACAGATCGCGCCCGCCGTATATGAGCGCTTCCATCGAAGGATCTTTGGCGATCACCTCGCCGATGCGCCGGTCGCGCTCGCGCTGGTTTTCGGCGCGCAGGCGGTCGTATTCCTCGTTGAGGGCGCGCACAATGTCATTTCGCGTCATCGTCGTCCTCCATAAACGCGGTCAGCGCGCGCAGTTCTTCCGGCGTGTAGGCGCGCTGATCGTACTGCATGGACGTGGGCGTGCTCTTCGGCGCGCCGCCCGCGGGCTGCACCGCGCCGTGCTGCCGCCTGGCCGCTTCCACGGTGTCGATCCCCGCCTTTTTCCACTCGCGCAGGAGCTTGCTGATATACTGAACCGGCAGCTTTGTGCCGCGCGCGCACTCGGCGGCGTAGAGTATGACCGGAAAAGAAGCCATGCCCAGCCATTCCTCCATCTGCGCGGTCGAAGCGGCGGTGACGCGCGAATCCTGTCCGCTGACCTCATAGACGCGGGCGGCCTGCTCGCGCAGCAGCTTCTGCTGATCCATGTAGGCTGTGATCTCCGCTTCTGTGAACAGTCCCTTTTCGACGAAGCGGGTCATCTGCCGCTCGAGATCCTCCATATCATAGCGGCCCGAGCTGCCCATGCCCCTGGCCACGCACAGCACAGCGCCCGGCTCAAAGCCCGCGGCCAGATAGTTCTGATAGGATTCCAGCTCGCCCGGCGTGGGGGCCATCTGACGGATGCCCAGCGCGTCGTGCAGCGCCTTGACCGCGTCCTCGCGGCGCTTTTTCTCGTCCAGCTGGCCGGCCATGTCCTGAGAGGAGCGCGCCGTATGATTGCGCGAGAGAATGCCGTCCAGATAGCCGAAGGAGGGATTGCGCCCCTTGACCGTCTCGCGGCAGGCCACCAGCACGGCGGCCTCGTCCATGCCGTATTCCTCCAGCCACTTCCTGGCGAGCGCCACCTCGTCCAGCGTGGGGGCGCGGCGCAGATTGAACTGGCGGATGACCTTTTCGGCGGTCTTGTAGGCGGCGCTGTCGCGCATGATCATGTCATGAGCCGCTTCGACGGTATTCACGCCCTTCTCCGCCCACTGAAGCGCCGTCTTGTTGAGCTGGCGGAACTGGAACGACCGCCCCTTTGTGGCGATGAAGTGCTCCACCATGATCAACACAACCTCTTCGGGCAGATGCAGCTCCTCCACCCACTCGCACGCGGTCATGAACTCGGCGGGATGGAGCAGACGCGTGCCGAAGAGCTGCTGCATCTTTGTGTTGAACTCGCGGTGCTTGTAGACCGCCTTCTCCATGGGCGACTCGCTGGTGACCGAGGCGGTGAGGTTGAGATACTGATAGCTGGGCGGGTTGTCGCTCACGCGCTGCACCAGCCCCTGCCGCTCCCAGTACTGGAACGCGCCCTGCACGGTGTCCTCGGTCACGTCGAGCAGATGCGCGATGCGCTCGGTGGTCATGTCCTCCGTGGGATGATAGCACTGCATCAGCCCATAGAGATACACGCGCACATAATCGCCCGGCGCATGCGGCAGATAATCCTGAATAAATATGTTTTCCACCGGGGTCACGCCCAGCAGAAGATAGCTTTCCGAAAACGAACAGAGCGGCATTTCATATCCTCCGCGTATTTGACTTGAAGATACCCCTATAATATCACATTTCGGCGCGGCGCGCAATCCCGCAAAACGCGCAAGATCGCCCCTTCACGGACGGGGCCGGATGTGCTATAATGGAGACACATTGATCGGGGAGGTTCGTGATAAAGCCATGAATACCGAAAAGAAACCGCTCGCTTACTGCACGCCGGAGGAAGTCGGCGTTCCGTCCAGCGCCGTCGAGGCCTACGTCCGCGCCGTGGCCGGCCAGAAGGCCGCGCTGCATTCGCTGCTGATCCTGCGCCACAACAGGCTGATCTTCGAGGGCTACTGGAAGCCCATGGACGAAAGCTTCCGCCATCGGCTCTATTCCTGCTCGAAGAGCTTCGTCTCCTGCGCCGTGGGCATACTGATCGAGCGCGGTCAGCTCTCGCTCGACGATAAGGCGATCTCCTTCTTTCCGGACAAGGCGCCCGCGCAGCCGCATCCGTGGCTGGCCGAAATGACCATCCGCGATCTGCTGCGGATGTCCACCTGCTATGAGACCGGCGCGAGCTACACGCCCGCCGATCCCGACTGGGAAGCCACGTTCTTCACCGCCGAAATTTCGCACAAGGCCGGCATGGTGTTCTCCTACTGCACCACCGCCACCACCATGCTGTGCATGATCATAAAGCGCGTGAGCGGCCTGGAGTTCACGCAGGTGCTGCGCCCCGTGTTCGACGAAATCGGCATATCGGACGAGCTGTACTGCATCGAAACCCCCTGCGGCCACGAGTGGGGCGGCTCGGGCGTCATGGCCACCGCGCGCGAATTCATGAAGTTCGCCAATCTGTGCATGCACTATGGCGAATACGAGGGCAGACAGCTCCTGCCGCGCGATTACATGAGGGAAGCCACGTCAAAGCAGATCGACAACAGCATCGATCACAACGGCGTGGACGAGGGCGCGGGCTACGGCTATCAGTTCTGGATGCTGCCCCGCGGCGGTTTCTCCTTCAACGGCATGGGCGGCCAGTTCGGCCTCTGCCTGCCGGACAAGGATCTGGCGATCGTCACCACCGGCTACGAGCAGCTCAACGAGCGCGGCCGCAACGAGATCTTCCGCGCGCTCTGGCGCGAGCTGTATCCCTTCCTTTCGGACGCGCCGCTTCCCGCCGATCCCGAGGCCGCCGCGCGCCTTCAGCCACTGGCCGACAGCCTCGAGCTGCTGCGCCCCGACGGCGCGCTCACATCGCCCACGGCCGCGCGCGTTTCGGGCAAGACCTACGTCATGGCCGAAAACCGCATGGGCATAAAGTGGCTGCGCTTCGACTTTGAAAACGGACGCGGCGTGATGAACTATGAAAACGCCACCGGCGTTCACGCGCTGCCCTTCGGCCTTGGCCGTCAGGAGGCCTGCCCCTTCCCGGAGACGCACTATAACGGAAAGCGCATCGGCACGCCGCTGGGACGCGGCTTCGACTGCCAGGTCTCCGCGGCCTGGGAGCTGGAGGACGAGCTGATGATCTACTGCCACGTCGTCGATATGCATCTGGCGCAGCTGCGCATCGCCGTGGCCTTCCATGGCAGCGCCGTCACGCTGCGCACGGCCAAGCACGCCGAGTTCTTCATGCAGGAGTACGCGGGCTTCGCGTCCGGCGAATACTGAGCGGCGCAGGGCTGCTGAAGGGCCGCCAGATCGCCGGACGAAAAAAACGCGCGGCAATCTCGGCATTGTTCCGCCACGGCTCAAGCCGAAAAAACCTGATATGGAGGCCCCGTCGGGAGCCGCAGCCTTTTATCGCCATATGGCGGCAACGCGTCCGGCGCAGATCCCGCCGCATTTATAAAGCAAAAGCATCCCCGCTCCGTAACGAAACGAAGCGGGGATGTTCTTATGTCGTTGTCTGTTCACATCTCGCTGCGGCCGCTGAAGGCCTTGGAGAGCGTCACCTCGTCGGTGTATTCCAGATCCGCGCCCACAGGGATGCCGTGGGCGATGCGGGTCACGCGAATGCCCAGAGGCTTTATGAGCCGGGCGATATAGGCCGCGGTGGCTTCGCCCTCGACGTCCGGATTGGTGGCGAGGATGACCTCGGTAATGCTGCCGTCGGTCAGGCGGGAGAGCAGCTCGCGGATGCGGATGTCGTCCGGCCCGACGCCCTGCATGGGCGAAATCACGCCGTGCAGCACATGATACTGGCCGTTGTAATCACGCATGCGCTCCATGGCGGCCACGTCGCGGGGATCGCGCACCACGCACAGCTGGCCGTTCTTGCGCTCGTCGCTGGAGCAGATGGGGCAGGGATCCTCGTTGGTATAGTTGCCGCACACCGAACAGAAATGCACCTGCTTTTTGCCGTTGAATATGGCTACGGCCAGCTCGCGCACCTGATCTTCGGGAAGCCCGACAATGTAATAGGCCAGTCTCTGCGCGGTTTTCTGGCCGATGCCGGGCAGCTTGGAAAGCTGATTCACCATCCGCGCAATGGGCTCGATCATGCCGCTCATAATTTTAGAACAGGCCGCCCAGATTCATGCCGCCGGTCAGCTTGCCCATCTCTCGCTCGGAGGTCTCCGTCGCGGTGCGCAGCGCCTCGTTGACCGCCGCCATGACGGTGTCCTGAAGCATCTCCACATCGTCGGGATCAACGGCCTCGGGCTTGATGGTCAGCGCCACCAGCTCCTTCTTGCCGTTGACCTTGGCCGTCACCACGCCGCCGCCGGCCGTGGCCTCGTATTCGCGCTCCTCCAGTTCCTCCTGCATCTTGGTCATCTGCTGCTGGAGCTTCTGCGCCTGGCGCGCCAGCTGCTGCATATTGCCGCCCATGCCCATTCCGGGAAATCCGCCTCTTGCCATGTTTTTTCTCCTCCAATTAAATAATTAGTTGTTCTGTTCGTCGACAATTTCAATTTTGTCGCGGGGAAACGCTTCGTATATCTTGTCCAGCGCGCGCTTGCTCTGTCCGGCCGCGCTTTCCCGCTGAGACGCGCCCTGCACGACGGCGCGCAGATGCACGTCGCCGCCGAACGCCTCGCCCAGCGCCTTGTCGATGATCTCCTTCTTGTCCGGCCGGCCGAGCAGCTGCACGATGACCTCGCTGCCGTCCGGCGGATATTCGACCACCGCCATGCCGTCCTTCACGCCGGTAAAGCGGCCCTTTTTCAGGAAGATGCCGATCTTCGCGTCCGCGCGGCCGATCGCCTTGAACGCCTGCTGCCACGCCTGCTCTTCGTTTTCGGGCGGCGGCGCGCTCTTCTTCGGCGCGGGGGCGGCCTTGACCGGATCCTTCGCCGGCGCATCCTTCGCAGAGGCCGCCGCAGGCGCAGGCGCGATGGTCACGCCCTCGGCCACGGTCTTTTCCAGCACGGCGATGCGATCCTCGAGCGCCTCCTCGCCCTGCTCCCGCTCGGGATGACAGGCGCGCACGGCGCTCAATTCCAGCACGACGCGCTGCTGCGTCGACCATTTCATGTCGTTTTCGGCCTGCATGAACAGATCCATGAGCCGCATCAGCCGCGCCTGAGACGCGTTTTCAGCCTGATCGCGCAGCCGCTGCGCATCCTCCGCCGTCAGCTCGAGCAGATCCTCAAGCCCCTCGCCGCACGTTTTTGCGACCAGCAGCGAGCGGGCATGGCCGGTCACCTCGCGGCAGAACACCGCCGGATCGCGGCCGTCGCGCATCAGCCGGTCGATGAGCGAAAGCGCGCGCGGCACGTCGTTTCCGATCAGCGCGCCGACGAAATCGAACAAAAAGCTGCGGTCGGACGCACCCAGCACCTCGCGCACAACCTGCGCGTCCAGCTTGCCAGAACCGTAGGACAGGCACATATCCAGTATGCTCAGCGCGTCGCGCATGCCGCCCTCCGCCGCGCGGGCGATGAGCGCAATGCTCTCGTGGTCGGCCTGATCGCCGTCGGCCGTGGCGACCTGCTCCAGCCGCTTTTCGATGAGCGACGCGGGGATGCGCTTGAAATCAAAGCGCTGGCAGCGGGAGAGAATTGTGGCCGGCAGCTTCTGCGGCTCGGTGGTGGCCAGTATGAACACGGCGTGGGCGGGCGGCTCCTCCAGCGTCTTGAGCAGCGCGTTGAACGCGCCGATGGAGAGCATATGCACCTCGTCGATGATATAGACCTTATAGCGCCCGATCGTCGGGGGATATTTGACCTTGTCGCGCAGATCGCGGATCTCGTCCACGCCGTTGTTGGAGGCCGCGTCGATCTCCACGATGTCGAGATTGTTTTCGTTTTCCAGCTGGCGGCAGGCCTCGCAATGGCCGCACGGCTCGCCGCGATCGGGATTCAGGCAGTTGATGGCGCGGGAGAGCACCTTGGCGGTCGTGGTCTTGCCGGTGCCCCGGCTGCCGCAGAACAGATAGGCGTGGGGAATGCGGCCCGATGTGATCTGGTTGATCAGCGTCGTGACGATGCGATCCTGTCCCACGATGTCGCGGAAGTATTCCGGCCGCCACGTCCTGTACAGCGCCTGATAGCTCACGAGCGTCTCCCCCTCTCCGTTTTCCGTCTGCAACTTTCATATTATATCACAGCCGGCAGCCGTTTGTCCACGCTGTTCATGCTAAATTCAAAGCGCGCTCAGGCAGTCGGCCACGACGCGGGCCAGCGCGCGATAGCCCTCCTCGGTAAAGTGCGTGCCGTCCTGCGCGTGCCAGTCGGCGGACATATCCCGCGAGACAGTATACAGATCGTCGATCAGCACGCCCTCCTCGGCCATAACCGCGCGGGCGGCGGCGTTATAGCGCTCGATTTCGGCGTTCCTGCGGTAAAAGAGCGGATTCATGCGCTCCTCGATGACGAACGTGGTCAGCGCAAAGACAATCTTCGCGTTCGGGAACACCTTCTTCAGCCGCCGCGCGATGCGCCGCAGCGTCTCGGCGTATTCCGGCACGGGCGTCTGCGCGTCCTCGCCCAGCACATGGAGCGCGTCCCACAGGCCGTTGTTCCAGTGAACCACGTCGATCGACGTAGGGTCGCAGTCGTGTCCGGCCCACTCGTGCAGATAGCGCAGCGTATAGCCCACGAAACGGGCGTTGTCGTCCGACCAGTAAAGCTGCGCCGTATCCGCCATAAGCTCGCGCACATACTGGTCGTAGCCGATGCGAATGGAATCGCCGATCAGAAATATCCTCTTCATGATGAATGAATCCCTCCTCACAGTCTGCCCCGCAATCCGAAGAAAAGTATAGCATACGCGCGCCGGATTGTAAATACGGGGATAAAAAAGCGTGCATTGAGCGCATTTCTTAATGAAAATTGGTCATTCACGATTGACGAACCGCGATAAAAGGTCTAAAATACAATAAGGTGAAATTGTTTATCGACAGGAGGATGCAATATGGCGACACCGGTCATTATGCCCCGTCAGGGTCAGTCGGTTGAAAGTTGTATCATTACCAAATGGAACAAGCAGGTCGGCGACAGCGTTGCGGTCGGCGATATTCTGTTCTCCTATGAAACGGACAAGGCCGCTTTCGATGAGGAAGCCAAGGAAGCCGGCACCGTGCTGGCGATCTTCTTTGGCGAGGGCGACGACGTGCCCTGCCTGACCAACGTGATGGTCATCGGCAACAGCGGCGAATCCTTCGCCGAGTTTGATCCGAGCGGCGCTTCCGCCGCCCCCGCCGAGGCTGCGCCCGCCGCCGAAGCCGCACCCGCTGCGGCCGAAGCCGCCGAGACCGCCGAGGAAATCGCTCAGCCCGCCGTGGTCGTGGGCGATATGCACATCTCCCCCCGTGCCCGCGCGCTGGCCGAGAAGAGCGGCGCCGATCTTTCGAAGGTCGTGCCCACCGGCCCCGACGGCCGCGTCATCGCCCGCGACGTGCAGAAGCTGATCGACAGCGGTCTCATCGTCACCGCCGCGGCCCGCGCCGGCTATCAGGGCGGCGTTGAGGGCACCGGTCTGGGCGGCCGCGTCTCCCTGCGCGATCTGGAAAAGAAGAGCGAAGCCGCGCCGGCTCCCGCCGCTGTGCCTGCCGCCGCTCCCGCCCCCGCCGTGGAGCTGGGCGCGCCCGTGGACGACAGCTACACCGAGCCGATGAGCAATATGCGCAAGGTCATTGCCAAGGCGATGATGACCTCGCTGTCCTCCATGGCGCAGCTGACCCACAACATCAGCTACGACGCCACCGAGGTTCAGGCCGCGCGCAAGCTGTTCAAGGAAAAGGGCGAGAAGTTCGGCATGGAGAAGATCTCCATCAACGACATCATCATGTACGTCGTCGCCCGCACGCTGGCGATGCCCGAGCACAAGGCGCTCAACGCCAACCTGATCGACGACGGCAAGACCATGAAGTACTTTAAGGGCGTGCATCTGGGCATGGCGGTCGACACCGAGCGCGGCCTGATGGTGCCCACCATCTTCAACGCCGACAAGATGACCTTAAAGCAGCTCTCCGCCACCGCGAAGAAGCTGGCCAAGGAGTGCAAGGAAGGCAAGATCAGCCCCGACTATCTGCGCGGCGCATCCTTCACCGTCTCCAACATCGGCTCTCTGGGCATCGAGTCCTTCACGCCCGTCGTCAACCCGCCGCAGACCGGCATTCTGGGCGTGTGCGCCATCACGAACGGCGTGCGCGTCGAGGGCGGCGAGATCAAGGTCTATCCCAAGATGAACCTGTCCCTGTCCTATGACCACCGCGCCATGGACGGCACGCCGGCCTCGAAGTTCCTGGTCGACCTCAAGAACAACCTGGAAGCCTTCACGCTGATGCTGGCCCAGGGCTAAGCTTTACTCTCTTTCGGCGGAAAACGGGACGTTCTTTCCCGCTTTCCGCCGTCTGACTGCCCGTCAGAAACGTTCTTATAACGCTTATTGAAAGAAGGAACCTGCCAATGTTTGATCTGATCGTCATCGGCGGCGGCCCGGCCGGCTATCTGGCCGCCGAGCGCGCGGGCCATGCGGGCCTCAAGGTCGTCCTGTTTGAGAAAAACTCGCTGGGCGGCGTCTGCCTGAACGAAGGCTGCATTCCCTCCAAGGCGCTGCTCAACTCCGCCAAGCTCTATGAGCATGCGCTCCATTCCGAAAAGTACGGCGTGACCGTCGAGGGCGCGAAGCTCGACCAGAAGGCCGTCGTCGCGCGCCGCGGCAAGGTCGTCAAGACGCTGGTCTCCGGCGTGGGCGCGAAGATGAAGGGCGCGGGCGTGACCGTCGTCAAGGAAAACGCCATCATCAAGGGCCGCGTGGAAGGCGGCTTCTGCGTGACCGCCGGCGGCAAGGACTACGAGGGCGCGAAGATGATTATCTGCTCCGGCTCCTCCGCGGTCGTTCCGCCCATCCCCGGCGTGCGCGAGAACATCGGCGGCTTCGTCGTCACCAACCGCGAGGTGCTCGAGCTGCCCGAGGTGCCGAAGAACTTCGTCGTCATCGGCGGCGGCGTGATCGGTCTGGAAATGGTCGCCTATTACGCCACCGCGGGCGCGAAGGTCACCGTGGTCGAGATGCTCGATCACATCGCCGGCCCGACCGACCGCGAAATCAGCACGCTGCTCCAGAAGGAGCTGGAAAAGAAGGGCGTCACCTTCCTGCTGAGCCACAAGTGCCTGGCCGTCGAAGAGGGCAAGGTCATCGCCGAAGCGCCCGACGGCAAGAAGGTCGAAATCCCTGCCGACAAGGTGCTGCTCTCCATCGGCCGCCGCGCCAACATTCAGGGCATCGGCCTTGAGAACATCGGCGTCGAGACCAACCGCGCCGGCATCATCGTGGACGCGCAGGGGCGCACCAACATCGACGGCGTGTTCGCCGCGGGCGACTGCAACGGCCACGTCATGCTGGCCCATACCGCCTACCGCGAGGCCGAGGTATGCGTCAACACCATCCTGGGCAAGAAGGACGTCATGCGCTATCACGCCAACCCGTCCGTCATCTACACCCAGCCTGAAATCGCCGCCTGCGGCCTGACCGAAGAGGAAGCCAAGGCTCAGGGCGTCGATTACGAGGTCAAGAAGCTGTCCATGCGCTATTCCGGCCGCTTTGTGGCCGAGAACGAGGGCGGCGACGGCCTGTGCAAGATCCTGGTGGACAAGAAGCACCGCAACATCATCGGCGTTCACATGATCGGCAATTACAGCTCCGAGATCATCTGGGGCGCGGCCGAAATGATTGAGCTGGAGCTGCGCGTCAAGGACGCGAAGGAAATCATCTTCCCGCATCCCACTGTGAGCGAAATCATCCGCGAGACGCTGTGGGAGTTTAACGACTGATTGGCAAACGCGGCGCGGGGCGGCGCCTGAAGCCGCTCCGCGTCCGGCTGATATTGACAAGGATAAAGGAAAAGGAGTGACCTTCCCATGCCCAAGTCCCTTTACATCGATCCGGAAGTCGTCCGCCAGCCCGGTAAAATTACCTTTGAGGACATCCCCGTAAACGTCTATCAGAAGACGGTCAAGGACGAGGTCGGCAACTTCACGAAGGAGCAGCTGGTCAACATCTATCGCGACATGCTGACTCTGCGCGAGTTCGAGACCATGATCAACCTCATCAAGACCACCGGCGAATATGAGGGCGTGGCCTACAATCATCCCGGCCCCGCTCACCTGTCCATGGGTCAGGAAGCCGCGGCCGTCGGCCAGGCGTTCCATCTGACCGCCGACGACTTCATCTTCGGCTCCCACCGCGGCCATTCCGACATTCTGGCCAAGGGCCTGTCGGCCATTGAAAAGCTGTCCGACGACGAGCTGATGGACATCATGAAGAACTTCCTGGACGGCAAGACGCTCTCCGTCGTCGAGAAGCAGCCCCATGACACCATCAAGGATCTGGCCATCGATTTCCTGCTCTACGGCGCGATGGCGGAGATCTTCGCCCGCGAGACCGGCTTCAACCGCGGCCTGGGCGGCTCCATGCACACATTCTTCACCCCCTTCGGCATCTATCCCAACAACGCCATCGTCGGCGGCAGCGGCACCATCGCCATGGGCGCAGCGCTGTATAAGAGAGTCAACCGCAAGAAGGGCATCGTCATCGCCAACATCGGCGACGGCGCGCTCGGCCGCGGCCCCGTCCTCGAGGCGCTCAACATGGCCGGTATGGGCCAGCTGAACACCCTCTGGGAGGACGACATGAAGGGCGGACTGCCGGTGCTCTTCAACATCGTCAACAACCAGTACGCCATGGGCGGCCAGACCGTCGGCGAGACCATGGGCTACGACGCCCCCGCGCGCATGGGCGCCGGCTTCAATCCGAACCAGATGCACGCCGAGCGCGTGGACGGCTACAATCCGCTGGCCGTCATCGAGGCCTATGGCCGCAAGAAAGAGCTGCTGCTCAAAGGCGAAGGCCCCGTGCTCCTCGACGTGCTGACCTACCGCTACGCCGGCCACAGCCCGTCCGACGCTTCCTCCTACCGCACCAAGGAAGAAATGGCGGCCTGGGAAGCCATCGATCCCATCAACACCTATCGCGCCCAGCTGATCGAAGCCGGCGTGGCCACCGCCGAGGAATGCGACGCCATCAAGGCGCACGTCAAGGCGACCAACCTGCGCAACTTCAAGCTGGCCATCGACGACAGCGTGTCCCCGCGCATGAATCTCGACAAGAACCCCGACGAGATCGCGGATCTGATGTTCTCCAACGGCCATGTCGAGGCGTTCTCCGACGCGAAGCCGGACGTGCTCATGCCCCTCGAAGAGAACCCGCGCGTTCAGGCCATTGCCAAGAAGGAGCGCTGGGGCTTCGACGCCAACGGCAAGCCCGTCTCCAAGAACAAGGTCTATCAGCTGCGCGACGGCCTGTTCGAGGCCATTGCCGACCGCTTCTATAAGGATCCCACCATGGTCGCCTATGGTGAGGAGAACCGCGACTGGGGCGGCGCGTTCGCCGTCTATCGCGGCCTGACCGAGGCTCTGCCCTATCATCGCCTGTTCAACGCCCCCATCAGCGAATCCGCCATCGTCGGCAGCGCCGTCGGCTATGCCATGGCAGGCGGCCGCGCGCTGGTCGAGCTGATGTACTGCGACTTCCTGGGCTGCGCCGGCGACGAGGTGTTCAACCAGATGGCCAAGTGGCAGGCCATGTCCGCCGACATCATCAAGATGCCCGTCGTGCTGCGCGTGTCCGTCGGCTCCAAGTATGGCGCGCAGCATTCTCAGGACTGGACGGCGCTGGTCGCCCACATCCCGGGCCTGAAGGCCGCCTTCCCGACCACCCCCTACGATGCGAAGGGTATGCTGGCCGCCGCTCTGGCGGGCACCGATCCGGTCATCTTCTTCGAGTCCCAGCGCATTTACGACGTCGGCGAGCAGTTCCATGAGGGCGGCGTGCCGGCCGAGTACTACGAGATCCCCTTCGGCAAGGCCGACGTCAAGCGCGCCGGCAAGGACATCACCATCCTGACCTTCGGCGCCGTGATGTACCGCGCCCTGAAGGCCGCCGACGAGCTGAAGGAAAAGTACGGTATGGAGGCCGAGGTCATCGACGCGCGCTCCCTGGTGCCGTTCGACTATGACACCGTGCTCGAGTCCGTCAAAAAGACCGGCCGTCTGGTCATCGTGACCGACGCGTGCGAGCGCGGCTCCTTCGCCAGCGAAGTGGCGCGCCAGATCACCGAGATGGCGTTCGACTATCTCGACGCCGCGCCCACCGTGGTCGCCTCCCGCAACTGGATCACCCCCGCTCACGAGCTGGAGGAGTCCTTCTTCCCGCAGCCCAGCTGGATCCTCGACGCGATCGACGCGAAGATCGTCCCGCTCAAGGGCCATGTGCGCACCACCAATCAGGCGCTCAACGAGAAGCTGCGCAACGAGCGCCGCGGCGTGTAATTCTCTCCATCGCATGACATAAAAAACGCCGTCCTCCGCATCATCGCGGGGGACGGCGTTTTTTGCACGCGGCGTTCAGACGGCCGCATCGCTCTTTTCAGGATGCAAAACCGCCGCCTTTTTCGCAAAATCAGCGCGAAAGGCGGCGGCTTTTTCATCTTCAGTAAACGTCCTTCATCACGACGGCGCGCAGATAATCGTTAAACGCGCCGTACTGCGCCCGATCGATGGGCGCGGGCGCGGACATGATCACCAGCTCATGCCCCTCGCAGTCCGCATGATAGGCGGGATGGACGTGCGGATAGGGATTGGCCTGAAAGTGCGCGCGCTCGTAAAAGCCCCTGCGCCGGATGGAAATTTCGTCGACGGGCGGATCGATCTCCAGTATAACCGTCTTGCCTTCAGCGCCCAGCAGCTCGAGCGCGCGGGAGCCATAGCGGCGGCCGCGTTTGTCCGGCTCGATGCAGAAATGCTCGACATAGATGAAATTATCCGTCTCCCAGCACAGCAGCAGCCCGACGAATTCATCGCCGTCATAGATCAGATTGAATCGATAGTCGCTGTGCGTGAGAATCGCCGCCTGAGACGCGGCCTCGCGCTGCTCATGGCGGGGAAAGCTCTTCCTGTACAGCGTCAGCGCCGTCTCATAGCGCGGGTCATGGCGGTCGGTCAGTCGTTCAAATCGCATGGCTTTCTTCCTCCTTTGAATAGAAAACGGAGCGCGTCCCCTGCGGACAGCGCCCCTTCATAAACGGTTCCGTCAGACCTCGCTCTTGCCGTTGAGCGGCTTCATGGCCAGATAGCGCGGCACGAACGCGATCAGCCCGACGCCGGCCACAATCGCCATCAGCAGAAAGCCCTTCTGCACGCTGCCCATCGCGTCGGCCACCAGACCGCCGCCCAGTATGCCGAACACGCGCGCGATGCCGAAGCCCACCACAGAGATGAGCATCTGACCGCTGGCCTTCAGCTCGTCCGGAATGGTCGCGCTGACGTATTTGGCCATGCTCACCGTCATGACGATGAAGCCCCAGCCGTGCAGCAGCTGGCTGGCCATGACGGCGTATACGTTGTGGCACGTCCCCAAAATCGTCCATCGCAGCGTGAGCGCAATCGCGGCGATGCTGAGCAGCTTGCCCACGCCCAGCTTTTCAAAGAGCCGGTCGGCGTTGAGCAGGAAGGGGATCTCGCTCATGGCCGACATGAAATAGCACAGCCCCAGCAGGCGGCTGCTCCCGCCCGGCATCGCGGTGAAATAGATCGAGAAGAAGCTGTAGAAATAGCCCATCGTCAGCTGGAGCAGCATGAGCAGTATGAGCAGCCCCGGCATATGCTTCATTTTGAGGATGGCCGTCATATTCATCTTGCGGCCCGTGGAGGACTGATGTCCCTCCGTCGGCGGCAGGACGCGCGTGGAGACGAGCACCATCATCAGCATGATCGCCGTCATATAGACCACGAGGTTCATGCGCCCGGGCGTGAGAATCAGCCCCCAGATGAGATTGGTGAGCGCGAAGGAGATCGTGCCCATCATGCGCAGCGGCCCGAAGGCGTGGTTTTCCGGACTGAGCGCCTCCAGCACGATGGAATCGCCCATCGGCTGAATGGAGGTGTACACCGAGGAGAACAATATGCTCATCGGCAGCAGCCACCAGAACGAACTCGACACGCGATAGAGCAGCACCAGCGCCGCCGAGGCGACGATGAGGAAGCCCAACACGCGGTTCCGGCTCCTGGCGCGGTCGCCCACAGTGCCCCACAGCGGCTGCGTAAAGATCGAAATGAGCGGCGTGAACGCCAATATGACGCTCAGCATCGCCGTACTCATGCCGGTCGCCTCGAAATATTTGCTGGCATAGCCCTGATAGATGCCGTTGGCCATATAGTACATTCCCAGAAACCAGCCGTACCGCCACGGATAATTCTTTGTTTTCATGCCGCCGCCCCTTTCACGCCCGCCGCGTTGTCATACCGGGCTATTGTAGCAGAATATTGTTGATTTTGAAAGCATGGCGCGCCTTAAAGCGGCGATCAAAGCGCCCATAAATCGCAAAAAAGGAAGTGACGCGCCCTTGAAACGTCTCCTCCGAGTCATCGCATGGCTGCTGCTCTGCGCCGCCGCCGCGCTGATTGTCCTCTATCCCGCGGGCGACGCCGATCAGAAGCGCGAAGCCGCCATCCGCGCGCGCTACGGCGGCTTTTCGGGCGTGCTGCGCCTGTGGACGTGCGAGGAGTTAAGCCCTCTCTCCGGCTGGCTGAACGGCCGCATCGCCGCGTTCGAGAAGCGGAACGGCGGCGTGTATATCCAGCGCGCCGAGGTGGACGAAGCTGCGCTCAGGGATTTCGCCGCCGGCCACGTCAACCCGCCGGATATGCTGCTCTTTCTGCCCGGAATGATCGAGGAAACGGCGTTCCTGCTTCCGCTCGAGGGCAATTATCCGCTGCGTGCGGGGCTGGAACGCACCGGCACGCTCGACGAAACGCGCTATGCGCTGCCCGTGGCGATGGACACATACGGCGTCGCCTATAACCGCGCCCTGCTCAGCGCGCTGCCCGCCGACTGGAGCGCGCTGTCCCAGCGCCCCGCCGCGTCGAAATCGTTCAAGAAGCAGGCCGAGTCCTACTGGCTGGACTGGCCGCACGACACGGACGCGCAGAGCTGGTCAGCCGCGCTGATCGCGCTCTTTTCCGGCACGGTGAGCAGCGAGACAGCGCGGCAGGGTGCGCCGGCCGGAGAAGGGCTCGACCTCGGCCTGAGCCTGCCGTCCGAGCCGACGCAAACGTCGACCGAAGCGCCCCGCGCCGACAATCTCATCGAAAACCGCCTGCCGAATATTCTCCCTGACAGTT
Source organism: uncultured Clostridia bacterium (assembly GCA_934631025.1). Lineage (GTDB taxonomy): Bacteria > Bacillota > Clostridia > Christensenellales > Aristaeellaceae > Firm-10. Next base: position 76,989 of record CAKTXR010000011.1, read on the forward strand.
TTCGCCGCGACGCGTCGGTTTATGCGCCGTTTACGCGCGCGTCGCTCGCGGCCATGCCGGTCACGCAGCGCGAGCTTCGCCGCCTGACGACGCTTTCGGACAGCGGCAAAGCGCCTGACTGGGCGGCGACTGCGTCGGGCGCGGCGTTCACCGACCGGATCGCGCTGCTGGCCGTGACCAACTGTGATCGCACGGCGCTTTCCGAACGGCAGGCGCTCTGCCGTGAGTTCGCGGCCTTTCTGCTCACGGAGGACGCGCAGCAGGCTCTGGACGCGGTGCATGCGCTGCCCGTGATCGACACGCCGCCGCTCTATGCCGGTGAGAACGGCCTGAGCGCGCTGGAAGCCAGCCTGAGCGGGCAGACGATCGCCGCGCCGCCCGCCTTTGACAACAGCTGGCGAAGCGAAGCCGCCGTGCTGGCCGATCGGGTCGTCGCGGGAGAAATCACCCCGCAGGCAGCATGGGACTCATTGAACGATGCGCTGAACGCGGGCACTGCGCCATGAGTAAAAGCCAGCTTTGCGACAAATCGCCGCAGTCCGACAAAGTGCCGACCACCGCGCCATACGCGCCATGACC
>CAKTXR010000012.1 GCA_934631025.1 uncultured Clostridia bacterium
TAAGCTATTGAGCGACTGCGCTTTCGCGTTCCCTCTGCGCCTGCACCTCCGCAGCCCGCCGGCGGAAAATGCGCGGGAAGCTGGTGAATATCACAATTGCCGTGATAATTCCGGCCACGAGATCGGCAACGCCCTCCGAGAGATACACGCCCTTGAAGCCCATGAAATGCGTCAGCACAAAGCAGAGCGGAATGAGTATGACCACCTTGCGATTGACCGCGAGCATCAGCGCCAGCCGCGCCTGACCGAGGCCGACGTTGATATTTTGCAGCGTCATCTGCACGAAGAACATGATGGAGCCCATCAAAAACATCGGCGTATAGCGGCGCACAATGTCCGTCACTGTATCGCTGGCCGAGAAAATATAGGCGTAAACCTGCGGTACGGCCATGGATACGGACCAGATGACCGCGCAGAATATAAACGCGATCACCGTGACATAGCGAATCCCTTTGGTCAGCCGCTCTGCGTCGCCCCGCCCATAGTTGTAGCTCACGAAGGGCTGCATGCCGGTGCCCAGCCCGTTGAGCGGCAGCGTAATGAGCTGAAGCGCGCTCAGCATGACTGTCAGCGCGGCGGTATAGTCCTTATTGCCGCCGGTCGCGCGGTTTAAGTTGATGTTGAACACGATCTGTATGGCGCATTCGGTCAGCGTCATGACGAATGGCGTAAAGCCGAGCGACACAATATCCCGAACGCGCGCCCACGTCGGCAGCATTTCGCGTACACGGAAGTGAAACAGGCTTCTCTTTGAAAAGAAAAAGACGACGACGCAGGCGCAGGAGAACAGCTGAGAAATCACTGTCGCCAGGCTTGAGCCGCGCACGCCCATATCCAGCGCGAATATGAACAGCGGATCGAGCGCGATATTCGTAATCGCGCCGACCAGCACACAGGCCATCGAAAGGAACGAATAGCCCTGCGTCAATATGAACGGATTCAGCCCCGCCGCCAACATGACGAACACCGTGCCGCCGGCATAGATTCTCAGATAATCCACGGCGAACTCCAGCGCGCTGGGCGGGCAGCCGAAAGCGACGACGATCGGCCGCGCAAAGACAAGCACCACTGCGCCGATAACCACGCCGAGGACAAAGAGCATCAGAAACGCCGTATTGAACAGCCGGTTGGCCTCTTCCCTGTTCCCTTCGCCCATCCGAATGCCCGCGCGCGGCGAGCCGCCCAATCCGATCAGGTTGGCGAACGCCTGAATGATCAGCGTAATAGGCAAAACGATGCCCAGCGCCGCCAGAGCATCCATGCCGGAGCCTTCGATTTTGGCGACATACATTCGATCGACGATATTATAGAGGAAAGTAATCAACTGCGCGATGATGGCGGGCACGCCCAGCTTAAACACCAGCGGGAGTATTTTCCCGCTCTCCAGCTCGGCAGTCATATTGCGCGTTTGAGTTTTTACAGACGGCATTGCGGCATATCCTCTTCTCTTTCTTTTGTCGGTACTTTTCAGCATAGTGGATGAAGCGGGCTTTGTCTTAAAACCGGCGATAATATCCTGTTAAATCGGGAAAGCACACCTTTATACTCGCGAGCCGCTTTTTCATTGCCGGCAGACCGCGCTCCGCGTTACAGCGCTTTCTTTAGCAGAATCTTTTCCTGCGTTCGATATTCTTCAACAAAGCCCTTTTTCAGGAAAAGACGAACAGCGGGATTGTCGATCGCAATATCATCATAGAGCGCGGTCAGCCCATTCGCTCTCGCGGCGTCGCACAGCAGCTCCAGCGCCTGCTCGCCGTAGCCCTTTCCCCGCCACTTGGAATAGACGATGACATCGGCGGCATAGCCGCGCATATCGAAGTCATAGTGATAGGCAATCTCCCCGACGAAATCGCCGCCCTCATTCTTCAAGTATCTGTAATATCGCTTTCCGTCAGGCTGTTCAACCCAGCGTTCATACCACTTCCGCCATCTTTCCTCCGGAAAGTCTATCGTGCCGCCCCATGCGTGATTATAGGACATCGTATCCTCGTCGGCCAGCATCATTTGACGAAACCACAAATCCTCATATTCGGGCTTATAAAGCGTAAGCATTATATATCCCCCGCATCAGTTCTGTCTTTTCCAGATTATCATGAAATGGCATGACAGACAAGCGCGGCACGGAAAAATTCGCCGCAAGTCATTGGGCTGCGGTGGACGTCTGTCAGGGCGCTTAAATCTCTCGCATATATATTTTTTCTTCAGAACCCCAGGAAGCCATTTTTCGGTCTATTACGCGAAAGCCGTATTTCTCATACAAATTCTCATGATCGCTGACTATGTACGCTTTGTTATAGCCAAGTGTTTTCAGATAATCCATCGCATACTGAATCAGCCGTTGACTTAATCTATTGCCTCTGTGTTCTTCGCCGACAAACATAAAGCCAATGTAGGGCGTATAATCCGCCTCAGGAATACAGTCTGTCCTTGAAACCGTACAATAGCCGCAAATTTCTTCACCCTCCATTGCGGCAATAACTCTTTCCCAATCGCTAAACCCATTATTATCCATCCTGTTTGCCAATGCTTTTCCCGCCCGCCACGAACAGTTCTCCGCGTAATTTCGCACTTTGCGCCACAATTCATCCGATGATGTAATCGCCTTAAAGTTGATATTTACCTCGCTGAATTTCGGTTTTCTCTGTATTCGTCTGAAGAAAAGCATGCAAGAGATAAAAATCCACCGCAGTTCCTAGAAACTGCGGTGAACATCTGGTGGAGCATAGGGGATTCGAACCCCTGACCTCAACGATGCGAACGTTGCGCGCTACCAACTGTGCTAATGCCCCATGTGAAGCGAACAGGCTATTACGGACTGTTCGCTTTTTTGTGGTCTGGGTGAGAAGATTCGAACTTCCGGCCTCTTGAACCCCATTCAAGCACGCTACCAAACTGCGCTACACCCAGTCATCATGTTCAGGACTTTGTTTCCGCCGTCCCGTTCACAACATTGACGATTATAGCACTCCCCTTCCGGTTTGTCAATAGGTTTTTTCAAATTTTCTGAGATTTTTTTCCACGACTCTCCGGCGGGGTAAAAGCGGGCGGAAAACGGCACTTCTCCCGCCCCGCTTTCCTGCCCGGCTCTCTCCCCGCGCCTTTCGACAAGCGACAACCATGGGAACGGCGTACGTCGAAAAGCGCACGTTCTGGCTCAGATCGAAATTGTCGATCGATTTGATCAGGCCGATGCAGCCGATCTGGAACAGATCCTCAAGATCGTCGCCGCGCCCCTGAAAGCGCTGGATCACGCTGAGCACCAGGCGCAGATTGCCGTTAATGAAATCCTGACGGGCCTGCTGGTCGCCGCGCTTGATCCTTTCCAGCATCGCGCGCATCTGATCGTTCTTGAGCACGGGCAGCGTCCCGGTATTGATTCCGCACAGTTCCACCTTGTTGAGCGCCATAAAACGGCATCACCTCCGTGTTTTTGCAGTATTGCCAGCGTTCAAAGCCGGTATACCGCTTTGTCAGGCCATTTTTTCCATTGCGTCGTGCAACTGGGAGATGATCCGCTTTTCGAGACGCGATATGTAGGACTGCGATATGCCCATCATGTCGGCCACTTCCTTCTGTGTATATTCACGGCCGCCGGCCAGCCCGTACCTCAGGCTGATGATGCGCCGCTCGCGCTCGCCCAGCTTTGAAATGGCCAGATAGAGCAGCTGCTTTTCCACGTCCGCATCCAGCTGCTTCGAGACGAGATCCGGCTCCGTGCCCAGTATGTCGGAGAGCAGCAGTTCATTGCCGTCCCAGTCGGTGTTAAGCGGTTCGTCGAGCGAAACCTCCATGCGCAGCCGGCTGTTGCGCCGCAGCACCATGAGGATTTCGTTCTCGATGCAGCGCGAGGCATAGGTCGCCAGCTTGATGTTCTTGTCCGGATCGAACGAATTGACCGCCTTGATCAGGCCGATCGTGCCGATGGAAATCAGATCCTCGATGCCGATGCCCGTATTCTCGAATTTGCGCGCAATGTAGACCACCAGGCGCAGATTGTGCTCGATCAGCGCGTTGCGCACGGCCGTTTCATTGGAATTCATCTGCTGCATAAGTTCAGCCTCCTCTTGTTTTGTCAGGGGCGGCGGCAGTGTGTCGCTCCCGCCAATGTACATCACAGTCCTGCGCCGCACGCGGGACAGCATATCCGTCACGGTTTTCCTGATTCGTCCCCGATAGCCCCTCAAGGGCTTCACCTCCGTCCCGATTGCGCCCGCGCATCCTCTCCGCCGCAGACGGCAGGCGGCGCCAGCGCGTCCAGCCCGCCGGGAATGCTGCCCGGATAGATCGCCACCCACATATCCGGCGCGTCGATCCACTCGCGCCCCTTCAGCGTACTGATGCGCTCGGGCCTGAAGCAGCGCATATAGCCGCCCCCGCCCAGCACGCGATAGCGCACCACGCGAAAGCCGGGCGGCAGGATCTCACGCTCGTCCATGCACACCGCGTCGATGACCGTCGTCAGGCAGCGGCCGCTGACGATGAGCACGGGCAGATCGCTGAACGGCTCGCGCAGCCGGTTGCCCGTGTCGATCATCGCCGTGACCTCCGCCGTGCCCATGCGCGTGGTGATGCGTACCGGCGTTTCATGAACATCGCTGCTCTCAGGCCGCAGCGCAAGGCAGGCAGCGATAAACGTGACGAGCGCCGCGCCGATCGCCGTCCAGGACGCGCTCAGCTTTAGCCAGGCCGCCGCCGAGAGCGTCAGCCCCGCCGTCAGGAGCGTGGCCGCCGCCGTCCAGGCCGCCGTTCTCATCCAGACGCGCGCCTTCCGCCCGCCCAGCATGACGCAGAGCGACAAACTCAGGCAGAGCAGCGGCGGCCAGAACGCCGCAGTCCATTTCATCCAGGCTGCGGCCGATGCGCCCAGCGCGCCGGCGAACGCCCCCATGAAAACGCGTTTTGCCCGAACACCGCGCGCCCTGACCGCCGCGGCTGCCAATATGCCCAGATCGGTCAGAAAGCTCACGATAAAATACCACTCAATGCTCATCTTCGCGCCCTCCCGCCGCATGGCCTTATTATACGGCCTGAATGGGCGGCGGCCGTGTCGCAGGAGCGCGTGAATATTTTCGGATGCTGTCGACGGTAAAATTTCCTTATCCTGCAAGGGATTCAGGGCTTTTCTGTTTCTCAGAGAACGACAGAAAACGGCATAGTGCGGCAGTTTGCGACAAATTGTGCCTACATCGTGCCAAGATTCCGTCATTTTTCGGGGCTGAAACGTTCATTTTCCGATAAGGGGATTGACTATTCTAATTGGAAAGAGTACAATACAGGTTCGATGTGAAATCTATAAGGAGGCGTTTCATTTCATGTTCCTTGTCTGCCTGGCATTGTGGTTCATATTTAACGAGCGCGTGACGGTCGAGCTGCTCGTCATCGGCCTGCTCGCCTCGGCGCTGGTCGATCTGTTCTGCATAAAGATTCTCGGAATGCGCTATAAGGGCAGCCTGAAAAAGCTGCTGTGCCTGACAGGCGGCGTGCTGAAGTATATCTGGCGGCTGCTGGTCGAAATCTTCAAGGCCAACGCGTCGGTCATTCGGCTGATCGTCTCCCCGACGCTCGAGGTTGAGCCGGAAATCCACTATTTCAGGACGCAGTTAAAGAGCGACGCGGCCCGCGTGCTGCTGGCCAACTCGATCACATTAACGCCCGGCACGATCACCTGCATGCTGGAGGACGACAGACTGTGCGTCCACGCACTGGACAAATCGCTGGCCGAGGGCATTGACAACACCGATTTTGAACGGGATCTTCTGAAATTGGAGGAAATCGCCCATGAGTCTTGAAACGGCCTACAGAGTCTTTTTCGACGTGGTTCTGTCCATACAGGGCGTTCTGTTCTTTCTGTGCATGATCCGCTCGATCATCGGCCCCAGCGTGCCCGATCGCATCGTGGCGGTCAACATGGTGGGCACAAACGCCATCGCGCTGATCGCCATGCTGGCCGTGCGCCTGAACGAGAGCTATCTGGCCGACATCGGCCTGATCTACGCCATGGTGAGCTTTCTGGCCGTGGTGCTGCTGACCAAGGTGTACATGGGCGCTTACCGCGAGCGCAAGATACGCGAGCAGGAACAGGAACAAAGAGAAGAAAAGCAGCGTGAGGAGGCGGAACTGTAATGCTTGAATGGATCCAGTTCATCGTGGGCGCGGCGCTGATTCTGGCGGGGCTTGTGATATTTGCGCTGTCCGTCATCGGCGTTTATCGCTTCAAATATGTGCTCAACCGGATGCACGCCGCCGCCATGGGCGACACGCTGGGGCTATTGCTTGTGCTCTCCGGGCTGATCGTGTTCAGCGGCCTGAAGTTTCTCTCGCTCAAGCTGCTGCTGATCATCGTCATGCTCTGGCTCACAAGCCCCGTCTCCAGCCACCTGATCGCGCGGCTCGAGGTTCACATCAACGAGCGGCTGAAGGATCATATGAAAGAGGTGAATCACTGATGGACTTTCTAAGCTTTCTTCTGCTGGCGTTCATACTGATCTGCGCGCTGGCCGTGTGCATAACGCGCAATCTGATGGTGTCCATCATTATATTCATGTCGCAGAGCGTGGCCATGTCCATTATATGGATTCTGCTGGAATCCCCCGATCTGGCCATTACCGAGGCGGCCGTCGGCGCGGGCGTCACGAGCCTTCTGTTTTTCGTCACGCTCAAGAAAATCCACGCGATAGAGGGAGAAAACAGACATGGCAAAGCTGAGGAATGACTATGAAACAAGCCGCTGGGCGCGCTTTCTGAGCTGGATGAAGGGCGAAAGCGACGCGCTGGACAAAAGCGCCGTCCACGCCCTCGGCGAAAAGGCGCATCCCAATCAGCGCAGCGAGGCCGAGCACGCCGCCATCGAAAAGGCCCGTGAGGAACGCGCCGAGCAGACCGTTCAAAACGAGCGGCTCATTCAGGATCATATGCACGAATGGTCCAAGACGAAGGGCGCGCGCATCGTGACGGTGTTCTATCGCCTTTCCGCGATCATCGTGTGCGCGCTGATCATCTATGTGCTGCTCGGCTCCGTGACCGACCTGCCGCCCTTCGGCGAAGCGGATAACCCCGTCAACAACGAGGTGTCCGAGCGCTATATCGAAAAGGGCCTTGAGGAAACCGGCTCGGTCAACATCGTGGGCGGCATGATCCTCGATTACCGCGCCTTCGACACGCTGGGCGAATCGCACGTGCTGTTCGTGGCTGCCTGCGCCGTCATGCTGCTGCTCAAGATGAATCTGGACAAGGACGGCCGCCCGACGCGCGAGATGCTGGACGCAGAGGCCGACGACCGCCGCTATGAGCCGCATCACGACATCATATTGCAGAAGGTCTCCAACCTCATCGTGCCGGTGATACTGCTCTTTGGCATATACGTCGTGCTGAACGGCCATCTCTCGGCCGGCGGCGGCTTTTCCGGCGGCGCGCTCATGGGCGCGGGGCTGATCCTGTATGTGAACGCGCACGGCTTTACGAAATCCTCACGCTTCAAGCTGTTCGGCTATAAGACGTTCAAATATGTCACGTTCAGCGCGCTGGCCTTCTATGCGCTGGCCAAGAGTTATTCCTTCTTTACCGGCGCGAATCACCTGGACAGCCACATACCGCTGGGCACGCCCGGCGCGATACTCTCGGCTGGACTGATCCTGCCGCTCAACATCGCCGTGGGCATGATCGTCGCCTGGACGATGTACAGCTTTTACACGCTCTTCCGGAAAGGGGATTTTTAAGTCATGCTTGAGAGTCTGCTGAAAAATCCGTACGAAATCGCCGCAATCATACTCTTCGGCATCGGCTTCACATCGCTGATGCTGCAAAAAAACATGATCAAAAAGATCATAGGCTTTGGCATGATGGACAGCGCCATCTATCTCTTCCTCGCGGCCAAGGGCTTCATCGAGGGCCGCAAGGCGCCCATCGTGGTGAACGGCGTGACGAAAATGTCCGCCTACATCAACCCCATTCCCAGCGGTCTGGTGCTGACCGGCATCGTGGTTTCCGTCAGCGTGACCTCGCTCATGCTGGCGCTGACCGTGCGCCTGTACCGCCGCTATCACACGCTGGACATCGACGAAATCACGGTACTTGCGCGAAAGGAGGAGAACTGATTGGAATACTTCTGGCAGAATATTCCCTTCTTCTGCATCCTGCTGTGCATCGCCTCCGCGTCGTTTACGTCGATCATGCCCCGCAAAATGGCGCGCGCAGCCTGCCTGATCGTGGTGGGCAGCGTGCTGGCGATGAGCATAGTGCTGTGCGGCTATGTGTCCTCCTACGGCACGTTCTACACCTACATGATGGGCCACTTCCCCGCGCCCTGGGGCAACGAGATCCGCGTCGGCCTGCTGGAATCGATCACGGCCATCGCGTTTTCGATCATCATGCTGCTCTCGATTGTCGGCGGCATCGAGCAGGTGACGCATCACGTCTTTGACGACAAGCAGAGCCTGTACTACATCATGCTCGAGCTGCTCATGGCGGCGCTGCTGGCGCAGGTCTACACCAACGACCTGTTTACGGCCTATGTGTTCGTCGAAATCATGACGCTCTCGGCCTGCGCGCTGATCGTCGCCCGCTCCAAGGGACGCACGCTGGTGGCCGCCACGCGCTATATGATCATGAACCTGATGGGCAGCGGCCTGTTCCTGCTGGGCTTGACCTATCTCTACGGCCTGACGGGACATCTGCTGATGAGCAACATTCAGGAGCAGGTGGCCGTGCTGGCCGAGACGGGCGAGCACGCGCGCGCGCTGACCGTGACCATCGCGCTGATGAGCGTCGGCTTGGCCATCAAGAGCGCGCTCTTCCCCTTCCACACTTGGATTCCCGACGCATACGGCCATTCGACGCCTACCTCATCGGCGGTGCTGTCCAGCCTTGTCTCGAAGGGCTATATCTTCCTGCTGATCAAGATTTACTATCGCGTCATCGGGCTTGATGTGGTCAATCAGACGCGCATCAATGACGTGCTGTTCGTGTTCGGTCTGGTGGGCATTATCATGGGCTCGCTGAGCGCCATCCGTGAAAAGGACATCCGCCGCATGGTGTCCTTCTCCTCGGTCGCGCAGATCGGCTACATCTATATGGGCATCGGCATGGGCACGGAGGCCGGCATGGTGGCGGCGGTGTTCCACATCTTCGTCCACGGCATGGCCAAATCGATGCTCTTCCTGTCCACGTCCGGCCTGATTCAGGAGTCCGGCTGGAAAACCGACTTCCGGAGTCTGCGCGGCAGCGGCTTCAGAAATCCCATCGCCGGCGTGGCATTCTCTGTCGGTTCGTTCTCGATGGTGGGCATTCCCTTTCTGGGCGGCTTCATATCGAAGGTGTATTTCGCCAAGGCGGCCATGATGATGCAGCCGGCCGAGACGCTGGTGGTGCTGCTGGTGCTGGCGGCCAGCACGATTCTCAACACCATCTATTTCCTGAAAACGGTCATCACGCTTTACCGGCCGCCGATCGACGGCGCGGCCAATGCGCCCCGCGCCCGCGTCAAAGCGTCGTTCGCCGTGTCGCTTGTCTGCCTGATCGCGGCCAACTTCTTCCTGGGCACGTTCTCTCAGCCCATCATTGAAGCGATTCGCGCGGGCCTTAATATGTTCGCCTGACGGCGCGAGGAGGAGTCATGTCTTATGGTTATGTGGAATAACATCTTGCTGATATTGCCCGTCGTCGTGCCGGTGCTTTTCGGTCTGCTGGCCGGCTGCGTGAAGAGCCGCAGCGCCCGCAACGCGCTGACGGGGACATCGCTCATTGTCAACGCGCTGCTCGTGCTGCTGGCCGTGCTGCGCGGCGCTCAGGAACTGACGCTGTGGCAGCTGACCGACACGGTGTCGATCTATTTCCATGTGGACGGCGTTTCAAAGCTGTTTGCGCTGCTCATCTCCTGTATGTGGCTGTGCGTGGGCTTTTATTCGTTCGACTATATGAAGAGCGAGGAAAACGAAGGGCGCTTCTATCTGTTCTATCTTATTTCGCTGGGCGTGCTGATCGGGCTGAGCTTCAGCGGCAATCTGGTCACGATGTATATGTTCTATGAGCTGATGACGCTCATGACGCTGCCGCTCGTGCTGCACACGATGAGCAAAGAGGCTGTGGCCGCGGGCGTCAAGTATCTGCTCTATTCCGTGTTCGGCGCGTCGCTGGCGCTGCTGGGCATATTCTTCTATGCGCGCTACGGCTCGACCATGGCCTTCACCGCGGGCGGCGTTCTGACCAACGAATCGATGGCCGGTCACGAAAGCCTCATGCGCTGGGGCACGTTCGCCATGATCGTGGGCTTCGGCGTAAAGGCCGGTATGTTCCCCATGCACGGCTGGCTGCCCACCGCGCACCCCGTCGCCCCCTCTCCCGCCAGCGCCGTGCTGTCGGGCGTGATTACCAAGGCGGGCGTGCTGGGCGTCATCCGCGTGGTCTACTATCTGGCGGGCGCCGATTTCATACGCGGCACATGGGTGCAGGCGGCCTGGATGACGCTGGCGCTCATCACGGTGTTCATGGGCTCGATGCTGGCCTATCGCGAGCGGCTTCTCAAGAAGCGGCTGGCCTATTCGACGGTGAGTCAGGTCTCCTATGTGCTGACCGGCCTGTCCACCCTCTCGCCCATCGGCTTTATTGGAGCGCTTTTGCACATCGTGTTCCACTCGGTCATCAAGGACGGCCTGTTCATGTCGGCCGGCGCGATCATCAACAAGACCGGCAAGACGCGCGTGGAGGAGCTGCGCGGCATTGGCCGGCAGATGCCCGCCGTGATGTGGTGCTTTACGCTGCTCTCCGCCGGCCTGATCGGCGTGCCGCCCACCTGCGGCTTTATCAGCAAGTGGTATCTGGCCGAGGGCGCGCTGAGCCTGACGAATACGGCGTTCAGCTGGGTCGTTCCCTGCGTGCTGCTGGTCAGCGCCGTGCTGACGGCCGGCTATCTGCTCTCGATCACGATTGCGGCGTTCTTCCCGGGCAGGGATTTCGATGCGTCCGCGCTCAAAAAGGCCGAGCCCGGCACGCTGATGCTCGCGCCGCTGATCGCGCTGGCCGCGCTGACGCTGCTTCTCGGGATGTTCCCCAACGCGCTGATCGGCTTCTTCAAATCGATCGCCGCGCTGGTGATGTGAGACGCGGGAAAGTGAGGCTGCATTATGACGCTGTTGCTTGTGCCGATCCTGCTGCCGATCCTCGGCGGGCTGGCGACCGGCCTGATTCGCTTTTCCTCGCGGCGGGCGCGCTCAATCTTTGTGGAGTGCATCGCGCTCGCCAATTCCGCGGTGCTGTTCTATCTGGTGTTCCGCGGGCAGGGGCTGTCGCTGAGCGCGCTCCGGCTGACTGAAAACCTGACCATCACGCTGCGTGTGGACGGCCTGACACGCGTTTTCGGCGCGCTGATCGCCTTCCTCTGGCCGCTGGCGACGCTCTACGCCTTCGAATATATGGAGGTCGAGGGTCGCGAGAACACATTCTTCGCCTACTATCTAATGAGCTACGGCGTGACGGCCGGCATTGCGCTGAGCGGCAATCTGTTCACGCTCTATGCGTTTTACGAGCTGCTGACGCTGGTCACGCTGCCGCTGGTGCTCCACAAGCTGGACACCACCTCCATCCACGCCAGCCGCACCTATCTGTACTATTCGATCAGCGGCGCGGCGCTGGCCTTCATCGGCATGATCTTCGTGCTGACCTACGGCACGAACCCCACCACCGAGTTCGTCTACGGCGGTATGCTGGATATGGCGCGCGTCGCCGACAAGAAGGATCTGCTGCTGGCGGTGTTCCTGATGTCGTTCGTGGGCTTCGGCGTAAAGGCGGCGCTGTTCCCGGTTCACGCGTGGCTGCCCACCGTGTCGGTCGCGCCTACGCCCGTGACGGCGCTGCTGCACGCCGTGGCCGTTGTCAAGGCCGGCGCGTTCGCCATCATCCGCATTATCTATTACACTTTCGGCACGGATTTCCTGTACGGCACATGGGCGCAGTACGCAGCGATGGGGCTGGCGATGTTCACCATCGTATTCGGCTCGGTCATGGCCGTCAAGGAGCAGCACTTCAAGCGCCGCCTGGCCTACTCGACCGTCAGCAACCTGAGTTATATTATATTCGGCGCGACGCTCATGTCCCCCGCCGGCCTGACGGGCAGCCTCACGCATATGCTGTTCCACGGCGTTATGAAGATCACGCTGTTCTTCTGCGCGGGCGCTGTGCTGGTCAAGACTGAGCGCGAGTATGTGCAGGATCTGCGCGGCTTCTCGAAGGTCATGCCCTTCACGATGGGCGTGTTTACCGTCGCCGCCGCCGCGCTGGTGGGCGTGCCGCCGCTGATGGGCTTTGTCAGCAAGTGGATGCTGGCCTCGGCCGCCGTGTCGGACGGGCGCGGCATTGCGGCGCTGGGCGCGGGCGCGCTGATCATCTCGGCGATACTGACGGCCATCTATCTGTTCACCATCGTCGTGCCGGCCTATTTCATGCCGCTGGGCGAATCCTCCGCCAAACTGGCCGGAGAAAACCGCGATCCCGGCTGGCGCATGAAGCTGCCGCTCGCCATACTGACCGTGGCCATCGTCGTCGGCGGGCTGTGCGCATCGCCGCTCATACGCTTCCTCGGCAATGTCGCCGCGGGGCTGTACTGATAGAAAGGAGACATGAAAACAATGCGCGGAGATTTTCTGCTGGGCGCGCTGGTATTTTTCCCGATGCTGGGCGCGATTGTCTCCTATATCATCGATCGGTTTACGAAAATCCAGAAGGGTGCCGCGATGACGCTGATCTGCGCCCTTGAGCTGGCGCTGGCCGCCGTGCCGCTGACCCGCGTAATGATGGAACAGAGCGCGTCCTTCTATTGGGACGGCTTCTGCGGCATGGGGCTGCACTTCAAGCTGGACGGCTTCAGAGCCATGTATGTGATGATCGCCGCCTTCATGTGGTTCATGAGCCAGGGTCTGTTCGCGCCCTGCTACTTTCCGAAGGATGACGCGCACCGCAGCCGCTATGATCTGTTTACCCTGCTCACGCTGAGCGAAACCTGCGGCGTGTTTCTGGCCGACAATCTGTACACGGCGTTCATATTCTTTGAGCTGATGTCCATGACCAGCTACGTCTGGGTGGCGCACGACGAAAAGCCGGCCGCCCTGCGCGCCGCGGAGACCTACATGGCCGTGGCGGTCATCAGCGGCATGGTGACGCTGATGGGGCTGTTCATGCTCTACAATAAAATCGGCACGCTGGAATTCGTCGGCATCCGCAGCCTGATTGGGGCCGGACGCGTGAAGCCCTCCGAGCTGCGGCTCATCGCGGCGCTGATCGCCGTCGGCTTTGCGGCCAAGGCGGGCGTTTTCCCGCTGCACATCTGGCTGCCCAAGGCGCATCCCGTCGCCCCCGCGCCGGCCAGCGCGCTGCTCTCCGGCATACTGACCAAGACCGGCCTGTTCGGGCTGTTGGTCATCGCGGCCAATATGCTGCCCGCCGACGCCATCTGGGGCAACGCTCTGCTGATATTCGGCGTGATTACGATGTTCATGGGCGCGCTGCTGGCGCTGTTCTCCGTGGATTTGAAGCGCACGCTGGCCTGCTCGTCCATGTCGCAGATCGGCTTCATACTGGTGGGCGTGGGCATGGCGGTGCTCTCCGGCTTCGAGAGCGGATCAGCCGTTCACGGCGCGCTGCTGCACATGGTCAATCATTCGCTGATCAAGCTGGTGCTGTTCATGGCGGCGGGCGCTGTGTATATGCAGACGCATAAGCTCAATCTGAACGACATACGCGGCTTCGGGCGGCATAAGCCGCTGCTTCACTTCGCCTTCCTGATGGGCTATCTGGGCATCATCGGCATGCCGCTGTTCAACGGCTATGTGAGCAAATCGCTGCTGCACGAGTCGATTCTCGAGCACATCGCAGTTTTGAAAGCCGCCGGCCTCGCCTATATGCCCTACAGGCTGGCCGAGATCATATTCCTCGTCACGGGCGGATTGACCGCGGCCTACATGACCAAGCTCTATATCGCGCTTTTCTGGGAAAAGAACGACGAAAAGACGCAACCCGCCTTCGACAGGCTGCCGCCCATGCCCCGCTCCGCCGCGATCGCCCTGATGCTGAGCGCGCTGGTGCTGCCCGCGCTGGGCATGATCAGCGCCTTCTCCGGCGGCGTGGCCACGCTGATGTCCTCCTTTTTGCACTTTGCGGGCGAAGCGGAAAACATCGGCGCGCTGAACGCGGAGAATCTCTCAGGCGCGGCCAAGTCGCTGTTGATCGGCGCGGGCGTTTATCTGCTGATCGTGCGCCCGCTGCTCATGGAAAAGGACAAGCGCGGCGTGCGGCTGTACGTCGACCGCTGGCCGAAGGCGCTGGATCTGGAAAACCTCGTCTATCGCCCGCTGCTTGAAAGGCTGCTGCCCGATCTGCTGGCCGTTCCTACAAATCTGCTGGACAGGCTGGCCGACTATGCGCGCGCCGCGCTGGGCTTTGTGGGCACGTTCATGGCGCGCGTGTGCGACGAGGGAATCGATACCGTGGCGCTCGGCCTGTGGCGCACGCTGTTCAGACGCCGCCGCAAAAAGCAGCCCGTCCCCATAGGCAACCGCTTCACATATGCGCTGGGCTGCCTGTTCAACGGCGTGACCTTCCTGCTCAACAGGACGCTCTGCCGCCGCCACCCGATCACGACCAACTTTACCTGCGTGTTCGCGGCGGGCTTCGACGAACTGAGCGCCAACGTCAGGCGCATCACGCTCAGCATTTCCTTCGGCCTGCTGCTGCTCTGCATCGGTCTCTACATCGCCTTCTCCTACATACTGCACTGACAAAACGCCGGCCGCCCCGATTCTTCATTCGGAGCGGCCGACGTATTTTTTTTGTAGGAACAAGTCTCCTCCCCCGTTCGTCCATAAGGGCGTTCCCAGTTTTTGCAAGGAGGACTTTCATCATGAAAAAAGCGCTTATTCTGCTGCTCGCGCTCGTCCTGCTGGCAGGCTGCTCGAACCGTCCCGCGCCGGTCGATCAGGTTCAGCCCGCCGCCGCGCAGACGGCTCAGTTTGAGGAAGGCACATGGCACGACGACATGGGTTCAGACCTGATCATCGCGCGGGACGAAAACAGCGATTACCGCGTCGATTACAGCATCTACAAGCTGACGTACATGGAGGGCGCGACTGGTACATACGACATATCGACCGGCGCGCTGAGCTTCTCCGGCACGGACGACAACGGCCATGCGCTCGCGGGCACGATCACGCACAAGGACGATCACCTCGTCGTGACGCTGACAGAGTCGGCCTATCCCGACTGCCCTGCCGGCACGACCTTCGACTTTTACGCCGAAAAGAGCTGATTACAGTGCCAGATGATCCACGCGGTAAACCGCGCCGCCGTCAGTGTTGTAAATCGTAACCGTCGCGGAATGCTTTCTGATTTCCACAATAGCGTGGCGATCCTTCGTCGTCGCCGCGTCGTAATCATAGACGCTGCCCAGCTTGTACAGGCTGTATTTCGGATTGTGCTCATGGCCGCTGAAATACAGCCTGATGTTATACTTTTTGCAAATCGCCGCCAGCTTGCCCAGCCCCGTTTCGGGCAGGATCGGCGCATTCAGCTCCCGCGCAATGCCGAAGTGGCACAGCAGCACGATCTGCGCCGCCCCCTCCGCGCGGGCCTGACGGGCGCTCTCCTCCACGAAGGCCACCGTTTCGTCGGACAGGCGGCCATAGGAGCGATACGCGTCGTAATTGCCGACGATCTCATAGGGAATGAGCGGATAGCCGCCGTAATGCGTGAAGAACGCAATATAACAGACCTTCTCGCCGCTCGGCGACTGCGTATGCCACATCTTATTGCGGAAAAAGCGCGTGTCCATCGAGGTGTCGTGATTGCCCTGCATTTCGTAATGCGGAATCATGCCCTCGGCACGGCCCTCCAGCGGATGAACCGGATCGCAGATCGCGAGACGCTTAATCTCCTCAAGATAATCGCGGTAATCGCTCTGATAGGACGCGGCATAGCCGTCGTCGATGTTGTCGCCCAGCTGGAGCACGAAATCCAGCGGCGTTTTTTTGTGGATTTCGGCGATACGGTCAAACGCGCTGTGCAGCCAATCGTAATTTTCCCACTGATAGCGCCTGCCGACATGGCTGTCGCTCATCACCGCAAAACGGGAGATCACCTCGCCGTCGTCCTCCGTACAGGACGGTTCATCGCCCATGCAGCCGGCGAAATCCTCGGCGGAGGAGGTTTCCTCATCCCGCACGCCGATGTAGAAATTGGCGCTGATTTCAGCCGGACGGCCGTCGACCAGCGCACAGGCGCGATCGGCCTTCATCACCTCGTCGCTCGTGCGGGCGGCAATCTCAGGATAGCCCAGTCCATAGCGGCTGAAATAGAGCATGATGCGCGCGATCTTTCTGCGCTGACGGCGCGCGTCGAGCGGCGCTTCGCTCGTCCAGCGCACGGCGATATAATTGGTCTGGAAGTTGTCGGCCTCAAAGTGATACTGTCCCTCGAACGTGCGGGAGGGCGCGTCCACCGTCAGCGCAATCCCCTCGACCGGCACATGACCCAGATAATAGAGGAAATCATTGCACACATCCAGCCGGAACGCGCCGGAGGACGCGCAGGCGTTTTCGAGATACACGTCCACGACATAGCGGCGATACTGGCAGCGCGGCCCGGTATAGTCGTTCACATCGCCGCGATAGTGCGATTCGACGATATAGGCAGGCCCTTCGGTCACGGCCGCCCGCAGTGTTATGTCGACATCTTCAATAAAGTTCATGAACGGCGCGCCGTCTCCGTCCGGCCTGAGCCAGCCGAGGAAGGATCTCCCCTCCGGCGTTAAACGCGGCAGGCGCGCATTGCGCTGCGCCTCCTTGTCAATCATTTCGGGCGAAAGGTCAAACTTGATCGTCGGCATGACAATTTCCTCCGTTTATTATCCTTTTCTGTATTCCACAGGCGAGCAGCCGATTTTGCTGCGGAACAACTTTGAAAAATAGCCCGCATCGGAAAAGCCCACGCGCGCGGCGACGGCGGCGATCGGCTCCGCGCCCGATTCGATCAGCGGCATGGCCTGGCGCAGGCGATACGTCAGCAGATACTGATGCAGCGACTGCCCCGTCTGGCGCACGATCAGCCGGTTGAGCGAATTGGGATGAAATCCGAACACCTCGCCCAGACGGATGTTTGTCAAATCCTCGGCATAGTGGCTGTGGATATAGCCCAGTATCTGATCGACCAGCGCGCCGCCCTCCGACTGAACACGCTGCCGCGCCACGCTGAAGAGCAGCCGCGTCATCATCGCGGAGAGCGTCTCCTGCATGAACAGGCGCTGGCGTTCGTATTCCTCCAGCATGTCGTGAAGCAGCCCCTCGCAGAAATACGCGTCGCTGAGCACGAGGGGCGCGTCCGTCAGCGGCAGCTCGGCGCACTCGGGCGCTTTGATCATGCGCTCGGGGCAGAACGTCTCTGCGCGGACAGGCGGAATCGGAAATGCCGGCGGATCGCCCGCCGCATCCAGATCAAAATTGACGGCAAACAGCGCCATGCCTCCGCCGCGCGGGATGACATAGCGGTATTTCATACCTGCGGGCCATATGAGCAGCGTACCCTTGCGCAGCGCATAGCCGCCCGACGGAAAGTCGATCCGGCTACCGCTCTCCATGGCGTAAACCAGGCGGCAATCGTAGGGCGCCATATAATCGGGAAATTCGCCCTCGCGGATGATCAGCGTCCGGACATAGCGGACGAACGGCCTTGTGTCTTTCAGCGGCGTCATGCGTTTCTTTCCTTCCCTTTCTGCGAGCTTCCTCTGTATTAAAGCACATTTCGGCGCAAGATTCAAGCGAAAGCCGCATCGGCCCGTTCTTTTTTGATGAAAATTGCGTTTTTCGGTTGCGCTTGGGGGCGTATTGGTATATACTTAAATAAGCGAAATTTGCCTTGTCATATTTCACTTGAATCACACAGGAGGCGACTATTTTATGGAAATGTCTTTCCGCTGGTACGGCACCGGCCATGACAGCATCACTTTGCAGCAGATTCGTCAGATTCCCGGCATGAAGGGCGTTATCACTACCCTCTACGCCACCGAACCCGGCGAGGCCTGGACGCGTGAGGCCGTTCACGCCCTCAACGAAGAGGTCAAGGCGTCCGGCCTGAAAATCTGCGGCATTGAGAGCGTCAACGTACACGACGACATCAAGGCCGGCCTGCCCACCCGCGATATGTACATCGAAAATTATATCAAATCCCTGACCGCGCTGGGCGAAGAGGGCATCGACATGGTGTGCTACAACTTCATGCCCGTGTTCGACTGGACGCGCACCAATCTGGCCAAGCCCCGCTATGACGGCTCCACCGTGCTGGCCTACGATCAGGCCGACATCGACCGCCTGAATCCCGAGGATATGTTCAACTCCATCAGCAGCTCGACCAACGGCTTCGTGCTGCCCGGCTGGGAACCTGAGCGCATGGAGCACGTCAAGGCGCTGTTCAAGATTTATGAAGGCGTGGACGACGAGGCGCTGTTCAACAACCTCAAGTACTTCCTCGAGGCCATCATGCCCACCTGCGACAAATACGGCATCAACATGGCCATCCATCCCGACGATCCGGCGTGGTCCGTGTTCGGCCTGCCCCGCATCATCATCAATGAGGAAAACATCCATCGTATGCTGAAGATGGTGGACAATCCCCACAACGGCATTACGCTGTGCACCGGCTCGCTGGGCACCAACCGCAAGAACAACCTGCCCCAGATCATCCGCGGACTGAAAGGCCGCATCCACTTCGCGCATGTGCGCAACCTCCAGTTCTTCAGCGACACGCAGTTTGAAGAGGCCGCGCATCTCTCCGCCGACGGCTCCTTCGATATGTACGAAATCGTGAAGGCGCTCTATGAGATCGACTTCAACGGCCCGATCCGTCCCGATCACGGCCGCACCATCTGGGGTGAGAAGTGCATGCCCGGCTACGGCCTGTACGATCGCGCGCTGGGCGCCGCCTATCTCAACGGCCTTTGGGAGGCCATCGACAAGAGCCACAAGCGCGGCGTGTAATCGCCCGCTCATAAACCGCCGCGTCTCTTTTCCATGGGGCGCGGCGCTCTTTTAAGGGAGGAAGCCGGCCATGAATTTTGAGGGAAAAGTTGCCATGATCACCGGCGCGGGCGTGGGCATCGGACGCGCATGCGCCATCCGTTTTGGCGAGCTGGGGGCAAAGCTTGTGCTGCTCGACTACAACGCTGAGACGCTTGCCGCGCTCAAGGAGGAACTCAAGGCCTATCACGCTGAGGACGCGCTGACCTTTACCTGCGACGTGGGCGATGAAGCCGCCGTGCAGGCCGCCGTCGCTCAGGCGATTGGGCATTTCGGAAAGATCGACATACTGGTCAACAATGCCGCGCTGTGGCGCTGCTGGTCGTCCTTCATTGAAACGCCCGCGTCCGAATGGGAAAAGTTCATCCGCGTCAACATCATGGGCGTAGTGCATTGCACGAAGGCCGTGCTGGGCGGCATGGTCGAGCGCGGCTACGGCCGCATTGTCAACGTCGGTTCGGTCGCCGGCGTGTACGGCAACGCCAACATGGTTCACTATTCTGCCACGAAGGGCGCGCTGATCGCCCTGACCAGGGGATTGGCCAAGGAAGTGGCCGACAAGGGCGTGACCGTCAACTGCGTCTCGCCCGGCAGCGTCAGCCCCTCCGATCACATGGACATCCACTACACTCAGCCCAGCGAGCTGGCGTTCATGGGGCGCACCGGCAGCGACGCGGAAAACGCCGATCTTATCTGCTTCCTGGCCAGCGACAAGGCCAGCTACATCTCCGCGCAGAACATCCAGATTGACGGCTGCCGCCGCAAGCAGTAAGCCCACTCCCTTTATGATCAATCGCCCACCACAGCCTTCCGACCGCGCGTCGGAGGGCTGTGGTGTCATCCCGCACGCAAAAACGGCAAATTTTCGCCAAATCCTTCCAACGCAAGGCTCTGTGCCCGCGTCTAATAAAAGAGTATGCGTGCAAGAGGGAGGTGTCGGAAATCTTGCGCCGACGCGGCGGTGAATTTCACGGGAACAGCACCCGCTTTGACGCAAATTATTGCATTTTGCGCCACAATATGGTATACTCTTATTTGTCTTAATATGTATATCGTTCGGAGGTGAACGCTCTATGACCCGATCCGCTCCCCTGCGTCTGCTGACGGCGCTGCTTCTCTGTCTGGCGCTGACGGCGCTGCTGCCCGCGGCCATGGCCGAAAGCCTGCCTGCCGCCACGCAGCAATCCGCGCCTGTCCTGACGCTCTCTGAAAAGCAGCTTGTCATTGATCTGGCTTCCTCCAGCCGGCGCACGCTTACCGCGTCCCTCACGCCGGCCGATTCCTCGGCGCGCTACAGCTATGAAAGCTCGGATACAAGCGTCGCGCGCGTCTCCTCGAGCGGCGTTATCACCGGCCGCAAACGCGGAACCTGCACGATCACTGTGCGTTTGCGCGGCGGCGAGGCGGTCGCCCAGTGCGCCGTCACGGTGAAGGACAGCCGCGTTCCCGACTCGATCACCTTTGTGCAAGGCACAACTGCGACGCTCGAGCGCTATGAAACGCTCCAGCTCACGCCGCAAATCATGCCCGCCTCGGCCGACCAGCGCGTCTCCTGGAAGAGCAGCGCACGCGGCGTGGTCACGGTCAGCTCGAAGGGCTTGATTACCGCCAAGCGGGGCGGCACCGCCGTCATCACCTGCTATTCCCGCCGCGACCGCACCGTGCTGGGTGAAATCACCGTCAGAGTGAAGGAATATCCCACGCCGACCGCCATCTCGCTCGATCATGAGCCGCACTATATGATCGTCGGCACGACGCTTCAGCTGCATCCGCAGACCGAGCCGGCCGGACAGCGCGTGTGTGAGATGTTCACCTGGCGCTCGTCCTCGTCACGCCGCGCCACGGTCAGCGCCAGCGGCCTTGTGACTGCCAAGTCGACCGGCGTGGTCACGATCACCTGCTCCTCCAAGCAGAACTCCCGCATCCGGGAGACGCTGCGCATCGTGGTCGTCAAGCCCGATTCGCCCTACTACATCACGCTGACGCCCGGCAGCGAGACGATCAACGCCTATGCGGGCGATACGCTGCACATCGGCGCGTCGGTGTTCCCGGCCAACCGCGCGCAGGGCATCGTCTGGAAGAGCAGCCGCACCTCCGTCGCCACGGTCGATCAGAACGGCAACGTGACCATCAAAAAGCCCGGCACCGTCAAGATCACCGCTACGTCGAGCGTCAACCGCGACATTCAGTCCAGCGTGACGATCAGAGCCACGCGCCTGCCCGCGCCCGACGCGATCACGCTCTCGCCCATGCCCGCGACGCTCGAAGTGAGCGATACGCTGGCGCTGAGCGCGCAGGTCTATCCGACCGACGAGCGCCGCAGCCGCGAGTTCCGCTGGAAGACCAGCTCGAGCTCCATCGCGCGCGTGTCGAGCGACGGCGTTGTGACCCCGCGCAAGCTGGGCACCGTCACCATCACCTGCTATTCCGCGGTCGATTCGGATGTGCGCGCCACGCTGACGCTGCGCATCGTCGACAGCAAAATGCCCGACAAGATTACGCTGAACGTGCCTTCGCTCTCCATGGAGGACGGCCAGAAGGTTCAGCTCACGCCCACAATCGAACCGGCGACCGCCACGCAGACGGTCAGCTGGAAGAGCAGCAAAACGCGCGTTGCCACCGTCGATTCGAACGGCGTTGTGACTGCCCATGCCGCCGGCACAGCCTATATCACCGCGACCTCGACCTATTCCGCCAAGAAGTCCGTGCGCATCAAGGTGACCGTGACGCAGAAAGCCGCGCCTTCCGCGCTCTCCTTCCCGACCTCCGTCGCCTCGATCTATGTGGGCAAGTCCGCGCAGATCGCCGTGCAGCCGCAGCCCGCGACCGCCAGCGTGATGTGCCAGTATGTAAGCTCCAATCCGTCGATCGCCTCGGTCGATCAGAACGGCATCGTGACCACGCACAAAACCGGCGCCGTCACGATCACCGCCCGTTCTCTCAAGAACAGCAGCGCCAGCGCGTCCGTCCATGTGATCGTCTACGACGACAACACGCCCGGCGCGGTCAATCTGGAGAGCAGCTCGCTCTATCTGGGCGTGAAATACGGCGATTACCTGAGCGCTTCCGTGTTCCCGTCCACGGCCAGTCAGACCATCGTCTGGAGCAGCGCCAATCCGAACGTCGCCACGATCGACGCAAAGGGCTATGTCTACGGCAAGGCCATCGGCACGACCGTCGTCACGGCCACGGCGGTAAACGGCGTGAGCGCGTCCTGCACGGTCTATGTGACCAGCACGAACGTCTCCGGCGTAATCCCCGCGCGCACCACGACCGTAGCCGACATCAGTGAGAACCTCGGCAAGATCTATGCCATTCAGGACAGCGCTCTGGACGTCATCGCCTCGCTCAACACGCTGGGCGCGATTTCCGGCAGCGAAGCCAGCGCCCGCTCGGCGATCATCCGCCGCGCCATGGCCGATCAGGCCTTCCCCTGGATGACGCTCGGCACGCAGGAATACTGGACGCAGAAATACGCCGAGAAGCGCTATCTGCCCGGCCGCGTCTATTACGGACTGCCCTATACGCAGGCCGGCGCGAACGGCAACTCGGCCAACCGCACCTACACGGCGGCCAAGGCGCTGACCGAAAAGCGCTATTACGACAGCGGAAAGGGCTATTACATCCTCAACCAGCGGAACCTGCTCAACGGCAGCTATGCCGGCTGCGATTGCTCCTTCTTTGTCAACACGGCCACCTACGGCATCAATCATCCGGCCTCGGCGCTCAAGACCTACACGATGAACACGTCGAATTACTATAAGACGCTCAAGAGCTATTCCGAGCTGCGGCCCGGCGATCACATCGTGCTGGCCAAGAGCCACACCGTCATGTTCCTGTACTGGATGGACGCGGAAAAGACCAAGTTCATGATCATCGAACAGGGCGGCGACGGCAACACCATCATCTGCTCGATCAAAAACGCCGCGGAATACGCCTCGAAGGGCTATATCCCGCGCCGCGTGAGCAGCTTCAGCTAAGCCGCATTTGACAAATGCAAACGCGCCCATCGCATGAGATTTTTCATGCGATGGGCGCGTTGTTTTGCCCTTGCCGTACAAATCGGGAGCCGGAGGCTCGGGAAGCACAGCTCCGACACGCTCAAACGGAGTTTCACGCAAAGGAAGCCTGAATTCTGAAGGATTCCACTCACAGCGTCAAATCAAGGACACAGCAGAAATAATGACGAAGAACGCCGCGATGGAGTCCCGGGGAATTCTTCAGATTGTCCTCAGCTTCTCGATACAAAGTGCTTCATCGGCCCGTCCAGACAGGCGATTTCGTCCTTCAGAAATTCAGGATAAATTGTCACGTTCTTCAGCCGCTCGATCGACAGCAGCCCGTATTCCACGCGCAGATTATCCCGCTGCGCCGTCCATACGCCTTCTCGGGGCAGCGCCGCATCCGCTGTCAGCTCAATCGAATAGTAAAACGCAATGCCGTGCGCCTGCTTCCCATTCCACTGCCAGAAGCTTTCCTCGCTCCACAAAAGGCGCCGGCATGCGACGCGCAGCCCCGTTTCCTCGAAAAGCTCGCGTTTCAGCGCATCCTCCAGCGTCTCGCCGACCTTTACATGGCCGCCCGGCAGCGCGTATTCGTCGCCGTCGACCTCGCGCTGCACGAGAATCCGTCCCTCTGCGACGAGCACCGCCGCGACGCGCAGCTCGCAGACGGCGTTCTCCGCTTTAAACAGCCAGTCCCCGTCCATAGCCGCTCCTCTCAAAACAGCGCCCGCAGGCTGATGTAAATCGCCGGAATGAACATGGCGGGCAGCATATTGCCGATGCGGATGCGCTCCTTCGCAGCGCCCAGCATATTCACGCCCAGCGCGAGGATGAGCAGGCTGCCCGTCGCGCTCATTTCCAGTATGGCCGTCTCGGAGAGGAAATTGCCCAGCGCCATGGCCAGCAGCGCAATGCCGCCCTGATAGATCGTCAGCGGCACGACGGACAGTATCACGCCCGTTCCCCACGACGAAGCGAAGATCAGCGCCGACACACCGTCGAGGATCGACTTGGCCAGCAGCGTATCCGCCTTGTTCTGAAGGCCCGCTTCCAGCGAGCCGACGACCGCCATTGAGCCGACGCAGAACAGCAGCGTCGCGTTGATGAAGCCCTTCGAGAAGCCGTCGTCGTCCCGCGCCAGCTTTTTCTGCGCCCATGCGCCCAGCGTGTCCAGACGATCCTCAATGCGCAGCAGCTCGCCGACGACCGTGCCCAGCACGATTGAAATGATCACCAGCATGACGTTCTGCGTCTGAATCGCGCCTGAAATGCCGATCAAAAGCACGCACAACGCCAGCCCCATGTTGATCGAGTTGCTGAACCGCTTCGGTATGCCGCCCTTTAAGCGGCTGCCGATCAATCCGCCCACAATCACCGCAGCGGCATTCGCCCATACGCCCCACATTTTTCATCCATCCTTCCGTATTTCCAATCGCTTCTATTTTTCCAGCTTCAGCAGCCCCAAGCGCGCGCAGTGGAACAGGCTCTGCTGGATCAGCCCCGCGTCGTCGCCGAACATATCGTGCGCCGCGCGGCGAATCTCGGCCTTGCCCGCCGTTTCCGGCACGAACCACGTTTTCATCAGCCGCTCGACCCACACATCCACCGGAAAGGCCATGCTCTGCCCCATGCCGAAGAGCTGCACGCAGTCCGCCACCTTGTCGCCCACGCCGCTGAGCGTCAAAAGCCGCTTGTGTGTCTCCTCATACGGCAGCGCGGAGACAGCCTGCAAATCGAAGCCGTCCCGCACGCGCGCGGCCGTATCGATCAGATAGGGCGCGCGATAGCCGCAGCCCAGAGCGCGCAGCGTCTCCTCGTCGGTTTCGGCCAGCCGCTCGGGCGTCGGAAACGCGCCATCCACGCCCAGCGCCGCGATAAGCCGCTCAACAATGCCGCGGATGCGAGAGACATTGTTGTTGGCCGATATGATGAACGCAATCAGCGCTTCCCAGCACGGCTGATTGAGCACGCACAGCCCGGGCAGGCGCTTCATCGCGCGGTAGGCCATGTCGTAATTCCGCACGCGCTCGGCCAGCCGGCTGTAATCGCGCTCCAGATCGAAATAGTGGATCCAGAACGGCTCATCTCCCGCCGCGCAACCCTCCAGCAGAAAACCGTCCGCGCAGGGAACAAGCCGTGCGTGCCGCCCCGCCGTTACGCCGCAGAACGCGCCGCCCTCCTCGCGCCAGTGGAACACCTGCGCGCTGTCGATCAGCGTGAGCCGCGCGTCGAAATCCACGCCGCGAAATCGCGCGCTGTTCTCGTCAAGGCGTTTAATGTTCATGCAATCACCTTTCGGCTCTCCAAGCCTTTGGTCTGTCAGACTATATCATGGATCATATGATAAAATGTACCTTCTCCCGCCGAGGTGGTCTGATGAATCGGCTCCCCGACGATATGGAAGCCCGCCTTTTCGTAGCACCGGACGGCGCGGGTATTCCACGTCCTGACCTCCAGATACAGCGGCTTTCCGGGGAACAGCGACCGAGAGATTTCGCAGGCCGTTCTGGTCATAAGCTGGCCATAGCCGCGGCCGCAATAGTCCGGATTTGCGCCGATTCCAAAGAAAACCTCCGTTTCCTCCTCATAGAGGTTGATGAATCCGATCAGAACCGCATCATCGTAAAACGAATAAAAGTTGTTCTTGGAATTGGCGAAGCCTATGCCCCTTTTCTTCTGTTCTTCATAGGGCGCGCTGTTGTACACGGCATAGTCGCCGCTATACTTCCATCCGGCAATGGCGTATTTTTCTTCTTCCGTGGTCTTGTGATATGTTATCATTCTTTCCTCCCGAATGCGCTTCATTTTACCGCCGGCGAGGAATTGGAAAAACCCGCCCGGATGTTACTCCGAGCGGGCTAATAATCACGATGGATTATTCCGCAGCAACCTCAGCCTTCGGATAGATGCTGACCTGCTTGCGCTTCTTGTCCTTGCGCTCAAACTTGACGATGCCGTCAATCTTGGCGTAAAGCGTGTCGTCATCGCCGATGCCCACGTTCAGGCCGGGGTGGATGACGGTGCCGCGCTGACGAACAAGAATATTGCCGGCCAGAACGAACTGACCGTCAGCGCGCTTGGTGCCCAGACGCTGCGCGGCAGAGTCACGGCCGTTGCGCGAGCTGCCCATACCTTTTTTATGAGCAAACAGCTGCAAATTCATGATAATCATGTGCACTACCTCCTATTCCTGCATTTTACCCGGACGCATCCGGGATACTGTTCAGAGACGCTCTGAAGTCCCTGCTGCGCCACAGCCAGCACAAGACTGGCGTCGCGCCGCTTCTCTTCAGTCAAATCGTCCGGCAGATCGAGCCGGAGAAAGCCGATCTCGTCATTCTGGCGAACGGGCGCGTCGATGCCCAGCACCGACACAACGCCGTTGGCCGCCGTGATGAGTATGGCCGATACCGCCGCGCAGACAATGTCGCTGCCCGCATCAGCGTATCCCGCGTGCCCTTCCGCCGTGAAGCTGATGAACCTGTCCTCTTTGCGTTCAAAGGTGACGGTTATCATAATCAGCCGATCTCGGTGATCTTCACCTTGGTATACGGCTGGCGATGACCCTGCTTCTTGCGGGAGTTCTTCTTGGACTTGTACTTGTAGACGACGACCTTGGCGCTCTTGACCTGGCCGAGGACTTCGCCCCCAACCTTCGCGCCCTCAACCACGGGCGTGCCGATCACCACACCGTCGTCCTTGCCCAGCATCAGAACTTCGAAGTTCACCGCGTCGCCTTCCTTGGCGTCGAGCTTCTCGACATAGATCACGTCGTCCTTCTGAACACGATACTGCTTACCACCGGTCTTAATGACTGCATACATCTGCGTTGCACCTCCTTACAAAGTCTCGCCGAATACAGGCACGCTCAAAGAGCGATTTCCCAGCCCGTTCCGTGCGGATCACCCTCATAGTATACGTCATATCGCCGAAAAAGTCAATCGGCGCACATACAATTAACAACATGCCGCGAACCCGCGTGATATAATAAGTAAAACAGCCAGAGGAGGCGCGATTTATGCCCATTCGGGAGATTACCTTCGACCAGATCCACCCCGTCGTGCGCTTTGCCGCCGCCGTCGCGCCCGGCTCGCGCGGCCTTGTGCTGGCGGCCGATTGCAGGCTGTTCCGCCTGATTACCGGCGAGGGAACGCTTCAGCTGACCGACCGCGTCCTGCCGCTCCATGAAAACCGGCTGATCTATCTGCCCGTCGGCGTGCCCTATCGCTTCGCCGTGAGCGCGTCGACCCGCGTGTTTTCGGTCAATTTCGATCTGACGCACGAGCGCGCCGAGCGGCAGAACAGTATGCCGCCGTTCCTCTATACGCCGGAGGGGCAGGCGCGCCTGAGCATCTATCACGTCGCCGACTGCCCGCTCTTCGACGCGCCGGCCGTGCTGCCGGTTACCTCCGAAATGCAGAACGCGCTGTGCGAGCTGGAGCAGGAATACCTCTTCCAGCGGCGCTATGCCGCGCAAAAAATGAGCGGCTGTATGCTTTCCCTGCTGGCCGCCCTGGCGCGCGGACACGGAACGGGCGCGCCCGGCGACTATGTGCAGCCGGCCGATTCAGTGATTGCGTTCATTCAGGCGCATTACGCCGAGCTGCTCACCAACCAGTCCATCGGCGCAGCGCTCGGCTATCACCCCAACTACATTAACCGGCTCACCGTGCTGCACACCGGCCAGTCGCTGCACCGTTATCTCATGACGGTGCGCGTGCATCGCGCGCTCGACCTGATCCAGTCGACACGCCAGCCACTCTCACTGATTGCACAGGCCTGCGGCTTCCAGAGCGGCGCGCACTTTTCGCGCTGCTTCAAGGCGGTTATGGGCGCGTCTCCCAGCGCGTTCCGCACGGACTTTTCCGATGAGACATGAAAACGCCGGCTCAATCGTCCTCGACTGGCCGGCAAAATCATCACTTCTTGTACTTCTTCAGCTCGGCGTTCGCCTTGTTGAGCTTGGCCGTCAGGTCATTCACCTGCGCGGTCAGTTCTTCAATCCGATCCTGCGCGTCGCTGGAATCATCCTGCTCAGAGAGCGCCTTCAGCTCGGCAAGCGCCGCGTCTCGCTCGGCCATGACCTTCTCAAGTTCGCTGCGAGCGCCGCTGCGCACCTTTTCAAGCTCGGCAGTCAGCTTTTCAACCTGCGCTTCAAGCTCATCGCTCGCTTCGGTGTGCGTCGCCTTGAGCGTTTCGATCTCCTCGAGCGCCGCATCGCGCACAGTCTGCGTCTCAGTCAGTGCCGCCGCACTCTTCTCAAGTTCGGCACTCAGACGCGTGATCTCGGCCTGCGCTTCTTGCTGCGCCTGTGCGGCCGCCGAGGTCTGCTCGTCCAGCGCCGTCTTGGCCTCGTCGCGCTCCGCCGCCATGTCGTCCAGCGCTGTCTGTACCTCGTCGCGCTCCGCTGTCATGTCATCCAGCGCCTTCTGCGCTTCGGTCAGCTCGTCTCCGAGCGTTCCGGCCTGCTCCTGCGCCTCGGCAAGCTGCGCTTCAAGCGCCGTCCTGTCGCTCTCCGCGCCGCTCAGGCGATTGGTCTGAACAATTCCGACGACCACCGCAACAACCAGAACCAGTACCAGCACCCATGTCAGCCAATTTTTCTTCACCCGCAATCCCTCCAGTTCACGTTAGTTTTTATTGGCTTTAATGTGATTTTATCATACTCTTATTCCAAAATCAAGCAGTTTACGCCGCTTTTTATTGATTTTGGGGATGACATTTGCGTGAAAAGGGGTTACAATAGTATCAGAGTGTATCCATCCGCATAAATTGTCCCATATTTCCTTAAAAGGAGGAATTTTTCATGAGTCAGATTCCTACGCCGCACATTACGGCGCGCGAGGGCGATTTCGCCCGCACCGTGCTGATGCCGGGCGATCCGCTGCGTTCCAAATTCATCGCCGAGCATTTCCTGACCGACGCCGTGCTGGTCAACAACGTCCGCGGCGTGCAGGGCTACACCGGCTATTATCAGGGCAAGCGCGTCTCCGTGATGGCTTCCGGCATGGGTATGCCCGCGATCGGCATCTATTCCTACGAGCTGTACAACTTCTACGGCGTTGAAAACATCATCCGCATCGGCTCTGCGGGCATGATTTCGCAGTCGCTCAAGGTGCGCGACATCGTGGCCGGCGTCAGCGCCTACACCAACTCGAGCTTCGGCCGACAGTTCGGCTTCGATGGCCAGCTCGCGCCCTGCTGCTCCTACGAGCTGCTCGAAAAGGCCATGCAGGCCGGCAAGGCGCTGGGTCAGCAGCCGGTCGCCGGCGCGATCTATTCGTCCGACTGCTTCTATGACGATTCCGAGCCGCTTGGCAAGCTGCAGAAGCTGGGCGTATTGTGCGTCGAAATGGAAGCCGCCGCGCTGTATCTCAACGCCGCGCGCGCCGGAAAGAACGCTCTGGCGCTGCTGACCATCTCCGACAACCCCTTCACCGGCGAGGGTCTGACCGCTGAGGAACGCCAGAACACGTTCACGCGGATGATGGAAATCGCGCTGACCATCGCCTGACGAATTGAGGAGAATCCATGCTTTTTACCGATTACATATGGGATTTTGACGGCACGCTGTTCGACACCTATCCGCGCATCAGCACGTCCTTCCGCGAAGCGCTCCGGCGGCTGGGCTGCGAGCGCCCCGAGGACGAGATTCTTTCGGCGGTCAAGCAATCCGTGCGCGGCGCGGCCAACGACTATGCCCGCCGCTATAATCTGGACGCACGCGAGATCAATCGGCTCTATCACGAAATCGAGAGCGCGCTGCCGATCGACGATATGTCCCCCTATCCCGGCGCGGAAGCGTTCCTGCGCGCCGTCATGGCGCGGGGCGGCCGCCATTTCCTCTACACGCACCGCGATCGGGGTGCGATGAAGGCGCTGGACAACCACAATATGGCCGACTGCTTTTCCGGCGCGATCACTGTGGAGGATCCCTTCCCGCTCAAGCCCGCGCCGGACGCGCTGCTGCACCTGATGAAGCGCTGCGCCATTGCGCCCGAGACTGCCGTCATGCTGGGCGACCGCGACATCGATCTCGAAGCCGCGAAAAACGCCGGCATCGCGGGCTGCCTGATCGACGCGGGGCACTACTACGACGGCTATCAGACGCCCCTGCGCTGCGAGCGCATCGACGATCTCTATGCCCTGCTGAAGCTGTAAGATGACAAAACAGCGCGCTGCGGAACGAAAAGCCGCGGCGCGCTGTTTTTTATACCCTTGAAGCAATTCATTTTCAGCCGCCGCGAACCGCCCAGCGCTTCCCCCATTTGCCGCGACATACTGGCTGCCTTTCTCGGCCGCAATCTTCTTCCGCATTATAAAAGCAGGCCGAAGAAGGGATTTCCCCCTCTCCGGCCTTACTCTATCGACTTATCGCTTTTCCATTTCGATGGCGCGTCCGGCCAGACTGCTGCGGTCAAAGGCAGTCAGCACGTCCAGCGTGTGGAAGGTTCTGCGGCTGCTGGTGATGAAATCGTCGCGGCCGTCGCGAATGGCGCGCGCCATTTCGAGCAGACCCAGACCGCGGCTGTTCTCGCGGTTTTCAAACAGGAGCGGCATCTCGCGCACCTCGCCGTCCTCGGGACGGTAGAGCTTGACGGGGCCGTCGAACGTGTTGGGATCGGGCACAAACAGCGTGCCCTTCTCGCCGTAAACCTCGATGCAGGGCAGCGTGCTGCGCCACACGTCGAACGTCGTGGTCAGCGTGCCCACTGCGCCCGATTCAAAGCGCATCGTGCCGGAGAGGAACGTACTCACGTCCACGTCGATTTTCTCGCCGTAATGCTCCTTGCAGGTCATCGTGCGCTGCTGGAAGGAGCGCGAGGTCGTCGCGGAGACGGTCTCCACGCGGCCCAGCAGATAGGTCATCGCGGTGATGTAGTAGGGGCCCATGTCCATCATCGGGCCGCCGCCGTACTTGTAGAAGAACTCGGGATCGGGATGCCAGGATTCCGGACCGTGGCTCATCATGAAGCCGCTCGCGCCGACCGGCCGGCCGATGAAGCCGTCGTCGATCAGCTTTTTGCAGGTCTGGATGCCCGCGCCCAGGAAGGTGTCCGGCGCGCCGCCGACCATCAGCTTCTTCTCCGCGGCCAGCTCGACCAGCTCGCGCCCCTCCTCGATGGACGCGCCCAGCGGCTTTTCGGAATAGACGTGCTTGCCGTGCAGCAGCGCCTGCTTGGTCACCTCGTAATGCTGGAAGGGACGGGTGATGTTAAGGATTAGATCGACGGCGGGATCGTCGAACGCCTCGTACATATCGGCATAGATTTTGCCGATGCCGTATTCGGCGGCCGCCTTTTCGGCCTTTTCGCGCACCAGATCGCACAGACCGACGATCTTCATCTCGGTAAAACGCGTCGTGATGTTCTTCAGATAGATGCCGCTGATATTGCCCACCCCAATGAATGCTACGCCAATCGCCATGGTTTTTGTCCTCCTGTTTTTACGCTGTTATTGGAGCCTGAGTTTTTCAAGCCAGTTCATGAAGCGCGGCTCGGGCGGCGCTTCAAAGAGCATCTTCTCGCCAGTGGTCGGATGAATAAAGCCGATGCGGAAGGCGTGCAGCAGCTGTCCGCCCTCGACCGGATAGGGTGATTTTTTCGGCCCATAGACCGGATCGCCCAGCACGGGATGGCCGAGCGAGGCCATGTGGACGCGGATCTGATGCGTCCGTCCGGTGGTCAGCTTCGCCTCGATGAGCGTCGCGCCGCGCAGCTCCTCCAGCACCGTCCAGTGCGTGTGCGCCTCGCGCCCGCCGGGGACGATGGCCATTTTCTTGCGATCGGTCGGATGCCGGCCGATGGGGCCGCTCACGTCGCCCTCGCTTTCCTTCATGCGGCCGATCAGGATCGCCCGATAGGCGCGCTCAACCGTGTGCGCCTTGATCTGCTCGGACAATATAAGGTGACTTCTGTCATTCTTGGCCACGAGCAGCAGTCCGGACGTGTCCTTGTCGATGCGGTGTACGATGCCCGGCCGCATTTCGCCGCCGATGCCGGAGAGATTGTCCAGCCGCTTTAAAAGCGCGTTGACCATCGTGCCGTCGGGATTGCCCGCCGCCGGATGCACCACCATGCCGCTGGGCTTGTAGACCACCGCCAGATCGTCGTCCTGATAGACGATCTCAAGCGGAATATCCTGCGCTTCAACCGTCGAGGGCTTTACCTCGGGAACAGTCAGCTCGACCGCCTGCCCCGCTTTAAGCGTCAGCCCCGGCTTTTCGACGCGCTTTTCGTCCACCTGCGCCAGCCCGTCCCGAATCAATTTTTCCGCGCGCGAACGCGTCAGGCCGGCGCGCTCGGCCAGAAATACGTCCAGCCGCTTCTTGTCGTCGTTTTCCTCCGCACGATACAGCATCAGCGCGCTTTGCCCTCCGTTTTCAGTATTCCGATGATCAGACAGACTGTGCCGCACACCACGGCCACGTCCGCCACGTTGAATATAGCGAAGCGCACGAACAGCACCTCGATAAAGTCGATCACATAGCCCAGCGTCAGCCGGTCGTAGAGATTGCCCAGCCCGCCGGCGACAATCAGCGTCACGCCCGCGGCCAGCCAGCGGTTGCAGTCCCTGTGCCGCAGATACCACACGATCGCCGCGATGATGAGCGCCGCCGTCAGAAGAATCAGCAGCACCCCTGAGCCGGACAATGCGCTGAACGCCGCGCCGGTGTTTTCGGCATAGCGCCAGCCCAGCACGCCGGGGATGAACACTTTCGCCCCGCCGGACAGCGCCGAGACGGCCAGCCTTTTCGTCACGCGGTCGGCGGCCAGCACAGCCAGCAGACCGGCTGCGCTGATCCCAAGGCGTTTTGAAAATTTATTCATAATCGTTTCTCCGAAGGGTTCTCACAGTCTTTCGAGCACAATGCGCGTGATCTGCGCCAGCGCGTTCCCGATGATGGGGATATTCAGCTCGACCAGACGGCTCAGCAGCATGACCATGAGCGCGCCCAGTATGGTAAAGCCGACCGCCATGCCGAAGCCGCGCGCCAGCCCGCCCATGAAGTTGACCAGCAGCTGCCGCCGCCACGAGGTCGAATAGCGCATATATTCCTCTATGTTGGCCCGCTCCAGCGCATGAATCAGCCGCCGGATCAGCGTTTCCAATCTGTTTTCCATGCCTGCTCCTTCCAACAAACGACAATATTGTCAATCGTCGTCAGTTTTTCCAGAACAGGGCAAGGCTATTCAGAATGAAAAAGCGCGCCTTTTCTCACCGCTGCGCTCATATTTTACCACGGAACGGCGCGCCGCGCAACGATCAAACGACTGACAAAAATTGCGCATTTTTCCGCCCTTCCATATGAAAATAAGCCCCGCGCGCGGCGAGGCTTATCAATGACAATTCTTACTTGGCAAACAGGCTGTCGTCGGCCTTGAGGATGTGGGCCTGATCCTCGAGCAGGCGCAGGAAGCGGGCGCGATAATCCTCTGCGGCCTTCTTCAGCTCTTCCGCTTCGGACTTCTGCGTCTCGACCTCGGCCTTGGCGGCGGCAGTGACGTTGGCGGCCTGCTCCTCGGCGCTGGCAATCATGGCGTTGGCCTTCTTGCGCGCGTCGGCAACAGTCTCGTCGGCCAGACGCTGGGCGCTGATGAGCGTCTCGCGCAGCGTGGTCTCGAGATTCTTGAAGTACTGCGGCTCGTCGATCGCGGCGGTCTGCTGAACAGGCTGCGCGGGCGCGACGGCGACGATGCTCTTCGGCTCCTCGGCCACGACGACGGGCGCGGCCACGGCGGCGGGCGCAGCGGGCTTCTCGGCTTTGATCTGGGCAAGCTCAGCCTTAGCGGCTTCGGCCTCGGCCAGCGCTTCGCGGTTCTCCTTGATCATGGCCTCCATCTGCTCGGCCAGCTCATCGAGGAAATCGTCAACCTCGTCGATGCTGTAGCCGCGAACCTGCTTGGAAAATTCCTTTTCATGAATATCTTTAACGGTAATCGCCATGGTGATCATCCTTTCCGTTTTGTCTGGGTACAGTTGTTGTCTACTATTCGACACGGCGTTCAAAATTCCTGCCTGCGCGGGAAAATAACTTTATTTTCCACCGCCGTAGACGAAGAGCCTGAGCGCGATGCGCCCCTTCTTCGTTTCGCCCGCGATTTCCTCAAGCCGGACGCGTCCCGTGCCCCGCAGCGACAAAAGCGCGTGTTCCGGAACGGTATAATCGACGCGCGTCGTCTCGGCCTGATTGACGAGCGCCCTGCCCTGATTGATCAGCCGCGCCGCTTCCGCACGGCTCAGCGAAAAGGCGGCGGCAAGCACCGCGTCCAGCCTGAGCGAGGACACGACCACGCGAATTTCGCGCTCCTCCGGCTCGGGCAGATCGTCCGCCGAATCGACCAGTTCGCATTTGAGTGTCACGCGCCCCGCGCTTGTCAGCGACGAAACGATATAATCCGCCATATCGCGCTCGGCAAAGAGATACGCCTGCTCCTTGTCCAGCACAATATCGCCGATCTTCTCTCGCTCGAAGCCCAGTGCCATCAGCGCGCCGAGCAGATCCCGATGTGTGGGCGAGCCAAATTGCGCACGCCACGAAATGCGGATGATCTGTATCGGCCAGTCCTCATCCAACGGTGCTTCGTCGGCATAAAAGGCCGCCATACAACGCTCGGCGTTGTCATAGCCGCCGCAGAAGGCCGCGTTCACAGCCTGCCGTCCCGCCGCCATGCGCGCGAGCTGAATCTGATTGAGATCAAGAAAGTGCGTAAACGCCGCATCGCCCCGCCGGGCCGCGCGCAGAGCCAGCTCGTTTAAGCGCTTCTCATCCTGCTGCGCATCCATCGTCATACAATACGGTAGAGATACATAAAGAGCACATTGAGCAGCCGGCCCGCGATCCGCACGCCGAAAATTGCCAGCAGTACGGAAATGTCCAGCATCAGCCCGTGCTCCATGAGCCGAAGCGCCAGCGGCCGAAATGGCGCGACGATCGGCCCGACCAGCTTCTGCATGAACGCGTACATCGAGCTGCCCGGGCGCACGAACCAGGTCATCAGGCAGTAAATGCCCAGCAGCGCGGAGACGATGTTCAGGAAAATATTGACGCCCGTCTGAATCTGATAAATGACCTGATAGGCCATGCCGTCACATCCTTTCCACAGGTCAAAGGCTTAATACTTGTTGGAATCGGTGCTGGTGACCTCGACGGTACTGGGGGTCAGCAGCCACGCCCTCTCGGACGCGCGGGTGAGCGTCGCGCCGATGGCGTAGGTCGCGCCGCACATCGTGTCCACGGCGCGCTGAGCCTGCGCGGAATCCAGCCGATCCAGATTGAGCAAAATCGTCTTTTTATCGACCAGCGCGAGAATCACATTCTTGCACTCCTCGATCGAATGGAGCGTGCAGACCACCGTCTGCTGACGGCTGTCGCCCGAGGAACGCGCGGTATCTTCATAGGACGAGGAATAGCGCTCCGAGGCGCCGGACGAACGAGAATAGTAAGACTCGTAATCGCCTGTAGAGCGGCGCTTTTCGCCTTCGGACGCATAGCGGCTGGTATAGCTGCCGGCGCTCGAACGCGCGCCGGTACGCTGCGCATTGCCCGACGCGCTGTTCTGCGTGCGATAGGAGCCGGGCGTATAGCCGCTCGAACGGCTCGCGCCCGAACGCTGCTGCTGATAGGAGGACGCGCTCTTCTGCGCGGTTGCGCGGCGGGTGTTCGTCCAGCTCTCGTCGCTGAACTCGTCGGAATCATCCTCGAGATTCACGCGCGTGCGGCTGCGTCCGCTGTTCTGGGAAGCCGCGGCGCGCGAACGGGGCTGCGGCTGCTCTTCATATTCGCTGAACTCGTCAAAACCCTCACGCGCGGCCGGACGACGCGCACCGCGCCGGTTTGCCGCGCCAGTCTGCTCCGTCTCGTCGTCGCGATCGCTGTCCACCAGTCCGATCAAATCCAGAAATCTGCTCAAGCCCTTCGGTTTCTGCTTGGAAGCCATTTTGAAAGTATCCTCCTTAAACATCGGCGAACGCATGAACAAAGCGCCCCGATCCGCCCTCTTTTTTACTTATTATATATGCGCACCTGCGCGTCAAAAGTTATCTGTGCGGCCGCTCCCCAAAGAGCGCCGAGCCGATGCGCACCATCGTCGCGCCCTCCTGCGCCGCGATCAGATAATCGTGGCTCATGCCCATGGACAATATTTCCATGCGCGCATTCCCCACGGGATGATCGCGCAGCTCGTCGAACCAGACGCGCATCCGCTTAAAGTAGGGCCGCACGTCCTCGGGATCGTCGGCCTTGGGCATAATGGCCATCAGCCCCCGCACGGACAGGCCGGGCAGAACGGACGCGCGCGTCAGAAAGTCGACCAGCTCTTCCTCATAAACGCCGCCCTTCTGCGGCTCCTTCGCGATGCCAACCTGCACGAGCACAGGCATAACGACGCCCTTTTTCTCCGCCTGGCGGCTGATTTCCTCCGCCAGATTCATGCGGTCGACCGACTGGATCATATCGGCCAGGCCGATCAGGTATTTGACCTTGTTGGTTTGCAGCTGGCCGATGATGTGCTTCCGGCAGGGCCGTGTCAGCAGGGGCGCTTTGTCGCGCAGCTCCTGAACGCGGTTTTCGCCGATCAGATCGACGCCGCACTCCAGCGCATGATTGACAATCGACGCGTCCACGGTTTTCGTAACGGCGCATATCTCCACGCCGCCCCATTTGCCCGAGGCCTCGTTCAGCCGCTCGCGCCAGAACTTATATCGCGTTTCAAAATCCTCTTGTTCCATAACGGAGTGTTCCTCCCGTCCTACTTCACTTTCACATAGCAGCCCACATAGAGCGCCGAGGTGTATTCCGTGCTGATGAGCACGCCGTCGGACGTATTGGACAGCACGATCACAGGAATAAACGTGCCGCCCGCGCCGTCGTAGACGTAAACGCCCGTCTGGCCGTTCTCGGTATAGATCGCGCCCGCCGGCACCTTAAGGCCGGTCATTTCGGTGCTGATAGCCGCCTTGCCGCCGCGCTGATTGAGCAGCGGCCCCATGGGATCGGTAAAGCGCATGAGCGTCGCAACGGTATTGCCGGATTTGACGCTGGACACCACGGTCGCCTGATAGACGACATCCTCAAAGCCGGTCATCTGGAACCAGAAATTTTGCCCCGTAACCGGATTAAAGGCCGCGTCGTCGGTGAGAATATAGGCGTACCATTCGTCGGTGTTCACCAGCCGGTAGATGTTCGTGGTCAGGCGCGAGCCGCCCGCGTCCACGCTGCGTCCCTGAAGCACGCCCTTCAGATCCTCCACGGTGATGTTGGCCGTGTTGTCCGGCGTTAAGAAGCTCTCGTAGCCGTCCAGATAGAAGCTCACAACGCCGTCGCGGTCGGCAGTCTGCACCGACTGCCAGGACAGAATCTGTGTTTCCTTCTTGCTTTCGGATTCGTAGAGCGAGGTCAGCTTGGAGTCCTCGCGCTGATTCTGGCTGAGGTAGGTCTGCCGCTCCTCCATGGCCTGCGTCAGCTGCGCGCTCAGATTGAGGAGATTGCCGCTGGTCTTTTTGTTGATCAGCTCCTTGAGCTGAAGCGCGAGATACTGGACGTTGTCCTCGAGAATATCCAGCCGTGTGTCGATGATCGTGCCCAATATCGTCAGGTGGTAGGCGCGGATATTGGCGCGGATGGTTTCCAGTTCCTGAAGCTGCTTGACCGAATAACCGGCCGAATAGACATAGGCGATCTCGTCGCCCGCCGACACGCTCTGTCCCTCCGAGGCCAGATAGCTTACGGTGCTGCCGCTCTCCATCGTCACCACGGCTTCGTCGCGCATGATGACCGCCTGAACCTGCCGCGTGTCGTTGCTCGAGCCGCTCTCCACGACGGCATAGCGCGCTTCGCCCGGCCGGACGGCCTGAACGACAGCAAAAACCAGCACAGTCACGAGCAGCATCAGCAGAATAAAGAACCGGCCTGTGGGTCTGCGTCCGCTCATATATCAGATGCCTCCGAGCATAGCTAAAACATTTTATGTTTCATTATATCGCCATTTTCGGATTATTGCAAGGCGTTTTGAGCATTTGACGCATACACTTAATCTTTGACGGGATATTTTGAACGTTTTTGCGCGCCGACGCCGCCCATAAGGCGAACATTTGAGTGATATTTGAGGAATGACGGCCGTTTTTCCTTATTCCGGTGTTGACATTTCCCTGAGCTGGAAATATAATGTGTTCAATGGAGGATATTAAATCGCTATGGTCAATCAAGTTGCGCTGAATGTGTTCGGCTTTCCCATTTACTGGTACGGCATACTGATCGCGCTGGCCGTCGTGCTGGGCGTGATCGTCGCCTCGGCGCGCGAGAAAAAGCTGGGCTTTAAGAAGGATACGACGCTCGATTTTCTGCTGCTGGCGCTCCCGCTGGCGGTGATCAGCGCCCGCGCCTACTATGTGATATTTGCCTGGCGAAGCTATGCCGCGCATCCGATCTCGATATTTAATCTGCGCGAGGGCGGGCTGGCGATATACGGCGGCGTGATCGGCGGTCTGCTGGCCGCGTTCCTGTTCAGCCGCTACCGGCATATTTCCTTCGCCGCGCTGGTCGATCTGTGCGCGCCCTCGCTCGTGCTGGGTCAGGCAATCGGCCGCTGGGGCAATTTCTTCAATCAGGAGGCCTATGGCGCGGCGGTCGAAAATCCCGCGCTGCACTTCTTCCCCGCCGCCGTATTCATCGAGGCGGACGGACTGTGGCATTACGCCACGTTCTTCTATGAATCGGCGTGGTGCTTTGTCGTGTTCGCGTTCCTGCTCATGCTGGAAAAAAGCGGACGCGTACGCCGGCGGGGCGATCTGTTCGCGATGTATCTCTTCCTCTACGGTGCGGAGCGCGCCGTCGTGGAGGGGCTGCGCACGGACAGCCTGATGCTGCTCTCGCTGCGCGTCAGTCAGTGGCTGAGCATACTACTCATGCTTGGCGCGCTTATCTGGTTCATGCGCGGCTATTATGTCACGCGGCAGCGCGGCGGGCTGTGCGCGCTGGCCGTTCTCGGCTGCGCGGCGCTGCTCGCGTTCATGTTTGCCGGCGCGTTTATCGGCCAGATCATATCGGCGGCGTTGATTGCTGCGGCCGGTGTGTTGTTATATATCTCCCCCGCGACAATACGAGAAAAGAAAGTGTGATTTTACCATGCGCAATCTGACGATGATGACCGACCTCTATCAGCTGACCATGATGTACGGCTACTACAAGTGCGATATGCTGGGCAACCGCGCGGTGTTCGATATGTTCTACCGCCAGACCTCCGAGGTGACCAGCTACGCCGTGGCCGCGGGTCTCGAGCAGCTGATCGACTACATCGAAAACCTGCACTTTGAGGAGAGCGACATTGAGTATCTGCGCTCGCTGAATCTCTTCGACGAGGGTTTTCTGGATCTGCTCCGGCATTTCCACTTCAGCGGCGACATTCAGGCCGTGCCCGAGGGCACGATGGTGTTCCCCGGCGAGCCGCTTGTCCGCGTGAGCGCGCCCATATTCGAAGCGCAGCTGGTCGAGACCTCGCTGCTCAACATCATCAACCATCAGACGCTGATCGCCACGAAGGCCAGCCGTGTGGCCGAAGCCGCGCACGGCGATAGGGTCATGGAGTTCGGCCTGCGCCGCGCTCAGGGCCCTGACGCGGGCAACTACGGCGCGCGCGCCGCGGTTATCGGCGGGTGCAGCTCCACCAGCAACGTGCTCACGGGCCAGATGTTCGGCGTTCCGATTTCCGGCACGCACGCGCACAGCTGGGTCATGAGCTTTCCGGACGAGATCAGCGCCTTCCGCGCCTACGCCAGGTGCTTCCCGGACGCGTGCCTTCTGCTGGTGGACACCTATAACGTCCTGAAGAGCGGTATGCCCAACGCCATTACCGTGTTCAGGGAGCTGCGCGAGCAGGGCCACGAGCCGCTCGGCATTCGTCTGGACTCGGGCGATCTGGCCTATCTGAGCCGCGAAGCGCGCCGTATGCTGGACGAAGCCGGCTTCCCCAACGCGAAGATCTGCGTCTCGGGCGATCTGGACGAATACCTGATCCGTGACCTCAAATTGCAGGGCGCGCGCATCGACACCTGGGGCGTGGGCACAAAGCTCATCACCTCCTCCGACTGCCCGGCGCTGGGCGGCGTGTACAAGCTGGCCGCCGAGATCGTGGACGGACAGATCGTCAACAAGATCAAGCTGACCGAAAACCCCGCCAAGGTCACCAACCCCGGCATCAAGAAGCTGCTGCGCATCTACAGCAAGACGGACGGCAAAGCCGTGGCCGACCTGATCGCGCTGGAGAGCGAAATTTACGACGAGCGCGAGCCGCTGTATCTGTTCGATCCGGTAGACACCTGGAAGGACATGACGCTGACCGACTACACCATCCGCGAATTGCAGGTACCCGTGTTCAAGGACGGCGTGCGCGTATATGATTCGCCGTCGCTCAAGGAAATCTGCGAATATGCCCGCCGCGAGAAGGACTCCTTCTGGGATCAGTACAAGCGCCTGCTCAACCCCCACCGCTACAAGGTCGATCTGTCCGAAAAGCTGTGGATGCTCAAGCAGAACATGCTCAAACACAAGTAAAGCCGCAGGAGGCACGCCATGAACAGCACAGAAAAGACCGAAAAGGCCGTCCGAGATTTCCTCAAGGGCGTCTCGGAAACGAACCGCGTCTATTTCGTCGGCTCGACGACAAAAAATCCGCTCGAATATCAGCCGAACGAAACGATGACCTTCAGGCTCCGCGTCAAGACCGAGACGGAATATCTGCCAGTCCCCTTCATCGCCTATTCCTGCGAGGGCGAGGATGGCGTAAAAACCGAGGGCTGCGTATCCCCCGCCGAGGACGGCTGGTTCTACTTTGACACGTCGATCCGGCGTGACGGCTTCGTACACGTCATCGCCAAAGCGTGCGACGAAAATAAAAACGTCCTTGAAGGCGTCGACATCTTCGAGGGCGGCGCAGGCGCGGCCATTGACAAAATCACGATGGGCACCGAGGAGCCGGCCGACTATCTCGCCTTCTGGGACGAGCTTAAGCGGAAGGTGCGCGGCACCGAGCCGGAAATCCTCTTTCAGGAGCGCTTCGAAAAGGAGAATCTTGCCGATTTCGAGCTGTACGATATGCGTATCAAGGCGCCCGACGGCGATTTTGCGACGTTCTTCATGGCTTATCCGAAAAACGCCGAAAAAGGCAGCCTGAAGCTGCGCGTCCTGACGCACGGCTACGGCGTGTGCGACGTCTGCCAGAACGACGCCTGCGCGCAGGAGGGCACGCTGACCGTGTTCATCAGCGCCCACGCGATCCTCTCGCGGCAGAATCCGGACTACTACACGGCGCTCTACGACGGCCCGCTGAAAGGCTTCGGCTTCGACAACGCCGAAAATCAGGACCCGCACACCACATACTGGGCGAAGATGTTCATGCGCGATATGCAGGCCGTGCGCTTCGCGCTGGAAAGCCCGCTCTGGAACGGAAAGGACGTACTCTTCTCCGGCGGCAGCATGGGCGGCATGCGCGCGTGCAATCTGGCGGCGCACACAAACGTCGCCACCGAATGCGCGCTGGAGATTCCGTGGTTCAGCGATCTGGGCGGCCACAAGAACTGCGCGCGGCTGTACGGCTGGCGGCCGGATTACGAAAACGGCGTGCGCTATTTCGACACGGCCGTCGCGGCAAAGCACCTGAAGTGCCCCGTGACGATCTCCGCCGGACTGGGCGATTACGTCTGCCCGCCGTCGGGCGAAATGGCGCTCTATAACGCGATCTCCACGCCCAGGCAGATCACGTTCATCCAGAATCAGACGCACCCCTATCGGCCGCTCGAGCCGATGAAGTATACGCTGTGCAAAGGCTGACGACCTGCGCCGCGCAGACGACAAAAAGCCGCGTCCATGACAGGAACGCGGCCTTTTGCGGATTGGAGCGGTCAGCCCAGCTGCTGCTGCATCTGCTGGAACTTCTCCCGCGCGGCGTTGACGTCGGCGACGGGCGCGTCCTTGGTCGGATACCATCCCAGCTGATTCATCTGGTCGAATATGGTATACTGATTCTGGACGCATTCGGTGAAGTTCTGCGTGAGCACCTGGCGCAGCTGCGGGCAGGACGCCTCGGGAATAAACGTGCCATAGCCGCTGATCAGATACTTCTCCTCGGACAGCAGATCCTCGATCTTATCCTGATCGGTCATCACCTGAGGGCAGTTGTTGATCGTATTCATGCTTCATCCCCCTCTCTTACGCATGGCTGACAAGGTAGTCCAGCAGCCGGTCGAAGCGTTCGCGATGATGGCGGGCAATGCCGTCCGCCATGTTCTTCAGCGTCGGGTTTTCGAAGCTCTGGGCGTATTGCTGCGCCTTCTTGCAGGCCAGAAACTCGTGCTGGAGCTGATCTTCGAGTATGGTCAGAGACTTGGTCTGAATCGCCATGGAACCGTTGGCCATTGGTGTTCCCTCCCCGCATAGACTTGGATTTGCGCTCGAAATCCGTCCTTAGCATGACCCGAAAAGGAGAGCTTCTTTCATGGGAATGATTACCGGCATAGAGCTGACGAAGAGCCGCGCCGCCGTCTATGTGGACGGCACGCTCTTTCTGCGCATGAAACGCAGTTTTTTTGACGAGCTGCCGCTTGAAGAGGGCGACGATCTCGACGAGGAGGACTATCTGAACCGCCTGAGCGCCCGCCAGTCGAAGCCCGCCTACGAGGCCGCTCTCGATATGCTCTCCGACCGCGACATGACCGCCGACGCGCTCAAGAAGGCGCTCATGCGGCGCGGCTTCCTCGAACCGGTGGCCGACGCGGTGCGCGACCGGCTGATCGAAAACCGCCTTCTGGACGATCAGCGCTTCGCTCAGCGCTATGTCGAGCTGCGCAAGGACAGTGCCATGGGACGCTATGCCCTCAAGCGCAAGCTGCGCGCCAAGGGGATCGACGAGGACACCGCCGGCGACGCGCTCGAACAGCTCGACGACGAGTCGCAGCTGGCCGCGGCCGCCGAGCTGGCGAAAAAACTGTCCAAGCGCTACGCCGCCCTGCCCGGCTATGAAGCGCGCGCCAAGC
Source organism: uncultured Clostridia bacterium (assembly GCA_934631025.1). Classification (GTDB taxonomy): domain Bacteria; phylum Bacillota; class Clostridia; order Christensenellales; family Aristaeellaceae; genus Firm-10. The sequence goes on from CAKTXR010000012.1 coordinate 43,079, forward strand.
TCTCACAGGCGCTGGCTCGGCGCGGCTTTTCATGGGACATTGTACGCGAGGCCGTCGAGCGGGCGCGGCCGGACGGCGACGAATTCGACGATATCTGAAACGCTCCCCTCGGCAAAAAACACCATAGAAAACGGACTGCCTTTCTCAAACAGAAGGGCAATCCGTTTTTTTATGCTGCTCAGATCAGGCGCGGCTTTTCGACGACCGGATAGACGAACTTTGTCAGCGGATCGCAGACGCGCGTGTCGCAGACATAGATCGTCAGCTTTTTCGCGCCGCCCAGCGGCACATGAACCGGCGTGGGCGGCGTGCTCTCATCGATCGCTCCGCTGCGCCAGACGCACTGATCGTCCAGCCGGATCTCGAAGAACACGCTCGTCTCGTTGCCGCGCGCGTGGAAGGGAATCCGCTCGGGCGCATGGAAGCGCTGAACGCCCAGCCGCGCCTCGAAGGCCGTCAGTCCGCAGCCGGGCAGCGTATAGGCGACCCACGCCTCGCGCCGTCCCTGATAGCTGGGCGCCATCATGGGCAGCAGGCACAGCCCGTGCGTATCGCCCTCGCCGATATCCAGCGCCGTCGGCGAATCAAAGCGCTCGCCCGGAATATAGTCGATCATCGGCTCGTAGTTGAACATATTGTCCACATCGCAGGCCAGCGGCTCAAGCTCGACCAGAGCAATCGCCCCAACGTCCTTCGCCGTGCCGTCGGCCAGGCGCGAAAGCGTCAGCATGACGTCGGCCAGCAGCTGCGCGCCCGTCATGGCGCTGCGGTAGGCCGATTCCTCCGCCGCCCGCTGATCGCCCCGCCGAAGCGCGCCCATCAGATTGGGAATCTCGGCGATGGACAATCGCTTGTCCTTCTCCAGCTCCTCGCACAGCCGCCAGCACAGCATTTCCTCGCTGTCGGCCAGCAGGCGCGGCGTATAGGGCACGCTGTCGGGCAGATCGGCAAAGACGGCCTCCATGAAGGCGTGCGTCATGTAGCGCCACTTTCCCATGGGATACATCGCCGTGACCATGCGGTTGTCGGTGGTGTGCGCGGCCTGAACGGTGTCCCCGATCAGATGCGACAGCGTGCCCGCCGCCTTCACGCCCAGCTCGTCGCGGCCCGCCCGCAGCGATTCGACGGACAGATGAATCAGATAGCGGAACACGATCGGATAGGTCTCGCGCAAACGCAGCGTATCGAATATGGTCTGCGCGGGGCGCGGCCCCTGCTCGGTCGGGATCTGATCCAGCTCGCGCCAGAGCGGATCCCAGCTGCTCTTGTCCTTCGCGTCCTCGCCGAAGATATACGCGTCCGGATAGGTCGACGAAACCGCCGCGTCCTCAATATGCACGCCCCAGACCGGATACTTGTCCTCAACCTTGCGGCACGCCCAGCGCGCCATTCTCATGTGCATAACGCCGTCCATTGTTTTTTCCTTCTTTTCTCAGCTTACTTTTTTATCTTGCTTTGTCAAACGAAAGCCCTGCCCTTTCGGCCACGCCCCGCAGGTATGCGATCGCACGGTCATAGTCCGCCTCGTCCGGCAAATGTTCGGCCATCACGGGCACATCCCCCAGCGCCGCGCACTCCCTCAGCAGCGTCTCGTGGTCAAATTCGCCCTCGCCGGCGGGCACCTCGGAAAGATGCGTGGTCAGCGCGCCGGAAATGGCGATATCCTTGACGTGTACGGAGCAGATTTTCTCGCCGAACGCCCTGAAATAAGCGCGCGTCAATTCGCCCGTTCGGTAGATCTTATCTGCGCCGCTGATCATATTCACCATGTCGACGTGTACGCCGAACGCCCTGCGATCGACGGCCTCGATGAGCGCGCGCATATCGTCCTCGCCGGTGGGATACATCCAGGGCATCGGTTCGAGCGCATAGCGGCATTTTTCAAGCCCCGCTTCGTCGATCATGCGCCGCGTCAGCGCGACGACGCGCTCAAACGTCGCCGGCGTGAGATTGTCCCTGTGCGGGCCGTCCCACTGGCCGCTCAGCGAGCCGGAAATGTTGACGCAGCAGCGCGCGCCCACCCGCTCGGCCTGACGCATCCGCGCGGCGCAATACCGGACGTTCCGCGCCGCTCTTTCGGGATCGGGATCGAGCAGATTGTTCCACACGCCCACCTCGGCGATCACCAGATCATGCCGCGCGGCCGCCTCGCAGAATTCGGCTTCACGCTCGCGCGGCGCGTCGACCGGCAGCGGCCAGTACGCCGCACCATAGCCCTTCACGACGTGCTGGAGCGCCCATTCCTTGCCCGTCGTCCAGTGATAAACCGGCGCGCCCAGTCTCATCGCGCGTCGCCCCCTCTCGTCTCCTCGGGATAGATCACGCCCCAGTCGTGCCGCAGACGCGTCATGAGCCGGCTCATCATCAGCGATTCGGACAGCGGCATCAGCGGCGATTCCGTTTTTCCGCTCAGCAGGCATTCGGCGACGTGCTCAAACTCGTGCCAGTGGCCGCGCTTCTCCGCCGGAAAGCGATAGTCGCGCGTCTCGCCGCTATTCAGGCGCAGCGTCAGCGCCGTGGGGCTTAAAAAGCCGTCCAGCTCAATGCTGCCCTTCGAGCCGTAAATGAACTCGGTCGCGCGGCCGGTCAGGTCAAAGCCGCAGGTGAAATGCGCCGTCGCGCCGCTCTCGTATTGCATCTGAACCGACGCGCGCATATCCGCGCCGGTCGGGGCTGGCATAAACAGGCTCTGGACGGTCTTGACGCGCGTGTCCAGCGCCATGACTGTCGCGCCAAGACAATATATGCCCAGATCAAGCAGTGAGCCGCCGCCCAGCTTCATCGAAAACAGGCGATGATCCTTCTTGCTGTCGTCGTAGTCCACGCCGCACAGGAAGGCCGATTCGACGTGCCGCACCTCGCCGATCACGCCCGCATCCAGCAGCTCGCGCACCCGCGCGACGGCCGGAAAGAAGCGTGTCCACAGCCCTTCCATCAGGAAGACGCGCTTTTCGCGCGCAAAATCGATCATGCGGCGGCATTCATCCTCATAAAGCGGCATGGGCTTTTCGCACAGCACCGCCTTGCCGTGCGCCATCATCAGCATCGCGTCGTCATAATGCCGGTTGTTGGGCGTGGCGATATAGACCAGATCGATCTGATCGCTTGCCGCCATCTCCTCATAGCTGCCATAGGCTGTCTCAATGCCGTACTTTGCCGCGGCCGCGCGGGCGCGCTCAAGGCTGCGCGAAGCGATCGCCGCCACGCGGATGGACGGCGCTTTCGCAATATCGCCCATAATCCAGTCCACAATCATGCCTGTTCCGAGAATCCCCATGCGCACGGGCTTTTCCATACTCTCATCCTCCCAGACGATTCTGGCTACAGTATAACATCAACCGCCGTGTTTTTCCAGAGTTTTTTACGCAATGATTGCGTTTTTCGTTCCGCTGTGGTAAAATGCAGTCATCAACGCGATAAGGAGTTTTGCAAATGAAGCTGACTGAGTGTCTCGACCGCCTGCTGGACGAGGGGCTGGTTTCGAACATCGCCGTGCGCGTCGGGCGCTTTGATACGGTGCTGGCGGACGTGTATCGCTCCGCCGACAGAAAAATCGACGAAAATACGCGCTTCGACATGGCCTCGGTCACAAAGGTCATGGCCACGACGCCGCTGGCGCTCATGGCGCTCGAACAGGGCGCGTTTACGCTCGATACGCCCGTCTCGGCGTTTTTCCGTGATGCGCGCGGGCTGACCATACGCCATCTGCTCACCCACACCATCGGCATCGGCCACAAGCCGCTCAATCTGGCGGGAAACACCTACGACAACATCGCCGACTATATCCTCTCCATCCCCGCCGACATTCCCGCCGGCACGGATGTGCTGTACAGCTGCCCCGGCTTCATACTGCTGGGCAAAATCCTCGAACAGATTTACGGGCGGCGGCTGGACGTGCTGTTCATGGAGCGCATCGCCGCGCCGCTCAAGCTGACGCGCAGCCGCTTCCTGCCTGGTGACGACAGCAACACCGTCAATTCAAATGTGTCCGATGCGGAAATCGGCCTTGTCAACGACTACAACTGCCGCTTTCTGGGCGGCGTGGCCGGCAACGCGGGGCTGTTTTCGTGCATTGCCGACGCGGAAAAGTACGTCCGCACACTCTTGAACGGCGGCGCGCCCCTTTTAAAGCGTGAAACGCTGGCTGCGGCTTTCCAGAATTACACACCAGCTATGAGCGAATCGCGTGCGCTGGGATTCGTCTATGTGGATGAAAAGTATGCGCAGACCGGCCGGCTCTTTCCCGCGGGCAGCATCGGCCACTGTGGCCACACCGGCCAGTCGATCTTCTGCGATCCGAAAAGCGGCCTGTACGTCATCATACTCAGCGACGCGACCCGCGCCACCGTCGTCAAATACGGCGGCGAGCGCTATGATCTGGTGATGGATATGCGCGTGCGGATTCACAACGTCATTGCAGACTCTGGTCTATTTTGACACGTTTGAAAAATTGTACACAAAAAGCGACTAAAGTCTGTTATAAGCAGGCTTCAGTCGCTTTTTCAATGTCAGGAATAGACCGTCGTCTCTTCTGTTACGGCTCCAGATGATCGAAATCGAGCGTCGCAAAATAGTCGGCGGGGGTTTCGGCGCGGCGGATCTGGCGGAAGGAGCCGTCCTCTCTGAGCAGCACCTCGGCGGAGCGCAGGCGGCCGTTGTAGTTATAGCCCATCGAGAAGCCGTGCGCGCCGGTATCGTGGATGGCGAGATAGTCGCCCTCGTCGATTTCGGGCAGCATGCGGTCGATGGCGAATTTATCGTTGTTTTCGCACAGAGAGCCGACCACGTCGTATTTGTGATCGCAGGGCGCGTTTTCCTTGCCCAGCACGGTGATATGGTGGTATGCGCCGTACATCGCGGGGCGCATGAGGTTGGCGGCGCAGGCGTCCACGCCGATATAGTGCTTATAGGTGTCCTTGTGATGGATGGCCCTGGTGATCAGCCAGCCGTTCGGGCCGGCCATGAAGCGCCCCAGTTCGGTGGCGATACGCACGTCGCCGATATGTGCCGGCACGACGATCTCCTCGAACACCTCGCGCACGCGTTCGCCCACGCGGATGATGTCCACCGGCTGCTCCTCCGGCCGATACGGAATACCCACGCCGCCGGAGAGATTGAGCAGGAAGAACTCCGCGCCCAGCTCCTCGTGCAGCTCGACCGCCGTCTTAAACAGCAGCCGCGCCATCGTGGGATAATAGTCCTCGTCGATCATGTTGCTGGCGAGAAAGGAATGCAGGCCGAATTTCTTCACGCCGCGATCCATCAGCTTCTTAATGCCCTCGGTCAGCTGCGCGCGGGTGAAGCCGTATTTGGAATCGCCCGGCCGCCCCATGACCGTGTTGCCGGAGACGAAATCGCCGCCGGGATTGAAGCGGCAGCAGATTTTCTCGGGCAGACCGCCGTGCTGCTCCAGAAATTCGATGTGCGTAATGTCGTCCAGATTGATGATGGCGTTCAGCTTGCGCGCATATTCATACTCTCCCGCCGGCGTCTCATTGGAGGAGAACATGATCTGATCGCCGGAAAAGCCGACCTTCTCGGCCATCATCAGCTCGCACAGCGAGGCGCAGTCCACGCCGCAGCCCTCCTGCTTGAGGATGTTCAGTATGACGGGGTTGGGCGTGGCCTTGACGGCGAAATACTCCTTATAGCCGGAATTCCAGCCGAAGGCCCTGTTCATTTTGCGCGCATTCTCGCGCAGGCCCTGTTCAGAATAGAGATGAAAGGGCGTCGGTATTTCGGCGTCGATTTTACGGACGAGATCCAGGGAGGGCGCTTGTTTGACAGCCACGGTAATGCCCCGCTTTCGTGTATTTTTATTCGCGTCCTATTATATAACCGCATGGTCGCGCTGTCAAATCAATCGCTGTTAAATAATGCGCGACTCGAACTGAACGACAAAAACATTCCCCCTCACGCCGCCCTGCCAGCGCCCATTCAGGCTTGACAAAGGCGGCGGCGTATGATATAAGTAAATATACAAAAAATAAAAGGCAGGAACAGCTTATGGCTCGAAAGTTCAAAACAGTTGTCCTCGGCGCGACTGCGCTGGGATGCGGGATTGCCTATGCGGGCGGTGATAGCGTCGTTCTGATCGACGAGGGCGCCGATCTGGCCGTCGATTATACGCGAACGCTTCGCCCGATGAACGCCGTCAGCGCGGGCGGCGTTGTCGCGCAGGAGCTTATCAGCCGCGGCCTTGTCAAGCACGGCGTTTCAACGCCCGCACTGGACGCGATCATGTGCGGACTGCTGAAAAACGTCCGCGCCGGGCTGCTCTTGTGCTGCCGTCCGACGACAGTAGAGCGTGAAAACAGCGCGTTTTCCGTCGGATACTTCGGCGCGAACGGCTTCGGGCGCGTCGTCTGCGACAGAGTGATCGATACGCGCGCCCATGTTGGTGAAAAGCGCTTCAATCTCATCTGCGCAAGAATAAGCGGCGACGGCGCGCTGTCCTGCGACGGATTCGAGGTCTTCCCTGGCGGGTTCGATTCGGAAGGCTTCCTTTCAATGAAACTCGCGCCCGACGTAACCGCGCCGCGGATCGAAGTTCTCTCGCGGTTTGAGCACGGCCTTTCAAGGCTTTCGCCCGGCTGGAAAATTGCCGCGGCGGCGCACGAAACCGATGTGCGCGGCCAAATCGGCATGACAGAATCCGACGGAATCATCGCCATACAATCCGCCGCCTATGAAAACGCCGACATCGCCTTCGAGGAGGGACGCAGATGCTTTACAGCCATATCGTAGACGGGAAATGCGAAAAGAGCGCCTGCCGCCCCGAATTTGATATGTCCTGCGCGCTGCTCGTCGCCGGACTCGGAACAGCCGGCGCAATGGCCGCAATTTCGGGGGCGGAGGCCGAGCTGGACACGATCGGCGTCGACGGACTGGGCGCAATGGGCGGTCTGGGCACGGCTGGTGGCGTCTGGGACTACGCCTGGGGCAATTCGGGCGGCCGCTTTGAGGCGCTCGATCGGCGGGCGCAGAGGCTCTGCGATTCCGCATTCATGCACACCGGCGTGGAAGAAGCTGAACTGGGTAGCCGGTTTATTCACGGCGCGGCAAAGGCCTATGTCCTCGAGGACGCGGCGCGAAAGGCGGGATGCCGCCTGCTGCTCAACACCTCGGTCACGGGCGTATTTATGGAAGGCGACCGGATCATCGGCGTCGAGTGCTTCACCGACTCCGGTCGAATCTGCATCGCAGCAAAAATCGTGATCGATTCAACCGGCGACCAGATCGTCGTCCGCAGCGCGGGCTTTCCCACGCGAACCGAGGCCGACACCGCGCGCATGAACTTCACCCGGACGCGCGCCGAAATCGTCGGCTCTCTTGTCCGGAACGCGCCGACCAACTGCGGCCAGAGAACGTCGGCGCTTCAGGAAGACTTTTCACTTTCTGAAAGACTGATCGAAATCGGCTCAAAGCCGCCCTTTCTCCGCGAGCGATACGCCTCCGAAAATCGAACCATCATTGTCGGCGAAATTCCAGGCTATCGCGACGCCGAGCGAATCGTCGGCCTGGAAACACTTGAACTCATTCCCTATTTGCGCGGAGAATTTTCAAAAGCGCCGCTATTTTATGCCTTCGCACCGATCGATCATGTCGGCGGCGATCTAAACAGCGTCTCCTTCGGACAGAAGTTCTGGTGGCTCGGCTGCAAAATGCGCTCCTTCGGAATTGCCGTACCCGTAACAGCCGGCATGATGATCCCCGCAGGCAGCCGCAATCTCATCGTCGCGGACAAAGGGATCTCCGTAGACGACGCGCTGACCGGCTGCCTGAGGATGAAAAAGGATATGCAGCGGCTGGGCGAAACAGCCGGAAAGCTTGCATATTTCGCCATAAAGAAAAATTGTCCCGTTCCCGAGGTCGATATTTCGGCAGTGAGACGCGCGCTCTGCGAGGATGGGCTCCTCTATGAGCGCGCATCGATCATCTGCAAGCTGAACGGCTTTATGGATTGGACGCCGTTTTATGCGCCAAAAACGCTCGATGAGCTGCGCGGTCTGCTCGCATCACCCGATTTCGGCGCAGCCGTCGTCTTTGCACTCGCGGGACAGCTCACCGCGTTTGACGATGCGTTTGAACCCATGTTAGCTCAGCCCGAAACACGGTGCGGCGCGGCAATCCTGCTGGGAATCCTGGCCCTGTTCGGAAAAAGCATTTCCGAAGAGACTTACGCGGCGCTCCGTCAAATCGCACAGTCCCCCATCGCCGACCGCAGCGTCGATCCCGACAGGCTCCCGCAGGCCGCCGCGATATGGATTCTGGGCGAATTGCGGGACAATGCCTCGCTACGCCTGATAAAGGCGCTTGAAGCGGCCTTTTCGGCGCGGCACGGCGAGCCGACCGACCGCTTTCTGGCTTCTCTCAGCCGAGCCGCCGCGCGTATGATTGAAGAAGAAATCTGAAATATTCTCATACTGCCCTCTTGACGAAGCGGATGAGCTGTGCTATGATAATTTTATCAATATGGCTTTGACGGGAACAAGTAGGTGGGCGCATATCCCCATTCAGAGAGCTTCCGGCCGGTGCGAGGAAGCGGGGCGCGCGGACTGAATACATCCCTGAGCCGGACGCTGAACGCATTTTTTGTCAGTAGGCCGTCCCGGGTGCGCCCGTGAACGCGCGCGTGAGGCCGGATCGGACATTCTGTCCCGCCCGGTGAACGGAAGTGGTACCGCGTCATATATGTCGCCTTCTCGATTGTGAGAGGGCGACTTTTTTGCCGTTTCTTCTGCTCACGTCTCCACAGCGACATCAATATCTTGAAGGAGTGTTTTTCCATGAGCAACGCAATGGACATTCTCCGCGAGCGCGGATTCATCAAGCAGGTCACCTTTGAGGACGATCTGTACAAGGCCTTCGACGAAGGCATGGTGACCTTCTACACCGGCTTCGATCCGACCGCCGACTCCCTCCACATTGGCCACTACATCCCGATCATGGCCATGGCGCATCTGCAGCGCGCCGGCCATCGCCCCATCGCGCTGATGGGCGGCGGCACCGGCATGATCGGCGACCCCTCCGGCAAGAGCGACCTGCGCAAGGTGCTCACCGTTGAGGATATCGACAACAACGTCGCCCACATCAAGGCGCAGATGGCGCGCTTCCTCGACTTTGACGAGAGCAAGCCCAACAGCGCCCTGATCGTCAACAATGCCGACTGGCTGCGCGACCTCAACTACATCAGCTTCCTGCGCGACGTGGGCGCGCTGTTCTCCGTCAACCGTATGCTGACCGCCGAGTGCTACAAGCAGCGTCTCGAGCGCGGCCTGACCTTCCTTGAGTTCAACTATATGCTCATGCAGAGCTATGACTTCCTCGAGCTGAACCACCGCTACGGCTGCATCCTGCAGACCGGCGGTGACGATCAGTGGAGCAATATGCTCTCCGGCGCGGATCTGATCCGCCGCAAGGACGGCAAGGACGCCTTCGCCCTCACCTTCCAGCTGCTGCTCACCCACGACGGCCGCAAGATGGGCAAGACTGAGAAGGGCGCGCTTTGGCTCGATCCCAACAAGTGCAGCCCCTACGATTTCTACCAGTACTGGCGCAATGTCGACGACGCGGACGTGAAGAAGTGCCTGGGCCTGCTCACCTTCCTGCCCATGGACGAGGTCAACCGTCTGGGCGCGCTCGAGGGCAGCGCCATCAACGAGGCCAAGCGCGTGCTGGCCTACGAGGTCACCAAGAACGTCCACGGCGAAGAGGAAGCCCTCAAGGCGCAGCAGGCGGCCGAGGCGCTCTTCGGCGGCGGCGCGACGGCCGGTTCCGTGCCCACGACCACGCTGACTGCGGCCGATCTGGCGGAGGAGAACCGCCTCTTGGCGCTGGTCGCCCGCTGCGGCCTGTGCAAATCCAACGGCGAGGCCCGCAAGACCATGCAGGCCGGCGGTCTCTACATCGGCGAGGAGAAGATCACCGACGTCGATTTCCGCGTCACGCCCGAAATGCTGGACGGCGAAGGCCTGCTCATCCGCAAGGGCAAGAAGGCCTATCACCTGTTCAAGCTCGCCAAGTAAGCAATGGCTTCCGCCAGCTATAAAACGCTGATGAAGCGCGGCTGCGACGAGTTTATCGTCAACAAATCGCGCTTCATCGGCTATGGCGCGCCCGCCGAAACGGAGGAGGAAGCGCTTGCGTTCCTCGCCGAAATCCGCAAAAAGCATGCCGACGCGACGCACAACTGCTACGCCTACATCATCGGCCGCAACATGGGCGTGATGCGCTACAGCGACGACGGCGAGCCGGGCGGCACAGCCGGTATGCCCATCATCGAAGTGATGAAAAACCGCGGCGTGGTCAACGCATGCGTGGTCGTGACGCGCTATTTCGGCGGCGTGCTGCTGGGCGCGGGCGGGCTGGTACGCGCCTACACGCAGGGCGCGGTGACGGCCATCGACGCGTGCGGCGTCGGCGTCATGCACCCCACGGCGCGCTATATGATGGACGTGTCCTATCCCATGCTCAGCCGCGTGGAATATTTCCTGAAATCCGCGCCGGTAATCGTCGAGGACAAGGATTTTTCCGACGTGATCACGCTGACGCTGCTGGTCAAGTGCGCCGACGAGGACAAGCTGCTCGCCGATCTGACGCAGCTTTCCGAGGGACGGCTCGAGCCGATGCGCTTTGACGAAACCTATATGGCCTGGCCCGAGGATTAGCACCCCTTGCGCCCGGCCTTTTTCGGGTTCGGCAGCGACATAATTATAACAGTCGAGTGTGTTTCAGAACGAAAGGCCGGACAGCGCCGCCCAATCGGAAATGTTCAACTCGCAAGACGGCGGACGCTGCCGATTAAGATGTTTTTCAGGACACGTTCCAGTTAAAACCACAGTGCGTCAGAAAGGGGGAAACGCCATGCCACAGCGCATACTGATCATCGGCTGCCCAGGGAGCGGCAAGAGCACGCTTGCGCGCCGCCTTGGCGAGAAAACCGGTCTGCCCGTCGTGCATCTGGACGCGCTCTACTGGCTGCCCGGCTGGGCCGAGCGCTCCAAAGAGGATTTCGACGCACGCCTTCAAAACGAACTCGAAAAGCCGCGCTGGATCATTGACGGCAACTTCACCCGAACGCTGGCCATGCGACTCGAGCAGTGCGACGCGGTGATCTGGCTGGACTATGACCGGCTGAGCTGTCTGACCGGCGTGCTCAAGCGCGTTTTCACGCATCTCGGTCGGGTGCGGCCCGACATGGGCGCGGGCTGTCCCGAGCGATTCAACGCGGATTTTCTGCGCTATGTGTGGTCGTTCAGGAAGAACAACAACGCAAAAATCACCGATCGCATCGCCCATGCGCCGCAGGCCGCCGTGCTGCGCGTCTCCTCGCGGCGGGAATTAAACCGCCGGCTGGACGCGTTTCTGGCTGAAAAATGAATCGGCGCGCCATTTCATTTGCAGAGTATGATTCAAATGGAAATGGCTGTCAGTCTCCATTCTTTGTCAGGGCGCGGCGCTTGCCCCGGATTCGAGCGCCGCGTTTCCCGAAAAGAGCTTCGAATCCTTAAAGGATGGAACCATCGTTCCAGACCCCTGTTATATAAGGAGGATATTGCCATGCAGAGCGTCCCGAAATACGGCCGCATACAGATCGCTGTACCCGACGGCTGCCAGAGCGTCAGCATCACACGCCCGGACGGCGTGAAGGAGACGGCTCTCCCCTTCCGCTGCCAGCCCACGCGCTTTGTCTATGACAAGCACGGCTTTGAGAGCCAGGAAATCGACGGCGGCGCGTTCACCTGCTTCCGCTATACGCCGGTGATCGAGGGCGTTTACCGCTTCAGCGCCCAAGGCGAAGGCGGCGTGATCGGCGGCATTTTCGAGTGTACGCCGTCCAATCTTTCCGGCTATGTGGAAATCAGTGGTCGGGACAAGCGCTACTTTGCCACCAGCGACGGCCATGCGTTCGTGCCCGTCGGGCCGAATCTGTGCATCCTGCGTCCCGAGCACTGCCCCGCCTCCGACGCGCATTTCGCCATCGGCAACGGCACTGCGTGGATGGGACTGACCTCGTTCAAGCGCTGGATCAGACGACTTGCCGAGAACAAAGTGAACTATGTGCGGCTGTGGCTGTCCACGCCCTATTTCGACGCGCGCACCAGTCTCATGGGGCGGCACGATCTGACCGTGTTCAACCGGCTGGACGCGGTGATGGAACTGCTGCGCGAAAACGGCATCCGCGTCAAGATGTGTCTGGAGCACTTCCGCACGCTGTGCGACGCGCCGAGCGGCGTTTTCGAAAAGCGCGTCATCGATCCGGACACCGGCAAAGCGCTGACCAGCGTACAGGAATGGCTGGACAGCGAAGCGTGGAACGACCGCTGGATCGAGGATATTCTGCCCTACATCGCGCGCTATCAGAACGACCCGACCGTCGCGGCGTGGGAGCTGTGGAACGAATTCAACTGCGTCGACGCACCGCGCGCATCGATCCTTGCCTTCAACGAGCGTATGCTGAACAGGATTCAGGCGCTCAGCCCGCGCAACCTCGTCGTCAATTCGCTGGGCAGCTATGATCGCGAAGAGTTCCTCGGCGACTACATGATTCCCTTCCGCGATTCGAGCGCCATGCCGTTCACGCAGATTCACCGCTATCTCGATCAGGGCGCGCCGCTGGAAATCTGCGGCGGCGATCCGGTCGATTTCGTGTCTGACGCGTTCGAGCGCATCGCCTCAACCGAAAAGCCCTGTGTGCTCAACGAAACCGGCGCGGTCAACGACCGGCACATCGGCCCGTTCCGCTTCTATCCCTGCGACGACGACGGGCTGATATTCACCGATCTGACCTATGCGCCGTTCTTCTGCGGCGCGGCGGCCAGCGGGCATATGTGGCACTGGGAGCATTACATCGAGCCGAAAAACCTGTGGACAATGTTCCGGCCGTTTTCCGATATGCTCGAGGGCATCGAGGCGGACAAGGAGCATTTCGTGCCCGGCCGCGCGGATACCGACGAAGCGCACGTCCTCACGCTGGCGGGAGAAAAGCACGATCTGTACTATGTGCGCTCGCGCGCCGCGTCCTGGCAGGCCGTTCTGCGCGACGGCCTCACGCCCGCGCCGGTTCGAGGACTGCGCCTGCCGGTCAACGGCCGCGTCACTGTGTACTGGCTGATGAACGAACGGCATGAAACCGCGCTCGAGGTTGCGGACGGCTTTGTCACGCTGCCCGATTTCAGCCGCGGCTGCGTCGTGCGCGTGGACAGGGACTGACGATGACAATCACTGTCCGCGCCGAAAGCAGCTCGGCGGCATGAACTCCATAGCGCTCGAAGCAAACGACGTTCTGCCGGACATACAGGGTATCGAAAAAGAGACGCACAAAAGGCGGCGCGCCGACATGGTGTGCCGCCCTATTATATCGCCGTTTGTTCAGACGGTCTCAGCGGACATTCTCCCGACAGGATTCGGACGGCTCCGTAGCATGCTGGCCGATAAGCGCTTCCTCATGGCCGATTCTAAGTCAGCTTTTGAACGAGCCGTTCAAAGCGCCCTGCCTCGCCCAACTGAATCACTTATGAATCCCATGCCTGCATTACAAAAGCGCCCGCATTTTTCATACGGGCGCTCTTATTGTTTCAAATATCCGTTTCCTTAATCGCCGTCAGATCGTCCCACAGCCGCGCCGCTTCATCGCGCGCAGCCGCTCTGTCCGCTGCCGACACGCAGCCGAACCATTCAATGTTCAGCGCTTTCCCCGTCCTTTTCCAGCGGCCGGCCACCGTGCCGTTTATCAGCACAGCCGGCATGACGATGCCCGCCAGATTGAATATCCCGCGCAGATGCTCCGTCCTGAGGAAGGGCGTTTCCTTCTTTTCATAGCCCAGCATGAGCGGATCGAAGCCCGCCAGAAACCGGCAGCGCGGCAGATCGAACGACACATCATCGTCCATTGTGAGGAAGTAATAGCGCCGCCCGTCCATCTCGAACGAGTCCGCGTTCAGCCGCTCCAGAAAGCGCTTCACCATTCTCGCCGGGATGCGGAAAAAGTACATCGCGTCGTGCACCGTCGCGGGGGCGTAGGCCGTAAAATAGCGCCGCATCAGTTCGATCTGCGCCGTCTCCTCCGGCAGGGGTTCAAAGCGCTCGGTCAGCTCGAACGTCTTGTCCTCGCGCGCGGCATAGTGCATAAAACCGCGCTCGCACAACTCCCGCACGCCGCCGCCCCATGGATCAAACAGGCTTGCTTCCTCAGCGTCGGTCATGCCCGCGTTCCGGCAAACGGCCTTCAGCTCATCCCGCGTACGCGGCTTTTCTCGCAGCGCGTCCAGTATGACCTGTGAAAGCGCGCCCTGCCGCTCGGGCGTCAGTGCCCAGCAATCGCGCTGATTCCAGAACGTGCGGCCGCTGAAATCCTCGCCGCGATACGTCCTGTCCGCGCGCTCATGCAGGAACAGCGGCATATCCTCGCGCGCAAAGACGTGCATCGTGCCGCGTAGCGTCCAGTTTTTCACAAGACCGTCGGAAAACGCCGCATCGTCCGCATCGTTCGTGCGGATTTTCAGCGCGTGGACGGCGTTCTTCATAAACTGTGCCTGAACGCCGCACAGCGCACGCACGGCGGTCAGCTTATCGGTCGGCTGAATCAGGAATTGATTCGCCAAGCGGCGCAGCTTAAGCTCTTCAAGCGTCATGCCTCAGCGATTCCAGCCGGTCAGCGCGTCAAAGGCCGGCCAGCCGAGCGCGGCATAGAAGCGATGTCCCTCCGGCCCGACGATGTGGCGGCACATATCCGGCGCGCCCGCGGCCGCATAGAGCCTTTCGGTCGTCTCATATTCGCGGTTGGCCGAATCGATCGGGAAAATCGTGTCCTTCAGGCCGTTGACGATCACCAGCGGCCGCGGCGCGATCAGGCCGGTCAGATCACCCATGTCGAACGACCGCATCACGCCCTGCACATAGTTGCAGGAGCAGTGATACTGTACGCCGATCGACTCCTTATAGCCGCAGAACGCGCAGGACGGCATGGCCGCGGCGATGCGCTCGTCCATGGCCGCCGCGTAGATGGTCGCCGTGCCGCCGCCGGAATTGCCCATCACGGCCAGCCGCTTCACATCCACCTGCGGGAAGTGCTTCTCGAGCAGATCGATCGTGCGGGAAATGTCCCACACGCGCTCGCCCAGTATCGTACGCCCCAGCAGCAGCGCCGCCATGGCCGGCTGATAGCAGGCGGGGCCTTTTTCCGTGCCGCCGCACTCGCCGAAGCCGCGCTGCTCGAGCGCCAGCGCCGCATAGCCCTTGGCGATCACCTGCCGCGCAAAGTCGCGGTCGCCGCCGCTGATCGTCTCCGCATCGCCCGGGAATTTCGGTACGCCCAGCGAAATGTGCATGCCGGTCGCGTGACCCTGAAGGCAGATCACCACCGGCACGGCCCCCTGAGCGCCCTTCGGAACACGCAGATGCGCGCGCGCCTGATAGTGTGCCTCCGTGTTGAACAGCAGACGGTATTCTGTGTAGTCAGCCTCTTCTTTCGTCCATTCGATTTGCAGATTGTCATCGCACTTTTCAAACGTATCCATGCCCAGCAGCGCGCCCAGCTTTTCGCGCGCCGCCTTCTGCCAGGCCGCAAAGTCCTCGCCCGGGCGATAGGCGCTCTCGCGCTTCACATGATCCATCATAAAAATATGCTGCGTCTGGGGATTATTCATCGCTCTCATTCCTCCTGTGCGCCGTCTGTCTGTGTACTGTGCCCCGTCCTGAACAGCTCGCGCAGCATATCCAGATGTGCTTCGCAGTCCAGATAGTGCGCCATGAGCTCGCGGTGCGTCTCGTCGCCGTCCATCGCCTGACGCACGCAGTCGAGATACCCCGCGCCGTTTTCGCGCACGAAGCGCCGCCAGCCATCGAGCCAGCGCCCGTCCTTCAGCTCTTCGCTGCGCGCCTTAAAGCCGTCCAGTATCGCGCGCGCTTCCTCGCCGCCGGCCAGATCGACGCCCTTCTCTCCGGCGACAATCGGAATACAGCGGACGTTCACGTCTGCGCCGATGTCCAGAGAAACCATCAGCCCGCGCGACCAGAACGGCTGCTCACTGAAATCGACAAAGTGAAAATTGCCCTGACCGTAGACGATTGTGCCGCCCGCGTGCCGCTCCATGCAGCCTATTATGTGGCTGTGCTGGCAGAGCACGACGTCCGCGCCCAGCTCGGTCATGGCATGGCACAATTCGCGCAGCCGCGGCGAGGGGTATTCGCAGTATTCCTTGCCGCCGTGATAGAGCACGACGAGATAATCGGCGGTCTTTTTGACAGCCGCAATCTCGACCATCGCGTCGAAGGGATCAAAGGGCGCAGCGCCCGCCTGATCATCGAGCGCATAGGTATACTCATGCTCGTTGAAGGCCAGCACGGCGATTTTCCGGCCGTCCTGCTCGATATAGTGCGGCCTTTTCGCTTCCCGCGCGTTTTCGCCGCAGCCGAACCAGTAAAGCCCTGCCGCGTCCAGCAGCCTTTCGGTCTCGTGAAGCCCGCCCACGCCGAAATCGAGGATATGGTTGTTGGCGATGGCGCAGTAGGTCACGCCCGCCGCCCTGAGCGTCGAAGCCGTCTGCACAGGTCCCTTCAGATTGGGGCCGAACTTGCGGATTTTATGTTCAGAATCGGTCAGCGCGCATTCCAGATTGACGATCACGCGGTCGTGCGCGGCAAATTCGTCCTTTACGCGACCGAACAGCGCATCCGTATCGCCCATCTCAAAGAGCGGCGCGCTGTATTCCGTCGGCACGGTGTCGCCGCAGATCAGCAGTTTCATGGCTTTTTCCTCCGCAATATTGAAAAATAAGCCATACACATCGCTGCGCATGGCTTATGGATGAACGGATTACTTCTCGAGGGACTTGAGGTACTCGATGCAGATCTTGGCCTCGGCCATGCCGCTGGGATTGCAGGTCTCGCTCTCAACGACCATCGGGATGCCCATTTCGATCGCCTTGGCGTACACGTCGGCCACGGGCGCGGTGCCCATGCCCAGAGGCGTGCCATGGCCGTCCGCGTCGCCATCCTTGATGTGGATGACGCGGATGCGATCCTTCAGACGCTCGAGCAGCTCGACCGGGTGCTTCATGCCGACATACGCCCAGTAGGTGTCGATCTCGAGGTTCAGGTTGGTGCGGTACACCAGCTGATCGTGGATCATGGAGCCGTCCTCATTGGGGCGGAACTCATGGGCATGGTTGTGATAGCCAAGGCTGATGCCCTCGGCGGCCAGCTTGGGCTGGAACTCGTTGGCCATATTGATGAAGGCGTCCAGCTTTTCCTGATTGCCCAGATCCGCGCCGGGAATGATGATGTTCTTGTTGCCGATGGCCTTGTGGAAGGCCACGGTCTCTTCAAAATGCTCGGCGACCTCCTGCCAGCCGGTGTGCGTGCCGGAGACCTTCAGGCCGTACTTGTCCAGCATACCCTTGACTTCCTCGGCGGTATGGCCGAAGAAACCGGCGAACTCGACAAACTTGTAGCCCAGCTCGGCCACCTGGCGCAGCGCCTCGTCCAGGCTCTCCTTGGTCAGATCGCGAACGCTGTACATCTGAATTCCGTATTCCATAAATGTGTTCTCCCTTCAAACGTCGGTCTTTGCCAGTGACATATTATAACAATTTTGTCCGTTTGTAAATCGGTTTGTCACGCATTCGGCGCATTTTTTACTGCCGGAACCGATGCGGCCAGCGGCAGCGTGAAGCTGAACGTGCTACCCTTGCCCTTTTCGCTGGTCACAGTGATGTTCTCGCCCATCTGCTGGAGAATCTCCCGCGCGATGGACAGCCCCAGCCCCGAGCCGGAGCCGGTGTGCGATTTATCCGCCTTATAGAAGCGATCGAACACATACGGCAGATCCTCCTCGGCAATGCCCACGCCGGTATCGGACACGCGCAGCACGGCCTTGCCGCCCTCCGTCTCAACGGACAGCGTTATGCGGCCGCCCTCGGGCGTATACTTCATGGCGTTGTCCAGCAGTATGACAAGTATCTGCTCCACGCGGTCGGCGTTGGCCATAACGCACGGCCACTGTTCAGGCGGCGTGGTGAGCGTAAAGGTCTGCTCCTTGTCCGCAGCGGTGGAGGTATACTTTTCGGCCAGATCCTCCACGATGATCGACATATCGACCTTCCTGCACTCCAGCGACAGCCTTCCGCTCTGAAGGCGGCTCAGCTCCATCAGATCGTCGATCAGCCGAGACAGGCGCAGCGTCTCGCGCAATATGATGTTGTAATAGCGCATGCGGGCCTCCTCGCTGCGCACCATGCCGTCGCGCAGCGGCTCGATCAGACCGCGCAGCGCGGTCAGCGGCGTGCGCAGCTCATGCGACACATTGGCCACGAAATCGCGGCGCGTCCGCTCCAGCCGCTCGCTCTCGGTGATGTCCGAGAACAGGCCCACAGCGCCGACCGTGCAGCCCTTTTCATTGGAAACGGGGCTGATCGTCGCACGTATGACGCGCCCGCCCAGCGTTATGTCCTTCACGCTGGTCTGCTTGCGCGCCACGGCGGTATCGAAGGCCGCCCAGATCGTCTCGTCGCCGATGAGCGCCATGCGCCGCCCGGCGTTCGGATCGCCCTGCGGGAACAGTTCGAGCAGCGCCGGATTGGTATAGGTCACCTCGCCCTCGGAATTGATCGACACGAAGCCCTCGCGCAGGCTGTCCACCGACTGCTTGAGCCGGTTGCGCTCTATGGTCAGCTCGGAAATCGTATGCGACAATTCGCGCGAGAGATAGTTCAGCGAGGCGGCCATCTGGCCGATTTCGCCGCTCTGATCGGCGTCGGCGCGGATGCTGAAATCGCCGCCCGCCATGGCCAGCGCCACATCGCGCATCTGCCTGAGCGGCTTTATGATCCGGCCGATGATCAGATAAACCAGCATGACCGTAATCGGCATGATGATGAGAATCGAGATCAAAAGCGCGCTGTTGAGTCCGCGCACGGCGGCCATCGTCTCATAGAGCGGCACAAAGATGAGCACCGTGCCGCAGATTGCGCCGTCGCGCGTAATCGGCACGCCCACGCCCACAATCTGAACATTCGCCACAGTCTGCGCACTGTAGGCCGAGACCTCCTCGCCCTTCAGCACGCGCGCAACGATATTGCCCATGGACGAAAACACGCTCTCGTCGATGTCGTCGTTGCTTATGACCATATTCCCGTCCGCGTCGGTGATGACGAAATAGCCGCCCAGCAGCTCCTCGTTGCTCTTCATGAAGTTCAGCATCGAGCCGGTTTTTTCAGAGCCGTCCTTCTGCGCGAGCAGCTGGCTGAGCACGCGCGCCTTGGGCAGCAGCTCGGCCGATTTGATGCTGGCGAACAGCGTGCGCGATATGGCGGTGTATATCGCGCCGGTACACAGCGCGGCCAGCACCAGCGCCACGATGACCACCAGAAACACCTTCTGGAGCAGCACGCTTCTGTTCATGCCTCAGCCCTCGACTTCAAATTTGTAGCCAACGCCGTAAACCGTCTTGAGCGACCACGGCACGCCCTCCTGCGGCAGCTTCTGACGGATGCGCTTTATGTGCGTATCCACCGTGCGCGTGTCGCCGAAAAAGTCGTAGCCCCAGACGTGCGAGAGAATCTGCTCGCGGCTGAACACCTGCCCGGCGTGAGAGGCCAGCATATGAAGGATCTCAACCTCCTTGGGCGTGAAGGGCACGACCTGCTCGCAGGCCTTGACCTGATAGTTGCTCAGATTGATCTCCAGATGCGGAAAGCGTATGATCGATTTGTCCTCAGGCGCCTTCTCGGAGAAGCGGCGCAGCACCGCCTTGATGCGCGCCAGCACCTCGCGCGGGCTGAAGGGCTTGACGATATAGTCGTCCGCGCCCAGCTCGAGCCCCAGTATGCGGTCGATCTCCTCGCTCTTGGCGGTTAGCATTATAATGGGAAGCGTCTTTGTCAGGCGAATCGTACGGCAGACGTCGATGCCCGACATGCGCGGCATCATCAGGTCGAGAATCATCAGATCGGGCTGGCGCTCCTCAACCAGCTTGAGCGCCTGCTCTCCGTCATAGGCCGAAATATGTTCATAGCCTTCCGCGTCCAGATACAGCCCTATGGACTCGTGGACGTTCGGGTCGTCGTCGCAGATCAGAATAAGCGGACAATGCTTCATAAATTTAACACACCTCTTTGCGGGCGGCCTCGCCCTAATCTCGTGATTTTATTATACGACAGAGCGGGCGCGGCGCGCAATGCCGTTTGCGAATAAGCCATAATGTTTTCATAATCGCGCGCATAATTCGCACCGCTTTACGGCACACTGACAGTGAAAATTCCAGATTTTTCGTTTCAGGAGGAAAGAGCCATGGATCAGAGCATCTCACTTTTACAGGAAATCGTGCGCGCGGCCCGCGACGGCGCGGAGGGCATCAGCCTCGTCATGGACAAGACCAGCGACGCCGCGCTGCGTCAGGCGCTGGGCGAGGAAAAGAAGCAGTACGCCGCCGTCGAACAGGACGCGGGCAATCATCTGATCGATCTGGGCGGGCAGGCCGAGCCGGAGAAAATCATGAACCGCGCGGGCATGTGGATGGGCATGCAGTTGAACACGCTGATGGACAAAAGCCCCTCGCATCTGGCCGAAATCCTCATTCAGGGCAACACCATGGGCGTGATCGGCCTGATCCGCGCAAAAAACGATTATCCCAAGGCCGATCAGAGCAGCGTCGATCTGCTAAAGCGCATCATGACGCTGCAATACGACGGCATTGAGCGCGCCAAGTCGTTCATTTAGAAAAAGTGCGTCCAAATCAGGGCGGAAACATGAAAAATAACGCGGCGGCTCTTGTATTTCGCGCCCGCGTTATGATACGATAAAGGGCAACAGGATAAACATCTGAAGGGGGTTTCGTTCGTGGAAAACACCGAGAAAAAAGCGAGCAATTTTATCGAAGAGTTTATCGACGCCGACCTGGCCAGCGGACGCACGGAAAAGGTTCACACCCGTTTCCCGCCCGAGCCGAACGGCTATCTGCATATCGGCCACGCCAAGGCGCTGTGCATCGATTTCGGCATCGCCCGCAAGTACGGCGGCCTGTGCAATCTGCGCTTTGACGACACCAACCCGACCAAGGAAGACACCGAGTTCGTGCTGGCCATACAAAACGACATCCACTGGCTGGGCTATGACTGGGCCAACCTCTACTATGCCTCCGATTTCTTCCCCCGCCTGTATGAAATCGCCTGCGACATGATCCGCCGCGGCGTGGCCTATGTGGACGATCAGACGGCTGAGGAAATGCGCATAAACCGCGGCACGCTCACCACGCCCGGCGTCAACAGCCCCTATCGCGATCGCTCCGTCGAGGAAAATCTCGATCTGTTCGAGCGCATGAAGAACGGCGAGTTCCCGGACGGCTCCCGCGTGCTGCGCGCCAAGATCGACATGAGCGCCCCCAACGTGCTGCTGCGCGACCCGACGATGTACCGCATACTGCGCCATCATCATCACCGCACGGGCGATCAGTGGTGCATCTATCCGATGTATGATTTCCAGCATCCCATTCAGGACGCGATCGAGGGCATCAGCCATTCGCTCTGCTCTCTGGAATACGAAATCCACCGCCCGCTGTACGACTGGATGGTCGAGCAGGCCGGATTTACGCAGCATCCGCCGCGCCAGATTGAGTTCGCGCGCCTGAACATCGCCAACACCGTGATGTCCAAGCGCTATCTGCGCCGCCTGGTCGAGGAGCATTATGTCGCCGGCTGGGACGATCCGCGCATGCCCACGCTGGTCGCCATGCGCCGCCGCGGCTATCCCGCCGCCGCCATCCGCGATTTCATCGAGCGCGTCGGCGTGGCCAAGGCCGATTCCGTGGTTGAAAACGCGCTGCTCGAGCACTGCGTGCGTGAGTCTCTGGGCGACGTCGCCCCGCGCGCCATGGCCGTGCTCGATCCCATCAAGGTAACGTTCGTCAACTGGCCTGACGACAAGATCGACGAAGTTGAGATGGAGAATCATCCCGATCATCCCGAAATGGGCGCGCGCACGCTGCACTTCACGAAGCACGCCTACATCGAGCGCGAGGACTTCATGGAGGAACCGCCCAAGAAGTTTTTCCGTCTGGCTCCCGGCCGCGAGGTTCGCCTGAAGGGTGCCTATATCATCAAGTGCGAGGACGTCGTGAAGGACGAAAACGGCAACGTCGTCGAGCTGCTCTGCTCGGTTGATCTGAACAGCAAATCCGGCTGCGAAGGCGCGAACCGCAAGGTCAAGGGCACGCTGCACTGGCTGAGCGACATGGACGCGCGTCCCATCGAGGTGCGCCTGTACGATTCCATCCTGCTGCCCGAGGCCGAGGGCGTTGAGGAAGAAACGCCTGCCGAGGATGGCGAGGAAACCGCCGCGCCGGCGAAGGACTTCATCAGCCGACTGAATCCGGACAGCCTGAAGGTCATCTCCTCTCTGGCCGAGCCGATCATCTGCGACGCGGAGGTGGGCGCGAAGTTCCAGTTCCTGCGCATGGGCTACTTCTGCAAGGATCCCGATTCCACCGCCGAGAAGCCCGTCTACAACCGCACCGTATCCCTGAAGGACAGCTGGGCCAAGGCCAACAAGGCGTAATAAACTCCCATAAAACGCAATCCCATGACGCAAAAACGCGCCATGGGATTTTTTCTATGTACCAACAGGCAACGGTCGGGCGCGGCCGTCTCTCCCCGCATCCTCAGCTTGAAAAGACAGTCGAGCATTCCGATACCCTTATCCGGCAAAAGCCGCTTTCAGCCGCACTCAAACTCCGGCGCTCCTCAGTCAAGCGCCAGCACGCGCACATCGAGCGCGTCGAGCGCCAGCGTCCGGCCCGCCGCAACAAAGCGCTGATCCTCGTCCGAAAAGTTGGCGGCGATCAGATAGCGTCTGCCGTCCTGCCCCGGAACAATCAGCGCGCGGACGTCCCGCCCGCCGTCGATCTCCGGCACGGCGCACTCTGCTGCCAGCGCCGCCGTTTCGCCGTCGGTCAGCTCGGTGGCCAGCACCGCACCCACGTCGTAGACCGTCTCGCCCGCGTCGTACCAGCGCGCGCCCTCGCGGCCGAGAGAGATCTCGTCGCAGCGCAGAAAGCCGCGCTTTTTGTATACGTCGCTGTGGAAGATATGCGGATTGTACGAAATATGCGCCAGATCGATCTGCCGGTAATCAAGCGAGCGAACCTCCGGCTTCCCGCCGCAAACGCCGATCAGCGAGATCAGTCCGTCGATGGTCAGCCAGTTATCCTGCGCATGATAATCGCGCTTAAAGCCGTTGAATACGTCGTTGGGCATCATGTAGTTGAGCGCCCTCGAGGACACCAGATGGCAGCGATGAATCGCGCGCGCCCATTGCAGCACAGCCATCGTATGCCCGTCGGGCAGCGCCGCGCAGGCCACGCAGGCGCGCACATCCCGGATGGAGGTCTCATTTTCCTCCAAGAGACCGGCCGTTACGTCGACATAGCTACCGCACGTCGCAAAGCCGCCCTCAAACGAATGAACGCGCCAGCTTTCCGGCTCGGCCCGATTGATAAAGCCGCCGCCCTCCGTGCAGCCGGTCAGGTTTCTGCGCCATTCGACCATGGAGCTGTCCTTCGGCGAGGCGATCAGCGCCGTAGGCGGCTCCGCGCCCTGCCACACGAACGAGGCCAGCCGGTGTTCTCCGCACGTCAGCATACCGCCCATCGAAGCATTGCTCCAATCGTTCAGCGGCGCGCGCCAGATGGGATCGGGCGCATAGGAGCCGCAGCCCGCCGGCTTTTTCATTTCGCCGAACTGCCGCCGCCACAGGCAGGCCATGGACAGCGTACACGCGCGGTCGGACTCCAATCGCGTAAAATACAGCGGCGAGCGCTCGGCGAACAGCTCGCAGCGCTTTGAGAGGAAACTGCCGTCGCCGTTATAGGCCGTCTCCCTGTCAAGCATACCCAGCCAGCCGGTCTCGAACGCATCGCAGTCGTCGCCCAGCGTGTCGCGGATCATATACAGCGAGGGCAGCAGATAATCCTGACAATAGCAATAGCGCACGCGCGTATCGCCGCCGATGCGCAGCAGCCGTCCGTCCGGAAAAATACAGGCGCGGATCAGCCGCCAGAGCATCTCCATGTGATGATAGAGCGCCTTGGGGGCCTCTATGCCCCGCCGCCGGCACGAAAAATGCAGCATGGCGATATTGGACAGGCAGATGACCATGTAGCCGACGTTCAGATATTCATGATGATTGAGCGCATAGTCCTCATAGAAGTTCGCGCCGCCATGCCAGGCGCAAAGCGGGCGGCCGTCGTAATCGGCGAAGGAGGTCGCGTCCGAAGGAATCGACAGGCCGTTCAGCAGCAGCGCCGTGCCGCGCTCGAGATACTCGGCGCGCCGCGGACAGTCGGGATACATCATGGCCGTGCGGTGCATGATCGCGCCGCACCAGATGTTGCTCTCCGGCACGTTGGGCGATATGACGCTGCCCGCGACGGCGCGGTGATCCAGCGTCCAGTCGCACTCGGAAATGAGCATCCGGCGAAGGCCTGCTCTGTCCGCGTCGGTCATATCGTCCCAGAGGGCCTCCACGCCGTGCATCATGCGCTCCACGCCCAGCGGCGTGAGCCATGTGTGTCCCCAGCGGACGGTTTCTCCTTCCATGCAGTGATAATCGCCGCTCTTGTGGCTCGCCAGCGTAAAACGCAGCATGGCCAGCGCCGCGTCCTTCAGCTCGGCGCGCGTCATGCCGGCCGCTTTTTCATCCACATCGGGCAGCGACGCGAGCACGGCGAAAGCTGCAAAGCCCTTCTGATGCGTCTGGATGCCCCATGTGTCCGTACCCGTGCCGTAATACATCAGATCGAGCCGGTCGACGGGGCGGAACAGATCCCGACGGGCGAACGCCGCCCAGTTTTCAAGCAGCCGCTTATAGTGCAGGCTCAGATCATCCATCGTCTTTTCCCTCCGTTTTGCGTTTTTCGCAGCGGTTCCCTTTCATTATAGCGCGCAGACGCAGAATTGTAAAGGATCATCGCATTTGTGTTAATTGAGCTTGTTCCCGCTTAATGCCCGCGCCCCACTCTTCGGACGCATTTAACTTGACAGGCGCGCTCTTTTCCCGTATAATAAGCCACGATGAATCTTTAAATCGGTACAGAGATGCCGGCAAGATGTCATAGCTTTCCATGCCCTTTTCAGGCCGTGCGCCGAATGGGGAGGTTTGTATGCAGCTATTCGCCTTGCCGCGCGGCAGGGCGTTTTTCTTTGCCGCGACTCTGAGAAAGGAGCCGAAAATGTCGTTTCTCATCGAGGGATGCCGCGTTTACACCGGCGGGCAGTTTGTTTCCCGTCCGCTGGCCGTTTCGGACGGGCGTATTGTTTCCACCGATATGGTTTCGAACGCCCTCGTGTTTCGTTTTGACGATTGCGTTTTAATGCCCGGTCTCGTGGATGTTCATGTGCATCTGCGCGAGCCGGGCTTTTCTTATAAGGAAACGATCGGCACAGGCACGCTGGCCGCGGCGCACGGCGGCTTTACGACCGTCTGCGCCATGCCCAACCTGAAGCCCGTGCCCGACAGCGTCGAATCGCTGAACATTCAGCTGGAGATGATCCGCCGCGCCGCCTGCGTGGATGTTCACCCCTACGGCGCGCTGACCGTCGGCGAAAAGGGCGGGCAAATCGCCGATCTCGAAGGCATGGCTCCGAACGTGATCGCGTTTTCCGACGACGGACGCGGCGTGCAGGATCCCTCCATCATGCGCGAGGCCATGACGCGCGCGGCGGCGCTTCACAAGATCGTCGCGGCGCACTGCGAGGACAATACGCTGCTGAACGGCGGCTATATCCACGCGGGGCGCTATGCTGAAGCGCACAATCACCGCGGCATCGTCTCCGAGAGCGAATGGCGGCCGATCGAGCGCGACCTGAAGCTGGCGGATGAGACAAAATGCGCCTATCACGTCTGCCACGTCTCGACGAGGGAAAGCGTCGCGCTGATCCGCGCGGCGAAAAAGAGCGGCGTGAACGTCACCTGCGAGACCGCGCCGCACTACCTTACGCTGTGCGAGGACGATTTACAGGAGCACGGCCGCTTCAAGATGAACCCGCCGCTGCGCGCTGCCGCCGATCGCGACGCGCTGCTCGAGGGCCTGTGCGACGGCACGATCGACATGATCGCCACCGACCATGCGCCGCATTCCGCCGAGGAAAAAGCGCGCGGCTTGCAGGACAGCCCGATGGGCGTTGTGGGACTGGAAACTGCCTTTCCGGTGCTCTACACCGAGCTGGTGCGGCGCGGCGTGATCACGCTTAAGCGACTGATCGAGCTGATGGCGTTCTCCCCCGCCCGCCGCTTCGGCCTTGAGCGCTCATGGGGCGAGGGCGCGCGCGCCGACTTTACGATATTTGATCTCAATAAGCGCTATACGATCGACCCGACCGCCTTTCTCTCGATGGGCCGCGCCACGCCGTTCGAGGGCCGCGCCGTTTATGGCGAGTGCCTGATGACGGTTCACAACGGCCAGATCGTCTGGCAAAGGGACGCTCGATAAGGAGGATATGAGCATGATTCAGGGACAGTACCTCGTCCGCTCCAACACGCCGCTCACGAAGAGTATGATGCAGCTCTCGCTCGAGGGCGACACGAGCGCCATCAAAGCGCCGGGACAGTTCGTCAACATCAAGCTGGACGGCTTCTACCTGCGCCGCCCGCTCTCCATCTGCGACTGGAATGAAAACCGCATCACGCTGCTCTACAAGATCGTCGGCGACGGCACGCGCGCGCTTTCCCGCATGGTGCCCGGCCAGTCGCTGGACGTGCTCTGCGGGCTGGGCAACGGCTTCATGATCGACAAGGGCGGAAAACGGCCGCTGCTCATCGGCGGCGGCGCAGGCATCGCCCCCATGTACGGGCTGGGACGCGTGCTGCTGGAAAAGGGCGTCGAGCCGACGGTGATACTGGGCTTCAACACGCGCGAGGAAATCTTCTACAAGCGCGAGATGGAAGCCGCCGGACTGAAGGTGATCGTCTGTACGGCGGACGGCAGCTTCGGCGCGAAGGGCTACCCCAGCGACCTTATGGGCGAGCTTGAGCACGATTACTTCTACGCCTGCGGCCCCGAGCCGATGTTCCGCGCGATTGAAGCGGCCGCGCGCACGTCCGGCCAGTACAGCTTCGAGGAGCGCATGGGCTGCGGCTTCGGCGCGTGCATGGGCTGCACCTGCCGCACCAAATACGGCAACAAACGCATCTGCAAAGACGGCCCCGTGCTGATGAGGGAGGAAGTCATATGGTAAATACGCGCGTTTCGCTGAACGGCATCACTCTGGACAATCCGGTCATCGCGGCCAGCGGCACATTCGGCTACGGCCATGAGTTCGCCGAGCTGTACGACATCAACTGTCTGGGCACGTTCTCCTTCAAGGGCACGACCCGCGAGCCGCGCTACGGCAACCCCACGCCGCGCATCGCCGAATGCCCCTCCGGCCTGATCAACGCCATCGGCCTGCAAAATCCGGGCATCGACAAGGTGATCAGCGAGGAAATCCCCAAAATTCGCCAGTGCTTCCACAAGCCGGTGATCGCCAACATCAGCGGCTTTTCCGAGAACGAATACATCGAATGCGTCGAAAAGATCGACGCGTGCCCCGAGGTCGGCTGGATCGAGATCAACATCAGCTGCCCCAACGTCCACGGCGGCGGCATGGCCTTCGGCACCACGCCGGAAGCCGCCGCGCGCATCACGAGTCTCGTGCGCCGCGTGACGAAAAAGCCGCTGTGGATCAAGCTCTCCCCCAACGTGACCGACGTCGCCGCCATCGCCCGCGCCTGCGAGGATGCAGGGGCCGACGCGATCAGTCTGATCAACACCATCATGGGCATGCGCATCGACCTCAAGACGCGTCGTCCCGCCGTGGCCGGTATCACCGGCGGCCTGTCGGGCGAGGCGATCCGGCCCGTGGCGCTGCGCATGGTCTATCAGGTTTACGAGGCGGTCAAGATTCCGGTCGTCGGCATCGGCGGCGTTTCCTGCGCGGAGGACGTGCTGGAAATGATGCTTGCCGGCGCAACGGCGGTTCAGGTGGGCGCGGCCAATCTGGTCAACCCCTTCGCCTGCCGCGACATCGTGCGGGATCTGCCCGCCGTCATGGAAAAATACGGCGTTACAACGCTCACTGACATCATAGGAGGCGCGCACTGATATGGGCAAGGACGTTATCGTCGCCTGCGACTTTGCAGGCCGCAGACAGGTTTTCGACTTTCTGGATCAGTTCACCGATAAAAAGCCGTATCTCAAGATCGGCATGGAGCTGTTCTACGCCGAGGGGCCGCAGATCGTGCGCGACATCAAGGCGCGCGGCCACAAAATCTTCCTCGATCTCAAACTGTGCGACATCCCCAACACGGTCAGGAAGAGCATGGCCGTGCTGAGCGGGCTGGACGTGGACATGACCAACCTGCACGCCTTCGGCACCGCCGACATGATGCGCGCCGCGCTCGATGGACTCACCCGCCCCGACGGCACGCGCCCGCTGCTCATCGCCGTGACGCAGCTCACCTCTACCACCGAGGAGCGCATGAAGAACGAGCTGTACATCGACCGCCCGCTCGACGAAGTGGTGCTGGGCTATGCGCAGAATGCGCGCTCCGCCGGACTGGACGGCGTGGTCTGCTCGCCGCTCGAGGCCGGCAAGGTTCACGCGGCCTGCGGCGCGGCCTTCCTCACCGTCACGCCCGGCGTGCGCTTTGCCGGCGGCGACGTGGGCGATCAGGCGCGCGTGACCACGCCCGAGCGCGCCCGCGAGCTGGGCAGCGACTACATCGTCGTCGGCCGCCCAATCACCGCCGCGTCCGATCCCGTGGCCGCCTACGAGCGCTGCCTGCGCGAATTCGTGCTGTAAATCCACTTTTTGAGCAGAAAGGACATACATAAAATGAAAGAACTCATCGCCCGCGATCTCCTCTCCATCGGCGCGGTTTTCCTGCGCCCCGAAGAGCCCTTCACCTGGGCCAGCGGCATCAAGAGCCCCATCTACTGCGACAACCGCCTGACGCTGACCGCCCCCGCCGTGCGCAACGACGTTGAAAACGGCCTTGTCGAGCTGATTCGGCGCGAATATCCGGACGCGCAGGTGCTGATGGGCACCTCGACCGCCGGCATCGCCCACGCCGCCATCGCCGCGCACATCATGGGACTGCCCATGGGCTATGTACGCTCCGGCGCGAAAGATCACGGCCGCAACAACCGCATTGAGGGCAAGCTCGAGGCAGGTCAGCGCGTCGTCGTCGTCGAGGATCTGATCTCGACCGCAGGCAGCGCGCTGGACGTTGTGGAAGCGCTGCGCGAGGCCGGCGCGGAGGTGCTGGGCATCGCCAGCCTGTTCACCTACGGCATGAAGAAGGGCCTTGACCGCATGGCCGCCGCGAATGTGCGCAACGTGTCGCTGACCGATTTCGACGCCGTTGTGACCGTGGCCGCGCGGGACGGCCTGATTCAGAGCGGCGACGTGGCCCGCCTGCTCGCCTTCCGCGATCATCCCGAGGACGAAAGCTGGATTGGAGGAAAGCACGCATGAGAAACCTCATTGACATACTCGATCTCTCCACCGCTGAAATCGACGAGCTGCTGAATAAGGCCAACGACATCATCGCCCATCCCGACGTTTACCGCGAAAAATGCCGCTACAAAAAGCTGGCGACGCTGTTTTTCGAGCCCTCCACCCGCACGCGGCTGAGCTTTGAAGCCGCCATGTACGAGCTGGGCGGGCAGGTGCTGGGCTTCTCGGAAGCGTCATCCTCGTCCGCGTCGAAGGGCGAGAGCGTCGCCGACACCGTGCGCGTCGTGGGCGGCTATGCCGACATCATCGCCATGCGCCATCCCAAGGAGGGCGCGCCGCTGGTGGCCTCGATGGTCAGCGAGGTGCCGATCATCAACGCGGGCGACGGCGGCCACAACCACCCCACTCAGACGCTGACCGATCTGCTGACCATCTCCCGCGAAAAGGGACGGCTGGACAATTTCACGATCGGCTTCTGCGGCGATCTGAAATTCGGCCGCACCGTTCATTCGCTCATCGCCGCGCTCTCGCGCTATGAAAACGTGAAATTCGTGCTGATCTCTCCCGCCGAGCTGAAGCTGCCCAGCTACATCAAAAAGGAGATTCTTCAGGCGAAGAACCTCGAATACATTCAGACGACCGATCTGGAGGCCGTCATGCCCCAGCTGGACGTGCTCTACATGACCCGCGTGCAGCGCGAGCGCTTCTTCAACGAGGAGGATTACCTGCGCCTGAAGGACAGCTACATCCTCACGCCCGAAAAGCTGCA
The DNA here is from genome assembly GCA_934631025.1 of uncultured Clostridia bacterium. Lineage (GTDB taxonomy): Bacteria > Bacillota > Clostridia > Christensenellales > Aristaeellaceae > Firm-10. Next base: position 73,340 of record CAKTXR010000012.1, read on the forward strand.
ATCAGCCAAGGACGACATGATCATCCTCCACCCGCTGCCCCGCGTCAACGAAATCTCGACCGCCGTGGACAAGGACAAGCGCGCCTGCTACTTCAAACAGGCCAAATACGGAAAGTTCGTCCGCATGGCGCTCATACTCAAGCTGCTGGAGGTGGAATAAATGAATATCGATTCGATTCACAACGGCATCGTGCTCGACCACATCAAGGCCGGCAAGAGCATGGAAATCTATAAATTCCTCAATCTGGACGTGCTGACCTGCTCCGTGGCCATCATCAAGAACGTCAACAGCCGCAAGATGGGCAAAAAGGACATCATCAAGATCGACACCGATCTGGACGTCGACCTCGACCTGCTGGGCTTCATCGACCCGGACATCACCGTCAACATCATCCGGGACGGTGTACAGACCGACTGCTCCGGCATGCGCGTTGCACTGGACTGCGCAAACGGCAGCTCCTCTGCCACCGCAGAAGA